>CAWESK010000018.1:0-148916 GCA_963811685.1 uncultured beta proteobacterium | reverse complement strand
AAGTCGTCGAGCAGGTAGACGACGAGCTTTTCGGATTCGCCGCGCGCCGTCTCGGCCATCACGCGCGTCTGCTGCGCCTTCAACTCGGCTTCCTGCGCGCGCTTCGTGCTGAGTAGCCGAACACGGCGCTGCCGACGGCGACGACCGCGAGCACCGCGCAACCGATCGCGATCTGCCGCGCGCGCACCAGCGCCTTGCGTGTGGCGATCTCGCGCGCGCGCTGCGCGGCGAGCTTGCGCTCCGCCTCGTCGCGCGCTTCGCGCTCGAGACGCACGTCGCGGCTTGCGCGCACGACGGGGCAAAGCACGTCGTGAGTGAGCTCGACGCGGCGCGCGTCGAGACGTTCCTCGATGCGCAGCAGGCGCCGGTTCACGAGCTTCGCGAGCGTGTCCGCGGGCGCGCCGGCGGCGGCGAAACCCTTCAGCACGCGCTCCTCGGCGAGGCTTTCGCGGAAGCCCGACTCCGTGAGCATCTCGTCCTCGATGAAATTGCGCACGCCGGCCGGCTGGTCGGCGAGCGCGCGCTCGTAGAATTCGGTCAGGATCGTGTCGCGCGACCCGGCGAGGAGGTCGGCGGAAATCTCGGAGCGCTTCTGCGCAATCCGCGCGTTGTTGAGCTCGCGGCAGATGAGAGACAGGAGCGACGGCTCGACTTCGGCGTTCGGCGAGCTCCGAGCCGCCGGCGATGAAGCGCACGATCGACTCGGCGACCTCCTGCGAGACGAGCTTGCCGCCGGGTTCACCACCGCGGCCAGCGCCTGCGCGCCCGTCATCCGCGCGAGGCGCATCCGGTTCTGCGTGATCGAGGGCATGATGGCCTTCACGCCCTCGAGGTGCGCGAGGTAGTCCTCGCGCAGCGCGATGAGGATCCGATAATCGCCGCGCGTGAAATCGAAATGCTCCGCCGCGGCTTCGTCCGCGTCGATCCTTGCCTCGAGTGCCTTGGGCGGTCGGTTCTCGACGAGGTCGGCCAGGTCCTCGAGGAATTCCGCGGCGCGCTTGCGGCCGAAGTCGTCGCTCTGCGCGAGCGTGAAGATTTCCTCGAACTGGTCGAAGATCAGAAGCGGAATCAGCGTCCTGCCGGACGCGTCGCGCAGCACGTCGTCGCGATGGTGGAGGAATTCCCACAGCGACTCGCCCTCGACGGCGGCGCCCGTCTGCGTCCATTGGCCGGAGGCCTGCGTCGCGCGGAAGATCGCGTCCTTGATCTGCTCGGAAGGCGGCGGCGAATCCGGCGAATAGTCGATTCGCACGTAGACCGGGCAGATAACCCATCGGCCGCAGCCGCGGCACGATGCCGGCGCGCAGGATCGACGTCTTGCCGAGGCCCGACTGGCCGAACAGGATCGTCAGCAGCTTGCGCTGCACGCGCCGGCCGAGCTCGGCGACCTCCTCCTCGCGCCCGTAGAAATAGGCCTGCGTCTCCTCGGTGAACGAGTCGAGGCCCAGCCACGGGTGCTGGGTGTCGACGGCAGACTTCGTCGCGGCGTCGTCGGGCGGAGCCATGGACGAATCGCGCCTACGCCGTTCGCGCGGACAGGAGATCCTGCAGGCGGCGCGCGAACTCCGGCGTCACCTCGCCGCCCGCGAGCCGCGTGAAGTGCACGGTCTTGAAGTGGTCGGGCACGCGCGCGTCGCCGGCGTTGGTGTCGTCGATGCACACCGGCAGGATGAACACGGCGCCCTCCGCGATGTTGCGCGTGCGATCCATCGCGTAGCTCCACTCGCGGCGGAAGTAGCCTTCGAGACGCCGCTCCGTCGCGGCCGAGACGACCGGAACGAAGATACGAGCAGCGGGCGATGTTCTTGCGGATCATCCGGTCGTAGTCGTCGCCGCCTTCGAGGCGCTCCATGTCGAACCATGCTGCCACGCCCGCCGCGTCGAGCCCCGCCTTGAGCTTCTGCACGGCGGCGAGGTCGTCGCGCGCGTAGCTGACGAAGACCGCGTTGTCCGGCATCTCGCGCTCGGGCGGCAGGAAGCGCTGCGGCGCGGCGGCGAGCTCGATGACCTTTCCCGGCTTGTGGCGGATGGTCCAGCGGCGGTGCAGCTCGTCGACGAACTCCTCGGCGCCGCCGTAGACGCGCGTGCGCACGCTCACCTGCTGCAGGAAGCTCATCAGCCGGCCGTCCTTGCCCGAGTGGCTGTCGGCCAGCACCTCGCCGACATCGCGCGGATCGGAGAGCCGGTGCCGCTTCGCGAGGCGCAGGAAGAAGCGCGCGAGCCAGTTGGTGTAGCTGCTGCCGATCAGGAGCAGGTGATTGTGCTCGAGCTCGTGAAAGAGCCGCTCCGGCGTCAGATGCTCGCTTTGCAGCGCGCAGATGAACTCGAGCGTGTCCTCGTCCGAGATCACGTAGGTCGGCGACGCCGACAGCCGGCCCATCAGGTGGTAGACGACCGGGCGCTGCAGGTGCTCGCGCTCGGCGGGCAGGTCGGAGACGCGGTTCGGCGAATACGCGACGACCTCGGTCGACTGCGCGCCGCCGAAGCGCTCGTCGTTGATCGCCTGCTCGAGGAGCGGATCGAAGGTCGTCGTGACGAAGAGGTCGAAGTCGGTGATTTGCGCGAGCTGGCGCAGCGCCTTCGGCGGCCGGAAACCGGCGTCGCGCAGGATGCTCCGCACTCGCGTATACGCCTCCTCGCGCCGGCCGCGCGCCGCGAGGAACCAGCAGACGACGTCGTTCAGCGTGTACGGCTGCGGCAGCAGCGACGTGTCGACGCCGAGCTTGCCGGCGAGCTTCTCGGCGACCCAGTCGTACAGCAGGCGCGGCCCCGACTCGGTCTCGACCTTGAGGAGCTCCGGGCCGACGATCGGAATGACGTGCCGCTCCTCGATGAAATTGAGCAGGTCGTCCCACGCGTCGTCGTCGAGCGTCGCGAGCGGCGGATGCATCGGCAACGGGTTCGTCATTCGAATCGTCGGGAGGTTGGCGGGCTCGTGCGGCGCGAGGGCGGGCGGATCGACCGCACCGAAGTGTCCCCGATTCGGAAACCAGGGTCAAACCGTTCCTTGACCCGTCGGTGCCGCCGGCGTAGCGTCCGTCAATCCGGTAGCCTGCGATGAGGCCATCGATGTTGCGCGCGCTGATCATCGTCCTGGCGTCGGCACTGGCGTTTCCCGCGACGACCGCGCCGGCGCGGGCCCAGGACCGGGATGAGGCCGTTCGGGCGCTCTCCCGCGCCGATCCGCAGGCGCGCCGCGATGCCGCAAGCCGGCTGGGCGACGTGGGCACGATGGCGGACGTGGCGCCGCTCGTGCAATCGCTGCGCGATGCCGACGCGCAAACGCGTGAGCTCGCCGAGGAGGCGATCTGGGAGATCTGGGCGCGCTCCGGCAACGCGGAAGTCGATGCGCTCTACCGGGTCGGCGTGGCGCAAATGGCCGCGGGCGACCTGCAAGAGAGCATCGCGACGTTCACCCGCATCATCCAGCAGAAGCCCGATTTCGCCGAAGGCTGGAACAAGCGTGCGACGTTGTATTTTCTCGCCGGCGACCTGCGCAAGTCGCTGGCCGACTGCGACGAGGTGATGAAGCGCAACCCGTATCACTTCGGTGCGCTGTCCGGCTACGCGCAAATCTACGCCCGTCTCGAATATTTCGACCGTGCACTCGAATATTCGCGGCGCGCGCTGGCGATCAACCCCAATCTGGAGGGGGTCCGGCGGAACATGGAGCTGATCGAGCGCGTGATGGAAGAGCGGCGCAGGCAGTCGATCTGACGTGCTGCTGTCCGGCGGGCGGGGTGTTGCATTTTTCGCACATGAATATTCACGCGGCGCCAGGAAATTCTTGCGCCGGCTCGCGTGTCAACGATAGAATGCGATCACTCGTTCCAGCGAGATACAACTACGTCGAACCGAGAACTGACTCATGAACCGCACGCCGCGCACACAACCAACCGTCGCCATGGGCTTTGCCGCCCAGGGAATCGGTTCGTCCTGCGCCGCGGACATGACGAAGTTCGTACTGGCGCCGGTGCAAGCCGGCGTGGCCGCGACGAAGTAGCCTCACCCGACCGGAAGACATTCCGCCAGGTGAGACGGCGGAACTGTCGGAAGGTCGGTTTCTGTTTCATCCCCCTTCCGGCAGCTTCCGCCCTCGGTGACGAGGTGCATCGCTATGTCTCGCGCGCATTCCGCGCACGAGAGGGTGAAGAAAGGAGGCGAGACCGGATGACCTACATGACCGAAACGAAACGGCCCCTCGTGCCGCGCCTGCGCCCGCTCGTTGCAAGCGGCGCCATGCGGCCGACGGGCTTGCCGACCGCCAAGGCGGGGGAAGTCGTATTGCGCATGTTCACGCTGCACGACGATGCCTCCGCCCTCCGCGGCAATGAGATCGAGCGCCGGGCCTTTCCGAGGGGAGAAGATTCGTAGACGAATCACATCTCTCCCCGAGCGAAAAGCCCGGCAGCCGAAACAAGACGGCGCCGGGTTTTGTCTTTTCCCGTGCGCAAAACGCAGGACAACAACACCGTGAGGCAAATGAAATGAAGCGCGCAAAAGAAAATTTTGCAATGCCGTACGGATTGCGGGACTTCGAATTCGTGCGGGCAGGACCCGATGGAGCGTACTGGCAGCGGGCGGATGGCATGGTGGTGCGGATGGCTGCGGCAGAGAGCGATCGCGCGCCGATGCAACAGGCCGACGGCCGGAGCTCATCCACGGCGGAGTGGGAGATCGCGCTTGGGCGTTCTGGCGCGACGTGAGGCAGTGGTGCGAACGCCCAGAAGTCCGAAGGGTGTGGCGGATGGCCGTGTGGGCAAGACGCGTCTTGTTCGCCGTCCACGTCGCGATGTGGTTCATGTAAGGGCAGGGCGCCGCGCGAGCGGCGGCAGGACGGCGATTTCGCGTGCCGTGCGCGGCGCGCCTAACCGACAATGCGGGATCGCCGCCGCGACACGTGCTCGAGACGTTTCGCGGTCAGCAGTCGCGGCAACCCGGCGGGGCCTCCCGCCGGGGCCGTGGCGAAATGAGAATTTACTCGATGTCCGCGCCGCGATCAGCCAGGAGCTGACGCAACACCGAGCGGTGGCATCGCGCTTCGTCGGCGCAATAGCAGCCAACCGACAGGCTCGTCGTGTGCGAGAGCGCGGCGATCAAATCGAGCACCTTGCTTGCATCGGGCGCTTTCATTTCCGCCAAGAAGGCACGCTTGAACGCAGCCCAGGAGCGCGCGTCGTCGACGCGTCTTCGCCGACTTCAGCAGCGCCTCGCTCGGCGCCAGATTCGGCAGCCATACGTCATAGAAATCGCGCGGCCGCATGCTGCGCCTTCGGCACGCCGCGGGGCGGCCGGCGGACGGTGCCGAGACGCAACCCCTCCTGGGGATGCCGCGGCGAGCCGAGGCGGACGATTCGGACCGGCATGCTGCGGCCGGTTACGGCGCCGGAGAGGCCATTGGCTTGCCGCTCTCGACAATGTAGACCGCCATCACCTTCCTCGTCTGTGGGGCGACGCGCGGTTCGCGCCGCCGGGTTGGTGTCGACCCGGATCATGCCAAGCACCTTTGGGCGATGCAACACGAGGCAGATGCGAACGGGTAGCGTTAACCGCCGCCGGCGCTCGCCGGCCCGGGCGAAATGGTAACCTCGCGTCTCACCTAACCCACGCGACAAGCGCGCCGAGCCGCACCCGCATTCCATGCAGGCATCATCCGGCGTCGTCACCTTCCTGTTCACCGACATCGAGGGCAGCTCGCAGCTGTGGGAGCGCGAGCCCGCGCGGATGCCCGAAGCGCTGGCGCGACACGATGCTCTCGTCCGCGCGACGGTCGACGGCAACGGCGGCCGCGTCGTGAAGATGCTGGGCGACGGCGTGCATGCGGTCTTCAACGATCCCCGCGACGCCGTCAACGCGGCGGTCGTGTTGCAGCAAGCGCTTGCCGACCCGACGGCGACCAACGGCATCGCGCTCAAGGTCCGTTGCGGGCTGCACGCTGGAGTCGAGGAGCATCGCGACGACGATTTCTTCGGCCGCAGCGTGAACCGTGCCGCCCGGATCATGGGCGTTGCACATGGCGGGCAGATCCTCATATCCGAAACGGTCGCTTCGCTCGTCGACGAGCGCCTGCCCGATGGCGTCGCTTTGCGCGACCTGGGCCTCGTGCGCCTGCGGGATCTCGCGAGCCCCGAGCGCGTTTCCCAGGTCACTGCACCCCGGGCTTCGGGCGACCTTTCCGGCGCTGCGCACGCTGGAGGCGACGCCCAACAACCTGCCGCAACAGCTGACGTCGTTCATCGGCCGCGAGCGTGAGCAGGCCGAAATCGCGACGCTGCTGGCCCGCTCGCCATTGCTGACGCTGGTGGGCGCCGGCGGCATCGGCAAGACGCGCTTGTCGCTGCAGGTCGCCGCCGATCTCATGGACGAATTCCCGGACGGCGTGTGGCTCGTCGAGCTGGCGGCGATCGCCGACCCGCGGCTCGTGCCGCAGGCGGTGGCGTCCGTGCTCGGCGTCAAGGAGGAACCGGGTCGTCCCTTGATCGAGGCGTTGGTCAACGTATTCAGGGATCGGCGATTCCTGGTTGTTCTGGATAACTGCGAGCACCTCCTGCAGGCCTGCGCGGAACTCGTGAAGGTGCTGCTGCAATCGGGGCCGCACGTGAAGCTCATGGCGTCGAGCCGCGAGCCCCTGCGAGTGGTGGGAGAAGCAACCTACGTGGTGCCGGCGATGGCGTTTCCGGGTCTGTCACGAGTGATCACCCCGGCGGCGCTCGCCGAGTACGAAGCGGTGCAGCTGTTCATTGATCGCGCCGTTGCGGCGCAATCGACGTTCCGGGTGACGGAGCAGAACGCGATGGCGCTCGCCGGCGTCTGTCATCAGCTCGACGGCATTCCGCTTGCGATCGAGCTCGCCGCCGCGCGAACGCGGGCGCTTTCCGTCGAAAACATCGCGGCGCGCCTCGACGATCGGTTCCGCTTGCTGAAAGGCGAGCGACAAGACGGCGCTGCCGCGCCAGCAGACGCTGCGCGCGCTGATCGACTGGAGCTTCGACCTCCTCGCCGAGCCGGAGCGCATGCTGCTTCCGGCGTCTTGCCGTTTTCCCGGGGGGTTCACGCTCGAAGCTGCGGAAGCGGTGGGCTGTGCGAGCGAGCCGCAACGGAGCGCGCTGCTCGACGTCCTGACGCAGCTCGTCGAAAAGTCGCTGGTCGTCGCTCGATCGGGAGAGCGGTCGCTACCGGATGCTGGAGACGGTGCGGCAATACGCGCAGGAGCGGCTCGCGGCCTCGGGCGAGGCAGACGCGGTTCGCGAGCGGCATGCCGCGCATTACCTCGACTTCGCGGAGCGCGGCGCAGCCGGCAGCTCCTCGGTCCGCAGCAGGCCGCCTGGTTCGCCCGGTTCGATCTCGAGCGCGAGAACCTGCTGCTCGGTGCACGACTGGTGCGGCACCGCCAGGACGGCGCAGCGCTTGGACTGCGGCTGCTGCACGCGTCAAGTCCTACCTGTCTGACGCGCGGCATGCCTGAGCTTGCACTTCGGATGATGCGGGAGGCGCTGGCGCGGCCCGGCGCGCAGCCCGGACACCGCGCGCAGCCGTGCGCTGTTCGACGCCGGCCAGACGTGGTGCTTCATGGGCCGCTACGACGAGGCGCGACCCGTGCTCGAAGAAGGTCTCGCGATCGCCCGGGAGATCGGGAACGTGCGCAATGTCGCCGACATCCTGCAGCCGCTCGGCCTGGCGCTGCTGGGGCTTGGCGACCGCGCCGGGCGCGCGTGCTGCCTTCGAGGAGGCGCTCGACCTCGCGCGGAAGCAGGCGGGCCGGCGCGACGTCGCTGCGGCGCTCAACGCGCTCGCGCAGTTTCATCGCATCGAGGGCGCGCTCGATCTGGCGGAGCCGCTCTACGAGCAAGTCGTCGCGATCGTGCGCGAAATCGGCGACCGCGAAAGCACCGCGCTGGCGCTCCTCAACGTGGCGATGGTGTACATCGGGCGCGGGCTGCGGGCCAAGTGCGCGCAAGGCGCTGGTCGAGGTCGACGCGATCGCCGCCGATATCGGCTCGAAGCCGGCGTCGCAGAGCCTGCTCGAGGTGTGCGCGGGACTCGCTTCGTTCGAAGGGGACTGGGCGCGCGCCGCGCGGCTCTTCGGCGCCGCCGAATCCCAGAACGCACTCACCGGCATGCATCGCGACCCGACGGACGAGGCATTCCTCGCGCCGCGCATCGCCGAGGCGCGCTCGCGCCTCGGGTCGGCCGCATTCTCCGCGGCGATCGATGAAGGCCGGCGGCTTCCCTATGCCGACGCGCTCGCGGAGGTGCGGCGCTGGCTCGCCCGCACTGCCTGAGCGTCGCTACGATCCGTTTCGGATGATCGGATCCTTGACCGCGCACGGCGTTCCGTTTTTCTGCAGGTGAACATCGTACTTGTGGTCGGTAGGCGCCGGCTCGGGGTTGGCGTCGTGCACAGTGTACTTCCGTCCATCGCCAGTGAGGCGATGATCCGTGAAGATGGTCGGCGGCAGCGAAGTGATCCCACCCGGCGGGGCGACCCAGGTGAAGCCCTCCTGGACGGTCCACTCGATGTTGTTAGTGCTGCCTCTAGGCACCGGCAGCGGGTCGGGAACGACCTTGATGTTCGTCGCGTTCGTGCAATCGTTGTTCACGACCGTCACCTCGGCTTTGCAGACGCCGTTGGTGCACGGGAGTGCGCCCGCTCCGGGCGCGGGCCCCCGCTGGCCGCACGCTTCGAGCGCAAAGGCGGCGGCGATGAATAAGATGATGACTTTCGGTCCCATTCGGCTTTCTCCCTGGTCGTATGAGGCCACGCTAGTTCCAGATCGTCGGATCGAGGGCGCGGAAGTTCCACGCCTGTTTGTTTCGTCTTGACCCGGACTGTGTATTTGTATACGCGTGTCAGGCGCGGGGCGCGGATACATGCACTTGAACAAATATGGGCCCTTGCGCTTTGCAATAATCTTCGTGGTCCTTGATTTCGATTCCGTGATTCGGTAAATACATAGTTGCCGTCGTCCACCGAGCCGAAAAAGATCACGACCTGGGCTCCTACGTCGCGCGGCGGCCGGACGGCTCCTGGTCGACGACGAGCGCACCATTCACGACGAAGATATTGGGTGCGGACGGATTCGGCGGGAGGAACCTGTGACGAAAAGCCCCTGACGTTGCGGTTCTCGTTGCGTGTAAATGGTCGGCGGCACGCCCGCGCACGCCGATCAGGATTAAAGCGGATACGACACCGGTCAAGATTGCTCTCTTCATGTGGAATCTCCCCGCAGTTGGTTCGGACTACTCGTGCCTCGCCGTCTGCGCCGGCGCGCCGGCGGGATCGACGACCGGACCCTCTCCCGGGGTCCGCCCTATGAGGCGTTTGTAGTCTACCGCGGCGCCGTGGCGAATACCATCACCCAATCATGGCCTTGTGGCACCCTTCAGGTCGCGCAGCGCCGCCAGCGTCACCCGGCCTTCTCGACCCGCTCCCGCAACAGCCTCACGGCGCTGCCGACCGTCGTCAGAACGGGGACCCGCACCGCGTGCTCGACGGCTGCCGCCGCGCGCGCGAGGCTGAACTGGGCCAGTGCGACCACATCGCACCCGTCCGCTGCCACCCGCTGGGCCGCCTGCACGACGAGGCGGTCGTGCAGCTGCGCATCGCCCAGCGTCAGCGCGTCGAGCGCGCCGTCCGCCAGGACCGGGAGGACGGAGACCGATTCCGGGAACTCGGCGGGCATCGACGCCAGCGTAGGAGCGAACGACGCGACGAGCCCGATCCGGCGGCCGATCCGCGAGGCGTCCGCGATCATCGCCTCGTTGGGTTTCAGGACGGGGATGTCGGGAAAGCGCCGGGCGACGGCATCGATGCACGTCCCGAACGCGGAGCAGGTGAAGAGTATTCCGCGCACTCCGGTGGCGACCGCGTAGTCCCCAAGCGCAACGAAGCGTGCCGTCATGGCGTCGTCCAGACCGCGTTCGCTCGCCGCGAGGTCCGCCGACAGGCTGTCGTCCAGCAAATGCATGCGCACGGAGCCCGGCCACGCGCGGTCGAGCTCCGCATTGACCGGGGCGATCGAATGCGCGAGCGCGTGGATCAGAGCGATGCGGGGCGCGACGGTGGGCATGGAGACGATGAGCGGCCGATCCGCATGGGCGCATCAAGCGGCGATCGCCGCGTCGATGGCTTCGCGCACGCGCTCGACGATGAAATCGAGATGCTCTTCCTCGACGATGAACGGCGGCGCGAGCAGGACATGGTCCCCTGCGCGCCCGTCGATCGTGCCGCCCATTGGGTAGGTCATGAGGCCGCGGGCCATGCCTTCGCGCTTGATACGCGCATGCAGCTGCAGCGCGGGATCGAAAGGTGCCTTGCTCGCGCGATCGGAGACGATCTCGAGGCCGAAGAAAAGCCCGCGACCACGGATGTCCCCGACATGCGGATGATCGGCAAAGCGTTGCTCGAGGCGCGCAGCGAGGTCGGCGCCGCGCGCGCGCACCTTGGCAAGCAGGCCATCGCGCTCGATCACCTCCTGCACGGCGAGCGCGGCGGCGCAGCCGACGGGATGACCGAGATACGTGTGTCCGTGCTGGAAGAATCCGGTGCCGGCGGACATCGCATCGACGATCTTCTTCTGCGCGAGTACCGCGCCGATCGGCTGGTAGCCCCCGCCAAGCCCCTTCGCGATCGTCATCAGGTCCGGCGCGATACCCTCCTGCTCGCACGCGTGCAGCGTTCCCGTGCGGCCCATGCCGCACATCACCTCGTCCAGGATCAGGAGCACGCCGTGACGGTCGCAAACCTCCCGGATCGCCTTGAAATAGCCGGGAACGGCGACGAGCGCGCCCGAGGTCGCGCCGCCGACCGTCTCGGCGACAAATGCGATCACGCGTGTTGCGCCGCATTCGCGAATCGCGGCGTCGAGCTCGTCGGCGAGGCGCATGCCGTAGACGTGCGGACTCTCGCCCATGCGCTGGTCGCGATACGGATAGCACGGGGCAACGTGCTTCACGTCGATCAGCAGCGGCGCGAACTGCCGCCGCCGCCACGCGTTGCCGCCCACCGCGAGCGCGCCCAGCGTGTTGCCGTGGTAGCTCTGCCGCCGCGCGATGAAGACGCTGCGCTCGGGTTCTCCGATCTCGACGAAGTACTGCCGCGCCATCTTGAGCGCCGCCTCGACCGCTTCCGAGCCGCCGCTCACGAAGTACGCATGGCTCGTCCCCGCCGGGGCGTCGCGGACGAGGCGGTCGGCGAGCGCCTCCGCGGGCTCTGTCGTGAAAAAGCTCGTGTGCGCGTACGCGAGGCGGTCGATCTGCGCATGCATCGCCGCGAGCACGTCGGGATGGCCATGGCCAAGGCACGACACGGCGGCGCCGCCCGACGCGTCGAGATACTGCTTGCCCGCGGCGTCGGTGAGGTAGACGCCGCGGCCGGTGACGGCAACGGGCGGCGTCGTCTTGAGGTTGCGGTGGAAGACGTGCGTCATGGGAACTCGGCCTCGGCGCCAACGGCGAGGAGCGATGCGCTCGGTATGGTACTCCGGGGTGCGAAGCGCTTGGTGCGTGCTATGATCAGCGCGGGAAAAAGCGGGTGAGGAGGAGGCATGACGGAACGATCCGCAACCGCGCGCCGCGAGGGCGTCACCGCGGTCCATTCGCTCGATCACTTCGTCTTCTCGGTGCCGGATCTCGACGAAGCCGCGCGTTTCTACGACGACTTCGGCCTCGACGTGCGCCGGCGCGACGACCGCCTGCATCTGCACACCGCGGGCCACCCGCATCGCTGGGGGGCTGTCCTGCGCGCCGCCGGCGACAAGCGGCTCCAATACATCGCGTTCGGCGCGTTTGCCGAGGATCTCGACGCGCTGAAGGATCGCCTCGCGCGGCTCGGCATCAAGCCGGCCGACCCGCACCCGCAAGCAGAGACGTCCGGGCTCTGGTTCCGCGATCCTGAAGGCGTCCTGGTCCACGTGCTCGCCGCGCAGAAGGTGTCGCCGGCGACGAAGTCGGTCGCCGCCACGGCGGCGGTCGTGCCGCGCGGCGTGGGCGCGGCACCGGCGCGCTCGAAAGCGCCCAAGGTGCGCCCGCGGCGGCTCTCGCACGTGCTCCTGTTCACCTCCGACGTCGCACGGTCGCGGAAGTTTTACGGCGACGCGCTCGGGCTGCGGCTGTCCGACCATTCCGGCGAGGGCATCGCCTTCCTGCACGGCGCGCACGCGAGCGACCATCACATGCTCGCGTTCGCGAAGTCCGACGGCCCGGGGCTCCATCACTCGAGCTGGGACGTTGCGTCGATCGACGAGGTCGGGCTCGGCATGGAGCAGATGACGTCGAAGGGCCACACGTACGGTTGGGGCGTGGGAAGGCACGTGGTCGGCTCGAACTATTTCTATTACGCGCGCGATCCGTGGGGCAGCTTCGCCGAGTACTCGCACGACATCGACTTCATCCCGGCCGACGTCGATTGGCCGGCGAAGGACCATCCGCCCGAAGATGCGTTCTACGTGTGGGGCCCGCCGCCGCCCGACTACTTCATCCAGAACCACGAGACCGCAGCGCGGCGAGCGGCCTGATCGATGCGCGGTCCGGCAGCATCGAACGATCAGCAGGGAGGAGACAGCATGAATGTCGTCACGCGCAGGTTTGCCGCTCTCGTAACCGCCGCGGTGCTCGCGGCCTTCGGTGCCGTCGCGCTCGCCGCGCCGTCGGGGCCGCCGATCCGCATCGGCAGCACGCTCGCGTTGACCGGCCCGTTGGCCGCGACGGGCCAGGTGCACAAGATCGTCGGCGAGATCTACGTCGACCAGCTGAACGCGAAGAACGGACTGCTCGGCCGGCCGGTCGAGTGGATCGTCCGCGACGACCAGTCGAAGCCCGACCTCGCGCGCACGCTCTACGAGCAGCTCATCACCGTCGACAAGGTCGACCTGCTGATGGGGCCGTACGCGACCGGCGCGATTCTCTCTGCGATGGGCGTCGCGCAGCGCTACGACAAGCTGCTCATCCACCACACCTTTGGCATTCCGAACATGGCGAAGTACGAGCGCCAGTTCCCCACGTGGTCGCTGGGCCCGGAGCCGCAGAACACGTTTCCCAACACCGTGCTGGATGCGCTCGCCGCCTCGCCCAAGCCGCCGAAGACGATCGCGATCGTGACGAGCAAGTTTCCGAGCGTGCATTTCATGTCGCTCGGCGCGCGCGAAGTCGCGAAGAAGCGCGGCGTGAAGGAGGTCCTGTTCCTCGAGTGGGAGTTCGGCAACCGCGACTACGGCCCGATCGCCGCGCGGATCAAGGAGGCGAACGCGGACTTCCTGTGGGTCGGCGCGATCGGTCTCGAGGGCAACCAGCTGATCGAGGCGATGAAGAAGATCGACTACACGCCGAAGGAGCAGTTCTACATGTATCCTGCGCCGGGGCCGATGGTGAAGTCGCCCGATGCGAACTACGCGCTCGCGGGCACGATCTTCGAGGAGCATCCGCCGTTCACGAGCAACCCGCAGGCCGAGGCGTTCATCAAGGTGTTCAACGAGCGGGCCGCGAAAGCCGGGCTGCCGGACACCGCGGTCGACACGCAGGCGGCCGCATCGTACTCGGCGTGGCAGGTCCTCGAAGCCGCCGTCACGGCGACCAAGAGCCTCGACGACAAGGTGCTCGCGAACTGGCTGAAGAAAAATAAGGTCGGCACGATCCACGGCGTGCTGCGGTTCGACGGTCCCAACAATTACGGCGACGACCTGATGCGCGTGAAGCAGGTGCAGAACGGGCGCTGGGTCGTCGTGTGGCCGAAGGATGTCGCGGCGCCCGGTGCCAAGCTGATCGTGCCTTGACGCCTGAAGCCGGAGGCCGCGGATGAACGTGCCCGGCGTCACGCTGCTCGGGCAGGCGATCCTCTCCGGCGTGTTCATCGGCGCGCTGTACGGCCTTCTCGGGCTGGGCTTGAGCCTCGCGTGGGGGCTTCTCGGGCAGATCAACCTCGCGCACTTCGCGCTCGCCTTCCTCGGCGCGTACCTCACCTATCACCTCGCCACCGTCGGCGGTCTCGATCCGCTGGTGACGCTCGTTGTGATCGTCCCGGGCTTCTTCGCGCTCGGCGTGGCGATGCAGTGGCTGTTCGCGCGCTTTCGCGTGAGCCCGCTCAATTCGCTGCTCGTGACCTTCGGCTTCACCGTGATCGTCGAGTCGGTGATCCAGTCGATCTGGACGGCGGATTTTCGGCGCCTCGAGTCCGGCTATGCCAATGTCAGCTTCCGCGTCGGCGCGCTGTTCGTTCCGCTGCCCGAGCTCTTGACGCTGGCGATCGCGATCGCGCTGTCGCTCGGGGCCTGGGCCGTGCTGCGCTACACCGACATCGGCCGCGCGATGCGGGCGGCGGCCGAGGACGCCCCCATTGCGGCGGCGTTCGGCGTCGACGAGCGGCGCCTCGCGTATCTCGTGTCGGGAGCCTCGGCGGCGCTCGCCGGCGCGGCCGGGTTGTGTCTTGCGCTCTCGCAGACGCTCGCGCCCGCGCAGATCTATGCGTGGATCGGCGTGATCTTCGCCGTCGTGATGATGGGCGGTCCAGGACGCGCGCTGGGGCCGCTCGTCGCCGGCATCGTGATCGGCGTCAGCGAGGCGGTGACGATGGCGGTCACCGCGCCGTCGTGGGCGCCGGTCGTCTCGTTTTCGCTGCTGATTCTGCTGCTCATTGCGCGGCCCGGAAGAGCGTGAGCCCCCGTCAGGTGATCGGCGTGCTCGCGGCGATCGCCGCGGCGCTGGCCGCGGTGCCGCTGCTCGGGCTGCCGGCCTTCTACGAGTCGTTCCTCTACCTCGTGTTCCACTGGATCGTGCTCGCCACGTCGTGGAACATCCTGTCGGGCTATTCGGGATACATCTCGTTCGGCCACGGCGCGTTCTTCGGCGCCGGCGTCTATACGACGGCGACCCTCGCCGCGCAATACGACGTGCCGTTCCTGTGGACGCTGCCCGTCGCCGGAGCGATCGCCGCCACGCTGGCGCTCGGCGTCGGCCTCGTCGTGTTTCGCGTGCGGCGCGTGCGCGGCGAGCTGTTCGCGCTCCTCACGCTCGCGGTCACGTTCGTGCTGGCCACGATCATCCTCAATACGTCGATCGACGGCGGGCCCGGCGTTTACCTGAGCGCGGTGCCGCTGCCGAAGCTCGGGCCCAGCGTGTCGTCGATGTTCTATCTGCTGGCCCTCGCGCTGGCGTTTGTCACGCTCACCATCGCCTATCTCGTTCGCCGCGCCCGGTTGGGACGCGGTCTTTTCGCGATCCACGACGATGAAGACGTGGCCGAGGTGATGGGCGTGCCGACGTACCGGTTCAAGCTCGCCGCCTTTGCGCTTTCGTGCGCGCTCGCCGGCATCGCCGGCGGCATCCACGCGCTGTTCGTTTCCTATGTGACCGTCGGGGAGACGTTCTCGATCACGGTTCCGCTGACGGTCGTGCTGATGAGCATCCTCGGCGGCACGCGGCACTGGGCGGGCCCCGCGATCGGCGCCGCGGTGATCACCGCGCTCATGTACGCCTTCACCGCGGGCAATTACGCGATCGCCGGCAAGGCAGTCGTCGGCGTGGTCCTGATCCTCGTCATCCTCTTCATGCCGCAGGGCCTGCTCGGGCGATGGCGCGGGCTCGTGCAACCCCCGAGGGGTCGCGCGAAAGGCGGCGGGGGAATGGGCGGCGTGACGATCCCTATCCGGCAATCCGATGGCCAGTCGATGACGCGCCGGTGACAGCACCGGCGTCACGACACGCGCCCGGACCGGCGCTGCTGGTAATCGAGGGGCTGGGCAAGTCGTTCGACGGCGTGCGGGCGTTGCGCGCCGTCGACCTCGAGGTGCGCCAGGGCGAGGTGCTGGGCCTCCTTGGACCGAACGGGTCGGGCAAGTCGACACTGATCAACGTGGTCAGCGGACACTATCGCCCGGACGCGGGGCGGATCGTGTTCCGGGGGCGCGACATCGCCGGCATTCCGGCGCACCGGATCGCGCGCGCGGGCATCGCGCGCACCTACCAGATCCCGCGACCGTTTCGCGAGCTCACCGTCCGCGACAATGTGACGCTGGCCGCGATGTTCGGCGGCGCGACGCTGTCGCGCCCGGCCGCCGAGCGCGAGGCGGAGCGCTGGCTCGAATTCACGCGCCTCGCGGGCAAGGCCGGCGCGCTTCCCGACGAGCTCAATCTGCATCAGCGCAAGTTCCTCGAGCTTGCCCGCGCGCTGGCCTTCCGGCCGCAGCTCGTGCTGCTCGACGAAGTTCTTTCCGGTCTCAATCCGGCCGAGATCGACAGCGCGGTCGACCTGATCCGCGACATCCGCGGCCAGGGCGCGACGATCGTGCTGGTCGAGCACGTGATGCGCGCGGTCAACGCGCTCGCCGACCGCATCGTCGTGCTGAACCAGGGCGAAGTGATCGCGCAAGGCCTGCCCGCGGAGGTCATGCGCGATCCCGCCGTCGTCACGGCGTATCTCGGAGCGCCGGTGCATGCTTGAGGCCAGGGACCTCGAAGTCGCGTACGGCCAGGCGCGCGCGCTCGACGGCGTGTCGCTTTCGGTGGCTGCCGGCGAGATCTTCTGCGTCGTCGGGCCGAACGGCGCCGGCAAGAGCACGCTCATCAACACGATCGCAGGGCTGCTGCGGCTCAAATCGGGTTCGCTCACCTTCGACGGCGTCGATCTCGCGCGGCTGCCGCCGCATGAATTCATCGGCGCCGGGATCGCCGTCGTCCCCGAAGGGCGCCGACTGTTCACGCGCATGTCGGTGCGGGAGAACCTGGAAATGGGGAGCCTCGTCGGCTCCGCGCGCCGCGAGCGGCAGGATTCGCTCGGCCGCGTATGCGAGCTCTTCCCGGCGCTCGCGGGGCGCCTCGACGTGGCCGCCGGCGCGCTCTCCGGCGGTCAGCAGCAGATGGTGGCGATCGCGCGCGCGCTGATGGCGCAGCCGCGGCTGCTGCTGCTCGACGAGCCGTCGCTCGGGCTCTCGCCGTTGATCGTCGCCGAGATGTTCGCGATCATTCGCGCGATTCACGCGCAGGGGATGTCGATCCTGCTCGTCGAGCAGAACGTCGTACGCGCGCTGGAGGTCGCGACCCGCGCGTGCGTGCTGGAGGAAGGCCGTATCGTGAAAGAGGGCGACCGCGACTCGCTGCTCGCCGATCCGGTCCTCCGTCGCGCCTACCTCGGCGTGCCCGGCGGCGGAGCTCTAGCTCTTGGCCTTCGCCGCGGCGGTGAGCTCTTTCAGCGTGAACGTGTAGCTCGCCTTGTCGAGCGGCTTGTGGCAGGCGAGGCACTCGGCCTGGTTGATGCCGGGGCGGCGCTCCTTCGCGGTCGTGAACACCGCGTAGTTCCAGTTCTCGTTGCGCAGCATGTCGGGGATGTCCTTGCCCCAGCCGGCCTCGCGCTCCATCGCCGTGTAGCCGACGAGCTGGTCCGGCAACGAAGAAGCCGTCGGCTGCCCATCGACCGGTTTCTTGTCGGCGTCCAGCTTCGCCGAATAGACCTCGGCAAAGAGCACCGCGCCGTCGGGCAGCGACTTCCCGGCCTTCGCGGCCTGCAGCGCCGCGTCGTTCGCGTAGTAGTAGCGCACCTGCTTCGTGTCGGGGAAATTGATCGTGTGGTACTTGGTGAACGTCGTCTTGTAGTTCTCCGGGAAAGCGCACGCCGGATTTCGCGACGTTGGGCAGGAACTCCGATTTGGCGGTGCCCGCCGCTCGCACCTTGCTGCGCGGAAAAATGCGCGGCGACGTTGGCGATGTCCTCGGCGGAAAGCTGCGCCGCGATCGCGTTCATGATCGGGTTCTTGCGCGTCCCGTCCTTGAGCGCGGTGAGCTGCAGCTCGATATAGCGCGCCTTCTGTCCCGCGAGATTCGGGATCGCGTCGCTGACGCTGACGCCAAGGGCGCCATGGCACGCCGCGCACACGGCTGCGGCCTTGGCCTTGCCGGCTTCGATGTCGGCGGCGACGGCGCTGCCGATGCCGGCGAGAAGGATGGTCAATCCAGTGAACGGTTTCATGTGCTTCCTCCCGTGGTTCGATCGTGCAAGCGAAGAGATCACGGCAGCGCCGCGACGGGCTATTGCGCCGGCTTGACTCCGTCCTTGCTCACCTGGACGCGCGCGGCGCTCAGCGCGCCGTCCGCTCGCCGCCTGCGCCGAGACGAACACGTACTCGCCCGGGACCAAGTCGGCCCGCGTTCCCGGCACGCTGCGCACGATGGGCGCGCCCTCGGGAACGACGATCCTGTGCGCGCCGTCCTTGTACTGCAGCGTCAGCTCGCGCGCGCCGGTGGCGGTCACCTTCGACGCCACGTTGGCATTGGTCATCGTCGAACCCGGCAGCAGGTCCGATCCGCTCTGACCTGGCGGACACTGTGGGGGCGATGTAATGGAGCTCCACGGCGACATTCGACCCGTCCGGGCGCGCCTGCGTCGTCGCGCCGAGGTAGTCGCCCTCCTTGATGTCCTCGAACCGGGCTGCCTTGGCCACCGCGACCGTCAACGCGTCGGCCAGCTCGAGCTTCAAGTCGCGGCCGTCACGCGATTTCACCATCATCGTGTTGCCGTCGATCGCGACGATCGTGCCGCGCACCCGGACCGGAGGACTGCGCCTGCGCAACGGCGGCGACGAGCACGCACGCCATCAACGCTCCAGCCCACCAGGAATGCCGCATGACGTTCCCCTCGCGACGTGACGGCCGCCGCGCCCCGTCGGTAGGTCGCGGTCGCGGCAAATCGAATGCTAACAGGGCGCACGTGCCGTTGCTTCCGTTGCGGCCGTTCAATCAGTATATTGCTTGTCCGGCGGGCGACGAGCATTTCGCTCGCCCACCCCGATCACCGAGGGGTTCGATGGCGAACTTGTCTTCGCAACATGCGCGCTTTGGCAGCGGCAAAGCCGTCCGCCGCGTGGAGGACGAAGCGCTGCTGACCGGCAAGGGCCGCTTCGCCGACGACGTCAACGCGGCCGGCGAGGCGCACGTTGCGTTCCTGCGCTCGCCCCATCCGCATGCGCGCATCGCCGCGATCGACACGGCCGCCGCCGCCGCGTTCCCCGGCGTGATCGCGGTCATCACCGGCGAGGATCTCGTCCGCGCCGGCGTGAAGCCGCTGCTGCTGTCCGCCGATTTCCGTCGTGCCGATGGCTCGCCGACGGCCACGCCGCCCCGGCATGCGCTCGCCCTCGGCGTCGTCCGTCATGTCGGCGAGGCGGTGGCCGCCGTGGTCGCGGAAAGCGTCGGGCAGGCGCAGGACGCGATCGAGGCCATCGACGTTCGCTACGAGCCGCTGCCGATGGTCGTCGAGGTCGCCCGCGCGGTTGCGGCGGGCGCGCCGCTCGTCTGGAACGAGGCCTCCGGCAACATCGCATGCGAGTTCCGCCACGGCGACGCCGAAGCAACCGCGGCGGCGTTTCGCAAGGCCGCGCACGTGGTGCGCCTCGACCTCCTGAACCAGCGCGTCGCGCCGTGCCCGATCGAGCCGCGCGCGACCCTCGCTACGTACGATGCCAACGACGGAGCGGCTGACGCTCACCGTGAGCTGCCAGACGCCGACCGGGATTGCGCGACGAGCTCGCCGAGGCCGTGCTCGGCATTCCGAAGGAGCAAGGTGCGCGTGCTGGTGGGCGATGTCGGCGGCGGCTTCGGGATGAAGACGAACCTCTATCCCGAGGACGTCGTCGCCGCGTTTTGCGCGCGCCAATTCAAGCGTCCGGTCAAATGGTGCGCGTCGCGGATGGACGAGTTTCTCGCAGCCTCGCACGGCCGCGATCTCACGAGCACGGCGGAGCTCGCCCTGGACAAGGACGGGCGCGTCCTCGCGCTGCGCGTCGACTCGCTCGCCAACGTCGGCGCCTATGCCACCGGCGGCGGCGTCGTGATCCAGCTGATGATCGGTCCCTGGGTCGCGACGTCCGTCTACGACATCGGCACCGTCGACATCCGGATCCAGGCGGTGCTCACGCACACTGCGCCGACGGGGGCCTATCGCGGGGCGGGCCGCCCGGAGGCGATCTACATGATCGAGCGGCTGATGGATGCCGCAGCGCGCGCGACCGGCATCGACCAGGTCGAGCTCCGCCGCCGCAACATGATCGCCCCGTCGCAGATGCCGTACCGCAACCCGCTCGCCAAGACGTACGACAGCGGGCAGTTCGCGTCGGTGATGGACCAGGCGCTCGCGTTGTCGACGTGGAACGGGATTCGCCGCGCGGCGCGCCGACGCGAAACGCCGCGGGCGCCTGCGCGGCCGCGGGATGGCCGCGTTTCTCGAATGGACGGGCGCCGACGTGTTCGAGGAGGCGGTCACCGTCACCGTGGATGGCGATGGCGGCATCGAAATCGTCTCGGCGACGCAGGCGATGGGGCAGGGCCTCGCGACGACGTACGCGCAGCTCGCGGTCGACGTCTTCGGCGTGCCGATCGAAAAGATCCGCATCGTGCAGGGCGACACGGACCGCGCGACGGGGTTCGGCAGCGCGGGTTCGCGCTCGCTGTTCGTCGGCGGCTCGGCGGTGAAGGTCGCGGCGGAGCGGACGGTCGCGAAGGCGCAGGACCTCGCTGCGCGGGAGCTCGAGGCGGCGGCCGGCGACCTCGAGTATGCGGACGGCGCGTTCGCGCATCGCCGGCACCGACCGGCGCATCGATCTTTTCGAGCTTGCGCGGCGACAACCGGGACGACGCATCGGACTCGTCTCGACGAGCTCCGTCGCCGACGCGACGTGGCCGAACGCCTGCCACATCTGCGAGGTCGAGATCGACCCCGACACCGGAACCGTCGAGGTCGCCGGGTACTGGTCGGTGAACGACGTCGGCCGCGTCGTCAATCCGATGATCGTCACCGGCCAGCTCGAAGGCGGCGCCGTGCAGGGCATCGGACAGGCGCTGTGCGAAGCCTTCGTCTACGACCGCGATACGGGGCAGGCGCTGACGGCGAGCTTTCTCGACTACGCCATTCCGCGCACCGAGATGATCCGTCATTTCGCGACCGCGATGGACGAGTCCACGCCGTGCCGCAACAATCCGATGGGCGTGAAAGGCGTCGGCGAGCTCGGCACGATCGGCGCGACGCCGGCGGTAGTGAACGCAGTGATCGATGCGCTCGACCGCGCGGGCGCCGGTGCGCGCGCCCTCGCGCTGCAGATGCCGCTCACGTCGGAAAAGGTCTGGCGCGCATTGCGGGGCTTGTGAAGAGGCTGCGGTATCATCTGCCGGACGGCACGTTCGCGCTTCGAGGCGTCAATGCGCAGCCAGCGCCGTCGCCGCCAAAACGAGGAAAATCGGTCGATGCTGCAACGCCTGCCCACGTGGGTCATGCTTGTCGCGCTCGCGCTGGCTCCGCTGCCGGTCACCGGTGCCGGATCTCGTCTTCTCGGTCACCGAAGGCGTCACCTACCAGGCGACGCCCAAGGAAATCCGCGACAAGTTCGAGCCCCTCGCGCAGGCTCTCGGGACCGCGCTCAAGCGCGGCGTGCGCGTCGTGCTGGTCCCGAAGTACAACGACGTGCGCGCGGGGCTCGCGAAGCAGGAATACGACCTCGCGTTCATCCATCCGGCCCACGTCGCGCTCGCCGAGGTCAAGGCCGGCCGCTACAAGACGATCGCCTGGACGGCCGGGTTACACCGAGTACACCGTATCGCTGATGGTGAAGCCGAACGACCCGGCGAAGGTGCATCGCCGACATCAAGGGTCGGAAGCTCGTCACGCCGGATCCCGATTCGATCACCGCGTGGATGGTGCAGGGCGATGTTGCGCTCGGCGAAGATCGCGCCCGACGACCTCAAGATCCTGACGACGCGCTACCAGGACGCGGTGCCGTTCTACCTCGAGTACGGCTTCGCCGATGTCGGGGCGACCGCCGCGAATTCAGTCGTCAAGGAATGGGCTCGACAAGGGCGGCAAGGTGTTTCTGAAGTCGCGTCCGGTGCCGATCAAGTACTTCATCGTATCGACGAAGCTCCCCGCCGACGAGCAGGAGCGGATCCAGCACGCGCTCGTCACGCTCGCGCAGACGGAGCCGGGACGGCAGGCGCTGGCAGCAGTCGGGTACAAGGGATTCGTCGCGCCCGACCACGCAGGTCGACGCCGCGGTGATCGCCTGGCTCGGCCTCTGACGAGCAGCGCGGCGCCGGCGGTCCTCGGTGCCGCGAATGCGGTAGCATGGCGGCCCGCGCTGCTCGCGCATGGATTTCGCCTTCATCCTCGATCCGCTGCCGCTGCTCAAGGCCTACAAGGACTCGAGCGTGGCGATGATGCGCTCCCTTGCGGCGCGCGGCCATCGCATCTTCGCGCTCACGCCCGCCGACCTCTACTGGCACGCCGGCACGACGCGCGCGCGTGTCGCCGCGCTCGACCTTGCATGCGGACGCGCACGACTGGTATACCGCGGCGCGCGCCCGAGGAGCGCGCGCTCGCCGACTTCGCCGCGGTCGTGATGCGCAAGGATCCGCCGTTCGACATGGAATACGTCTACGCGACGTATCTGCTCGAGGCGGCGGAGCGCGAAGGCGCGCGCGTGTTCAACCGCCCGCGCGCGATCCGCGACAACAACGAGAAGATGGCGATCACGAAGTTCGGCGAGTTCGTCGCGCCCACGCTCGTCACCCGCGATGCCGCGCGGATCGGCGCGTTCATCGACCACCACCAGGACGTCATCGTGAAGCCGCTCGACGGCATGGGCGGCACGTCGATCTTTCGCGTGCGCGCCGACGATCCCAACCGCAACGTGATCGTCGAGACCGTGGGCCAGTGCGGCGCGCGGACGGTGATGGCGCAGCGCTACATTCCGGCGATCGTCGACGGCGACAAGCGGGTGCTGCTGATCGCCGGCGAGCCGGTCCCGTTCGCGCTCGCGCGGATTCCGAAGCCGGGCGAGACGCGCGGCAACCTGGCCGCCGGCGGCCGCGGCGTCGCGCGGCCGCTCACGCCGCGCGACCGCGAGATCGCGGCGGCGCTCGGGCCCAAGCTGTGGGCCGAGGGCTCTGCATCGTCGTCGGCCTCGACGTCATCGGCGACTATCTCACCGAGGTCAACGTGACGAGCCCGACGTGCTTCGTCGAGATCGCCGAGCAGTCCGGATTCGACGTCGGCGGGATGTTCGCCGACGCGCTGATCCGTGAGTGCCTTCGCTGAACAGCGCGTGCTAACATTGACGGCGCCTGATTCGTCGACGCGGCCGCCATCCACGAGTCCAAGATGATCGGCATCCTGATCGTTGCCCACGACAGTCTGGGCGAGAGTCTCGTGCGCGCGGTGACGCACGTGCTCGGCAGCCGGCCGCCGCAGTTCGAGGTGCTGGCGGTGTCGGCCACCGACGATCCGGTCGACCTCCTGCCCGCCGCGCGCGAGCTGGTCGCGCGGCTCGACACCGGCAGCGGCGTGCTGATTCTCTCCGACCTCTACGGCGCCACGCCGTGCAACCTCGCGGCGAAGCTCGTGAAGCCGGGGCGCGTCGAGGTCGTCGCCGGCGTCAACCTGCCGATGCTCGTGCGCACGTTCACCTACCGCAACCGCGGCATGGAGCAGACGATCAAGAAGGCGATTTCCGGCGCCCGCGACGGCGTGCTGCACATCGAGGTCGATCCCGTCTATGCAGCAACGCGAAGTTGAGATCGTCAACAAGCTGGGCCTCCACGCGCGCGCGTCGGCCAAGCTCACGCAGCTCGCCGCGAAATACCAATGCGACGTCGTGATGGCGCGCAACAACCGCAAGGTGAACGCCAAGAGCATCATGGGCGTGATGATGCTGGCGGCCGGGCAAGGGGGCGAAAGTCACGCTCGAGACCGACGGCCCCGACGAGGGCGAGGCGATGGACGCGCTGGTGGCGCTCATCGGCGACTGCTTCGGCGAAGGGCAATGAGCGCGACGCGCGCAGCGTCCGCCGCCGGCCGTTCGAGCGCCGGGCGATGACGAGCTTCGCGCTGCACGGCGTCGGCGTCTCGGCCGGCATCGCCATCGGGCGCGCGCAGCTCATCTCGCACGCGACGCTCGAAGTCGCGCACTACACGATCGACGCGGGCGAGCGTCGGAGCCGAGATCGCGCGCTTCGACAACGCGCTGCGCGAGGTGCAGCGCGAGCTCGAGGGTCTGCACGCGCGCGATGACGGGCGGCGATGCGCCCGCCGAGTTCGGCGCGTTCCTCGACGTCCACTGGATGATCCTCACCGACCCGACGCTGTCGGACACGCCGAAGAAGATCATCGCCGAGCAGCGCTGCAACGCCGAATGGGCGCTGATCCAGCAGATGAACGTGCTGGTCGAGCAGTTCGACGCGATCGACGATCTCTACCTGCGCGAGCGCAAGGCCGACGTCGTGCAGGTCGTCGAGCGGATCCTGAAGCGCCTGCTGGGCAAGCCCGGCGTCGTCGCGCCGGCCGGCGCCGAGCAGCACACGATCCTCGTCGCGCACGACCTCTCGCCGGCCGACGTCATCCAGTTCAAGCAGCATCGCTACGCGGCGTTCCTCACCGACGTCGGCGGCGCGACGTCGCATACGGCGATCGTCGCGCGGAGCCTCGCGGTGCCGGCGGTGGTCGCCACGCACAACGCGCGGCAGCTGATCCGCGAGAACGAGCTCCTGATCGTCGACGGCACGAACAACGTCGTCATCGTCAATCCGGACAAGTCGGTGCTCGCCGAATACCGGCTGAAGCAGGGCGAGCTCTGACGCTCGAGCGCGCGCGGCTGCGCCGGCTCGTCACCAAGTCGGCGACGTCGATCGACGGCGTCGAGATCGAGCTGCAGGCCAACATCGAGCTGCCCGGGCGATCTCGTCGCAGACGCTCGAGAACGGCGCCACCGGGATCGGCCTCTTCCGCTCCGAATTCCTGTTCCTCAATCGCGAAGGACTGCCCGTCCGAGGACGAGCAATTCGAGGCGTTTCGCAGCGTCGCCGAAGGCATGAAGGGCAAGCCGGTGACGATCCGCACGTTCGACCTCGGCGCCGACAAGGAGGCGGCGGGGCTCGAAGGGCTCGCGCGCGTCGCGCCGAATCCCGCGCTCGGCCTGCGCGCGGTGCGCTTCTGCCTCGCCGAGCCGCGGCTTTTCCTGACCCAGCTGCGCGCGATCCTGCGCGCGTCGCACTACGGTAAGGTCAAGATCCTGATCCCGATGCTCGTGTCGGTCGGCGAGATCGACCAGACGCTGGCGATGATCGCGCAGGCGAAGGAAACGCTGCGCGAGCAGGGTGTCCCGTTCGATTCGGGACGTGCCGATCGGCGGCATGATCGAGATCCCGGCGGCGGTGCTCGCGATCGCGTCGTTCCTGAAGCGGCTCGACTTCCTGTCGATCGGCACCAACGACCTGATCCAGTACACGCTCGCGGTCGATCGCGCCGACGACACCGTGTCGCACCTCTACGATCCGCTGCACCCGGCGGTGCTGAAGCTGATCGCGCATGGCGATCGCGGCCGCCGACAAGGCGAACGTGCCCATCGCCGTCTGCGGCGAGATGGCCGGCGAAGCGCGGCTTGACGCGCCTCCTGCTCGGCCTCGGCCTCACCAACCTGTCGATGCATCCGGCGCATCTGCTCGTCGATCAAGCAGCGCGTGCTGACCACCGACATCTCCGAGCGCGCGCTCGATCGTCGCGCGGATTCGCCGCACCGACGATCCGGCGCGGCTCGCGAAGCTGGTCGACAAGCTCAACGTCTGAAGCGGCGCGCGCCGTCGCATGCCCCGCACTTCCGGCAAATGACGTTGGCATAGTCGCGGCCAGGCCGGCGGTCGCGAGAATTTTGACCTCCGCGACTGGTTTACCGTGAAGACGGCGGCGCGAGACGCGAACTCTGAACCGGATCACAGATGCGCGAGGCGACGAGATCGGAATGCATCGCGGCGCATGTGCTCGCTCGCGCCGCATTCATGACAGCAGCGGTCGCCTTTGCCACCGTCGCGCTGGCCACCGGCGTCGGCGACGCCGCGCCTTCGTTTCGCTGCCGACGCGCGGCCGGCGAGCCGATCGCCCTCGACAAGCTGAAGGCCGCGTCGTCTACGTCGATTTCTGGGCGTCGTGGTGCGGCCCCTGCCGGCGCTCGTTTCCGTGGATGAACGAGATGCAGCAGAAGTACGGCGCGCGGGGTCTCGTCGATCGTCGCGTCAACGTCGACAAGCGACGCGCGCCGACGCCGATCGCTTCCTGCAGCAGACGCCGGCGACCTTCACGATCGTGTACGACGAGGCCGGCAAGACGCCCGCGGCGTACGCGGTCAAGGGCATGCCGAGCTCGTACCTGATCGATGCGGCCGGCAAGGTCGTCGCGGTCGAGGAGCGGTTTTCGCGACGAGCGTCGGCGACCGCTCGAAGAACGCATCCGCGCGCTGCTTGCGCGCCGCGATGATTCCGCAATCCTGTTCCTGTCGGAGATTCCCGATGCGCGCCTCGCTCGTCCTCGCTCGTCGTTGTCGCGTGCGCTCGCGCCGCGGCTGCGCGACGATCGAGCCGCCGAAGCCGTGGGAGAAGCGGCGATCTCGCGCAGCGCGATGCAGATCGACCCCGACGCTCGAAGCGAAGATCGAGCAGCACATCTACACGAGCAAGGAGGCGGCGACCGGTGGCTACGGCGTCGGCGGAGGCGGGTGTGGCTGCAACTGACGCGTCCCGCGACGGCGAAAAAACGGGCGTCCGCACGCGCGCGCGCTCGATCGCGGCAGCGATGCGCGAACCGGAGTGCGGCAAGCGGACTGTCGCCGCGCCCCAGGCGCGACCAAACGTCCGCCGCGCCCGCCGCGGCGCGCTCGTCGCCGCCGCGCTGGCGCTGCCGGGAATCCTGCCCTCGAGTGCGGCGGCGCAGTCGGCGGCCGACCACGGCATCCTCGAGGTCAAGTACCTCGACTATCGCGACTGGCAGCCGGGCGCGAGCCGGATGACGGTGCGAAGTCCGTCGATCTACGCGCTGACGCCGGTCTCGACACGCTCGAGTTCGAAGGTTCGCTCGTCTACGACAGCATGTCGGGCGCGTCGCCGCTCTACCACAACACGCTCTCCGGCGCGTCCGGCGGGCGTCACCGACTATCGCACCGCCGGCGACGTCAAGGTGACGAACTATTTCGACGACTGGTCGCTCGGCGTCGGCGGCGTCAGTCTCCTCGGAGCGCGACTACCTGTCGCGCGGCGGTTCGGTCGACGTGCGCATCTACTCCGACGATCGCAATCGCACCTACGCCTTCGGCATCGCGGGCGCGAACGACCGCATCAATCCGCAGAATCAACAACGCCGGAGGCATCACCAACGCGCCGCGAAACACGCCTCGAGTACCTGGTCGGCATCACGCAGGCGCTGTCGCCGACGACGATCGTGCAGTCGAACCTGACGTACTACGTGCGGCCACGGCTACTACTACGATCCGTACAAGCTCCTCGACGAGCGCCCGGCGGAGCGCCGGATCGTCGCGTGGCTCACGCGATACAACCAGTATTTCGCCGGCATCCGATGCCGCGCTGCGCCTGTCGTATCGCTATCTGCACGATTCGTTCGGCAGCGATTCGAACACGCTCACCGCGGCGTGGGTCCAGGCGCTGCCGCGCGAGTGGAGCGTGACGCCGAGCGTGCGCTACTACACGCAGAGCGCCGCCGTACTTCTATCATGATCCGCCGCTTCCGGATCGGCTTCGCGCTCGGGCCAGCCGTACCCGCCGGATACGCGGCTGTCGGCGTTCGGCGCGTTCACGGTCGGTGTCACGATCGGCAAGGCAATCGCCGACGGCTGGAGCGTCGACCTTCGCGCCGACTTCTACCAGCAGCAGGCGAGCTGGCGCATCGGCGGTGGCAGCCCGGGACTCGAGCCGTTTTCGGCGCGGTGGTTCGTCTTCGGCATCACGAAGACATTCTGATCGGCGAGGGGCCGGTCGCGCCGATGGGCCTCGTTCCGCTTCCCGTTTCGCGCGATGGCGTCGGAAAACGACGTTGCAGCTCGACGCCGGCGATGTCGCGCGCGCGGAACGCGGCGGCAGCCGCCGCGATTGCCGACGTGCAGCGAATCGAAGCCAAGTACTCGCGCTATCGCGACGACAGCCTCACCACGCGCATCAATCGCGCGGCAGGCGGGGCGCCGGTCGCGATCGATGCGGAGACCGCGGCGCTTCTCGCCTACGCGGACCGCTGCCACGCGCAAAGCGACGGCCTCTTCGATCTCACGTCAGGCGTTTTGCGGCGCGCGTGGGATTTCCGGCGGCAGCCGCCGGAGCTTCCCGACGAGAGACGCTCGAGGCCGCGCTCGCGTTGATCGGTTGGGCCGATGTCGAATGGAACGAGCGCACGATCCGGCTGCCGCGCGCCGGCATGGAGATCGATTTCGGCGGCATCGGCAAGGAATACGCGGCCGACCGGATGGCGACGATCTGCATCGAGCTCGGGATCGCGCACGGACTCGTCAATCTGGGCGGCGACGTTCGCGCGATCGGGGCGCAGCCGAACGGCGCGCCGTGGCGCATCGGCATCCGGCATCCGCGCGAGGACGGACGGACGATCGCGTCGGTCGAGCTCGTCGATGGCGCGGTCGCGACGAGCGGCGATTACGAGCGATTCTTCGAGATCGGCGGCCGTCGCTATTGCCACATCCTCGACCCGCGCTCCGGGATGCCGGTCGCGCACTGGCAGTCGGTGAGCGTCGTGGCACCGCTTTGCATCGTCGCCGGGAGCTGCTCGACGATGGCGATGCTGATGGGGGCCGCGGGCGCGGCATTCCTCGCGCAACAGGGCTGGAGCTACATCGCCGTGGCGCCAGACGGCTCGCTGCGGCGCCCGGAGATTTCTGCCCCCTAGTTGCAGACGGTTCCGCCGGCCCCCAGGGGCTGATGGGTGAGCTGACTTGGTCTTCGAGGTCGTCCCGATCGTGTACGAGAACGAGGCGCTGTTTCCGTCCGCGAACGTGAGCGACGCAGTTCCCACCGCCACCGCCGGATTGGCGACGAACGGCATCGCGCCGAACGGGGTCGCGGTCTCGCGGTAGAGCGTGCCGGCAAACGTCTCGCCCGTGCCCTTGTCCATCGTCGCCACGAGCCACAGCGGCGAGCCGTCGACGTCGAACGTGAACCAGGTCGCGAAGATCGTGTTGCCCTGGTGCGCGAAATTGATGCCCCAGCCGGATTCGCTCGCGTTCCACCAGAGGCCCTGGTAATTCCTCGCGCCGGTGAGGTTTGGCGCCGCGCTGTAGGTGCACGTTGGCAACGGACCAAAGACCTGCGGTGTGATCGACTTCGTCTGATGCGTTCCGTTGACCACGGAATCGAACGTCGCGTGCCCCGCATCGGTGAACGTGAGCGTGCCGGTGCCGACCGAAACGGGCGTACCCGCAACGAACGAGCTCGCGCCGTAGGACGATCCCGTCGTCTTGTAGATCGTGCCGGTGAACATTGTTGCCAGGACCGCCGTCCGCGGTCATCACGAGCCACCACGCCTTGCCGGTCGAGTGTCGTAGGTGAACCACGTCGCGAAGATCGTGTTGCCTTGGTGCTCGAAGTTGATGCCCCAGCCCGATTCGCTTGCATTCCACCAGAGGCCTTCGTAGTTCGCGGCGCCGGCGGCAGTACCGGTGCCGCTGAAGGCAAACGCCTGCGGACTGTAGAGGCCATCGCTCGTGACGGTCACGACGGCACTGCGGGCGCCCGTCGCCGACGGGTGGAATATGACGGTGACGCTGCAGGCCGTCGCCTGCGTGAGCGTGGTGCAGGTGTTGGCCGTGACGGCGAAATCAGTCGTGTTGCCGTTCGTGACACCGGAAATGTTGACGGTCCCGCTGCCGATGTTGGTCAGCGTCAGCGTGAGCGCGGCGCTGGTCGTGCCGACCGCCTGGTTCCCGAAGGCCATCGTGCCCGAACCCTGCAATTGCCCCGGCGTCGGCCCGCCGCCGATGCCGCCACCACCACCACCGGTGACGCACGGCGCGATCCCGATCTTGCAGGTGTAGAGAAATTCGGCGATGTCGCCGAGATCGCCCATCACGTTGTCGGGCGGACGGTCATCGACGCAGCAGGACTCCATCGCAAGTATGATTGGCGCCGCTTCCGGCTGCTTGTGCATCATGAAATCGATGTAGCCGGGGTCGCGCGGTGCCGCGCGGATCAGCGAGGGTGCGGGAGCGGGCGTATTGATCGTGTCGGTCAGCGGATTGTTGCTGTGGCACTGATTGCACGCCCACGTGTACGGAATTCCCGCAGCGGGCACCTGGCCGTAAAGGACCATGCCGCGATTGGCATCCCCGCATCCGGGGTTGGCGGTGTTGGCGACCGCGGTCGTGCACATCTGCACTTGCGCGACGGCCTCGGGCGAGGCTCCGGCCGCCAGCAGCATCAGCAGCGCGAACGCCATTCCAGCGAACCTTGCCATCCGGATCTCCGCGATTTGGCTGCGGCCCCACGCCCGGGATCACGCCGGGCGGTGTCCCGGTGTCTGGCGGAGGCAATATCCCAACGTCATAGGATATTCCATTGTCATTGACGCCGCAAGCGACTCCCGACGGGCGAACGACTGTTTCGGCGCAGCCTTGCGCGAATAGGCAAACCCGCCCGAACGGGCTAGACTTTCCGCCGGCGCCGATTTGAGCCAGCTTGCGGGCGCGAGCGACGTCCCGAGTCACGGGATGTATGCGACAAATGCGGCTAAAGCGGAGCGGCGAGGGAAATCCCCCGCGCCAACCCGATTAGCGGCAGGCTGGTCGGGTTTTTTGTTGCCTGTCGTCACCTAAATTCGATGCCCTCTTTCGCCGCCACCACCGCCAGCACGGGCGCTCCGCCGGCCAAGGGAACCTCGGTCGGCCCGGTCGTCGCGCAGCGGGCGCAATTCGATGCGCCGCTGCAGCTCACCTGCGGCACGTCGTTGCCTGGTTTCGAGCTCGCGTTCGAGACATACGGCGAGCTCAACGTGGAACGCTCGAATGCAGTGCTGATCTGTCACGCGCTCAACGCGTCGCACCATGTCGCCGGCTGGTACGACGGGGAGCCGGACAACGTCGGCTGGTGGGACAACATGATCGGGCCCGGCAAGCCGATCGACACCAAGCGCTTCTTCGTAATCGGCGTCAACAACCTGGGCAGCTGCTTCGGCTCGACCGGTCCGCTGTCGATCAATCCGGAAACGGGCACCCCGTGGGGCGGCGATTTCCCGGTCGTCACCGTCGAAGACTGGGTCGACGCGCAGGCGCGCCTCGCCGACAAGCTCGGCATTGCGCAGTTCGCGGCGGTGATGGGCGGCAGTCTCGGCGGCATGCAGGCGCTCGCCTGGGCGATCCGTTATCCGAAGCGGATCCGGCACGCGATCGCCATCGCCGCCGCGCCCAACCTGTCGGCGCAGAACATCGCGTTCAACGAGGTCGCCCGGCAGGCGATCATGACCGACCCCGATTTCCACGACGGCCATTTCGCCGCGTATCAGACGCTGCCGCGCCGCGGGTTGCGCATCGCGCGCATGATCGGCCACATCACGTACCTGTCCGACCTGCAGATGGACGAGAAATTCGGCCGGCAGCTTCGCGACGGCATCCAGTATTCGTTCGCGCCCGAATTCCAGGTCGAGGCGTATCTTCGTCACCAGGGCGAGAAGTTCGCCGAGTATTTCGACGCCAACACGTACCTGCGCATCACCAAGGCGCTCGACTACTTCGACCCGGCGACGGCGACCGGCGGCGACCTCGCGCGCGCCCTGGCTCCCGCCGAATGCAAGTTCCTGGTGGCGGCGTTCACGACCGACTGGCGGTTCCCGCCCGCCCGTTCGCGCGAGATCGTGAAGGCGCTGGTCGACCACCGGCGCGACGTCTGCTACGCGGAGATCGATGCGGCGCACGGCCACGACGCGTTCCTGCTCGACGATCCGCAGTATCACGCGCTGGTGCGCACGTATTTCAACAACATCGCACTCGACGCCGACTATTCGACGTTCCGCTTCGGCGCCGACGTGAAGCGCAAGATCAACGAGCTCGAGCGGCACTGCGCGCCGCTCCGATTTCGCGACCATCGCGAGCTGGGTCCAGCCGGGCGCGCAGGTGCTCGACCTCGGGTGCGGCGACGGCAGCCTGCTCGCCTACCTGCGGCGCGAGCGCAACGTGCGCGGCTACGGAATCGAGATCGCACGACGACGGCGTGCTCGCCAGCGTGAAAAACGGCATCAACGTGCTGCAGAGCAACCTCGAGAGCGGCCTCGCGGGTTTCGACGATGCGTCCTTCGACTGCGTGATCCTGTCGCAGACGCTGCAGGCAATGCGGCACACCGAGGACATCGTCGGCGAGATGCTGCGCGTCGGCCGCGAAGTGATCGTGACGTTCCCGAATTTCGGCCACTGGTCGCACCGCTGGCAGATCCTGAATGGGCGCATGCCGGTTTCGGACAAGCTCCCATATCAGTGGTACGACACGCCGAACATCCATCTTTGCACCGTCGCCGATTTCGACGCGTTCCTGCGCGAGCGCAACTGCGTCGTCGAAAAGCGCGTCGTGCTCGCCGGCGACCGGGCGGTCGCCGATTTTGCCGAACCTGCTGGGCGAGCTTGCGATTTACCGCTTTCGGCGCGCATGAATGAGCGGACCCCTGCGAACGGGGCACGCTAGAATCCGCCGATGACCGATCCGGCATCGCGCGCCACCGCGCCTCCCGCGCGGGAAACCTGGCGCGAGGCGCTTTTCAACCGCCGGATGCTGATCTGCGTGTTCGTCGGCTTCTCGCTCCGGTCTGCCGCTCTACCTCCTCATCAACCTGCTGCCGGCGTGGTTGCGCACCGAAGGTGTCGACCTCAAGGCGATCGGCCTCTTCGCGCTGATCGGCCTTCCGTACACGTGGAAGTTCCTGTGGTCGCCGCTGCTCGACCGCTTCGCGCTGCCCGTGGCTTGGCCGTCGCCGCGGCTGGATGTTCGCGATGCACGTGGCGCTATTGCTGTCGATTCCCGCACTGGGCTTCCTGCGCCCGCAGACGGACATCTGGGCGATCGCCTGGCTCGCCGCGGCCGTCGCCTTCTTCTCGGCGAGCCTCGACATCGCGATGGACGCGTTTCGCCGCGAGCTCCTGCCCGATGCGGAGCTCGGGCTCGGCAACTCGATTTACGTGAATGCGTACCGAATCTCGAGCCTCGTGCCGGGTTCGCTCGCGCTGATCCTCGCCGACCGGCATGCCCTGGTCGTCGGTGTTCGTCATCACCGCGCTGTTCATGCTGCCCGGACTCGCGATGACGCTGCGTGGTGCGCGAGCCGCTGTCGCCGCCGCCGCGCCGAAGACGCTCGCGCGAGGCCGTCGTCGAGCCCTTCCGCGAGTTCATCGACCGCGCCGGTTGGTCGCAGGCGCTGCTGGTGGTGGCCTTCATCTTTCTCTACAAGCTCGGCGACAGCATGGCGACGGCGCTCGCCACGCCGTTCTACCTCGACATCGGGTTCACCAAGACCGAGATCGGTGTCGTCGCCAAGAACGCGGGACTGTGGGCGAGCATCGTCGGCGGCATGCTGGGCGGCCTGTGGATGGTCAAGATCGGCATCAACCAGGGCCTGTGGCTGTTCGGCGGTGGTGCAGCTCGTGTCGATCCTGGGTTTCGCGTGGCTCGCCTGGCTCGGGCAGGCCAGATGTCGTGGCGTTCGGGCGTCGTGATCGCCTTCGAGGCGCTCGGTGTCGGGCTCGGCACGGTCGCCTACGTCGGCGTTCATCGCGCGCACGACGAATCCGCGCTTCACCGCGACGCAGTTCGCGCTGTTCACGAGCCTGTCGGCGGTCCCGCGCACGGTAGTCAACGCGACCACCGGCTGGATCGTCGCGCAGACCGGCTGGTTCAACTTCTTCCTGCTTTGCACGCTGCTGGCAGCTGCCCGGAATGGCATTACTTTTGCGTGTGGCTCCCTGGAATGGGGGTAACGAAGAGGACGGCCGGCCATGAACCAGCAGAAATTCAGCGCAATCGCGCACCGCGACCACGACTATTGCAACCCGATCTCGGCCAGCAAGATCGAGCGGCTGCTCGACCTGCTGCCGCTCGACGAGACCTCGCGCGCGCTCGATCTCGGCTGCGGCCGCGCCGAGCTCGCGTTGCGGATCATCGAGCGCTTCGGCTCGCCTGTCGTCGCGGTCGACCACTCGTCGCTGATGCTCGACTCGGCGCGCGAGCGGGCCGAGTGGACGGGCGCGCTGCACAAGCTCCACCTCGACGACATCGACATCCGCGAGTTCAAGGCCGACCCCGAGACGTTCCACCTGCACGGTGATGATGGGCGCGGGCGGCATCCCCGGCGGCATGGCGGGCATCTGCAGCACGCTGAAAGGCTGGACCAAGGGCGGCGGCTACGTGATGATCGGCGAGGGATTCTGGCGCCAGAAGCCGCATGCCGACTATCTCGCGTTGCTGGGCGGGTCCGAGTCGCAGTACCTGGACCATCGCGGCAACGTGCAGGCGGGCATCGACGCCGGGCTGATTCCGATGCACGCGACGACGGCGTCGATGGACGAGTGGGACGAGTACGAGTGGAAGTACTGCCGCTCGATCGAGCGCTACGCGCGCGAAATGCCGGACGACCCGGACGTGCCGGCGATGCTCGAGCGCATCCGCCGCTGGCGCGACGGCTATCTGCGGTGGGGTCGCGACACGCTCGGCTTCGCCGTTTATCTCTTCTATCGGCCGAGCACCCGCGTCGGTTGAAAATCTGCTGCGGGGCCGACCTGCTTTGATGCGCGGTCGCTGAGTCAGGCGTCAGCCACCGAGCTTCTCCAGCGCGTCGCTGACGTCGAGCCATTCCGCTTCGAGCCGCGCGAGCTGCCACGTCAACTCCCCCTGCCGGGCGAGCTTTTCCTTGAGCGCGTCGCGATTTTCATTCGTGTACGCCGAAGGCGCCGCGAGCCACGCCTCGAGCGCGTTCCGCTCGGCGTTGTGCGCTTCCATCTCGCGCTCGAGCTCCGCGCGACGATCGTCGAGCGGCTTGCGCCGCGCGTAGCTTTCCTGGCGCGCGGCGGCCTCGGCGCGCTTCTGGGCCTTGCGGTCGCCGGACGCCGGCGCCGTGGCGTCGCCGGAATCCGCTCCGGCGCGGCTGCGCGCGAGCACCCAGTCGCGGTAATCGTCGAGGTCGCCGTCGAACGGCGCGACGCGGCCCTCCGCGACGAGCCACAGCGCATCGGTGGTCGCGCGCAGCAGATGCCGGTCGTGCGCGACGACCACCAGCGCGCCGCCGTAGTCCTGCAGCGCCTCGGCCAGCGCCTCGCGCATCTCGATGTCGAGATGGTTGGTCGGCTCGTCCAGCAGTAGCAGCGTGGGGCGCGCGCGCACGAGCAGCGCGAGCGTGAGGCGCGCTTTCTCGCCGCCGGAAAAGCGTCCGACGTCCGCCTGCGCCATGTCGCCGCGGAAATCGAAGCCGCCGAGGAAATTGCGCAGATCCTGCTCGCGCGCCGCCGGGTCGACGCGCGCGAGATGCCACAGAGCCGATTCGCCGGCGACGAGCTGGTCGACCTGATGCTGCGCGAAATAGCCGATCCGCAATCCCTGCGTGGTCAGACGCTCGCCGCGCTTCGGCGCGAGCTCGCCGGCAATCGCTTTCAGCAGCGTCGACTTGCCGGCGCCGTTGGGCCCGAGGAGGCCGATGCGATCGCCGGCCAGGATCGCCCAGTCGAGGTCGGGGAGGATCGGCGGCGACTTGCCGTACCCCAACGTGACATGGTCGAGGCGCACGAGCTGCTTCGCGGCGACGTCCACCGGCGGGAACGAGAACTCGAACGGGCTGTCGACGTGCGCCGCGGCGATCCGTTCCATTCGCTCGATCGCCTTGATGCGGCTTTGCGCCTGCTTCGCCTTGGTCGCCTTCGCGCGGAAGCGGTCGACGAACGACTGCAGGTGCGCGATCTGCCGCTGCTGCTTCGCGTAAGTCGCCTGCTGCAACGCGAGCTGCAGCGCGCGCTCGCGCTCGAACTGCGAATAGTTGCCGGTGTACGTCTTGAGCTTCTGCGCGTCGACGTGGACGATCGAGGTCGCCACCCCGTCCAGGAAATCGCGGTCGTGCGTGATGAGGAGCAGCGTGCCCGGGTAGCGGACGAGCCAGTCCTCGAGCCACAGCACGGCGTCGAGGTCGAGATGGTTGGTGGGCTCGTCCAGCAGCAGCAGGTCCGAGCGGCACATCAGCGCCTGCGCGAGGTTGAGCCGCATCCGCCAGCCGCCGGAAAAATTCGCCACCGCTTCGCCGTGGCGGGCGACCGGAAAGCCGAGCCCGGCGAGCAGGGTCGCGGCGCGCGCGCGCGCGGCATAGCCGCCGATGTCGTCGAAGCGGTGGTGAAGGTCGGCGAGCGTCTCGCCGGCGAGTTCGGGATCGACGGCCGCCGCCGCCTCCGCCATCTGCAGCGCGCGCTCGACGGCGCGGAGCTCATGGTCGCCGTCCAGCACGAACTCGATCGCCGGGGAGTCGGCGGCCGGCGTCTCCTGCGCGACGTGCGCGATCGTCCACGACGGTGGCAGCGAGACGTCGCCGGCATCCGCGTGAAGCTCGCCCAGGAGCAGCGCGAACAAACTCGACTTGCCGCAGCCGTTCGGCCCGATCAGCCCGACCTTGTGCCCGGCATGGACCGTGAGGTTCGCGCCTTCGAGCAGGCGTTTCGCCCCGCGGGCCAGCGTCAGATTGGAAATTCGTATCAAGGCAGGGCGCCCGCGCAGTAGCTTTACGCCGTCAGCGAATAGTCGTAATCGATAATGAGAGGCGCGTGGTCGGAGAAGCGGCGCCTGGTGTAGATCGAGGCGCCGTGCGCCTTCGCCGCGATGCCCGGCGTCGCGATCTGGTAGTCGATGCGCCAGCCGACATTCTTCGCCCACGCCTGCCCGCGATTCGACCACCACGTGTACTGGTCGGGTCGCGGGTCCACCCGGCGGAACACGTCGACGAACCCGATTTCGTCGAACACCTGCGTCAGCCATTCGCGCTCCTCCGGCAGGAAGCCGGAGTTCTTCCGGTTGCCGCGCCAGTTCCGAAGATCGATCTCCTTGTGTGCGATGTTCCAGTCGCCGCAGAGGATGATCTCGCGCTTCATGCGCCGCAGCTTGGCAAGATGCGGGAGGAACTCGCCCAGGAACCGGAATTTCGACGCCTGGCGGTGCGGTCCGCTCGATCCCGAAGGCAGGTACAGGCTGATCACGGTCAGCTCGGCGAAGTGCGCTTCCAGGTACCTGCCCTCGGCATCGAACTCCGCGCTGCCGAAGCCCGTCACGATGCGCGGCGCCGTCTTCGCATACAGCGCGACGCCGGCGTAGCCCTTGCGCTCCGCCGGATGGAAAGCCGCGTGGGCACGCCGCGGCGCGTGCAGCGGCCGCGGGATGTCCTCGCGCGCGGCCTTGATCTCCTGCAGGCAGACGACGTCCCACGGCTCGCCGCGCGCAAGCCAGCGCGCGAAGCCCTTGCGCTCCGCCGAGCGGATGCCGTTGACGTTGAGAGTGATGACCCGCATGGACGATGCCGCCGCGCGGCCCTGGCTTCGAGCCATGCCTGATGCCGGCCCCGGCGGCAGTTTACACAACGCGGGCCCGCGGGCCGCCGCCGAGCGTGCTGCGTATAATTGACGGGAGAAAGCGACCCGCACGATGACGGATTTTCGGCAGGAGTTCCTCGCGTTCGCGTTGGCACGTGACGTGCTGCGTTTTGGGGAATTCGTGACCAAGGCCGGGCGGGCGAGCCCGTATTTTTTCAATGCCGGGCTCTTCAGCGACGGCGCGAGCCTGCAACGGCTCGGCCGGTATTACGCTGAGGCGTGGCTTGCCTCCGGCCTGGCGTGCGATCAGCTGTTCGGACCGGCGTACAAGGGCATCACCCTGGCGGCGGCGACGGCGATCGCCCTTGCCGAAAAAGGGCACAATCTGCCGTTCAGTTTCAACCGGAAGGAAGCGAAGGACCACGGCGAAGGCGGCACGATCGTCGGGGCGCCGCTCCGCGGGCGGGTGCTGATCGTCGATGACGTCATCACCGACGGGGGAGCCAAGCGCGAGGCGATCGAGCTTCTGCGCGCGCACGGCGCCAACCCCGCCGGCGTCCTGATTGCGTTTGACCGTCTGGAGCGGGGCCGCGGCGAGAAGTCGGCGGTGCAGGAATTGCGGGACGAGTTCGGGATTCCCGTCGTGGCCATCGCGACGCTGGACGACCTCACGCGATTCATTGCCGCGCAACCGCCGCTCGCTCACCATGCAAAGGCCGTGGGCGCGTATCGCGAGCAGTACGGCGTCCGCCGCTGAGACGGACGGAACGCTGCAGTGGAGAATGACGTTGGACAATGATGCAGGACGAATGACGAATCGGCAGCGCGCGGCTGGCGGATGCAACGGCGAGTGGACTCGCCGCGCGCTTCCGCTGGTCGGCGCCGCGCTGGCGGCGCTCGCGCTCCTGTCCTCGACGCGCCCCGGCGCACGCCGCGACGTACAAGTGGGTCGACGAGAAGGGCGTGGTCCATTACACGGACAAGATGCCGCCGGAGGACGTCAACAAAGCCAGGATCGAGCTCAACAAGCAGGGCGTGCCGGTCAAGGCGACCGAGCCCGCGCCCACGCCGGAGCAACGGCGCGCGAAGGCGCAGGAAGAGGAAAGGCAGAAGCAGCTCGCGAAGGACCAGGCGGAAATCGCCCGCAAGGATCGCGCGCTCTTGTCGTCGTACACGAGCGAGAGCGAGATCGATCTCGCGCGTAACCGCTCGCTGCGGACGATCGAAAGCGTCGTGCAGTCGTCGAAGGCGTACAGCGAGCAGCTCGCGAAGCGCAAGGCCGGGCTCGAGGCGAAGAAGAAAACCGAATTCGCCAACAAGCCGATGCCGGCGGCAATGGAGCGCGAGCTCGAGACGCACCAACTACCGAACTTGCGCGGCAGGAGGACCTGCTTGCGCTGAAGCAGAAGGAAGTGATTGCCGTCAACGCCAAGTACGACGCCGACAAGAAGCGCTGGCACGAGCTGATCGCGGCCAAAGGCGGCGAGGCGGCCCTTCTCTCCGACGTCAACGCGTTGCCCGAGGCGGCGCCGGCGGCGGGAAGCTCCTCCCTCCAAGAAAAAATAGTCGGACCTCCGGCGGACATCGGGGCGGCCCGCGGGCCGCCCTTTTCATTTGTCCGCGGCGATGCGGCACGCGGCGGCCGTACCTGCGATAATTGCGCCCCTTTCGCGGCAAGCCAATCCGGAATCGCCATGGCGCAATACGTTTATACGATGAATCGCGTGGGCAAGATGGTCCCGCCCAAGCGGCAGATCCTGAAGGACATATCGCTTTCCTTCTTTCCAGGCGCCAAGATCGGCGTGCTGGGACTGAACGGCTCCGGCAAGTCGAGCCTGCTGCGGATCATGGCGGGCGTCGACAAGGAGATCGAGGGCGACGCCGTCCCGATGCCGGGGCTCAAGATCGGCTTTCTGCCGCAAGAGCCGCAGCTCGACCCGGCCAAGACGGTGCGCGAGGCGGTCGAGGAAGGAATGAGCGATGTTCTCGGCGCGCAAAAGCGGCTGGAGGAGGTCTACGCCGCGTATGCCGAAGAAGACGCCGACTTCGATGCGCTGGCTGCCGAACAGGCGAATCTCGAGGCGATCATTGCCGCGTCCGGAGCGGATTCGGGCGTGCAGATGGAAATCGCCGCCGCGGCGCTGCGGCTCGCGCCGTGGGACGCGAAGATCGCGACGTTGTCGGGCGGCGAGAAGCGGCGCGTCGCGCTGTGCCGCCTGCTGCTGTCGAAGCCCGACATGCTGCTCCTCGACGAGCCGACCAACCACCTCGATGCCGAGAGCGTGGACTGGCTCGAGCAGTTCCTGCAGAAATTTCCGGGCACCGTGGTCGCGGTGACGCACGACCGCTACTTTCTCGACAACGCCGCCGAATGGATTCTCGAGCTCGACCGCGGCTACGGGATTCCGTGGAAGGGCAATTACAGCTCCTGGCTCGAGCAGAAGGAGCAGCGTCTCGAGATCGAAGGCAAGCAGGAGGCGGCGCGCATCAAGGCGATGAAGCAGGAGCTCGACTGGGTGCGCCAGAATCCGAAGGGCCGCCAGGCGAAAAGCAAGGCGCGGATCGCGCGCTTCAACGAGCTCTCGTCGTACGAGCACCAGCAGCGCAACGAGACCTCCGAGATCTTCATCCCCGTCGCCGAGCGGCTCGGCAACGAGGTGATCGAATTCAAGAGCGTGTCGAAAGGCTTCGGCGATCGGCTCCTCATCGACGACCTGTCGTTTCGCGTGCCGCCCGGCGCGATCGTCGGCGTGATCGGGCCCAACGGCGCAGGCAAGACCACGCTGTTCAGGCTCATCACCGGCAAGGAAAAGCCCGATGCGGGCGAGGTCGTCATCGGCCACACGGCGCAGCTCGCGGTCGTCGACCAGACGCGCGAGTCATTGCCCAACGACAAGACGGCGTGGGAGGCGATTTCCAACGGCCAGGACATCCTGACCGTGGGGCGCTTCGAGATGCCGTCACGCGCCTACCTCGGCCGCTTCAACTTCAAGGGGCCGGACCAGCAGAAGAACGTCGGCGCGCTCTCCGGCGGCGAGCGCGGACGGCTGCATCTTGCCGCGACGCTGCTGAAGGGCGGCAACGTGCTGCTGCTCGACGAGCCGTCGAACGATCTCGACGTCGAGACGCTGCGGGCGCTGGAGGAAGCGCTGCTCGAGTTCGCCGGCAGCGTGATGGTGATCTCGCACGATCGCTGGTTCCTCGACCGGATCGCGACGCACATCCTCGCGTCCGAGGACGACTCGAAATGGGTGTTCTTCGAGGGCAACTACCACGAGTACGAGGACGACAAGCGCAAGCGGCTGGGTGAGGAAGGCGCGCGGCCGCATCGCCCCCGGTACAAGCCGCTGATGCATTAGTGAGGACAAGCCCGCCGCTCCGCGGCGGTCCGGAAGTTCGGCTTAACACCGAGCGGCTTCGGCGCTCAGACGCCGAGCTTCTTCTTCAGGACGGTGTTGACCTGCGCCGGGTTGGCCTTGCCCTTCGATGCCGCCATCGCCTTGCCGACGAGCGAATTGAACGCCTTCTCCTTGCCGGCCTTGAATTCGGCGACGACTGCCGGATTCGCGGCGATGACGTCGTCGACGATTTTCTCGATGGCACCGGCATCGGAAATCTGCGTCAGGCCTTTTTTCGCGATGATCGCGTCGGCCGCATTTTCCCCGCTGGCTTCGCCGCCCCACATCGAGTCGAACACGTCCTTCGCGATCTTTCCGGAGATCGTGCTGTCCGCGATGCGCTTGAGCAGGCCCACGAGCTGCGCCGGTTGCACCGGCGATTGCTTGATGTCGAGCTCTGCCTTGTTGAGCGCCGCCGATACCTCGCCCAGTACCCAGTTGGCGATCAGCTTATGGGCTCGGGTGTCGCCTGGCTGCCACGATTTCACGGATTGTTCGTAATAATCGACGACGTCCCGATCCATCGTGAGCTGTGCGGCGTCGTACTCGCTGAGGCCGTGATCGCGAACCAGGCGGGCCTTCATCGCGGGCGGCAGTTCCGGCAGCGACTCTTGTATCAGCCGGACCCAGTCTTCGTCGATCACCAGCGGCGGCAGATCGGGATCCGGAAAGTAGCGATAGTCCTGCGCGTCTTCCTTGCTGCGCATCGAGCGCGTCTCGCGCCGGTCGGGATCGTAGAGCCGCGTCTCCTGGACGACGGTGCCGCCATCCTCGATCAGCGCGATTTGCCGGCGCACCTCGAAGTCGATGGCGTCCTGCATGAAGCGGAAGCTGTTGAGATTCTTGATCTCGCAGCGGGTGCCGAGCGGCGCGCCGGGGCGCCGCACCGACACGTTGGCATCGCAGCGGAAGCTTCCTTCCTGCATGTTGCCGTCGCAGATGCCGATCCAGCGGACGAGTGCGTGCAGCGCCTTGGCGTACGCGATCGCCTCGTCGGAGCTGCTCATCTCCGGCTCCGAGACGATCTCGAGCAGCGGCGTGCCCGCACGGTTCAAGTCGATGCCACTCGCCCCGTGACTCAGTTGCGTGCCATGCTCATGCAGGCTCTTCCCCGCGTCTTCCTCGAGATGGGCGCGAGTGAGGCGGACCACTTTCTCGCCGTCCTTGACGGGAATCCGGAGCGAGCCGCCCTGCACGACCGGAATTTCGTACTGCGAGATCTGATACCCCTTCGGCAGGTCCGGATAGAAGTAGTTCTTGCGCGCGAACACGCTGCGCAGGTTGATTTCTCCGCCCACGGCAAGCCCGAAACGGATCGCGCGCTCGACCGCGCCCTTGTTCAGCACCGGCAGCACGCCGGGCAGCGCGATGTCGACCGCCGACGCCTGCGTGTTCGGCGCGGCGCCGAACGCCGTCGACGCGCCCGAGAATATCTTCGACGCGGTGGACAGTTGCGCGTGCGTCTCGAGGCCGATGACGACTTCGAAGCTCATCGCGCGAACCCCGCGGGCGATTTGCGATGCCAGTCGGTCACCTGCTGAAACCGGTGCGCGACGTCGAGGATCCTCGCCTCGTTGAAGTAGTTGGCCTGCAGGTGGAGACCGATCGGCAGGCCGCGGCCGTCGAAGCCGCACGGGATCGAGATTGCCGGCGCGCCGGTCAGGTTCGCCGCGACCGTGAAGATGTCGTTCAGATACATCTCTACCGGGTCGTCCGTCTTCGCACCTAACTTGAAGGCTGGCGAAGGCGCCGTCGGCCCGAGAATGACGTCGCAGTGCTCGTACGCGTGGCGAAAGCCGTCGGCGATCAAACGCCGCACCTGCTGCGCCTTGAGGTAATACGCGTCGTAGTAGCCATGCGAGAGCACGTAGGTGCCGACCAGGATCCGCCGCTTCACCTCGGCGCCGAAACCTTCGGCGCGCGATTTGCGGTACATGTCGAGGAGGTCGTCGTACTTCGCCGCGCGGTGGCCGTAGCGCACGCCGTCGAAGCGCGACAGGTTCGACGACGCCTCGGCCGGTGCGATCACGTAGTAGACCGGGACCGACAGGTTGACGTTCGGCAGCGCGACGTCGAGCGTCGTCGCGCCGAGCGTGCGCAGGACGCCGAGGGCGGCGTCGACCGCGCTGGCGACGTCAGGGTCCACGCCCTCTCCGAAATATTCCTTCGGCAGGCCGATGCGCACTCCGGCGAGCGGCTGCGCCGCGCGTCTTTTCGCGCAGGAGCCGCGTGTAATCCTCGACCGGGCGGTCAAGCGACGTCGAGTCGCGCGCATCGTGGCCGGCCATCGCGTTCAGAAGCAGCGCGCAATCCTCGGCGGTCTGCGCAAACGTGCCGGCCTGGTCGAGGCTCGACGCGAAGGCGATGAGACCGTAGCGCGAGCAGACGCCATAGGTGGGCTTCAGGCCGCAGATGCCGGACAGCGACGCCGGCTGCCGGATCGAGCCGCCGGTATCGGTGCCCGTCGCGCCTGCGACGAGCCCCGCGGCAACGGCAGCCGACGATCCGCCCGAGCTGCCGCCGGGGACGTACTCGATGTTCCACGGATTCTTGACCGGGCCGAAGTACGAGGTTTCGTTCGACGAGCCCATCGCGAACTCGTCCATGTTCGTCTTGCCGACGAGCACGGTGCCGGCGCGCTTCAGCCCCTCGACGACGAATGCGTCGTAGGGCGCGGTGAAGTTCTCGAGCATCCGCGAGCCGCACGTGGTCTTGAGGCCGGCGGTCATCAGCACGTCCTTGTGCGCAATCGGAATGCCGGTCAGCGGTCCGGCGTCGCCTTTCGCGATGCGCGCGTCGGCGGCCTTCGCGGCCGCAAGCGCGCCGTCGGCATCGACGGTGACGAACGCATTGAGCGCCGGATTGTGCTTCGCGATCCGGTCGAGCATCGATTGCGTGAGCTCGACGGCGGACAGGCGCTTCGCGTGCAGCGCTTGCGAGAGCTCGACGATGGTCGCTTGAGTCATGGAGCCGCCGACTACTCGATCACCTTCGGAACGAGATACAGACCGTCCTCGACCGCGGGCGCGACCGCTTGATAGAGCGTGTGCTGGTCGGTCTCGGTGACGCGGTCCTCACGCAGCGGCAGCATGACGTCCTGCGCATGCGCCATCGGCACCACGCCTTTCGTGTCGACGGCATTGAGCTCGTTGATCATCGCGAAGATCGCATCGAGCTTCACGCGGACTTCCTCGGCCTGCGCAGCATCGATTTCGATGCGCGCGAGGTGCGCGATGCGGTGGACGTCGGCGGCGGTGAGGGACATGGTGGTGGCGGTGGCGGGCGGCGCAGCGGGTAATCGGTATCGGCGACGTCGGCGCCGAGCCCATGGCGGGCGGGCTGGGGCGATCGGCGGTTATCGGCCGGATCGCGGTCTTCGGGGCCGCTTTCCCCAATTCCCGGCAATTTTCCGTTCGAAATCAGTGCTCGGGCGTGACGTGATAGGGTATCATATTGTCATATTTTCGAGCAGTCACCGCTCCAAATCGACTCCCGGCCGCCGGCATTGCCGCGCCGCCGCAACTCCTCGGGCCCGCACTTCATGTTCCAGTCCTTCAAAGGCTATTTTTCGAGCGATCTCGCGATCGACCTTGGCACCGCCAACACGCTGATCTACGTGCGCGGCAAAGGGATCGTGCTGAACGAACCCTCGGTCGTCGCAATCCGCCAGGAAGGCGGCCCGAACGGCAAGCGCGTGATCCAGGAAGTCGGGCTCGCCGCGAAGCATATGCTGGGCCGCACGCCGGGCAACATCACGGCGATCCGGCCGATGAAGGACGGCGTCATCGCCGACTTCACCGTGACCGAGCAGATGCTGAAGCAGTTCATCAGGAAGGTGCTCGACTCGCGGCTGTTCTCGCCGTCGCCGCGGATCATCATCTGCGTGCCCTGCGGGTCGACCCAGGTCGAACGGCGCGCGATCCGCGAATCGGCGCTGGGTGCCGGTGCGTCGAAGGTGTTCCTGATCGAGGAGCCGATGGCCGCAGCGATCGGCGCCGACCTGCCGATCTCGGATGCGATCGGCTCGATGGTCCTCGATATCGGCGGCGGCACGACCGAAGTCGGCGTCATCTCGCTTGGCGGCATGGTGTACTCCGGCAGCGTGCGCGTCGGCGGCGACAAGTTCGACGAGGCGATCGTCAACTACATCCGCCGCAACTACGGCATGTTGATCGGCGAGACAACGGCCGAGCATATCAAGATGACGATCGGCAGCGCGTTCCCCGGCTCCGAAGTCAAGGAAATGGAAGTGAAGGGTCGAAACCTCGCCGAAGGCATCCCCCGCAGCTTCACCGTGTCGTCCAACGAGATCCTCGAAGCGCTCACCGATCCGCTGAACGGCATCGTCTCGGCGGTGAAGAGCGCGCTCGAGCGTACGCCCCCGGAGCTCGGCGCCGACATCGCCGAGCGCGGGATGGTGCTGACCGGCGGCGGCGCGCTGCTGCGCGATCTCGATCGCCTGCTGATGGAAGAGACGGGACTGCCGGTGATCGTCGCCGACGATCCGCTGACGTGCGTCGTGCGCGGCTGCGGGAAGGCGCTCGAGAACATGGATAAGCTCTCCACCATCTTCACCTCCGACTAGAACCCTTCGCAAAATTGGCTGCGCGACCCGATAGCTTTGTCGTGCTCCTTGGGCAAATGAGGCTCGCCCCTCGCTGTACGTCTATGTACTATCTCGGGGCTCGCTGCGGGCCTTCATTTGCAACGATGCTCTCGGGCCGCTCGCCGGGATTTTGCGAAGGGTTCCCGAAGTGCAAACCCGTTGGTCGTTGCGCGAGCCGGAAGCGTCGTACCCGGCGACTACCCGCTGACGTGCAACGTCTTCTGTCCTGCGCATAAACACGGTCATGCGCCACATCCCGGTCGAGCCGCCCGCGTTCTTTCATCGGGGGCCGTCGCCGCTGGCGCGGTTGGCATTCTTCGGCCTCATTTCGCTGTCGCTGCTGTTCCTCGACACCCGCTACCGCTACCTCGAGAACATCCGGCACGTGGTCGCGATCGTGCTCTATCCGCTGCAGCGCGCGGCGCAGGTCCCGGGCGAAGCGATCGCGTACGTCGGCAGCTATTTCGCGACGCAACGCGAGCTTGCCGGCGAGAACGAGGCGTTGAAGCGCCGCTTGGTGGAGCAGGCTCCGGCTGCCCAGGGGCAGGCGAGCACGAGCAGCGAGAACGCACGGCTCAGGGCGCTCCTCGACCTGCGGCCGCGCTACGGCGGGGCGGCCACGGTGGTCGAGGTGCTCTACACCGGCCGCGATCCGTTCGCGCAGAAGCTCTTCGTCAACAAGGGGGCGGATGCGGATCTCAACGCCGGCGACGCGGTCATCGACGCGCAGGGGGTCGTGGGGCAGGTGACGCGCGTGCTGCCGTTCATGGCGGAAGTGACGCTCGTTACCGACAAGGACCATGCGGTGCCGGTCAAGGTCCAGCGCAGCGGAGTGCGGAGCGTGCTCTTCGGCGCCGGCGCCGGCCATCTGCCGGAGCTTCGCTTCATGTCGCCCAACGCGGACATCCGCCAGGGCGACCTCCTCGTCACCTCGGGCATCGACGGCACCTATCCGCCTGGCCTCGCGGTCGCGCGCGTGGCCACACTCGAGCGCGAAACCGGGCAGATGTTCGCGCGCATCACGACCGAGCCGCTCGCGGGCGTCGACCGCAGCGAATACCTGCTCGTGCTGGGGCATGCATCGGCGCTGCCCGCGCGGCCGGACGAGCCCGCCGATGCCGACGCCGGAAAGAAAGCAGGCAAGGGTCGCCGGCGGGGCGGATGATGGCATTGCCCTATCTCATGCCGCTTTCTCCCGCGACGCCCGAGGAAATCCTGCTGCCGGCGCGGCCGTGGTTCATCGTGCTGACGCTCATACTCGCGTTGTTCGCGAACCTGCTGCCGCTTTCCGGCGTCGCGCTCGCGCTTCGTCCCGACTTCCTCGCGCTGGTGCTGCTCTACTGGTGCATCCAGGAGCCGCGGTTCGTCGGCGTCGGCGTTGCGTGGTGCGTGGGACTCGTGATGGATGTCGGCGACGGCACGGTGTTCGGCCAGCATGCGCTCGCTTACGCGTTTCTCGCTTATGCGGCCGAGTATTTCCGCCGTCGCGTGCTGCGGTTCCCGCCGTGGCAGCAGGCGGCGCAGGTCGCCGTTCTGCTCCTGCTGTGCGCGGCGCTCGTGCTCCTGATTCGCTTCGTAGGCGGCGCCACGATGCCGCGCTGGACCTATGCGGCCCCGCCGCTCGTCGGCGCGCTGCTGTGGCCGCTCGTGTCGGTGGTCCTCCAATGGCCGCAGCGCCCGCCGCGCTCGCCTGCCGATCGCTGAAGGCTGGCCCTAATGGCCCGCCGCCTCCTCTTCAGCTCCCGCAGTCGCCGCTACGACGGCGACTTCGGGAAGCAGGAAATGCGCAACCCGGAGCGCGAGGTGTTCCTGTTCCGGCGCCGCCTGGGCCTTGCCGGCGTGCTGGTCGTCGTCGCCTTCGGCGGGCTCTTCGCGCGGTTTTTCTATTTGCAGGTCGTGCTGCACGATCACTACCAGACGCTGGCCGAGACCAACCGGATCGCGATCGTCCCGATCGTTCCCAACCGCGGCGTGATCACCGACCGCAACGGCGTTGTCCTCGCCCAAAGCTACTCGGCGTACACGTTGGAGATCCAGCCGTCGCGGGTGAAGAATCTCGACGAGACGATCGACGCGCTCGCCACCATCGTCGACGTGCAGCCGCGCGACCGCAAGCGCTTCCGCAAGCTGCTGGAAGAGTCGAAGAATTTCGAGAGCCTCCCGCTGCGGACAAGGCTTTCCGACGAGGAGGTTGCGCGCTTCGCCGTCAACCGCTACCGCTTCCCCGGCGTCGAGATCAAGGCGCGGCTGTTCCGGCAGTATCCGTACGGCGAAATCGCATCGCACGTCGTCGGCTACATCGGCCGCATCAACGAGCGCGACGTCGGGCGCATCGACGAGTGGAACGAGGTGGCGAACTACAAGGGCTCGGATTACATCGGCAAGATCGGCGTCGAGCTCTCGTATGAGCGGGAACTGCATGGCAAGACCGGCTTCGAGGAGGTCGAGGTCGATGCCGCCGGCCGCGCCGTGCGCACGCTGTCGCGCACGCCGCCGGTTTCCGGCAACGATCTGCGCCTCTCGCTCGACATCAAGCTGCAGGAGATCGCCGAGAAGGCGTTTGGCGAGCGGCGCGGCGCGCTGGTCGCGATCGAACCTTCTTCCGGCGACGTGCTCGCGTTCGTCTCGAAGCCGGGCTTCGATCCCAACCTGTTCGTCGAAGGCATCGATTCCGCGAACTGGGAGATGCTGAACGATTCGCCGGACAAGCCGCTCCTCAACCGGCCCCTGCGCGGCGCCTACCCGCCGGGGTCGACGATCAAGCCGTTTCTCGCGCTCTCCGCGCTCGCCACCGGCAAGCGCACGCCGACGCAGACGATCTTCGATCCCGGATATTTCCAGATCCCCGGACAGGCACACCGCTTCCGCGACGACAAGCCGGGAGGCCACGGCACCGTCGACATGTACAAGTCCATCGTCGCATCGTGCGACACCTACTATTACATTCTCGCGAGCGAGACGGACATCGACGACAACGCGCGTTTCCTGTCGCAGCTCGGCTTCGGCCAGAAGACCGGCATCGACATCGACGGCGAGCTCACCGGCGTGCTGCCGTCGCGCGAGTGGAAGCGCACGCGCTTCGCCGGCAAGGAATTCCGCGAGGAGCACCGCAAGTGGTACCTCGGCGACAGCATTTCCGCGGGCATCGGTCAGGGCTACAACGCCTTCACCCCGATCCAGCAGGCGCATGCGATCGCGACGATTGCGAACAACGGCGTCGCCTTCCGCCCGCACCTCGTAAAGGACGTCCGCGACGTGCGTACCGGCGCCGTCCGCGAGGTCGTGCCGGAGCCGTCGTACACGGTGCCGATGAAGCCCGAGCATCTTGCGTTCGTCAAGAACGCGCTGGTCGGCGTGAACAGGGAAGGCACCAGCGCCGCCGCGTTCGTGAAGACGCCCTACGTGAGCGCGGGCAAGACGGGAACGGCGCAGGTGTTCTCCCTCAAGGGCGAGAAGTACTCGACCAAGATCGACGAGCGGCTGCGCGATCACGCGTGGTTCATCGCCTACGCGCCGGCGGACAAGCCGCGCATCGCGGTCTCGGTGCTGGTCGAGAACGGCGGCTTCGGCGCGCAGGCTGCGGCGCCGATCGCGCGGCAGGTGTTCGACTACTACCTCACGGGGAAGGTGCCGACGGAGCCGGCGCCGACCGGTCCGGCGCCCGCCGCTGCGGACGACGAGAGCGATTAGGCCCTCATGCTCAATTTCCTCACGCGGCTCTGGGAGGTGCTGACGCTCAAGGTCGACAGCTTCCTGTTCGGCGTCGCGGTGGCGATCGCTGGAGTCGGCATCGTCACGCTGTTCTCGGCGACCGACCAGAGCGTGGCGCGGATCACGACCCAGGCGATGAGCCTCGCGTTCGCGCTGGTGCTGATGTGGGTCGTCGCCAACATTCCGCCGCAGACGATCGCGCGCGCCGCGGTGCCGCTCTATCTCTTCGCGGTCGTGATGTTGCTCGCCGTCGCGGTGTTCGGCACGACGGTCAACGGCTCCAAGCGCTGGCTCAACCTCGGCGTGGCGCGGTTCCAGCCTTCCGAGCTCATGAAGATCGCGCTGCCGCTGATGCTCGCGTGGTACTTCCAGAAATTCGAGGGTCGCATCGGGTGGATGGACTTCGTCCTCACCGGGCTCTTGATCGCGGTGCCGGTATGGCTCATCAAGCGCCAGCCCGATCTCGGCACGGCACTGCTGATCGCCGCGTCCGGTTTTTACGTGCTCTATCTTGCCGGACTCTCGTGGAAGATCATCGTCGGCCTGACGGTGCTGGGCGCGGCCGCCGCGCCGCTGATCTGGCCCTACCTCCACGACTATCAGCGCGAGCGCCTGCTTACGTTCATCGACCCCGCGCGCGACCCGCTCGGCGCCGGCTATCACTCGTCGCAGGCGTCGATCGCGCTCGGGTCGGGCGGCGTGGTCGGCAAGGGCTGGATGAACGGCACGCAGACGCACCTCGACTTCCTGCCCGAGAAGCACACCGATTTCGTGTTCGCCGTGTTCGGCGAGGAGTTCGGGCTGATCGGCAGCGCGGTGCTGCTCGTCCTCTACCTGCTGCTGATCGGCCGCGGGATGATGATCACCGCGAATGCGTCGACGATGTTCGCGCGGCTCATCGCCGGCGCGGTGACGCTGATGTTCTTCACCTACGCGTTCGTCAACATGGGCATGGTGAGCGGCGTGCTGCCGGTGGTCGGCGTGCCGCTGCCGCTCGTGTCGTACGGCGGCACCGCGCTCATCTCGCTCTTCATCGGGCTCGGCCTGCTGATGAGCGTGCAGGCGCACCGCAAGCTGGTGAACACCTAGCCGCTTTCCGGCGAGCATTCGCGACGCCTCCGCGAGCTTCGCCGCCATCAGCCTTCGCTGGAGGCCGTGCGGCGCTTGAGCGCAATCAGGTCGCGCACCCGTTCCAGCGCCGTCTGCGTCGGCGGCGGCAGGTCGAGGGCGGTCGTCGTGAGCGGCGTCGTCCGCTCGCCCCAGCGGATGAGATGCGAGCACCACGTGAGGCCGCCGCCGAAGGCGGGCGTCATGATCAGCGCGCCGGGCTTCACGCGTCCTTCCTCCAGCGCTTCGACGAGCGCAACCGGCACGGTGGCCGCCGACATGTTGCCGTACCGTTGCACGGTCAGGAACACGCGCTCCATCGGCACGCCGACGCGTTTCGCGACGGCCTCGATGATGCGCAGGTTGGCCTGGTGCGGAACGACCAGGTCGATCTCGCCGGCGGCGTGCCCGGTCTTCGCGAGGACGTCCTGCGACGCGCTCGTCATTCCATGCACCGCGCGCTTGAAGATCTCCTGTCCGTCGAAATCCCACAGCGTGTCGCCGAGGGTGACGCTGCGATTGGCGTACGTCGTGCCCATGCCGCGCACGCGCAGGACCTGGCGGGCATCGGCGTAGCAACCCAGCTTTTCGGCGAGCAGTCCTTCCTTGCGCTCCGTCGCCTGCAGCACGACCGCGGCGGCGCCATCGCCGAAGAGCACGGCGACGCCGCGATTGGCCCAGTCCATGAACGGCGAGATCAGCTCGACGCCCACGACCACGGCGTTCCTGACCACGCCGGTGCGGATCATCGCAGTGGCGGTGGACAGCGAGTAGAGGAAGCTCGTGCAGGCGGTGTTGACGTCCATCGCCGCCGCCTGCGCGGCGCCGAGCTTCCACTGGAGGCCCGAGGCCGAATTCGGCACCGCCTCATCGTTCGAGCAGCTGCCGTACACGACAAGCTCGACATCCTTCGCATCGAGCCCCGCGCAGGCGAGCGCGCGCGCCGACGCCACGTGCGCCATGTCGATGCCGGACACGTGCGAAATCCGCCGCTCGTGGATTCCGGTGCGCGTCGTGATCCACGCATCGTCGGTCTCGAGAAACGTCGCGAGATCGGCGTTGGACAGGACGGACGGGGGCATGCACTTGCCCCAGCCGGTGATGGCGGCGTAGGTCATCGACGTTGACTCCGGGGAGTCTCCCGGCCTCCTAGGAGCACGCGGCGCTCTTTCGGCGCCTCGGGCACGCGATCGATTACTTCGACGATTTGGCGCCGGCTTTTCCCTTGGCGGACTTGGCCGAGCCTTTGTCCTCGTCGGGCTTGTAATCGCCGATGATGCCTTTGACGGGGCAGACGGAAAACGCGGGGCATTTCTTGCAGCCGACGGCGATGGCGATGGGGCAAAGCGTCATGTCGATTCTCCTGGCGGCATTGCCGCGGTCGACCTGGATTGTCTCGCAAATCGCGGTCGGTGGCGCGACATTTCAGGATTGCGAAGCAGGTACAGCGGCATCGGCCATCCGCCGTCGCCGGATTCGCCACCAGGCGAAGCCGTAGAACAACGCATTGAGCGCGACGACGACCACGCCAAGGGCGACTTGCATGCGCGGCGTCAGCCCGTCCGGGTAGAGCGCCGGTACGAGGTAATGCTCGACGAAACCGCCATCGTAACCAGCCGCGCCCGCCGCGCGGCGAAATTCGTTCTCGAGCGGCGTCAACGGACAGATCCTGCCGGTGAACTCGACCCACGCGGCCCACGCCGCCGCGGGCAGATGGACGATGGCGATGCGTGGTTGCCACAGGACGAGAGCACCGCCGAGCAGGGCGAAGACGACAAAGAGCGCGTGCAGCGTGACCACCGCATCGGCAAGCGCACGTGCCGTCATTTCCCGCGCTTCAGCAGCGCATCGAGCCCGGCGAAAGGCTTGTGGGTCGCCGCGGGCGGCGCCGCGCCCGCGATGCCCGCTGCGATTCCCTGCGCCTGCTCCTGCTGCCTTTGATGTTCGTTGTCGTGGCAATAGACGCAGAGGAGTTCCCAGTTGCTGCCGTCGGGAGGGTTGTTGTCATGGTTGTGATCGCGATGATGGACGGTGAGCTCATGGACGTTCGAGCGGTCGAATTCGCGCGCGCAGCGGCCGCAGATCCAGGGATAGATCTTGAGCGCGCGTTCGCGATAGCTCTGTCCGCGCTCTTCGCGCGCGCGCCGCGCGTCGGCGACTACGCGGTCGAGCCTCGCGTTGTCCGGTTGCTTGGCGCTCATGTCCGGTGGCGCGACGGTGTCGCGCCGCGACGGAGTCAGGCGTCGTGCCGCCTTCTGCGGCGGCGCGCCTGCGAGCGCCCGTAGACCAGGAACACGGTGGCCAACGCCGACGCGATCGCGAGCGGCGACACGAGCAGCACGGCAAGCCACGTCCACAGCTCGGGAGGGGCCAGCAGCCACATGCTGACGATCAGGGCCGCCGCCGTGCCGATCGCGGCGGCGAGCGTCGCGTGCGTCGTGTCGCGGAAGACGAGCTCCGACAGGACGCCGATAACGATCGGCAACAGGACGAGGAAGGCGATCGGTTCCACGCTGCTCCGTCCGGCGGGTCGAGGAGGGCGCCGGGGCTTAACTAGCGTACTCCCGTCGGGGGGCGAAATGCAAAGGGCGCGCCCTGGATGGCGACGCGAGCCGCCGGGTCGCCGGGAACCAGCGAATACATCGCGGCGTCGTGCGCTTCGCTTCCGAACTGCAGACGGTTGCGCGCGATGCATTCGAAGCGGGCGCCGATCTTCTCGGCGACGCGCCGGCTGGCCATGTTGTCGGGCAGCACGACGATCTCGATCCGCGCGAGGCCGAGTGCGGCGAAGGCGAATCCCGAGGCGAGGCGTGCCGCCGTCGACGCGATGCCGCGGCGCTCGCGGCTCGCGCGAACCCAGTAACCCATGTTGGCAAAGCGGTTGATCCGATTGATCTGATTGATGCCCACGCACCCCAGCATCTCGTTCGATACGGCATCGAAAATCCCGAATTCGCGGTCCCCGTCGGTATCCCATGCTTTCGCACATCGCTCGTAGAACGTCATGGCGTCCCGCAGAGAGTAGTCCGCATTGCACCAGGACATCCAGCGGCCCACTGTTGCCATCGATTCGACGACGGCCGCGTACATCGGTTCAACGTCGCCGGCCGCGTGCGGCCGGATGAGGACGCCGCCGTCCGTGAGCTTCGCCATGTGTATTCAGCCCGCCGCCTGCAGCAGCCGGTCGATGCGCTCCAGCCCCTGGCGTGTTTGCCTCTTGATGTCGCCCTCCGGGTCGGGCGTCACGCCGCACACGTAGATGCCTATGCGAGTGATGGTCATTACGCCTCCGCGATGCTGAACGGGGTCGCCGATTACTGCACGGCGAGATCGATCCGGTAGCGCAGTCCGTCGGCCCCGCCGTACTGGATCGGCTTCTTGTAGGGTCCGATCAACACGCCCCCGTTGGCCAGGATGACCTTCTGTGACGCCGGATTGTCCGCGTCCGTCGTGATCTCGACGTACGGGAGACCCTCCGCTCGCGCGTGTGGCAGGACGAGACCGAGCGCCGCGGTCGCATACCCCCGCCCGCGTTTCCACGGAACCACCGCGTAACCGATATGACCGAGCACGTGCGGCGGCAGCGCGGAAGTGCCCGGCTGCCAGCGGAAGCCGATTGCGCCGCAGAACTCGCCGTCCCACATCCAGAGGCGAAATCCGGGAAGGCGCATCGCCGTGGATCCATCCGGAAGCTCGATCGGCGGGCCCTTCGCTTCGCGATCGACCTGCTGATTCACGAAAGACTGTGCGTCGGCTTCAATCTTCGCGAGCTCCTCGCGCGCGGCGGTCTCTCCGCGCACGTTGTCCGCCGACCAGCCGCGCTTCAGCGCCGCCGCGTATGCGGGCAGCCGGTCGAGCGAAGGCACGATCAGTTCGAACGATGTCATCGTCGCCATCGATCCTTCAGGACGCCGGGTTTCTTCGAAGCAGCGCCGCTCCGACGAACACCATGCCGACGAGCAGGACGAAGAAGGCAACGTGGTACCAGAGCGGGAACGTGTTCCAGAGCTGGTAATGCACCGGGAGGAACAGCACGAACAGCAGCACCGCGCAAATCATGATGGCGCGATGGTTGCGCCTCGAGATCCAGGCGACAGTTGCTCCGGCGCAGGCGGACGCCACCGCGCTGAGGATGAGCCGCGCCACCATCATCGCCAGTGTGAACGTCATCTCTTTTTCGACCTCCGCGTAGGCCGGCCAGCCGTAGCGCAGCGCAAGATTGATCAACGTGGCGACGACGATCCATGCGACGAGCCCGCCGGCGACGCCCGCAATTCCCCTTGGCATGATGAACTCCCTCGCGAATGAGAAATGCTCGCGCAGGCGCGGCGTCGCGTCAACCGGCGGGCGCCGATGCGGAGTTACCGAAGCTCCTTGCGAACGACCAGCTTCAACCCCGACCAGACGTCGTCGATCGCGCAAACCTTGACGTCGACGAACCCGAGAGGGAGCGCTACGCTGCGCACGGTGTCTTCGCTGATTTCCGTCGGGACACCGGACGACTTCTTGGGCCACGACGCCCAGACGATCGCGGTCGGCTTCAGCGTCTTGCGAAAGGCCGCAAGCGATCGCTCGAGCATTGCCACGTCTGCGGTGAACACGTGGGCGACATCGACCGCGGGCGTCAACCGGTCGGCGAACCGCACATCGGCAGGAAGCGGCGCCAGCAGCTTTCGATAGCCCGGCGGCGCGCCGACGATCAGGACGTGGTTTCCGGCTTTGATGCCGAGCTTTTGCGGCAGCGGCGTGCCGGAGTAGCCTGCCATGGAACGTTCCCGCGCGACCGTCAAGTCACGCACTGATCGCGACCTCGGCTTCGATCTCGACCGGGATGCCGAACGGCAGCTCCGCCATGCCGACGGCGGAGCGCGCGTGCGGTCCGCGCACCGGTCCGTACAGTTCGACGACGAGATCGGTGAATCCGTTGATGACCGCCGGCATCTGGCGGAAGCCGGGCGCGCAGTTGACCATCCCGAAAACCCGCAGCCATGCCGTGATGCGGTCGAGATCTCCGAGTTCGCGCTTCAGGCTTGCGAGGATCGAAAGGGCGGTGAGCCGCGCGGCGTGCTGCGCTTGCTCCAGCGTGACCTCGCCGCCGACCTTGCCGAGCGGGCCGGCAAGCGAGCCGTCCACGTTCTGCGCCGCGTGCCCCGAAACAAAGGCGCGGTCGCCATGGAGGCGGACCCACGGAAACGGCAAGGTGACTCCGGGCGGGAGGATCAACGGCGCCGGCAAGACGAGACCCAGGGTCTTGAGCTTGGCTTCGATATCGGCCACGACGGTCTCCGGGCTTGGCGGGGATCGCTTACTTCGGGCCCGGGTGCACCGGTGTTGCCGCCATGTCGCCGACCACGGTTGTCCATGGGCGCACGCGCCACCCGGTGACGAGCCCGTTGCGGACATAGGGATCCGCCTTCGCGAAATTCTCGGCAACAGCAGCGGTGTCTCCCTCGAACAGGAGGATCGCACTGTCGACCGGTTCCGCGAGCGCGCCACCGAGCATCAGTTGGCCTTCGGCGGCTGTTTTCCACGCCAGCGCCAGATGCTCGTCGCGAAACGCCGCACGGCGTTCGAGATAATCGGGACAAAGATCATAGATGAGCAGGAAATGCATGGACCTTCTCCGTATCAGTCGAGCCGACCGGATCGCAACCAGTCGTCGCGCAGCAGACCATAGAATCCGGTGTCCGACACTTCGCCGTCGACGATCCAGCGCTGCCGCAGGTGCCCTTCCTGCACGAAACCGAGGCGCCCGAGACTTCGCGCAGATGAAGTATTCCGCGGATCGATGTCCGCTTCAAGGCGGTTGAGATGGAGTCGCTCGAATGCGTAGGCGAGAAGCGTTTGCAGCGCCTCGTGCATGTAGCCCATTCCCCAGTACGGGCGGGCAAGGCAGTAGCCGATCTCCGCGCGCCGGCTCGCCTCGTGGAAGTGATGCAGCGTGCAGTTGCCGACGAGGATGCGATCGCGGTTGCGCTCGATGGCGAGCGGGAGGCTGTCGCCGCTTCGATAGTCCGCGAGCACCTGCTGCAGAAGCGCTTCGGCCTGCGCCATTTCCGTCATCGCCGGCCGGCTCCAATAGCGCATGACTTCCGGGTGCGAGAACATCGCGAACATCGCGGCCGCGTCCGCCTCGGTGAGCCGGCGCAGGCTGACGCGATCGGCGGACAGCAGCAGATCCTCGGGAACGATCACGGGCAAGCGAGGCGCGAACCGGCCGCGCCGTTCAGCGGCGTTTCAAATTCACCTGATGCGAGCCGACGCGTTCGAGGTCGGCCTTGACGAGCCCGCGTGCTCGCTCGTACACGATCTCGCGCCCCATCGCGCTGCCGGCGTAGGCCATCCCGTTGCGCGTTGGGGAGAGCATGCAGCGTACGCTATGGACGCCCGCGCCGAGCACGACCTCGATGCCGTCGACGCGCTTGTTGAGGACGACGACCTCCATCGTCTGGCCGGTCGAAGTCACGCGAACGGTGATCTTTTCGTCGTTCATCGGAATCTCCGGTGTCGTTCGTCGGGCGGTGTGCGCTCGGTCACGGCTCGCCGTCCCAGTAGTCGAGGTTGCCCCCGGACCGGTGCAGCGCATCGAAGCGCTTGCCTTCCTCGGACGAAGCCATCGCAAGAAATTTGTTCGAATCCGGATATTCACATATCTCGGGCATGTCGCGCGTGCTGATCGACAGGTATTTGAGCGGCGCGGCGGAGGTATTGATGATCTGGTGGGGGTATTCCGGGCCCGGTGGGATGAACGCGATGTCGCCCGTCTTGAGCGGCAGCCTCTCGCCGGCGACCCGAAGCGTTCCCTCTCCCTCGAGGATCACGAACATCTCCTCCTGCGCGTGGTGCGAATGATAGGGACACGAACGCATGCCGGGCGCCACCGTGTCGATGCTGGCGCCGAGCTTGCGCGCCGCGGTCCCGCGGGCGAGACGTGCGCAGAGCGTGTCATAGAGCGGTGCGCGGACCTCGCGCTCCAGCGGCACGTCGTTGAAATTGCGGATCAGGAGCTTTGCCAGCGCGGCGGCCTTTTCGTTCATCTCGTCGTCTCCGTTGCTCTAGATTACATACAGCGTGATCACGAAAATCAGAAAGCGGTAGCCCAGCACGATTGCGCCCGCGGCGAGTGCCAGCAGCGCGGACTTGATGACGCGGGCGGCTCCCGTCGCGGCGTAGACGGTGCCGGATGCGACGTACAGGTAGCCCGTGCACGCGAGGAGATTGAACACCGTCAGCGCGTTGTCCATCCGTGACGACGCGAGCCCCGCGCCCCCCAGCAACATGTCGATCGCCGCGATTCCCAGGGCGACGCAGAACAACAGCAGCAGGAACGCGTAGAAATGGAGCGCGAACACGACGTGGGTCGCGAGCGGGCGCCGGCTGCGCAGGAACACGAGCGGCAGCAGCAGCGCGAACGGGGCGACCATCAGGATGACGAGCGACTTTGCATTGAGGACGACCGCCTGATCGAACAGCGGCGCGAAACGATCGAGCGTCCGTTGGGTTGCTTCCAGGCGATGTGAGACGAGCTCTTGCGCGAACCCGCTCCAGTCCTGCTGGTGAAGATGCGATTCGAGCGTCGACGAAAGCACCTTGGTATGCGTCACCGACTGGATCACGAAGAACGCGACGTTCGCGATGAGGAACAGCTGAAAGGGGCCGATGTAGGGCTTGCGGCGGCCCTCGGCATAGGCGTTCGTCAGCGCGCCGGGCCTTGTGACGAGCATCCAAACGCTGCGCACGAAGCGCCCGTCGACGCCCGCGACGGCTTTCGTGAATTGGGCGAAGAGTCCGCGAAACGAAAGATCGGGCGGGCCCACCGGCCGCTCGCCGCAGGCCGGACAGAAGGCGCTGCCGACAGCCGTGTTGCACGTCGGGCATGTCCACGGCTTGATGGCCTGCGTCATCGCGATCCCTCCGCTCGAAGGTTGCGCGAGGCAAGAGCAACCCGTGACAGGATAACCGAATGCGGCCGTCGTCCGGCACCGCAAGCCGGATGTCGGCGAACATGGGGTTGACGGGCTCGCGGCGCCTATCTAACCTCGACGCTCGAACCGCAAGGAGCAACCATGACGACAGGCATCCGCAAGACCGGCGAATTCTGCTGGATCAACATGCTGACGCCGGAGCCCGCCAAGGCGCGCGAATTCTTCGGCAAGCTGCTCGGCTGGACCTATGTCGAGATCCCGGGGATGGGCCATCGGATGCAGGTCGACGGTCGCGATGTCGGCGGCATCTTCGATCTCGCGAGCCCGAACACGCCGCCGGGAACGCCGCCGCTCATCGGCGTCATGGTGAAAGTCGACAGCGCGGACGCCATCGTCGCCAAGGTTGCCGAGCTCGGCGGCTCCGCGATGCCGGCATTCGACATCATGGACCAGGGTCGGATGGCCGTCTGCCACGATCCCAACGGCGCCGCCTTCGACGTGTGGGAGCCGAAAAAGAGCCAGGGTGCCGACGCCGACAGCTCTCGCCACGGCGCCACCAGCTGGTTCGAGACGATCACGACCGACGTCGATCGCGCGTCGAAGTTCTATGCGGCGCTTTTCGGCTGGACACCCGAGGCCATGCAAATGCCCGGGTTCGTGCTACACGACGTTCAAGCTGGGCGATGCGTACGTCGCGGGCATGATGCCGATCCTCCCTGACATGGGGAAGATGCGGCCGCACTGGGGGACGTACTTCACCGTCGACGACGTCGACAAGGCCACGAGCGAAGCGGCCAGGCTGGGCGGGACGGTGTGCATGCCGCTCAAGGACATTCCCGGCGTGGGGCGCATGAGCGGCATCACGTCGCCGCAGGGCGTCAACTTCTACGTCATCACGTACGCCGCACGAGCGGCGGGTTGAAGCTCCGGGTCAGGTGCCCGCGACGGGGACATCGCTCATCAGCGCAAGCTGGTTGCCGTCGGGATCGTTGAACTCGGCGAGCCAGAGCTCCGATTTCGGCGTGCGATTGACGATGTGCGGCTCCGCCAGAAAATGCACGCCCTTCGCGTTGAGCGACGCGTACACGCCCTTGATGTCCTTGACCTGAAAATAGATCGCGGAGCCGCGCTGTGCCTTCTGGCCCGGTGGCGTTACGCCCACCAGAAGTCGTACGGAGCCGCACATGAAGAACGCCATCTGCGGCGGCGCCGCGAACAGGAAGGGAAGCCCCAGCGTGTCGCGATAGAAGGCGGTTCCGCGATCGAAATCTTCGATGGGAATCATAAGTTGCCCGATCGTTGCGTCCGACAGATTCATGTCACGCTCCCTGATCATCGTTCAACGGCTTGCAAAAGCAGACGACACGCTCGGCTTCGGCAAAGCCGAGCGCGCGGTGGAAGGCGTGCGCCTCGACGTTGCCGATCGGCGAATCGGACGCGAGCTCCGAGCATCCCCGAGCCTTGCCCCAAGCGACGATTTCAGCGATCAGCGCGCGCGCCACGCCGCGGCGCCGCTGCGCGGGCTCCACGTACAGACCCTCGATGAAGGCGACCGGAGAGGTCTCGGTGCCGTTCACGTAGTCGTTTCGTATCGACGCCTCGACGAAGCCGACCGCCGTACCGGCCTCGTCCTGCGCGAGCAGCACGCGATGGCCGCGCGCCAGCGTGTCGGCCATGTCGCACAGATGCTCAGTGGCCGGAGTCTCCGGCCATAGCGAGCAGCGCATCGAAAGCCACGCGGGATCCGCGAGATTGAGCGGCGGCGCGAAACGCATCGGGCGTGCCCAACGGAGCGAACGGGCGAGCGCGCGGCGGAGCAGCCTACTTCTTTTGCTGTGCCGACCACTTGCGAAGCGCGTCGAGCGTGTTCTCGACGTGCTTTTCGGGATTGAGCGATGTGTACGCGTAGATGACGTGGCCATCGGGAGCGATCACGTAGGACACGCGGTCCGCATATTCGGGCTGGATCGCCAGGACCGCGTCGTAGGATTTCATGATCCGGTGATCCTGGTCCGCGGCGACCGCGAACTTGCTGCGGCACTCGCTGACCGAAAACCGGTTCAGCGTGGCGATGTCGTCGTGCGAGACGCCGATCACCGTCGCGCCGAGCGACCGGTATTTGTCGACGGCTTCGGCGAAATCGTGCGCCTCGATCGTGCAGCCGGTGGTGAAGGCGGCGGGGTAGAAGTAGAGGACCACCGGCCCCTTCTTCAGCGCGTCGGCGAGCGAAAACGTGAAGACGTTGCCGCCCAGCGAGGCCTGCGCCTTGAAATCGGGCGCAGCGTCGCCCGGCTTCAGCGCGGCGTACGACGGTGCCGCGGCGAGCAGGGCGGCAATGGCAACGGCGGCAATGCGCTTCATCATGGCGGAACCTCGCGAATTGGCGAACCGGACAGACCCGTGTTCCAGCGCAGTCGGTGGAACTCGAGGTTGGATTCCCGGGGATGATAAAGGTTTCCGGCCGGATGCGGACGCTGTCCCGTCAGGACGTCCCGAGGGGCGACTCGCGATGAACCCGCAGTGAAACTGTCGCTTACCTGGAAAACCTGAGCACCGCGCGCGCGTGCGCCTTGGCGGCCTCTTCCGCCCGATCCCGCGGCGGCTGGCTCGTTTCGAGTGAATGGAGGAGCCGGCTCGAAGCGGAGGCAATTTCCGCGATGGCCGCGTCGAATGCGGCTTCGTTTGCCTTCGACGGCTTGTTGAATCCGCTGATCTTGCGCACGTACTGCAGCGACGCGGCGCGAATCTCGTCTTCGGTCACCGGCGGCGCGAAATTGAAAAGGAGCCTGATGTTCCTGCACATGAGCCATTCCTCGCTGTCTCGACGCGATCGGTCAATCACCCCGCCACATCATGGTCATCGTGTTGTCGCGTCTCACGTAATGATGATAGAGCGCCGCCGCCGCGTGGAGTCCGATCAGGAAATAGCCGACCGTCGCCGACGTCTCGTGAATTTCCTTCCACGTGCGGGCGAGCGCTTCGTTCTTGCCGGTCAGCGGAGGCAGCTCGATGCCGAAGAAGGGGATCGGATCTCCCTTGGCGCTCAACGTCAGCCAGCCGAGCAGCGGCAGCCCGATCATCAGCGCATAGAGCGCAAAATGCGCGATCCCGGCGAGCCGGATCTCCCACGCCGGCGGCGGCGGAGCGATCCGGGGCGCGGTTCCCGTCGCGCGCACCAGCAGGCGCACCCACGCGAGCGCGAACACCGAAAGCCCCAGCATGTAATGCCACATCGCCATGGCATCGCGCTGCGGGCTTCCCTTCACCGTCAGCGACTTGAGATCCATCATCGCATAGACGACGACGATCAGCGCCAGCATGAGCCAGTGCAGGAAGATCGCGGGTGCTCCGAAGCCCGCTGTCGTGCTCTTCCAGTTCATGCGGATTGGGGCACGATGACGATCGACGGCGCGACGAGGCGTCGGCGCGACCGGCTTTCCGATAGCCGGTGTCGCTGCACTTCGACTAGTGTGGCCACAGCCAGCCGAACGTGCCGGCGGTCAGCAGCGCGTAAATCAATCCGTCGATGGTCGCCTTGATCGTCGTGCTCCACGCGCGGCGATACCATATCGACATCTGCCAGAGCGCCAGCGCGTACCCGATGAAGGCGGTGGCGCCTACGAACTGGAACACCTGCAGGTAGTGAGCTCCGGGCGCCAACGCGCGCGAGGCGACATAAGCCGCGAAGAACCCCACGACGAGGCAATAGACGAACCAGAGGACGAGATTGCGGCCCATCGAGAATTGGCCGTTGGGCAGCGCCGTGATCACCATCACCGGTCCCTCGTTCAGCTTGGCGGCGAATTCCGGCGTCTTCATCTCGGCGGGGCTGTCGCAGCGGGGGAGCATGTAGTCGCCGGGCGGGATTGCGAACGGCCGCAGCGCATCGCGCACCTTGTCCTCGTTCGGCACTTTCGGATAGTCGCTGCGGTGCCACGGCAGCAGCATGTGGATGATCGAGCTGGCGACGAAAACGATCACCGACGAAAGCAGGATCGGAAGCCAAAGCACGGACAGGCTGGTCATCACATCCTCTCGGTATGGAACGGTGACGCGATTCTGGGAGCGCGCGGCGCCGACGTCAACGAGCGCCAGTCAATGGATCGGCGGCGGGCTCTTTTGGCGCGGCCGCGGCAAGGCGATTCCGCAGCGCTCTCTCTTCTACGCTCGCGCCGATCGACGGCGCATTCAGGAACGCCGCAAACGCGCCCGCGAGCGCGACGGGGCCATCCTCGTCGGCCAGCGCAGCGTCCAGCTGGTTCAGCCACTGCAACACGCGCGCGCGCTGCTCGTAGACGAAATTGAATTGCGCATCGCAGCGCGGAATCGGCGTGGGGTAGGTGCGAATTTCCTCATCGAGCGAGACACGGGTCCGCGCGAGAAAGGCGCGCAGCTCGGCGGCAAGGGCGAGGGAAGAAGTCATGTCGTCTCTCATTCAACGCCCCTTCGGAAGCTCCCAATCCGCGATGGGACCCGGGACCAGATGAAAGAGAGGATGCACGGCCGGCGCGCGGACTTCAAGATGGAGGCGATGGACGAGCGGGCTGCGTCGTCGCAACTTGTCCTGCAGCCAGCCCCATTCATATTGCAATTGACCGTCGGTTACGGAGATGGTTCGCACCCGCGCGACGCGACCGAGCTTGGAGCGATCGAAGCGATAGCCGCGCGACTGCGCTTCGGCGTGAACCGCCGCCAGGTACCCGTTGATCGCGGCGACGGGCGTTGCCGATGATCGAAATCGGGCGAGCTGGGGATGCCGGCGATAGCCGATCGTGTTCCCGCGCAGCACTTCGCGGGCGAGCAGCGATTCACGCCAGAGTGCGACCAGTCCTTGCGCGTCGAGATACCGGGGATGGAGCGTCCACAGGCGCACGGCCATTCACCCTCAACTTACGCTTCGACTAGCCAACGAGAATGGCAATGAGCTTGATGCGGCGGCGATGTCGTCGCAGCAGGTAATTGACGAAATCGCCGATGATGAGATTCGGCTTCCCGGAACCCTTGTTCACGACTCGGCACGACAGGACCTTGGTGGCGCCGTTCCATTGAAGATTGACGGTTCCGCGGCGGCCCACCGCCCGGCTCCGCAGCTTGGTCCAGCCCGGAAAGCGCCCGGCCTTGCGCTCGAGCAGCACTTCGAAGCTGTGCGCTTCGAGCTTCGTGTCGTTGGCGATCGCGTCGCGGAGGCTCGACCCGGGCGTGCAGATCACCTGGACGAGGGATTGCATCTGTCGTCCGGGTCACTCGGGCATGCTGACGCCCGAACCGCCCATCTCCTTCGGCACGTCCTTGAGCTTGGTCACTCCATCCTTGATCGGCAGCACGCTCTCCTGATAGTGCACGTGCACGCCCGCGCTGAACGGCAGGTCGGGGATGACGGCGGCGTACACGTCGGTGAGTCCCATCCCGGGATGCTCGGTGAAGACGTGTCCGCCGCAGGACTTGCACCATTTGCGCGAGCTTTGCGGCGATTTGTTGTAGGTGCCGATGTTGTCCGCGCCCTGCGTGATGCGCACCGCGTCCGGCTTCCAGAGCGTGAACGCGTTCACCGGGCCCGCCGACCAGTGCCGGCAGGAGTCGCAGTGGCAATAGCCCATCGCGACGGGCTCGCCCGTGACCGTGAACCGGACGGCTCCGCAGAAGCACGATCCGCTGTACGTCTTTCCCTTGTCCATTTCACGCCTCCTTTACGAGTCGGCGCGCGATCGCGCGCAACGGTGATCCGTATTGTAGCGATTTCGGCGGACCGCCGATCAGGGCTTGATGATCTGCTCCCGGCCGTCTTCGTTTCGCATCCGCATCGAGGACGTCGTGCCGTTCGCCTCGATGACGATGTAGGTATCGCGGGTATTCGTGGGCCCCGCAACGCTCAGCCCCGCGCTCCGCTCCGACGCGCCGATCTTGACCGACGGTCGCCCGCGCTCGTTGCGGCGGCGCATGAACGCGCCGTCACGCGTCGCCCGTCGGCACGATGCCGGCGTTTTCCACCATCAGGATGACCGCGCGTTCCGGCGCCCGCGTCCGGTGGACAATGCCTTTCGGGACGACGAATCCCTGCCAGCGCGCAAGCTCGACCGAGCGATCGGCAAGATCGATGAAGAAACGTCCGTCGAGCACGAAGAAGAACTCGTCGTCGTTGTCATGCTTGTGCCAATGGTATTCGCCCTGCATGACGCCGAGGCGCGCCACGGAGCCGTTCACCTGGCAAAGCGTCTGGTTGTACCAGCGGTCGGTGCAGGCGGCGACCAGCGCCGGCACGTCGACGAGATCGAGCGGCGGATAGCGGATGTCGAGATAGGTCGCATACGGGTGCGCTTGTGGCTGATCCATGGCAAAGCTCCTTCATTTCGATCCGGCGCCCGGGTCCGCGAAGCGAACCTTCGCGATCCAGTTCCGTTTCCTTCGCGCGAGTCGCGATTCGACATCTTCGCCTTCGAAGCTCGCGGCGGCCCGCCGCAACCACGCCGGGTCCACGTTCTCGAGCGCGTTTACATTGACCACGGCGTAGACGTGATTCTCGATCTCGCTCGTGACCAGCGGAACGACGCCGCAGCAAGCGCAGACATGGAACGTCGCGGTCCGGGTTCCGAATGCATACTTCGACACGGCCTCGGGCTTGTGCACCGTGACCGCCAGCGTGGCGCGCGGACTCGACGTCCAGACGCCGCCGTGCTTGACACAGAACGAGCACCCGCACGCGCGTGCCGGAATTTCCGGTGGCTCGCCGTCCCATTCGAGCTCGAAGGCGACGTTGCCGCAATGGCATTGCCCGCGTATCAGCATCATCGCTTCCCGCTTCGATCGGCGTCGTCGTTGAACATGTCGGAACACTGCGCGAACGGCAGCAACGCGACGCCGAGACGACGGGCGAGTCCGCGGCCGCCCTCGTCCATCACCTGATTGTGATTCCATTCGTACAGAGGCGCCAACAACGGGCTGAGAAGGGTCATCCAGGGCTTCTCGACGCTCACCGTCCATTCATAGCGGACGCACGACGCGTTGCCGAGCGCACGAAGCGTCCAGCGTCCGGTCCCCTTGAGATCGCCTGCCGCGACTCCTTCCACGCGCTCGGGGCGTCTTAGCGCCGTTGTTCTCATGTCGAAGGACAGCCGGTACGGCAATCGGCTGGACCAGGTGTAGCGCCGCAGCGAGCCCAATCCTTCGCTGTCGCCCTTCTCGAGCGTAATCACCGCGTGCACGTAGCGCCACCAGCGCGGCCAGTCGTCCACGGCGATGAGCGCGTCCCAGACGCGCTCGATCGACGCGTCGAGATGCCAATACGATACCAGCGAGAATTGCGTCATCTCACCGCCTGCTCGCATGGTGGACAGTCGCCGGACCTTGCATCGCGGGGCCTCCGGTCCGTACGGTCATCCGTCCGTCTTGATGGCGCTCACGGGGTCGGCACAGCAGCCCTCCGATTGCTGCATCGGCGGGCATTTGACCGAGCCATACGAGCAGAACACGCAGCAATCGCCGGCCTTCGGCCGCAGCAAGGTCTTGCAGCGCGTGCATTCGTAGAAAAAGACGCAGGCGTCGATCGGCATCACCTCGGCAGCCGCGAGCCCGCAGTGTGGACACGTCAGAACCGAATCGAGGAGCGGCGAGTGCATGCGATGTCCCTGGGGCACGTCCCGAGTCTGCTAGCTGGCACGCACCGGCGGGGAAACGAAGTCGACCTCCTCGGCCGTCGCGGTCCCGTTGGTACGGCCAGGATAGGTGAGCCAGGTCATGGCGATGTTGAGATCGTCGACGACGCCCGCGGCTTCGATCCTTGTGCCGTTCTTGAGTTCCATTGTTTCGGTCGTATGGGCGTCCTTGATGAGCGTCAGGTCGTAGCCGCGGTCGAGTGCGCCATACGCGGTGGCACGGATGCACCAGTTCGTTGCAGCTCCGGCGAGAGCGATATGGGTCGCGCCAAGCCTGGCGAGCTCCTCGTCAAGCGTAGTCTGCTCGAAGGATGAGTTGAACTGCTTGTGGATCACCGGCTCATCGTTCGCGGGAGTCAATTGCGGCACCCACTGCCACTCCGCGCTGCCGCGGGGCAAATCGTTGTCCGAGTGCTGCACCCATACCACGGGCACACCGCTGGCGCGGGCGCGCTCGACGGCGCGCGCGACATTCGTGATGATCCGCGGCGCATCCCACGCCTCGCGCAGCACGCCGGCCTGAACGTCGACGACGAGCAGAATTCCTTTGTTGCCGTTGCGTACCGTAGCCATTGCGAACACCCTGATAGGTTACGAGGCGGACCGGAAGAGCTTGCGCGCTGGCGCGAGCGAGCGTGACGGGATGCGCTAACAGCAGCTCGTGTGCTCATGACAATCGACGGATGCGGCAGCTACTGTGCATGATGCAGGAACAGGTAAATCGTCTGCGCAACCTGGCTGATCGCAGGCAAGACGGTAACGACGAATACGCTGCGTATCACCCAGGGATGATTGCGCGCGACTCCGAACCAGAGAGCGGCGCCAAAAGTCAGGAGGATCAACGCCACGAAGATGATGAACCCGTTCGCCATTCCCCGCTGCGGATCGTCCGAAGGCGACAGGAGCGCGTACACCGCGACCGCGAGATAGCCGACCAGAAGGATGACGGTCGCGATGCTCATCCACCGGTCGGGCCTTCGCAAATTATCGAGGCTCGTCATTCGCGTTCTCGCCGCTATCCCTCGCGTGCTGCGCCGCTCCAGCAATGGCACGCAGCCAACGCGGCACCAAAGCGAATGGACCCGGGCACGCGGCAACCACCTCAATGCGAGACGAGTTGCCACGCAAAAATGGCTTGGGCGACGAAGCCGCCCGCGAACGCGAGCGTGCGAACCCAAGGCAGGGCGAAGGTGTAGGCGAGAACGTGGACCAGGCGCGCCCAGAAATAAAGAGATGCGGCAAACACCGTTGCGCCGGTGCTGACTCCGACGGCGTTGGCCACGAGCACCAACGATGCGAATACGACGAGATTTTCGACGGCATTCGCATGCGCTGCCTTCATGCGCCGCGCCCAGGGGGACTGCGGTTTCGGGGTTTCCGGATACCCGACGGTATCCGTCAGACCCCAAACGGTCATCCGATCGAGAACATACGGAACCCAGATTATGGCGGTGAGAATGGTGACCCAAACCAGGTACATCAGCTCCGGCTTCATCGTAGTCTCCTTTTGGACAATGGGTAGCCCGTGGACGGCGGCTTACGGCGTACCTAAAGCCCCATCCTGATACCCTCTGCAGTGCCTTCGCCGCCGCCTTCGACCGGCTTTCCCGCTGGGTCGAATGCGGCGTAGACGATCGCCGACTTGTACGATCTGCCATCCTCGGACAGCGTGAGCTTCTCGGTGAGCACGCCGTGTCCGTTTGGCAGCCAGCCGCCGCCTTTCGTGATGTCTTCGAACGTTCCGGGGGCCTTGGTAACGAAGAACTCGTACCTGGCCTCGAATTGGCGCGGACCGCTGTTCCTCCATGTCCCGTAGGCGGGTGGAACGGGCGGCGCCCCGTCATAGTTGGAAGACTCGGTCATCGTGCCTCCGGCATTGAACACGTACATGAATTCGAGGTCTTTTATTTCCGCCAGCGCACCCCCTTTGAAGCGAATGTGCGCGCGCCAGGCGCCGACCAGGTTGTCATTCTTGAGCGATTCACCTTTCGTCGGGGACGGAGCATCGCCGCACGCCGTTGCAATGAACGCGGCCGACAAGGCAGTCAACAACCTCGCAGCGATGCTCTTCATGCGGCAGTCCTTCGAAGATGACAAACCAAGGCGACCGACGACTATTTCACCCGGAAGAGGCCTCTGACGAGCCGGATCCGGCCCTCCTCCAGGCTGCGCCGCGCGTTCGCGGCCTTTTGCGCGAGATTGTCGACGAACACCGCCAAGCCCAGCTGTCCGGGAGCGGCGGGCTTGGCGCTTGCAGCCGGCGCGCGCAAATGCGCATCACTGACGTCCTCCAGGAGTTCGGCGACGAATCCGCTGTCGCCGAGAAGCGATCGCATCTCTTCAACGGAAACAAGGAAGCTGTCGGCCGGGTCGGTGGCCCACGGAAGGGGAAAGTAGGACGTCGCGGCATTTCCTGCGGCGATCTCCTGGAAAGCGAACCGGCCGCCCGGCTTGAGGACTCGGTGGACCTCCCCGTAAAGCTTCCGCTTGTCCGCGATGTTCATGCCGACATTCTGCATCCAGGCGACATCAAACGAATCGTCGGGAAACGGAAGGGCGAGAGCGCTGGCTTTATGTACTTCGATCCTGTCGGCAAGGCCGGTCAGCCGATTCAGCAGCACTGCACCCGCGCAGAAATCGGACGACATTTCGATGCAGTCGACTCGGCAGCCGAGCGTCGAAGCGAGCATCCGGGCGGGACCGGCCAAGCCGGCGCCGATGTCGAGCACGCGATCTTCGGCGCGAATCCCCGCCAGCTCCGCCAGCTCGTGTGAAGCGCGCAGTCCACCTGTGTGGAAATGGTCGAGCGCCGCGAGCTCGTCGGGCGCCAGGCGTTGCGCGGGATTCAGTCCGGCCGCGCGGACCGCCTCCAGAATCCGCGCCTCGATATCGCGGGCTGAATAGTGTGCATCCAGGCTCGCCATGGATTACGCCTTGGGGACGGCGCGCCGGCGCGGCAACGCGTCACCGTCGAGCGAGAGATCAGCGACCGCTCGATCGAGCATGCGCCGTCTTCGTTTGTCGCCGAAAGTGTGCGCCCGGCGAGAGCCGCAAAAATGGAAGGAGTCCCAGCACCAGAATTAACGTTCCGGGCTCGGGGGCCCCAAACGCGCGGTACGAGAACGTGCCGAAGAGGGCAGGTGTGAAACCCTCGCAGTGTTGCTCGAATGAAGCCGAAAAGCGTTCGATCGACGACCCCGTCGCTGCAGCCGCGGCATCTGAAAAGACCACGTCGTCGATAGTGAACGTTCCGCTCACCATATTGCAGCCGCGATTCTGAAAGCTGATGTCCAGGCCTGGATGCCCGAGTGACGCGAAGTCGGCTCGCTCGGCGTCGGGAAAGAAGCCCGGCTGAATGGGAATGCCGAGGCCATCTGTCCCGAAGAAAAGCAGGGCGAAAGTATTGTCGGGACCGCCGGTCACGGTCCCTAACACGAACAGGAGTTCCGCTGGCGCATTGCTCGGGCCGATCGTTCTCCGTATCTCGGGGAAAAAGAATGACGAGTTGATTGGAGTGTACGTAACATCGAAATCCAAGCCTTGACCGATATAGTCGCCGGGTTGGCTCTCGAGGACGAGATGGGCGATGGGTGTCGCGTAAACACGTTGCCCCAGCAAAAGCGCGATCGCAGCAATAGTGATCGCAAGAACGTTTCGCATCGGCGCTCTTTGCATTTGCCTCTCCCCAAGGTGGCGCAGCAGGACGCCAACAATAGCGCCGTAGTCGAGCGGTGGCAAACACTAAAACGGATGAGGCGAAAGCGTCGCCTCGGCGGTCATGCTCCTCCGGGCGATTGATGAATGTCTAGTCCAGGAATTTCCAGGTAGACGCCCCATCGAGGTGTCGCACGCGCACGGAGGCAATGGAACCGGGTTCGAGGTTTCGGACGTTCACGCCGATCCGGCTGTCTTCCTTCACCTGCACAGGCTCCCAGTGCGTGATGCACCCGCACGTCGCGCAGCGGACGAACTTCAGGCTCTTGTCGCCCCAGGAATAGCTCACGACGCTTCCAGGTTCGGCATGGACAGCAACGTCGCGGAATTTGTAGTACGCCCAAAGCGTCCCATAGCGACGGCAGATCGAGCAGTTGCAGCTCGTGAGCTGGCGAGGCTTTCGCGGAATTTCAAGGCGCACGGCGCCGCAGTGGCAGGTAGCGGTAAGCATGGCTGCAGTTTGACTCGTATCGGACTGGATCAAGCGGGCCGCCGAACGCGAGTCCGGCTCGAACGTGGGGTTACGCCTTTCGATGACATGGCACTCATGACGTCAGCGCTCTGCAGGCGGTGCAGCGACATCACCGCGACCACGTATGACGCCGACGATGAAGGCAATGACCCCGCCAATTGGACCAAGGAAGAATACGCTCGTCATCGCTGCCTCGACCGAGCGGTCATGCTGATTCGACGAAAATTCCTGGATCAGAAAATAGCTCGCAACAGCCACCAGGAAATAGCCGCCGATGCCATAGAGGAGACCGATGCCGAATCGCTTCAACGAGATCGCTCCACGATGTTGATTTTCAATTCCCCACGTCCTGACAATCACCGAACCGTCATCGACTTGCGTGCAACGGATATCCGTCGGCCAATGCTCGCTGCACAACTGCGGAGACAAACGAGGTCTTGGATAACGAATAGGCTTCGCGCGATTCAAGAGTGGCGCCCTGATTCGCCGCGGCGAGCCTGCGTTTTAGTTGAACGTACTCATGCGCAATTGAAGGATGGTCGCGCAGGTAGTCGCGAAACGCAAGGTGCCGCCGCTCGTGGTCTGAGCCCAGAACACAGAGGTGGATGTGGTGCGTGCTCGGCCATTGATCGGGTTTCCGAAAAAATGGGTAAACACGATCGACTTCGCCGAACGGCAAATGGGTGTAGCCGACGCGCGCAAGCGGCTCGAGATAAATCGAGAGTCGTTCGAGCGACGAAACGGAGACTTGGATGTCGACCACAGGCTTTGCCGCCAAACCGGGCACAGCAGTTGAGCCAACGTGCTCGATGCGGAGCGCAAGCGCCGCCATCGAATCCTGAATGCTCGTTGCCTCGGCGACAAACATCGCGGGCCACCCGGTGTCATAAGGAACGATGATGATCATCGCGGTGCGCGCATCCCCCGGAGGGTCGTGCTTTGGTCGACGGCTGCCTGCGCCAAATAGTGAAGCCCGGCCATGTCCGACCACTTCGGAGAGGTTACAACGAACAAGAGTGACCTTCGGCCCGCGGCGCGGGCGAAGCCCGGTCCACGAGCGATCTCCGCTGACAGCCGGGTTGCACCTCGAAGCGGACGCCAACATATCTCCTGCCGCCGCGAACGCCCGCTCGTGCGTGAGAGCCGAAGCTCACTTCTTCTTGGCTGCTCGTTGAGCGCGCGCTGCGGCGTTGGCCGCCACCGCGGCACGGATGAGTTGCCTGAAGGCAGCTTCGTTGATCGTCTCCCCTTCATGGAGATCGATCGCGCGCCGCGTATTCCCTTCCAGGCTGGAATTGAAGAGCTTTTTCGGATCTTTGATGGAGGCTCCGCGAGCGAAGGTGAGCTTCACGACCTGCTTGTACGATTCCCCTGTGCAGACGATGCCGTCATGGGACCAGACGGGGATTCCGGGGGATTTTGGCTTCTCCCATTTCCACTCCTCCTGGATGTCGGGGTCGGCTTCGCGGATGAGCTGACGGACACGGCACAGAGTCTCTCCTCGCCAATCTCCCAGCTCTCGAATCCGCTTGGTGATGTTCGCTGAAGCAGCCTTCGCCATTTGGAAGACTTGTCGTCATATTCTCTCCGCTCCTTCGTTTCGTCAGCCGCCCGGAATTAGGCCAGTGCCGCTATTGACAAGTTCCCGGTGGCGTAACGGAATGTGCATCGCTCGAACTCGGGAGTAGCGCCGACTGTAAGATTGCACTTGCGATGATAGCGACCGAGTTCCGTTTTCGGGAGGAACGACAATTGGAGGTCACATGCGATCCATACCGAATGGCGCCAAAGGCTCGTTCAGCCTTGTAGTCGCTCCCGAGCACCTCGCAAATCGTTTCAAGGATGCGATGTTGCCTCCCGTTCTTGCGACGCCCGTCATGATCATGATGATGGAGAATGCCGCGCTCAACGCCATCAAGCCTTATCTCGACGCGGGCGAAAGTGCGGTGGGCACCCGTGTCGATGTCGTTCACCGGATACCTACCCCGCTCGGCGGGAGCGTCAACGCATACGCGGAAGTCATCAAGAGCGAAGGACGGCGCGTCGAATTCCTGATCGAGGCAAAAGTCGGAGCTGAACAGATCGGCGCCGGCACGCACGAGCGGATGGTCATCGATCTCGCGAAGTTCTCCGAACAGTTGAAGGGAAGACTTCCGTAGAAAAACGTCCAACGAACTACGCCAACCGATCCGGAGTGGGGATCAGGCGACGTGTGCCCGCGACTTCCTTCGATGATGATTTTCGCTGACCATCAGCTTCGCTGCTCCAACCCAAGAGCCCGCGTGCCGCGATCCGAACGGCTGGGCGGGACAGCCGGTACACGGCACGATCGAGCCAATAGTGCAGGAATCCGGTCGTAAAGCCCAACGCCACGAGTGCCGGCACCCAGTCCGACGTGCGCAACGCGACGGCAAGTGTGCCGAATATGCGATCACCGTAGAAGGGCCCCTCGGGTCCATTCGCCTCGACCTCCATGACCGGGAGCAGCAGGACCGAGAGCAGGCCGAGCACGAGCAGCAGTGCCCACGGTCGCCGGTTGACTGCGTGGAGCGCTCGCCAGAGGGGCAAGCCGGGTGGCGCCGGCTCGGCGCATGCGACGCGCGTAGCCAGCGCGGTTGCGGCCAGCCAGTGCTGCCCGGTCCAGACTGCCACGAACAGGAGCGGTCTATCGGTGTGGAGCCCGACGCAGACCATCGCGGCTACGCCCACGACGTAAAGGACGCGCGGAAGCGACACGCTCGGAGCACGCGCTTCCGAGGCGAGCAGCGCGAGCGTCAACGCGAGGACCAGTGCAGTGGCCACGACGCGCAACATCCCCGACGCTCCAGCGAGCCACTCCATGTCGAGCCACGTTCCTTCCCACACGTCCTGGAACAAGGTCGTTCCAGCGACCGCCTCGGCCAGCACGACGAGCGCGCCTCCGACGCCCAACGCGAACAGGCGATCAAGGCGCCTGATCCAAGGATCGGCGGGCCTCCCGCTGTGGACTCGGTACAGACTGAGCACGCCAAAGTGTTGCGCGGCGAAGTGGTAGGTGACGAACCCGAAATCGACCATCGCAAGTGCCATCACGCGCTCCGCGCGCGTAAAGGGCAACGCATCGTCCCCCGGCAGCAGGATGGCGAAGCAAGCTGCGGCGATTGCGATCGGGACGATTACGAAGCGCGCTGGTTCGGCACGCAGCAGCGGTCGGTAGGCAGTTGTCGCGTAGGCCAACCACGACGAACCGAACCGATGGCTGATCCAGAACACCGCAGTGAGCGCGAAGACCAGCAAGTCCAGCGGACTCTCGCCGGGATCTTCGTAGCCATGCGCGAGCACCAGAGCAAGCGGCACCAGCCAGAGGGCCGACTGCAGCCAGAAGAAATCCCAGGCGAGACCACGGACCCAATGCGGACGCGCTTCGCCTACGCGCATCGATCGCGAGAGACTGGGGGCGTCATGCATGGCTTCGTGGCCCGATGCCGCCTGCGAGCGCACTCGCGCCACCCTCGTTTTCGCTCGCGAAGACGAGGATCAGGTCGGCATTGGCGATGTGCTTGCCGCCACACATGAGTCAGGCCTCGGCTATCGCAGCGATCGAGACCTTCATTCCAGGTATTCGGACCGGCAACTTGGCACCTTGACGTGCGGGTGGTTCCGCGGGGAACCATTTCACCCATTCCTCGTTCATGCCCTTGAAGTCATCTTCTTCCACGAGGATGACAGTAGCGCTGACGACCTTGGACAGGGAACTACCAGCGGACGCAAGAATTGCAGAGATGTTCGACAGGCACTGATTCGTCTGCTCTTGAATCGTGGTTCCGACAATGGCTCCAGATTTTGGGTCATAGGGGCCGGTGCCGGAAACAAAGATCAACCCGGCGGACTTGACCGCCTGGCTATACATAGGCGGCGGTGCCGGCGCATCGGAAGTGTAGATGATCTCGCGAGGCATATATGCTCCAGTGATCCGCGCTACTGGGCGCGAAAGGAATCAAGGTAACCGGCGGCCCGCCGCAGGCGGGGATCCGTGTTGACCGCCGGGTTGGGCGCCGTTGCGATGATGCTCACGTCAGCGGAAGGCGATCGCCACCAGTGGCGCTTCGTCACGGTTCGCCCTCGAATTCGGCTTTCAGCACGCCGTCGAGGACCATGCGAGGCAGCGGGTCGCCAGCCTTTCGCGCGACAAGGTTTGTGCCCGTGGATTTGGCCCAGATTTGGAAGAGTTCCTCGGACGCAACCTGGTAAGTGACGTGCCAATGGGCGATGCCACTCGTGGGCGTGGCCATCAGGACCTCGTAGCTCACACTCACGTCTTCCTGGAGCTTGACGCGCTGCCAGTACGTGGCGAGTTGCGAATGGCCACGTTGAACGGCGAACGGTGTGTTGTGATATTCGCCATCCGGATTGAACAGGGCGACAAACATGGACGCGTCACGTAGCTCCCATGATGCTTTGTACCCTCGCATGAACTCCTCGATGGTCACGGGTCCTCCGCGGTGTCACATCAGGGGACGTGGCCCTGTGGAAACTGAGGCAGGCCATCCTGGATTGCCCACCAATTCGATTTTTGCGCCGTGTACATATGCCAGGCGGGGCGGACGGCGAGCGGCTCGTTGATGAGACCGGCTCGCACACGCACGACGTCCGGAGCCGAAAGGCGGCGACTGTACACATGGGAACCGCATTGGCGGCAAAAGAGCCGGTGTTTGCCGGGTGACGACTCGTATGCGACAAGCAAATGCTCGCCGCTCGTAATGGCGAAGTCGGCCGCGGCCACGGCGATGTTGGTCGCGAATGGACCGCCTTGCGCTTTTCGGCATTGAATGCAGTGGCAAACCTGGATCGGGCCCAATTCACCCGCAATCGCGAATTGCACCTCGCTGCAGAGACAACTGCCGGTATAGACCACGGTGTGCTCCCCGACGCCTGACGAACCGAGCGACCCGCCGTGAGCACGTCGCTGAAGCCGAACGTCGAGGGACTCGCGCTATTACACTATGCGCCGCCTGACGAATCAAGGTAACCGGCGACCCGCCGCCGCAGGAACGTCCGTGGTGACCACCAGATTGGGCCCCGAATCGATCTGCGCTTCTCGCGGCACGAGCTGCGCTGGATCGTAGAAGAACTTCTCCTCCGCAATACGTTGTCCCTCCCAGCGCTGATAGGCGACCTCCTCCATGTGGGTTATCGTTCCATCCAACCATTCGAATCGAAATTCCCAGCGAATCACGACGTTGTCGTCGGCGACAAATACGGGGCGGATGCACTTCGAAATCAAGCTCTTCGTCTTTGACAGTACCCGACGTTCGTTCGCGACGTGAGAATCGCGGCCGACGCGCGGGGCCAATTGATTCTCCTGCATCGAAGCGTTGGCGGTGTAGAACGCCTCGACAGCCTCCACGTGGGAGTTCTGTTCGACGAGCGCAATGAATCGTTCGAGGGTTTCGGCGCTGGGCATGTGTGTTTGCCGTGGGGCTTAACGAATCAAGGTGACCGGCGACCCGCCGCTGGCGGGGCGGCTGTGGTGACCGCCATTAGGGGTCATTGCCGGCTGGCCGTGGACGCCGTGTCACGGCGCGGAGAGCGCACTGATCGTGACGTAATATCCGTCCGGATCTCGAACGGAGAACTCCATGGTTTCCGTGTTCGGATTCAAGTGGGGCTCCTCCTCGAGGCGGGCGACAAGAGCGCGTGCCCTTGGCAGCGCCATGTGGAACTCATCGACACGGAAAAACAAGAGGAGGCCATTGCCGGGCTCCGCGCGATCGGGGCTCATCAAGGAGGGATGCTCATGGATGCCCCACTCGTGAAGGCAGAGCAAGACCGTTCCATCCGAGTCGAGGATTTGACCGAAGTCGTCATGAGCGGGAGCCGTCTCCGGCAGGCCAAGCAGCGATTGGTACCACTTGAAACTACGAGCACGTCACCAACGCCTATGATCGTCCACGTGCGCCTCATTAGTTCCTCCTGCGACCTAACGCATCAAGCAACCGCCGACCTGCCGCGCGAGCAGAGGAAGTCGTTCCATGGCCTCACCGGCCGAATTCCGGATCGCGGCAGCAAAGACCTCTCCGTCATGGAACCCTGTTGTCTCGGCATTGAACTCGTAGATCCGATCGACCAGGAACGCGTCGAGCTCTGTGTGGCCGTCGCGGCTGATCTTGATGATGTCCGCGGGGACCATGTCAGGCACCTTGGCTGAGCAGTAGCTCGTGCCCGTACGAGTTATCGATGGCGCAGAGCCAACTGCCGTTTGGGTGACGCTTGAATACGTAGGTCGCGCTTCGTTCGATAGTCGGCATGCCCGATGCTGAGACCACTGTCTTGGCGAGCACCAACGCCGTATCACCTGATTCGAGGATTTTCATTCCAGCCTGCCTCACGTCCAGGCTATGGTTGAAGTGCGCGGCGATAGATTCCATGGCCTTCCGGATTTGAATCTTACCGACGGCGTTCACTCCGGGCTTCACAACTAGAACAGCATCCTCGGAATAGATGTCCATCAACGTGTCAAAGTCTTCGCGGTTGATGGCGAGGTCGGCCCTCTCGATTTGGAGCTCAACAGGATGACGCGTCATTCGGCGATGCTCCAAATGGGTTAACGGACCAAGTCAACCAGCGGGTCCGAGTTTGAACGTGTGCTAGGGGCAACCTACGTGAAACGTATCCCGTGTTTACGCGCAATGTCGTTCAATTGTTCCAGAGTAAATTGCTTTGGGGGCGCGCCTGGAGCGCTGGACACTTCCCGAAAGAACGCTTCGACCCCCGGCGGCGCTACGACCCAGAGCAGCAACAATTCGCTGTCGGGGTTTTCGATGCCATGCCATGCGCCGTGGGGAACGTACATTGCCGACCCTTTTTCGACTGGCACTCGCCTGTCGTCCAATATACCGAAACCAGTACCCTCCAGAACAAACAGCACCTCGTCCGCTTCGTGATGCTGATGAGCACGTATGCCGATTCCGGCCGGCACTTGCTGTGTTCCTAAAGCCATGTTGTTGGAACCCATGCCGGGGCCGGCTTTGATAAAGATACTTCCGGCATTCCGAATGAGGTGCTCTCCCTCAGTCGGGCCCAGCACATATCCCTGTTGTTTTCCGTGGATCTCGCTCATGGGTCTGCCATTCGTCAAACACCACCAATTATGGTGGAGAGGTAAGCGTAGCTTGATGAAACACCATTTGCCATTGGCCTTTGTGCAGCCGCCAAATTGAGCTGCGCAGAGTGTGGATCGGAGGAACGGAGTGACGGTAGATGCGGTACGTCAGCAAGGCGGCGCCCGGAGACAGGAGCGAAACCCGAAAGTCGGCGGTTGCCTGTGTAACCGGAGACTCGGCTTGCAAGGCTTCGACGAGATCCGCCTTGGTGTAGATGCGCCCGGAGCTGCCGAATTCGATGAAATCATCGGCAAGAAGGTCAATGAGGCGCCGCGACTTCCGTACGTCGGGCAGCAGCAGCGACTCCTCAAGTTCACGCAGGTGCCGCGAAAGATCTTCGGTGTCGCTATCCGGAATCACAAGCGGCCTTCATGACCCGCCGCCGGCGTGAAGCGGAGCAAGCTCGGCGTCCGTGTTGACCGCCCGTGGTCGGCCGCTGAACGACGTGCATCCGCGCGTTTGCGAGATGATTCAAGAAGCAAGAGCCCGGAGAATGGTCTGGGCCAGTGACGCGTGATGAGGCTTTTCATGCATGTCTTTGAGGATTGACTCAATCGACGCGGTTCCATCGAGCCCGGCCCATACTGCCATTTGTTCCGGTGTCGCGCCGAGATACGCCATCCTCCAACTCCCAAATGTTGGTCTGTCCACTTCGGCCCGATGGAACACCTTTACAGAAGTATGCCTGGTGTCGTTTTCGATGCTGCGCATCAGGCTGAGAACCGTCTCCTTTTCACCCTCGAGAACTTGAAGGAAGACTCCATCGATGTACACGAGCGCGCCCGTGATGTTGCGCTTCTCGTTTCCTGCGCGGGCGTCCACGAGGATCTCTTCGAGCTCGGCCACCGACATCGGGACGGTCGCCTGCGAGGAGTAGATGAGTTGGTATGTCACTTTGATGCTCCTGCGGTAACGTGGTCCATCAAGGCCATTGCGCGCATGCCCAGCAGCAGGCCTTGCTGACGGTGCCAGGTGTGCCGCTGTCTCCGGCCCCGATGGGCGGCGCGCGCCTGCGTGGCGGTCATCCGCCGCTCCGCGCCTGCATCGCCGCTCGAGTTGCGCGGCTCTGGCGGCGCAAGAGGTCTGCATCACGAGCCGATTAGCGATCTCGACGCGGGAGCACACGGATGTAGAACCACAGCTCAAGCGCGATACCGATAACGAGTGCGACCACACTTACGATCGTTAACCCAAACCAATACGCGAGAATCGCGCCCATCAGAATTGCGACGGTCAGCAGGTGGTTATTCATGTTCGATACCAGGTGGGGCGCAACGTTTGACACGAGAGGCCGACGCAAGTGGGCGAAGTCCGCTTGTGGGCGTCCCCTCGATGGAAGGGTTAGGCCTCCGGTTCGTGGCAAACCACTTCGATGTTGTGCCCGTCCGGACCAATGACGAAAGCTGCATAGTAATTCGCGTGGTACTGCGGGCGCAGACCAGGCGCACCGTTGTTTTTGCCTCCGGCCTCCAGAGCCGCGCGATAGAAAGCTTCGACTTGCTCGCGATTCTCGGCCATGAACGCCAAGTGAAGATGCGCCGGCTTCTCCTCGCTTTGATACAGGCACAATGAAGCCTTATCCCTTGAGCTAAGTTCGACACCGTACGTCGGCGGCCCCTCCGAAACAACAGCGACGCCGAGCGGCTCAAGTGCGTTGAGGAAGAACGCTTTGCTCGCTGCATAATCGCTGACTCCGAATTTGACGTGGTCAAACATGGGTTCCCTTGAAGTGTGTGCCGCGAGGCCTAACGTACCAGGGTAATCGGTGACCTGCGATCCGCGCGAAGCGCTGCCGACGGGGCGTCGGCGTTGACTGCTGGGTTAGGGACGGACTTGACAGCAAACATGGCCCGTGATGTGATTCCCGATGCTCCGATGCCGCGGAAGTAGGCGTCGCTTCGACGTTGCCATCTTGCTCCAAACTCGATGCGTCCGGATGATCAGCGGGTTGCTTGCCAGCCACCTGACGTAGCGAGCCCATATCCTGACTCGGCATCTTCATCGATCGCTGCTTGTGCTCGCCAGAGACGAAACCGACGAATGGGGCTTCGTTCGCTAAATACACGGGAGAACCAATCACGGTACGACCTGACAGCGCGATGCTCTGCCTTGCAGCCATACCCTCACCGTAGTGCCTCGGGGGCCTCGATTTTGAATCGCCTCAGGTGCCTCGTCTGGAAACGCGATTATCCACAGCGCGAGCAACGGACCAAGAACTGGAATGAGCGCGACAATGGAAAGCAGAACCTTTAAAGCCATGATCTCGCTCGATCGCCAGATGCGCACGATCCGCGCGCGCTCGGCGGCGTTGGGCCGTCTTGCAAATCTATGCCTATGCCGTTTGCGTTCGGGTGCCTGAGAATCCGTATCAGAGTTCTGCCGATCCTGACTGCTCCGCTGGCCTGGAGGTTCGCGGCGAGTCGATCAGGGCCGCCGCTCTTCCAGCGAGCATGAACGCTACAAGTTCGGAAATCAACACGACCCACAAGACGGTTGGCATGCGGGGCATTTGAATCGGCGCCCGATCCCTAACGAACCAAGCTAACCGGCGGCCCGCCGCCCGGGCGAAGCCCCGCACGCGGGACGTCCGCGTTGACTGCCGGGTTAGGCCGCATAGCCAATTCGTCCGCGAGAGCGAGAACTCTGCGCCTCAATCAGGAAACAACACCTCGAACAGCGCCTTGGCTCTCGGTGACAGGTTCTTGGGGTCTGGGCGAAGAAGGTCCTCGTCGGGGACGAGCACCTTTGCATAGAATGCTTCATAAACGCGTTTCACGACGCCCGGGGCCACGAGCTCGCGGTCGTATCCGGGGGCAAACCCAAGGAGTTGGTAGCCCGCGCGCTCAAGCGCCAACTGCATATGGGGTACTTTCAGGGTTGCCAGCCCGTAGACAAACCCCGCCCCCATCGCTCGCCCCAGATTCTCGGTGAATTCCACGGCCCGCACGGAGATCTTTGCGCCCCGATGTGCGGGCGCAATGATTCCAAGCTTGGCATATAACGTCAGCGCATCCGATTCTCTTTCCCACGAGCCCATTCCGGCTAACTCGTCGCCGTGCATGATCAGGACGACATACATGTCCTTCTCAGCCTCGTCCCTGAGGAAAACTTTCTCAGTGTAGAAATCCTCGCGCAAGTAGCAGCTGCCCACACCAACGGAAATGTCGGGATGCCAGATCCGAACGCCTTCAATCAGCGCAGGAATGTCGGACCGCCTCAATTGTTCGAAGCGGTAGCCGTCGGGCAGCTCCGTCAATGTCGTGATCGTTTCCATGCCGGGCCATTTCATTGACGTTCTCCAGATTGCGCATTCGGGCGATCGATCATCATAGCGCGGCAGCAAGAATGCACCGATTCCTTGACTTGCGGCCTAACGAATCCAAGTAAGCCGGCCCGCCGCCATCGGCGTTCGCCAATGGCTAGGCAGTGCACGGCGCTTTGCATGCCGGAAAAGGGCAACGAAGGGTAAGGACTAGCCTGTAAACATCCAATGCCCAGCACTAGAGCCATGACTCAATCAGCGCCAACGCTCCTCCCGCACAGATAGCCCGCGAAATACTCCGTCTGGCCAGCCGCGGTCTCCCAAGAACGATGGCCCGATAAAGAAACACCAGGACGACCCGCGAAGGATTACTGTCAGTGAACAAGATCTACGATTACTCGTCCCAAATCAAGATAAAGATGCAATCCGTGCGGATGGGATAATCCAATGAGTGGCGCTGTGAGCCAAACGAGTAGGCTTTGCCTCCAACTTCATTTAGGTATCCCCCGAACCAAGTGGCGGCGCCAGCGACAGTCGCAAAAGATAGACCTCAGATCAGCAGCGCGTTGTGGCATCCGCCTCTTACGGAGCAGAAGGGGCCACTACCAGCACTTGCGAGCATTGCGAGGACTTGTTCGTTCGGGTGCCATTGGGCAATGCCTAACGAACCAAGCTAATCGGCGATCCCGCGCGCAAAGTTCCGCATGCGGGACGTCCGCGTTGAGCGACAGGTTAGGCGTCACTGTGGCTGTCCGCGCAGGTTGAGGTGTCGGTCGAATCCCTGCCTATAAGAGCGGACGTGTCCTGGCTACAGCCGGAATGTCTTTCCCACAGCGGAGGGCACCACCGCGGTCCGAAGGCAGATGTAAGTGCACCTATCGCACGCCAGCCTGTGCAGTGTGCTGCCGCTATCGTCTTCAGGTTGAATGCACGCAGCGCATCGACCGTGTCGGGAATGATTTTCTCCGTGCTTCCCGACAGATGGAAACCTCCCAATACGCCGTGAAGCGATTGACCTGGAAAGGACTCTCGCGCGTGGGTCAAAACATTCACGACCCCAGCGTGCGAACACGCGGTGAACACGAAGACGCCCTTGTCCTTCACGCGCACGGCGACGAAGCGCTCGTCGATGATGAGCGGATCGGCCTCCCAACCGGACCCATCCTCGGTGCGTCGATAGTGGTTCGGCAATCCTGTCTCGAACTTTGTGACTCGCGGTATCTCGCCGCTGACGAAGAAAAGGTCCTCCAGGATGAGCTGCGCCTCCGTGGCGTGGAACACGCGCGCTCCCTGCTTTTCGAGGGCGGCCGCACTCGGGACATCGTCAAACAAATGCATCGACCCGTCGGACGTCCGCGTGGCGCGAGTCCTGTACATGCCCGGATGCATGTACGTGGGGACCTGGCGACCCCCGTTCTTCATCTGGATCATTTCCAATGCACGGAGCATGGCACCGCCGTGATCCCAGTGCCCATGCGAAAGAACGATTCCGTCCACGGCACCCATATCGAATCCAAGGCGTTCAACGTTTCTTTCGAACACGGACGCGTCGGGCCCAGTGTCAAACAGGAGCGTCTTGGCGATGTCGCCATGCCAAGCAGTGATGGCACAGGATAGGCCGTGTGCGGCGCAACACAGACATTGGCCGGACAGGATTCGACCTCCTCTTCTCCAGAATCGTCGAAACTCGTTCTCCACAAACTCGGGGACGGTCGAAAGGTTGTCCGTCATGTTGTCGACGAGAACCAGGACTTCAACGCGATCGGCGAAGGCTAGTTCACCCATGCTGGGCTCCATGCTGGATTTGTGGCAATCAAGGTCGCATTAGAGCAGACCGGGGTTGCTCCGCCATACTGCCCAGCGCCCAAGATGCTGCAAACCCGTCTGCGTGCGACTCGAAGCGGGCCACTCGCATTGCTGAGAACAGGGGTATTCGCAGACACCTTGACCCCCTGAGGGCAGTGGCGTAGCGTCGTCTTGCCCTTTTCGTATCTCGAGGTGAGGAGAGCGAGATGCTGCGGAAAGCGCTGCTCGCGCTCTGCTTGGTTCTGTGTGTCTGCTCGATGATCGTGCCGGACGCGGCGCAGGCGCAGAAGCCCGCCGCGGTCTACCGCATCGGCTGGTTGTCGCCCGACGCTGCGGATCCGTTGGCGTTGAATCTGCTCGATACGTTCGAAGAAGAATTGCGTGATCTCGGGTACGTCGAGGGCAAAGACCTTGTCATCGATATACGACGCGCGGAAGGAAAGAACGAGCTTCTCCCGGGCCTTGCCGCCTAGCTCGTCGCTCTTAAGCCCGACGTTATCGTCGCCCAGACGACGGTCGGCACCGTGGCCGCGAAGCGAGCAACGGCAACGATCCCCATTGTCATGGTGCGGGTTTTTAGCCCTGTAGGCTCTGGCTTTATCGCGAGCCTTGCACACCCCGGTGGCAATATCACCGGCGTAACCGATTTTGGCCTCGACGTCTCCGCGAAATATGTGGAACTGCTGCACTTGATCGTTCCGAAGGCCACGCGCGTTGCCGTCTTGATGCCCGAAACCCCGGTCACTCCTTCCCAACTGAAAGTCATTCAGGACGCGGCGACGAGCATTGGCGCTACGGTTCTGCCGCTGATGGACCGGTCCGACGAAGAATTGGAGCAGGCCTTCGCGACGATGGCCGGGGCGCTTTCGGCGGCTGATCATAGATCTGAATGAACGCGTCTCCGAGCGCCAGCCGGCACATTTCTCACACCAGCCGCCTCTTCGTCCCACACTACCGCGGCGCCAAACATCACGCGGAAAAACTCGACGGTGACCGAGACGTTCGATGAGAAGATGTGGACGTGGTCCAGTCCGACGCGCATAGGCGCTCGCTTTCGAATGCCGCCTAACGAACTGAGGTAACCGGCGACCCGCAGCGGGCGCGAAGCGCTGCCGACGGGGCCTTCGTGTTGACGGCGAGGTTAGGCCTCATGCGTCCCCCATTCTCCGCTTGAAATCTGCGGCACGTTCCGAAAGCGCCATGCTTTCGGCCGCGAAGATGAGTTGCTGCCAAAACTCCGCAGGCGGCTCATTCGTCAGCCCCAAGTCTTCAAGTTCATCAAGCGCCAACTCCATTTCGTTGTCCCGCAAACACTCTTCGAAGCCGCTGACTGTTGCCCCATCAACGCCCGTAGCGGGCACCTCTGGCAATTGGGCTCGAGCCGCTTTCAAGTGCTTGGCCGTAGCGGCCCACATCCTCTCTAGCTCTTTTCGGTCCATCTGGAGAAAGGCCTAACGAACCTAAGTAACCGGCGACCCGCGGCCGGCGCGTAAGCGCCGCCGGCGAGCGGTCCGGTTGAGCGAGAGGTTGGGCGTCATAACGCGGGGAATCGCTCCGCTGGCGGGAGGCGAATTTAGCGATCTCTTACCGAATGATCTCATCCGCCCGCACGAGCAATGACTGTGGGATCGTAATGCCGAGCGTCTTGGCGGTCTTGAGATTGACTACAAGGTCCAGCTTGGTGGCACGCTCGATGGGTATATCGGCTGGCTTCGCGCCTTTGAGCAGCCTGTCTATGAAGTATGCCCCGCGGCGATACAGCACGGCAGGATCGATCCCATACCCGATTAGCGCGCCCGCCACCCCAAGCTCCCTAGTCCCGGCCACAGGAACGCGCTGTCTAACTGCGAGTTCCAGAATCGCGTCAGCGCTGGCCCGAAAGAGCGTGTCCAGGGGAACCACGACTCCCTCGATGCGCCGCTGCGCTATCGGTGTGAGCGCTTCCCGGATGTCCTTGGTGTTCCGGGTCTCGAGAACGAGCAACTCCAGATTCAATGCGTTCGCTGTGGCGAGCACGTCTTCGCGTAGCCGGCTGCTGGCATTGGCTGGATTGACGAGGAGCGCGACCCGTGTGATGCGTGGGACAGCTTCCTTGAGGAACTCCAACCGCTTTGCGACGGACTCAGCACTGAACTGGGCGGATCCAGTGACGTTTCCTTCCGGCCGTGCAAGGCTACCGCTGATGCCGAGCGAAACGGTATCGCCCATGACCGGATCGACAATGGGAATGGTCTTGGTGGCGCGCATGAGCGCGGACAAGGCTTTGGTTCCGAACGCCACGATCAACTCGACCTTGAGCTCGGTCAGTTCCGCCGCCAGTTCCTTTAGGTCGATCCGTTGCGCAGCCACGCCCCCAGCGCAATGGGAACAATGATGCCCACGGTGTAGGCCAACGCGACGGAATACGACTTGGGATCTCCGATGGCGATGCCGACCTCCCGCTTGGTCAAGTGTTGCACTGCCCATAGCGCGACCATCATTACGGCGAGCCAAAGATTGTAGAGGGGGCCCATTGCGGTCGTGAGCACGATCAGCGGAGAGATGGCGATCGCGCCGATGCTGGCGATCAGCGGCCATGATGCGGCTTTGGTATGAGCAAGCGTGGCAGCCCCCTGTAGCTTTAGATCGCCGATTTCCGATGATTCGTCACTGCGATTCGCCTCATCGGCTTTATTCAACAACAGGCGTACTCTTCTGCGAAGAGACAAAGATCGTTGCCGTATCGGAAACCGCAACGACGTCGTGCTCCTCGCCTGGACTGGTAAAGAGGTAGTCGCCAGCACTGAGTTCGACGCCGCTGATGCGTACGGTGCCAGCAAGGACTACAACTTCCTCGGTGCTCGCGGCGGGCGCGAAGCACTGCTGACCGGCCGTCCGTGTTGGCCGCCGGGTTAGACGTCGATTTCGTCATGCGACAGCGAGTAGTCGATCTGGTATGTCGCGGCACGAACGCCAGTGCCGCCATTTTTGGCAAGTCGCAGAGCACCAAGATCGGCGCTTGAGAGTTCAGCGAGGCAGTCTCGGCTATACCCGGTAGCAAGAATTGCCCAGTCGACACCTGCGTCGGCGCCCCGAATGCGTTGCTCGTTCGTCATCTGTGGAGTCAGCGTGCCCTCGAGCAAGTGAACGCTTCCGATACCGGATTTCGCGGGAAGCTGTGGAAGAGCTTGCCCGACGAGCCACGCGCGCATCTGAGCCTCCGCCCCAGCCTGCGGCTTGAAGCGGATTAGCATCGCGACGTGCCCGACCCCGAGCCCAAAGGTGGCCGTCACCGAGCAGAAGCCACGGCTCATGCTTCGGTAGCGGGTCATCATCTTCGACGTCCAAGGGGTAGGGTTGTTTCGTCGCTGCAGATACACCTCGGACGTCAGGGTGGTGAGCTGCGCTACTTCGTAGATCACGAAGTACCGTGGTTGCTCTCCAAGCGAGATCCACCTCGTTCCGCGGATGAAGCCGGGAATGGAGAGTCTCTCGGGAAGGTGCTCGTGGGTGTGCCAATCATCATGCTCGGTAAGCGCCTCAGCAGCAACGTCGAACGTCAGTAACATTGCGGCTTGACCGAGGAGAGGCATAGGAACTACTTCGCGAAGGAAAAGCGGAGAATGGACATCGACGCCTGACGAACGAATGTAACCGGCCGCCAGGTGCGGCCGCAAGCCCGCCGCTGGCGGTCCGCGTTGACCGACAGGTTAGGGCGCATTGATGGATTCACGGCTGATCCGCTGGAGCGCGGAAGCGCAACCGCCGCATTAGAGCGATACAGCATGCAGCCGCGACTATAGGCACGAAAAATCCAATGCCCTCCAACAACGCGAGTTGCTCGAACGCAAACCAGAGCGAACCGCTCAAGACAGACCAGGATCGGTAGATATACCAGCCACTAGCAAATAGATAACCGATTGGAAGAACAACTGTGACAACGGCGACTACAACCAACGCCACGACGGCTCGCCCGCGAATCGGGGCTAGGTAGCACCACACAAACGCGACTGACCACGCAGCTAGAAACAAGGGAGCAGTAATCGACGTAAACAGGGGAACGAGAGCAACGACAACAGCGAAATAGAGCAAACAGACCGAAACTGAGATGATAGTGCGCATGCGCCCTAACGCATCAAGGTAACCGGCCGCCCGGTCCGTGTTGACCGCCGGGTTAGGCCCCGAGGCGGCTGTCGAGCGGCAGAACGAGCAGCAGACATGGGTGACCGGGCCAGAGTTGCGTGAATTCCTCTACGGGAAGAAAGCCTCGCGCGGCGTAAAACGCGCGGGTGCGTGCATAGCTCGGATCGGTGCGAGATGGCCCAAGTGTCTTAACTTGAATCAATCGGCCACCGCGCGATGCCCACCACTCCGAGGCGGCATTGCAAAGTGCCGTTCCGACTCCTGCGCCATGATGCTCGGGAATCACCGCGATGCAGTTGATTTCCAGGGTGTCAGAATTGTGCTCGCGAAGGCTGACAAAGCCAATTGGAGCACGGTCCGAGCCTGCCACGAAAGTTGGGAGGGTTTGAGCGTCCGCCGCGTACTGCAGCAGGGACGATTCGACGCCGAACCATTGCGGCAAAGTGCGCAGGATTTGCTCGGCAACGGCCGACTGCAGTTGAGTCGGACCGGTAATTGTTGCCACGGACGCGGGGCCTAACGAACTAAGGCGACCGGCGATCCGCTGCGGCCGCGAAGCCCCGCATGCGGGACGTCGATTGCCGGCGGCGGGGCGACGGCGAAGCCGTGCCGAGCTGCGTCCGCTTGAACGACATGTTAGGCATCAGCTGCTGGGTCAGGATTGGATGGAAGGATAATCCTTCCTGCAGCGTCCTTCAGCACGAGAGTGTCGCCGACGGCGTCGAGCCGCCAACCCTTCATGCGTTGCTGCCATTTGGGCGAAAACGAGAACCAAATGCCACGTATTTCTACGCGGGACTCGATCGGAACATCTTCGCGCGAATAAACACCGGGAATCAGATTCCACTGGAGCGGCGCCGCGGAGTCTGCGCCGTGACGCTCCAACGCGAGATCGTGGAGATTGTTATCGCTCGCGTCGGGATCGATAGCGCGAAGCATCGCGTAAGGGGGTAACTTCGCCCGTGCCGACTGCACGAGGCTAATGATTGGAGATTCGATCGGCGAACCGGCAAGCTCGCGCTGAATCCTGGAGTAGGCGTCATCGGTGATCGTTAACGAACACATGGTGGTGCCTTACGGAAAGGGTAACCGGCGGCCAAGTGCGCGCGCGAAGCGGCGCACACGGGACGTCCGCATTGAGCGAGCGGTTAGGCGTCACGGCGCGCATTGAAATTCGACGTGTATGGGCTTCCGAAGGCTTTCACACTTGTAGCGAACCTCGGAAGCCACGAGCCGCGTAGTACGACTCAGCGCCGTTGTGATACACGAAGACCCGGCCATAGCGCCGATCACAGAAAACCGCTCCCCCGAGAGTTCTTACATCATGCGGCGTGCTAATCCAGCTGGAAGTTTTCGTGTCAAAGACACCCAGTGTCTGGAGATGACGATATTGTTCCTCGGTTAGAAGAGCAATGCCCATCGCTGCAGCCATGTCGAGGGCGTTGCCTTTCGGTTTGTTTTCCTTGCGGGCATCGAGGGCTGCGCGGTCGTAGCACAGGCTCCGACGTCCAAGGGGACTTTCGGCGGAGCAGTCATAGAAAATGTAGACGTCCGCAGCTTTGTTGTAGCCGATCACGTCGGGTTCTCCACCGGTAGCTTCCATTGATTGGAGCACCTTCAACGTTTCTGGCTTACTCAGCAGCTTCGCTTGCACCGTGGTCCAAGTTACTCCTTGGTGCCTCGGCGTGTTCTTTTCAAATCGTGCCTTCAGACTTGCAAGAAGTTTTTGTGGTTCTTGCGTCTTCATGCCGTGTCCAAAGAGTCGAGAACCCGTCGCAGCGGTGGGGCGTTGACCGAGAGGTCAGGCCACTTCACGTTGCTAGTTAACGCCCACTAGCGCGGCCGCCGGAGCCGGTGGCTAAACGAACCGTGCCCATAGCCAACACGCAACTCCGATGATACCGGCACGCACCGCGGAAAGGATGACAGTTCCATAAAGGGTGTACCAAAGACCGACGCTGTCGAATGCGATCCAAACACGTATCGGGTTTAGTCACGGCAGCGGGCTACGGTGGAAGGGTTAGGCCGAATGAGGTTAGGGCTCATGCGGCATCCGCGTTTCGGCGCGGAAGCATTGACCTGAGAACGCCGTCTTTGAGGACATAGTGGTGGAAGAGTCCGGCGGCTGCGTGCGCCCCCGCAAGCCAGAGGATGACGTCACCCAGCCACGTGTGGAGTTCTGCGATTTTGGCGCCAAGTGCGTGGGATTCGGCAACTGGCGGACGAAGCGCGATGCCCCCTAGCAGCATGAGCGCGTGACCCTCTAGCCAGGCGCCGACGACGGCGGTTAGCGGAACGGCGAAGAGGAGTACGTAGAGCGCCGTTTGAACGATGCCGGCCGTGACGCCCATCCAGCGTGGCACAGGCGGAGGTTCTGGACGCTTGTCGATGGCTCGCCACAAGACTCGGAAAACGACCAGCGCAAATACACAAAGACCAAGGGTCTCATGTAGTTGCCTGTCGAAATCGCGTGCCGCCGAGTAGACGCGCTCCTCCGAGCCGCCGGGACCGTAGATGAAGGCAACCAACACGAGAATTGCCGTCAACCAGTGCACGATCTTGGTTGGAGCGCTGTAGTCGGAGATGATCTGGTGTTGCATTCGTCGCACTCGGGTGTACTGCCGTACTTTGAGGCCTAACGAACGAAGGTAACCGGCCGCCAGGCCCGGCCGAAGGCCCGCCGGTGGCGGTCCGCCTTGAATCTCTTCGGCCTCAGCATACCGCGGCCTCGCTGGTTAGCTCTCGGGGTCGTACTGGAATTCGCGGAGTTCCTGCGAGCAGCGGCAGGCACGGGCGATCTTAGCGGCCCACTGGACGGCGGCTTCGCGCGACGGGAGTTCCAGGACACAGAAGCCGCCGTCGAACTCTTTGGTCTGCGGGTACGTCTCGTTCGTGATGTTGCCGTCGGCGGAGATCATCAGCGGCGCGACGTCCTCGTTGATGCCACCACCGAATACGTAGACGCCGGCGTCCTTCGCCTCGCGTATGACAGCGTGTGCCGCTTCGCCAACGGCAGCTATGTCTTCGTCGGGGATGTCCATCGCCGGTCCGGGGAAGGAGACAAGATATTTCGTCATCGTTCGGTAATCCAGGCGCGAGTTTCGGAATTGGGTGAGAGGCCTAACGAACTGAGATAACCGGCGACCAGCGGCCGGCGGGACCTCCGTGTTGACCGCGAGGTTAGACCGCGATGTCAACGTAGCGAACAGCGCTCGAAGGAGGGGGAATGGGAATCAGTGCTCCGACTTACCCGGCGCAGCAATGGACGAGCGAATTCGTGTATAGGCGATAGTAGCAGTCAAAGCACCAACCAACACGCCAACATACTCGGACGATCGCATGACGAAATCTGGAAGTCCATCCAGCGGCGCAACGTAGGTTGTCACCAGAAAGAGCCAAACCAAGCGGAGCACTATGACTGGAGAAATTACACATACCACTTCAGCTAGGGATCTAGGTCGAAGGATCGTTAGTACGACGGCAGCGACGATAACCGTCTGAGCGGCTTGCAATCCGAGCGTTACGAGAAAAGATGTGAAACTTTTAAACTCCATTCCTGCAATTAGGTCAGGGCCCAATCCAAGCTCTCGTAACTGTGCGACAAAGCTTGCGATCGGAGTAAGTGCAAGCGAAATTAGAGCTAGCGCAATTGCCCTGGAGGAAGAGAATGACGCGGCGGCGGGAGATAGTGTGGGCATCAATTTGCAACTGGCTCGACGCTTAACGAACCAAGCTAATCAGCCTCCGCGTTGAGCGAGAGGTTAGCCGGCATGATGGCGCAATATGGACAACGCCCAATCTCGTCGATGAATAGCACATCAGAATGACAGCAAGGGGTCAATACCTGGTGCTGCCTTATCTCACGCGCCGGAGAACTAGATGTACTGTTCCACCTCCGACCGCAGACACGGGACTGATGACGGTCAGTTCGTCACCTGAGAATGCTATCAAACGAATTTGATCCAGTCCGTCCCAATTGGGATAAGTACTACCGTCGTAATGAATGTTTATCTTGCGTTCGCTTTCATTGACGGAGTAGGTGCCGAAATAGGCGATGCTCCCCTGCACGATGGCCTTGTTTTCCTCCGCGGTGCCGGTCAGACGGTTTTCGGACGCAAATTTTGGCAAGCTCGCCCGCTGAAGCACGAGGACAAATCGTCCAAGGGTATCGTAGACCACTATACCTTTCGGCTTCGAGCCGAAAGGTTCAAGTTTTTTGCCGTCCTGCTCGACGTACTGCGAAACCGCGGACCAAGTTCCCACAATTTGTTCTTTGAGACTCTGTTGCGCGCTTGAAACTCCAGGCATTGTCGTGCCCAGCAGGATAGCCACCGCCAAGAGAATTCCACGAGGTTTAAGTGTAGGTCTGTCCATGATTGGTTTCCTGATTAGACCTGCTATGCCGATGCATTACGCTCACATGACGGCTAACGCAACAGGCTAACCGGCGGCCCCATGCGCGGGCGAGGCCCGTTGAGCGACGGGTTAGGCATCGCCGCTTCTAGCCCGGAATTTCCGGCTCGACAAGTGTCGCCAACTGCGTTAGCGACTCCTGCCAACCCAGGTAACACATCTCGAGAGGGATGGCGTCCGGAATGCCACTCTGAGTGATGTTCAGCTCTGTTCCACCGAGGACCGGCATCAGCGATACCGTCACCTCCAGCACCCCGGGCAAATTCGGGTCTTCGAACGTGTCCGTGTAGCGAATCCGTTCGTTCGGGACCAGTTCGATGTACTCCCCGCCGAACGAGTGACCATTACCGCTAGAGAAGTTCTGGAACGACATCCGGAACGTGCCGCCGGTGCGCGCATCCATGTGGTGCACCGTGCAGGTGAAACCGTAAGGAGGAAGCCACTTGGCCATGGCGCTCGCATCGAGAAAGGCGCGATAGACCTTCTCAGGCTTCGTGCGGAGTACTCGATGTAGGCGGACAGTGCGATCGGACATGGAATGGATCCCTCGCAGTTGGTGACGATGATTGCGGTCGGAATGGATGATGGCAGAGGCGCTACGCGATGCCTAACGAACGAAGGTAACCGGCGACCCATGCGCCGGCGCAGCCCCGCCCGCGGGACGTCCGTGTTGACCGCGGGGTTAGGCAGCGATAGCGATCTCATGCCAAGGCGATGGCTTACGATCAATGAACTCTCGCTGAATCTCTTCGTATACGCGACGTTGCCCGCCAAAGGTGACCAGCGACTGGGCTTCCGCGATCGTAACCCAACGAAACTCAGAATGCTCGGCAGTTCAGTGCACAGTCTGTGACGAGTCAACGTAGGCGACAAACACCGGTACAACGGTGAAAGTGTTTCGGCCGGCTTCGTAGAACTGTTCGTTGCAGTCGGCGGAAAACAAGCGAGCGACGGTGAGCCCGGTCTCTTCGCGAATTTCGCGGAGCGCCGTCTGCCATGCGGTTTCGCCATCCTCGATTCCCCCGGCCACGTGGCACCACTCACCGAAAAGAGGTTGTTTGGACCGACGCAGGAGGAGCATTCGTGGTGAATCGGTGCCATCTTCGAGGACGACCGCAGAAGCAACTGCGCACCGAATTGGAATTTCCGCCACGGGTTTGCGCTGCCTAACGTACTAAGGCAACCGGCACCCATGGCCGGCGCGAAGCGCCGCCGATGGGGTGTCCGTGTTGACCGCGGTTAGGGCTCGCGTGCCTTGCGCAATGCTGCAAGCCACCCTCCCGAGAGAACGAACCGCGGAAACGTAACCCACTGCTCAAAGAAAAGTCGCGATACGAAATTAAGCGGCCCGCTGAAGGGTTCCGGTGGCACGGGTTCCAGCCGGTGGCCACGACCTTGTAACGCGACCGCTACGATAATGCACGCAACAGCCACGACGAAAAGCAAAGACGATAGCCGAGCGACTGCTACAACCAGCGCTATCGTTCCGAACAGGAATAGCGGCACAGCGACAATGTGGATGAGCAAATTGGGACGGGACTGATGATACTTGGCGTATCCCTCCCACTGCCACCGCAAGAGTTCGCCGATGCTCATGCCACGTGGACGAGCCCTAACGCAAGAAGCTAACCGGCGGCCTCATGCCGGGGCGCAGCCCCGCATGCGGGACGTCCGCGTTGAGCGACAGGTTAGGCGCCTTCATTCAAGCCAGCCGCCCCAAGACATAAACGGCGGCGATTTTTCCAGCCACTGACACGGGTAATGCATCATTCCAGGAACCAAACGACTCCAGACGGCCGCGACCACGGCGAGGATGGCGACGCCGACTACGACCGGTTGCCAAATTGCAACCAACGACGCATGTGCGTGCAACATGATTAGTGGGTTAGCCCCGGCAGGCGGGTGCACAGTCTTGGTGGCGAGCATGAACACGAGCGTCAAAACGAGCGCAAGTACGTAGACCCAAAGCGCATCCCCAAGCAACTGAAAGCAAAGAATGCCTATGAGCGCACCACCCATGTGGCCGCCAAACAGCGCGCGCGGCTGAGCTGCAGGTGCGCGCGTGAGGCCGAATAGAAAGACAGCTGACCCGCCTATCGAAGCGAGGAACAGCGGTGCAGTAGGCGGATCGGCGAAAAGCAGAACCAGGCCAAGGCCCAGGGCCGCTCCGACGGCCGACGAGGTAAGTCGGAAGATAGTCGTGGCGACCTGGCGCGAGTGTCGGCGGTGAGTAGATTCTGTGGGCATCAGATGTGCATTTGATGTGCCGTGCCGAAGGCGCCCTAACGTATCAAGGTAACCGGCGACCCGCGGCCGGCGCGAAGCGCTGCCGACGGGGCGTCCGTGTTGACCGCCGGGTTAGGCATCAGGTTTTAGGCCCGATGCAGATAGTCTTTTTAGACATTCAACCTCCTTCCTTTGCTCCGCTGAAACGTTTGGTGGCCCACCTGCAAAGCCGGCCGCGGCAAATACGTCACCGGGACGCAAGATTCCTGATGGAGCTCGGATTAGTCCTTCTACAAGGGTGCGGACACAAACCACCTTGTTCGAAATGAAGAGGTGTTCAACATAGAAGCGCGCTTCGTCCCAAAACACTATTTGCGTCTCTAGCTCGAAGGCTTGCCATGCACGGATTGACTTTCGATAGGCTGTGATCTCTGACGATGTCACCGGAGCCCATTTGTTGCGCAAGGCCAAAGCACGGAACTCCGAACCAAACAGCAGATGCCAGCGGGCCAGCCCCATAAAAGTCGCATAGCTATGCGTGAACATTCTTGTGATATCGGTGTCGATTAATGGAATGGCTCTGAAACGAAGAGATCTCTTCGCATTGACCGGCAGCAAGGGCTCAATGAAGCACTTCGCGAGTATCAAAAGAAATCGAACTCTATACATCGGTCGACACCAAATGAGGCTCGCAACGGTTCAACTGAGGCCTAACGAACGAAGGTAACCGGCCACCGGGCACGGGCGAAGCCCCGCCGGTGGTGGTCCGTGTTGACCGAGAGGTTAGCCGTCATCGTTCGCCCCACCGCTGACCCGCCGAACGTACGCAAAGCTGACCACAAGTGCAATGACTAACGGCACAACGAACACGACCAATCCCGCAATGGACCGGCCCGACACATATTCGGGCTGAGTTACGAAGATGCCGGCGCTTACCCCTGAGGCGGTGAAAAACGCGCACCCCGCAAAGCGATTGGCACGAAACCACAGCTCGCGATTTGCGAGAGTTTGACGCGTCCGAAAGCCGTAGACGCGGTTCGGTGGCACGACACTGAGGATGAGAGGAATGCTCGCCACGGCGATGATTCCACACGGCACCAGGAAGGAGAAGGCGACATTCACGATCTGTTCGATGACGGCTAACGGAACCAAGTTAACCGGCGCGCCGGCACCGGCCGACCGATCAACAAAGGCAGCACGCGGCGCGTCCGGTTGAACGCGTGGTTAGGCGTCACGCCGCAGGACGACGCAGGGCGCGGGATCGCCGGCAGCGAGCTCAGGTTCACGGTCGACATGGCCGAAAAAAAAGGCGTCCCCGAAATCCGGTTGCCGCGAAGCGTTGATTACGCGTGAGCGCTTTAATGCTCGCATTAAACGTCACGCGAACAACGCTTCGCAAATTAGCAGTTTTTTGAGGGTCCCGCCATCATCCGTCTGGCTGATGGCAAAGCGGTGGATCCTCAAGGCATTTGACTCCAGGCACCGAACTTTGCACAGGTTTTGTGACCGTGACGCCTAACTAAAAGTAGCGCGCCTAATCGACGCGAAAGGGAAGCGTCCAACTGACGGGATTAAAGGCGTCGATAGGCGGTTTGGCTGATTCCAAACAGCTCGGAAAGGCCGAAGAATCATGGGGGCGGATGGAAAAAGAGGGGCCAAATGGATACCGGCGGCGACATCCCCGCGCCTCCGCGGCTGCTTGATCGCGTGCGCGACAAGATTCGCCTCCGGCATTACAGCATCCGCACCGAGCAGGCCTATGTAGATTGGATTAAACGCTTCATCGTGTTTCACGGCAAGCGCCATCCGGAGACGCTCGGCGCGCCCGAGGTCGAGGCGTTTCTCACGAACCTGGCGGTCGAGCGCAAGGTCGCGGCGGCCACGCAGAATCTGGCCAAGAGCTCGATCCTCTTCCTCTACCGGGACGTGCTCGAGCGCGACCTCCCGTGGCTCGAGCACGTCGAGCGCGCGCGCACGCCCGCGCATCTGCCGACGGTGCTCACGCGCGATGAGGTCGCGGCGGTGCTCGGACGTCTGCGCGGCGTGCATCGCCTGATCGGCCGGTTGCTCTACGGCACCGGGATGCGCATCATGGAATGCGTCCGATTGCGCGTGATGGACGTCGATTTCTCGCGCCGCGAAATCCTGATCCGCAACGGCAAGGGAGCGAAGGATCGCGTGACGATGCTGCCGCGCGGCGTGCGGCGGTCGCTGCGCGCGCAGCTCGTCTGGGCGCGCGAGCAGCACGCGCTCGATCTCGCGGATGGCTTGGGCGACGTGTGGCTTCCCTTCGCGCTCGCGCGCAAGTATCCGGCCGCGGGTCGCGATTGGGGGTGGCAGTATGTCTTCCCGACGGATCGCCCGGCGCGCGATCCGCGCACTGGCATTGTCCGCCGGCACCACATCAGCGATCAGGCGTTCCAGCGGGCGATGAAGCAGGCGGTGCGCGATGCGGCGGTTCCCAAGCCGGCGACGCCGCACACGTTGCGCCATTCATTCGCGACGCATTTGCTCGAATCGGGTTACGACATCCGGACCGTGCAGGAGCTGCTCGGGCATGCGGACGTGAGCACGACGATGATCTACACGCACGTGCTGAACCGCGGCGGACGGGGGGTGGTGAGTCCGCTCGACGGCTTGAGCGGGGTGTCCGATTCCGAGCGCGGCGGGCGCGTCGGCTAAACAGAGCTCGTCGGCAGGAGACGCGCCGGGCGAGCGCGGCGTAGGGCCCGACGCGAACCTAGGCGGGGTCGCTGCCTTCGACGGGCGGGGCGGCGGGGGCATCGCCGTCGGCAGGAACCGCGTGCCGTTCCTGGCGACGTTTCAATTTCTCTTCCTTCTTGCGCTTTTTCTCCAGCTCCTTCTGCCGCTTCTGATATTCGAAGTTCGGTTTTGCCAACGCGACACTCCTCGATTGTCCGATGAATCGGTCCGAATGCTTCCGTTCGGGCCGCCCCCTGCCGGTCGTGACTCCGGCGTTCGGTTGATAATACCCGCTCGCCCGAGTTTCCGCGCGTGTCCATGCGATATTTGCCCTATGTCTTGTCTGCCGTCGCGGGCCTCGTGCTCGGGGCGTGTGCGTCGAAGCCGGCGACGGCGCCGCCCGCGCCTTTGCCGGCTCCTGCGGCGAAGCCGGGCTACTACAAGGACGATGGCCCGGGCGAGAACGTCCCGTCGAACCTCGATTCGATCCCCGAGGCCCGGCCACGCCCCGAGCCGCTCAGCCGCTCGGCGAACCGTCCCTACACCGTGTTCGGCCGGGAATACGTGCCGGCGACCTCGCTGCGACCGTACAAGGAGCGCGGCATCGCGTCGTGGTACGGCCGCAAGTTCCACGGCGAGAAGACGTCGATCGGCGAGACCTATGACATGTATGCGATGACGGCGGCGCACCCGACGCTCCCGCTGCCGTCGTATGCGCGGGTGACCAACGTCGCGACCGGCAAGAGTGTCGTCGTCCGCGTCAACGACCGCGGGCCGTTCCTGCACGGGCGGGTGATCGACCTTTCCTACGCGGCCGCCTACCGGATCGGCATCGCGCAAAAGGGCAGCGGCGAGGTCGAAGTCGAGGCGATCATTCCGGGCGAGACCGTCCTCGTCACGACGGCGCCGCTGCCGCCGGTCGCGCTGGCGCCCGCCTCCGCGCCCCCGCCGGGCCAGCCCGGGGCGGAAGCCGGCACGCCGGTACCGGTCGCACCGTCCGATGGCGGCTTCGCGGTGCAGTTGGGCGCGTTTGCGAGCTATGCGAACGCCCAGGATTTCGTCTCCCACCTGGCGAACCAACTCGCGCCGCTGGGAGTCGAACCCCGGATTCGGCAGGTGAATTCGCTGTTCCGGGTGTTTGTAGGCCCCTACCCGACACGCGAATCCGCAAAACAGACGGCAGACAGGTTGCGCGATGCGCTGGGACTCTCGTCGATGATCGCGACGCACTAGCGACGTGAGCCGGGAAGCAGGGGCCCCGCGCGCGGGTAGCGCGTGGGGATGCGACCGGGGCGAGCCGGCGCATGAGGCCGACCGAGCCGGCGTAACAGATTACTTGGGCAGTGCGGAGGCCGAGGCACGTAGACCGATTCGCGCATTGCGTTCGTTATAATTGCAGGAACCGAAGAACAAATTCAGTCGCGCGATGGCCGCCATCGCGACCCGACCATCGATCGCCAGCCTCCCGAGGATCACTTGCCCCGCATCGCCCGGCTCGTCCTGACGTTTGTCGCGCTCGCCTGGCTTGCGATCGCTCCCGCGCGCGCGCAGCTCACCATCGAGATCGTCGGCGGCGCGGGCACCGCGATTCCAATCTCGGTGGTCCCGTTCGAGAACGAATCGAGCTGGCCGCTCGGGATCACCGGCATCGTCTCCGCGGACCTCACGCGAAGCGGTCTTTTCCGGATGGTCGACGACGCCGGCATCTCGCCGCGGCCGGTGCGCGCCGAGGACGTGCGCGCGGCGGACTTCCGCGCCCGCGGCGCCGACGCGGTGGTGGTCGGCTCGATGCGCGCGCTGGGCGAGGGGCGCGCCGAGGTCAAGTTCGCGCTGGTGGACGCCGTGCGGCAGGCGCAACTCGCTTCGATGAACTACGTCGTCACGCCGGCGCAGTTCCGCGCGACCGCGCACAAGATCGCCGACATCATCTACGAGAAGATGACGGGCAACGCCGGCGTCTTCTCGACGCGCATTGCCTACATCACCAAGCAGGGCACGCGCTACGAATTGATCGTCGCCGACGCCGACGGCGGCAATCCGCAGGGGGTGGTCGGCTCCAACGAGCCGCTCCTGTCGCCCGCCTGGTCGCCGGACGGCACGCGGCTCGCGTACGTGTCGCTCGAGAACAAGAAGCCCGTCGTCTACGTGCAGTCGCTCGCCACCGGTCAGCGGCAGGTGCTCGCGAGCTTTCGCGGCAGCAACAGCGCGCCGGCGTGGTCGCCGGACGGCCGCCGGCTCGCGGTCACGCTGTCGAAGGACGGCGGCTCGCAGATCTTCATGATCAACGCCGACGGCTCCGGCGTCACGCGCCTCATCAATTCGGCCGGCATCGATACCGAGGCGTCGTTCACGCCGGACGGCGCGTCGCTGCTCTTCACGTCGGACCGCGGCGGCACGCCGCAGATCTATCGGCTGAACCTCGCGAACAACGGCGTCGAGCGCCTCACGTTCGAGGGCAGCTATAACGTGTCGCCGCGCGCGCTGCCCGATGGCAAGGGCTTCGTGTTCGTGAAGCGCGAGGGCGGCCGCTTCATGCTCGCGATCCAGGATTACGCGTCGCGACAGGTGCAGGTGCTGACGCAGGGCCCGCTCGACGAGAGCCCGGCGGTGGCGCCGAATTCGAAGCTCATCATCTACGCGGGGCAGCAGGGGGGGCGTGGTATATTGGCCGCGACATCCTCCGACGGCCGCGTGAAGCAGCGGCTCGTCTCGCCGGCCGCCGACGTGCGCGAGCCTGCGTGGGGTCCGCTGCCTCGCTGACGCCGCCCCGCCCGCATCGCCCATCACCGAGGAGAAAAATCATGCGCAAATGGATCTATGCACTGGCACTCGTGGTCGTCGCGGCGTTCGCAGGCTGCAAGAGCACCGACACGCAGAATCCCGCGCCGGTCGAGGACAAATCGGCCGCCGAGGCTGCCACGTCGGGCGGCGCGAGCACGACAGGCGCAGGCGGAACGGGCGTCACCGGCACCCAGGGCGCGATGATGGCGCACAAGGATCCCAGGAACATCCTGTCGCAAAAGCGCAGCATCTATTTCGATTACGACCAGTTCGTGATCAAGGACGAGTACCGGGCCACCGTCGAAGCGCATGCCAAGTACCTGCAGGGCAACCGCACGCTGCGCATTACGCTGCAGGGCAACACCGACGAGCGCGGCACGCGCGAATACAACATCGCGCTCGGCCAGAAGCGCGCCGATGCGGTCAAGAAGCTGATGGTGCTGCTCGGCGCGAACGAGGCGCAGATCGAGACGGTGAGCTTCGGCAAGGAAAAGCCGCGGCGCGAGGGCCATGACGAGACGTCGTGGGCCGAGAACCGCCGCGTCGACATCGTCTATGTCGGCGAATAACCAGGCTTAGTGGACAAGTCTGCCCAACTCCGGAGCGCGCTCGCGGCGGTCGCGCTCGCCGGAGTATTCGTCACGCTCTCCGCGCGCGCCGCGCTCTTCGACGACGACGAGGCGCGCAAGCGGATCGAGGCCACGAGCCAGCGGCTGACGCAGGTCCAGAAGCAGCTCGACGACCGCATCACCGCGCTCGAAACGCAGCTCAAGAGCCAGGGTCTCGTCGAGCTCTTCAGCCAGGTCGAGCAGCTCAAGGCCGACGTGTCCAAATTGCGCGGGCAGATCGAAGTGCTGGTCTACGAGCAGGAGCAGCAGCAAAAGCGCCAGCGCGATCTCTATGTCGATCTCGATTCGCGGATGCGCAAGCTCGAAGGAGGGCCCGGCCCGGCCGCGACGGGCGGCGACGCGCCCGCGCCGGCAGCCGCAGCGCCGCCCGCGGCGCCTCCGGCCAGCGCGGCATCGAACGAGCAAAGGGCCTACGACGTCGCGCTCGATCAGTTCAAGGCCGGCAACTACACCGCCGCCATCGCGGGGTTCGGCGCGTTCGTGAAGACGTTCCCGAAGAGCGCGCTCGCTCCGTCCGCGCAATACTGGCTCGGCAACGCGCAGTACGCGCAGCGCGATTTCCGCGGCGCGATCGCCACGTCAGCGGCAGCTGATCGCCGCGTATCCGGACAGCCTCAAGGTGCCTGACGCGATGCTCAACATCGCCACCGCGCAGCTCGATCTCGGCGAAGCGGCGCCGGCGCGGCGCACGCTCGAGGATCTCGTCGCCAAATACCCGAAGTCCGACGCCGCGATCAAGGCGAAGCAGCGTCTCGCCGGACGCTGACGCGCGGCGTCGCTCGCCGCACCGTGGCTTCCCCGCGCCCTCGCGCGTTCGCCCGGCGCCTCGTCGCCTGGCAGCGCACGCACGGCCGCCACGACCTGCCGTGGCAGCGCACGCGCGACCCGTACCGGATCTGGCTCTCGGAGATCATGCTGCAGCAGACGCAGGTCGCGACCGTCATCCCGTATTACGAGCGGTTTCTCGCCGCGTTCCCCGATGTGCGCGCGCTGGCCGCAGCTTCGGAAGATCGCGTGCTCGAGCACTGGAGCGGACTCGGCTACTACCGTCGCGCGCATCACCTGCATGCAGCGGCGAAGGCGATTGTCGCCGAGCATCACGGCGCGTTTCCCCGCGATGTCGATACGCTCGCCACGCTGCCCGGGATCGGGCGCACGACGGCGTCGGCGATCGCCGCGTTCGCGTTCGGGGCCCGCGCCGCGATCCTCGACGGCAACGTGAAGCGCGTGCTCGCGCGCCATCGCGGCATCGCGGGCTATCCGGGCGCGCCGAAGACGGAGGGCGAATTGTGGCGCATCGCCGACTCGCTGCTGCCCGAACGCGACATCGAATCGTACACGCAGGCGCTGATGGATCTCGGCGCGACGATCTGCACGCGCAGCGCGCCGCGCTGCGGCGACTGTCCCGTCGCGGGCGATTGCGTCGCGCGCGTCGAGGAGCGAATCGCGACGTTGCCCTCGCCGCGGCCGCGAAAAGCGTTGCCGCAACGCGCGGTGCGTGCGCTCGTCATCGAACGCGCGGGAACGATCCTGTTCGAGAAGCGGCCCGCGGCCGGCATCTGGGGCGGGCTGTGGAGCCTGCCCGAAGCGGGGGTCGAGGTCGACGTCGTCGCGCATTGCCGCGCGCGCTTCGCGGCGAAGGTGGCTGTCGGTGACGAGCTCGCGCCCATCGAGCACGCGTTCACGCATTACCGGCTGACGATCCTCCCGCAGCGCGTCGCGGTGCGCTCATGGCCGCCGCGCGCGGAATCGCCGGGGCTCTTGTGGCTCACGCGCGACGACGCGCTCGCCGCCGCGCTGCCGGCGCCGATCAGGAAACTGCTGCGCTCGCTGTAACCTGTCGCCCTCGCGAAAGGCGGAGTCCCGGTGTCGTTCAGCGACGCTAACGCGCCGGCTTCCAGTCGCGCAGATCCGGCGGCAGCAGCCGCTCGTGATCTGGATACGCGGCGCGGAACGCGGCGAGCTCTTTCGCCGCGTCGTCCGTCTTGCCTTCGTCGCGCAGCTTGCGGATCAGCGCGATCCAGTCGGACACCGCGAGCTTCGGCTGCACTTTCGCGCGCTCGCCGCCGCTCGCGTCGGCGGCGTTCGCCGCGGCGCCCATCGGGGCACCGGCGCGTTGCGCCTTCGGCCGACTGCAGACGACGCATCGGTGCGGGAGCCGGCGATTGCGCGACGGGCGCACCGGTGCGCTGTTCGTCGCTCGCCGACTCCTCGCGCGCGGAGAGGCTTCGGTGATGGCGCGAGCTTGCCGGCCATCACGCCGGCGCCGGCCTCGGCGGGCAGCGATGCGGGGGGCGGCGTTGCGGCGGCTGCGCTTTCCTTGGCTTCACTCTTGATCTTGCTTGCGGGAAAGGGCTCGGGCGCCGGCGCGGATTTGAGCGCGTCGGTCGCGTCCAGCTGCCGGTCGTTCTCCGTGGATTTCGGGGGCTCGGCGCCTTCATCGCATCGCGCTTCTGTGCGGCCGGAGCCGCGGCTGCGTCCTTGCGCAACGCCGGGGGTGCTTCCGGTGCGGCCATCGGAGCGGGCGGCTCGATCCGGTTCTGGGCGTTGCTGCCCGCCTCTTGCGCGGGCGGCGGTGCGGCGGGCGCGGTCACGGCCGACGAGGAAGGCGCGGCGGGCATGTCGGACACGACACCGTTATGGGTCGCGGGCGCACTCACCTGCTCGTGATTCGTGAGTTGCAGGATGCCGATCGCAATCGCGCCGATGGTCGCGGCGGCGGCCAGAGGCATCCACCAACGTTCGGGGCGCAGCGCGCTCGGCACCGCAGCCTTCTTCGCGTCGGCCGGCTGCGGGCCCGCGCCGACTCCCCGCCGGGCAGCGGCGCGGATCGCGTCGTCGAGCGCGGCCGGCGGTTCCTCATGCGAGGCCGCCCGCCACGCTGCGTCGAGGCGCGGGTCGCGAAGGTCGTTCGGGTCCGGCGTGCTCACTTCAAGTCTCCCAGTTCGGCGCGCAGCTTCGTGAGCGCGTAGCGGAGGCGGCTCTTCACGGTCTCGACGCCGGCGCCCGTCAGCTCCGCGATTTCCGCGAGCTCGAGCCCGCCTTCCTGATGCAGCAGGAACGCCTCGCGCTGCGCGGCGGGCAGCGCAGCGAGCGCTTGCCGCAGACGCGCGCCGATCTCGGTCGCCGCCGCGCGCACCTCGGGCTCGTCGTTGCGCGCGGCCGGAATCGCGGCGAGGGGATCGTCGTCGCCGTCGTCACCGCCGCCGGCGCTCACGAGCTCGACGCGGCCGCTCGCGCGCCAGTGGTCGATCAGCCGGTTGTGCGCGATCCGGTAGAGCCACGTCGTGAATTTCGCCGTCGGCTCGTAGCTCGCGCGCACGCGGATCACGTTCATCCAGACGTCCTGGAACAGCTCGTCGGCGATGCCGGCGTTGCCGCAGTGGCGGACGAGGTAGCGATACACGCCGCCCTTGTGCCGCGCGTACAGCGCGTCGAATGCGGCAGCATCGCCTCCCGCGTACGAAAGCATCAGGTCTTCGTCACCTGGGTCGGTCCGGGGGACGGCGGCGAGCGCGGGCGCGGGCATCGCCCGCGAGTATGCGAGGCGGGGGTGAGTCCCGCAACCGGCGCCGCGTCGGACGGCGAGCCCGGCGCGACGCGTGACGCTCAGCGCGTCGGCGGATCCGGAACGAAGCGCGGCCAGCCGGGAAAGGGATTGGGATTCGCCGAGCGCGCGATCACCGGCGGCGGAAGGATGCCCATCGCGACCAGGTTCTCGCGGCGATCGTAGTAGATCGCGATCGTCTCGTTCGGCGTCGCGCTCTCGCGCTCGAAGCGGACCATCTGCGCGGGCGAATCCTCGCTGCGGCCGTGGCCCGTGCCGAGCTTCGACATCGGCGCCGGGACCGGCATCGATTGCGATTGCGCCGGCGCTCCTTGCAATCGTCCGGCGGCTTCCTCGCGCGGGCTCATCGCGTCGGCGCTCGCCTGCGCGTCCTGCCCGAACGCGCGGGCGGCGGGAGGCTCCCGTGCCCCGGCAGGAGCGTCGGCGCGCGCTTCGTCGCTCGCGAGCTTGTCCTTGTACGGACGGCGCCATGTCACCGGCGGCTGCTTTTCGCGGAAGACCGCGACGCCGATCACGCCGACGTTCTCGGGCCGGCCCGTCCGCGTCGCATAGGCATCGGGCAGCTCGGTGAAATAGAACGCGGCGGTGCGCGCCATGTTCTTGCGCCAGCCCTGGATGTCGGCGCACTCGTAGGCGTTCAGCACGTAGCCCGACTGCGACGGCGACGCGGTGTCGCCGCTCACCACGTTGACGCCGTCCACGCTCATCACCGCCAGCACGCGGCCGGGGCGTCCCGTTGCAGTAGCGGATCGAATACTCCTGGCCCGGCGTGCCGACGACCCAGTTCCGGCCACCGCCCGGCGTAGACCGGCAGCACCTGGCCGTCGCCGCGCGTGAGGATGTCGAGATTGCCCATCCGCCCGACGGCCGCGGCAGGGAGGCTCGCGAAAACGCCCGCGACGGCCGCGGCCAAGATACTGACAGTGAGCGCACACTTTGCAGCAATCGCCTTCGCTGCGCGCGGTTGCCGGGAACTCGTGTTCATGCTTTCTCCTTGGTTCGGGATGCAAGGGTGGATCGCTCGTGAAGCTTCAAACGGGGGACTGGGGCGCATGGGGTCATTCGCCCGCCCGATTCGGATCGCATGGGGTCGCGTGCCATAATTTCCGGATGTCCGGAGCGGATACCCTGCCGGCCGTCGTGACCGGCGGCGCCTTCCTGCTCGGGATCGTCTTCGGCGCCGTCGGCCAGCGCGTCAACTTCTGCACGATGGGCGCGATCGCCGATGCGGCGAACTTCGGCGACTGGCGCCGGATGCGGATGTGGGCGCTCGCCATCGCGGTTGCCATCGCCGGCGCCGCGGCGCTGCAGGCGGGCGGCCTCATCGATCTCGCCAAGTCGATCTACACGGGTCCGCGGGTCGCGTGGCTGTCGATGCTGGCCGGCGGCTTCCTGTTCGGCTTCGGGATGACGCTGGGGTCCGGGTGCGGCAGCCGGACGCTGATCCGCCTGGGCGGCGGCAACCTGAAATCGCTGATCGTCCTCGTCTTCCTCGGGATCTCCGCCTACATGACGCTGAAGGGGCTCTTCGTCGTCTGGCGCACCGTGGCGCTCGATCCCGTTCGCTTCGACGTGGGTGCCGCGACGTCGGACCTGCCCGCGGTGCTGGCAAAGCTCGGCCTGCCGGGGCCGGCGACGGCGATCGTGCCGTGGCTCGTGGCGGCGGCAATCGCGGTGTGGGTGCTCGCCAACCGCGCATTCCGCACGACGCGCGAAATGATCGTCGGTGGCGTCGTCATCGGCGCGGTCATCGTCGCGGGCTGGTATCTCTCCGGGCACCTCGGCCATCTCGCCGAGGATCCGGCCACGCTGGAGGAGAAGTTCGTCGCCACCAACTCGGGGCGCATGGAGTCGTTCAGCTTCGTCGCGCCGGTCGCCTACCTGCTCGAGCTTCTGGTCTACTGGACCGATACGTCCCGCGTGCTGACGTTCGGCATCGCCGGCGTTCTCGGTATGATCGTCGGCGCCGCAGCGATGGCGATGGCGACGAAAACGTTCCGCTGGGAAGGTTTTTCGACGACCGAGGATCTCGTCAACCACGTCGTTGGCGGCATCCTGATGGGTTTCGGCGGCGTGACGGCGCTGGGCTGCACGATTGGACAAGGGATCACGGGCCTGTCGACGCTGGCGATCGGCTCGTTTCTTGCCTTCTTTTCGATCGTCGGGGGTTGCCTCGCGGCGCTCAAGTACCAGGTCTGGCGGGTGGAGCGGGCCGCGTAGTCAACCGGCGACGTGCAAAAAACGTTTTCCGAATCATGATCATTTTCGAACTGGCGTGCGGGCAGGGGCACCGTTTCGAGGGCTGGTTCGCCTCGAGCGACGACTTCGCGCGCCAGTCGGAGGCGCAGATGGTCCGCTGCCCGGTGTGCGACGACGCCGGTGTCGCGCGCGTGCCCTCGGCCAAGGTCTTCGTGCGCGCCGGCGCGACTGCCGCGCCCACAGGCTCCCGCTGGCGTCGCCCCGGCGCGGAGGTCGCGGCGCCGCAGCAAGCGATCGCCGGTCTTCCAGCCGAAATCGTCGCCAAGCTCCGCGAAATCGTCCGCAACACCGAGAACGTCGGACCGCGGTTCCCCGAGGAAGCGCGCAAGATCCACTACGACGAAGCGCCCGCCCGGGCCATCCGCGGCCAGGCGTCGAAGGAAGAGTCCGCGGAGTTGGCGGAGGAAGGCATCGACGTCGCGACGCTGCCCGATTTCCTGCTGCGCGAGACGCACTAGCGGCGCGAGCGGCGAGCCGGGGCCCCGCCGAAGGCAAGGGGCAGCGAGCGATCGCGAGTCGACGCAGGCGGCCGACAGCTCGGCGCACGATCGAGACGCAATGGCGCGGAGGCCGCGCCGCGGCCGATCTGCATTGAGGCGGACGCCGCTCAATCGAGCTATAATTCGCCTCTTTCGGCGGGCCGTTAGCTCAGGTGGTAGAGCAGCGGACTTTTAATCCGTTGGTCGCTGGTTCAAGTCCAGCACGGCCTACCAGGTCGCTGCTGCTAGCGCGCCGAGTCGTGAATTCCGCACCGATTTCGGTAGACTAGGGGTCCGCCGCGCAGCCAAATTCGCATTGGGTCGTTAGCTCAGCTGGTAGAGCAGCGGACTCTTAATCCGTTGGTCGCAGGTTCGATCCCTGCACGGCCTACCAATTCGAAGCCCCGCGAGTGCATCGCGGGGTTTTTTTTGCCGTCGGCGACGGCGAGCCCGTTGTTTCGTGGAGGCGTCGTTTCGTGGCCGAGTTCGACGCGGCGAATCTCGTCGAGGCGCGACAACTGCTGTCACACTGACGCGATGACGAATCCCGAACCCCTCGCCACCGGCGGCTGCCTGTGCGGTGCGCGTTCGCTACACGGTCGCGCGCCCGCTGCGCGATGTCGTTCTCTGCCATTGCTCGATGTGCCGCAGGACGCATGGGCACGTCGGCGCGTACACGGCAGCGCCGAAATCCGCGCTCACGCTGACCGAATCGCGCGGATTGAAGTGGTATCGCTCATCGGAGATGGCGCGCCGCGGCTTCTGCGGCGAATGCGGCGCGAGCGTGTTCTGGGAGCGGCTGCCGGAGAGCTAGGTCGTCAGATCGCCGCGGGAACGCTCGATGCGCCGACGGGATTGACGACGACGACGCAGATCTTCGTCGCCCACGCGGGCGACTACTACACGATCGATCCCGCGATCCCGCAGCGCGCCGACTAGGCGCATACGATCGGGGTGGCGAGCCTACGGGCGTTCGTCATTCCCGCGGACGCGGGAATCCAAGTGTGTTACAGCTTTTCCGCGTAATCCTTCTGCACCTGCTTGATCCGCTCGTGCGAGCCCAGGAACGCGTGCTTCGACATGTCGGCGGAATACTTGCTCGCCGGCGGATGCTTGCCGACGGCTTCGGCAAGCGCGCGAATGTGATGCGGACCCGCGCCGCAGCAGACGCCGAGGTAGCGGATGTCGAGCGCCAATGCCGCGCGTCCGAAATCGGCAGATCTCGAAACGGTTGCAGGTGAAAGGGTCGAGCGCGGTCGGGAACGGCCGGCTGCCCCAGTCGCCGTGCCAGTGCGTGTCGCGCAGCGACTGGAACGACGGCTCGCCTTCGTGCGTGCGAAAGGGCACCGGCAGCGCCGCCATGTGCGTCTTCACCGATCCGCGGATTTCCTTCAGGAGCGGCAGCATCGTCTCCGGCCCGCGAATGCAGTTGAGGCCGACGACATCCGCGCCGGCATCGGCGAGTCGTTTGCACGCGTCGGCCACGCCCACGCCGTCGCGCGTCACGTCCTCCTGGTGCATCGCGAGCGTGATCACCGCGGTCTGCTTCGCCGCCTTGATCACGTCGAGCGCGATCAGCGCTTCCTGCGCCCACGAGAACGTCTCGCCGACGATGTAGTCGACGCCCGCGTCGACCGCCCACTGCACCTGCTCCTCGAACATCGCGCGCGCCAGCTTGTGCGACGCGGGGTCGGCAGGATCGAAAATGTTGGTGTTGCAAATGTCGCCGGCGAACAGCGCCCCGGTATCCTTGGCGACGGCCTTCGCCAGGTCGAGCGCCAGCCGGTTGATCGATTCGAGCTCGTTCTCGCGGCCGACGACGCGCAATTTCTCGCGGTGGGCGTAATAGGTGAGCGCCTCGACGACGTCCGAGCCCGCGTGGACGAAGTCGCGATGCAGCTGCGTGACGACCGCCGGATATTCGAGCACCACTTCCGGCACGAACGCGCCGGCCTGCAGGTAGCCGCGCCGCTCGAGCTCGAACAGGTAGCCCTCGGCGCAGATCACGGGACCCTGGTCGAGGCGTTGGAGAAGGGACAGGCGCGGAGCGGTCGGGGCGGTCATGGCGTCGGCGGTGTTCACGAAGTGGTCGAGCCGCAACTATCGCATGTTTTGGGCGGGACGCACCCGGCGCCGCGCCGATGATTGACCAATCCGGACGCATTTGAAACACTGGCGCGCGCCGCGGCAAGTCGCGGTGCGCGGGGCCCTCCGGGAGAAGCGTTGGAAACGCTGGCGTTCATCCTGCACAACCTGCCCGCCATCGGCGAGCGGACGCTCGAGCACCTGTCGATCGTCAGCGTCGCCGTCGGCGTGGCGATCGTCACCGGCGTTCCGCTCGGCATCGCGATCACGCAGAGCGAGCGCACGGCCGACACGGTCCTGTACCTCGGCTCGATCGTGATGACGATCCCGTCGATCGCGCTCTTCGGCGTCCTGATCCCGATCCTGTCGAAGATAGGGCAGGGGATCGGCTGGCTGCCGGCCGTCATCGCCGCGATGCTCTACGCGCAGCTGCCGATCATTCGCAACACGTACACCGCGATCCGCAACGTCGACCCGGCGCTGCGCTCGGCGGCGATCGCAATGGGGATGTCGGTGCCGCAGCGCCTCGCGCGCGTGGAGATTCCGATCGCGCTGCCGGTCATCATCGCGGGCATCCGGATCGCGGTCGTCATCAACATCGGCGTCACCGCGATCGCCGCGTACATCGGCGCCGGCGGCCTCGGCACCTTCATCAGCCGCGGGATCTCGCAATCGGATATCCGCCAGCTCATCACCGGCGCGCTGGCGCTCGGGCTGCTCGCGATCGCCGCCGACTCCTCGCTCTTGTGGCTGCAGAAGCGGCTGACGCCGAAGGGAACGGCAGCGCCCGCCGCTGCCGCGTGAGCCGATGATCCGCCTCGAGTCGCTGCGCAAGAGCTATGCGTCCGCGCGAGGGACGGTCGACGGCCGTCGACGGCGTGAGCTTCGAGGTGGGCGAAGGCGAGACGTGCGTGCTGCTCGGTCCGTCGGGCTGCGGCAAGACGACCACGCTGCGGATGATCAACCGGCTGGTGGCGCCCACGTCGGGCAAGATCTTTCTCGCCGGCCGCGATACCGACACGGTCGATCCGGTGCTGCTTCGCCGCGGCATCGGCTACGTGATCCAGCAGATCGGTCTCTTCCCCAACATGACGGTGGCCGAGAACATCGGCGTGGTGCCGCGCCTCCTCGGCTGGGAGCCGGGCCGCCGTCGCGCGCGTGCCGAGGAGCTCCTGTCGCTGCTCGCGCTGCCGCCCGGGCAGTTCGCCGACCGGTACCCGAACGAATTGTCGGGCGGACAGGCGCAGCGCGTCGGCGTGGCACGCGCGCTCGCGGTCGATCCGCCCGTGTTGCTGATGGACGAGCCGTTCGCAGCACTCGACCCGGTCAATCGCGAGGCGATCCAGGACGAGTTCCTGCGCATGCAGGAGAAGCTGCGCAAGACGATCCTGTTCGTGAGCCACGACATCGACGAGGCGGTGAAGATGGCCGACCGCATCGCGATCTTTCACTCCGGGCGCCTCGTCCAGTATGCCGCACCCGACGAGATGCTCGCGCATCCCGCCGACGACTTCGTCGCGGGCTTTGTCGGCAGCGACCGGACGCTGAAACGGCTGCGTCTCATCCGGGTGCGCGATGTCATGACGACGGGTACTTCCGTCGAAGCGGCCTCGTCGGCGCCGGCGGTCTCTCCGGACGACGATCTGCGCCGCGTCGCCTCGCTGTTCCTCGCGCACGGCGCGACCGCGCTCCGCTGCGTCGACGCCGCCGGACGCGTCGTGGGAATCGTCACCCGCGACGCCGTCGCCGCGCGGCTGGGCGACGGAGGGTCGCGATGAGCACGGCCGCAATCGCGACCCGCTCGAAGATGCCCTACATGGTGCTCGCGGGCATCGCGCTCGCGATCGCGTGGGGGCTCTACGCGAGCGGGCTCGCCGCCGAGATCCTCACGTACAACAAGGACATCGTCTATCTGACGAAGCAGCATCTCGTGCTGGTCGCGGTGTCGGGTTCGGCCGCGATCGTCGCCGGCGTCGGTATCGGGGTCTGGCTGTCGCGGCCATGGATGGCGCGCTGGGCGGAGGGCGCGATCCAGGCGGTCAACCTCGTCACGTCGATCCCGACGCTGGGCAAGCTTGCGCTGATGATGTCGCTGCTCGGCATCGGCGCGCTGCCCGCGATCGTCGGGCTGTGGATCGCGACGCTGCTGCCGATCATTCGCAATACGTACGAAGGGATTCGCGCGGTGCCGCCGCATCTCGTCGACGCCGCGCACGGCATGGGCATGGGACCTTCGGCGATCCTGGCCCGCGTCGAGCTGCCGAATGCGCTGTTCGTCATCTTCGCCGGCGTCCGCACCGCGATGGCGGTCAACGTCGGCACCGCGCCGATCGCTTTCCTGATCGGTGGCGGCGGGCTGGGGGAACTCATCTTCACGGGCATCGATCTCCAGCAGCACGCGATGATGCTGGCGGGAGCGATTCCGACGGCGCTGCTTGCGGTCGCCGTGGATTTTTTGTTTGGTCAGGCGCAGTATTGGCTCGTGCCGCGCGGGGTCAATCCGCTGCGGAATTCGTGAACAAGCGGTTTGCCCCAGGAGGATTCAGCATGAGACAGGCGTTGGCAAGGTTGCTCGCGGGGATTGCGCTCGCGGGTCTCGTTTGCGGGGGTGCGGCCGCACAGACGATCGTGGTCGGCGGCAAGGCGTTTACCGAGCAGCAGATCATGACGGCGATGACGGTCGCGCTGCTGAAGGCCAAGGGCTTCGCGCCGGACCGCAAGGCGGGGATGGGCACCGCGGCCGTGCGCTCGGCGCTCGAGAATGGGCAGATCGACGTCTATTGGGAGTACACCGGCACCGGGCTCGGCGTCTTCTACAAGATCACCGACAAGTTCCCGACCCCCGCGGCTGCGTACCAGAAGATCAAGGAGCTCGACGCCGCGAAAGGCCTCGTCTGGCTCAACATGTCGCCCGTCAACAACACGTACGCGTTCGCGATGAACAAGGACGACGCGCAAAAGCGCGGCATCGCGACAATGAGCGACCTCGCGAAGGCGATCAACGGCGGCGCCAAGCTCACGTTCGCGTCGAACGCCGAGTTCTACGCGCGGCCGGACGGCCTGCCTGGCTGGCAGACGGCGTACGGCTTCGAGTTCGACCGCGAGAACGTGAAGCGGATGGATACGGGGCTCACCTACAACGCGCTCAGGGACCGGCAGGTCGATTCGGCGGTCGTGTTCGCGACCGACGGCCGCATCCCGGCGTTCAACTTCGTCGTGCTGAAGGACGACAAGGGCTACGCGGCGCCGTACAACCTCACGCCGGTCGTGCGCAAGGAAATCCTCGACAAGAATCCGAAGATCGCCGATGCGCTGAATTCCGTCTCGGCGAAGCTCAACGACGAGACGATGGCGAAGCTCAACGCCTCCGTCGACGTCGACAAGAAGACGCCGGAAGAAGTGGCCGAAGGGTTTCTGAAGGCGAACGGACTGATCTGACGAGGCGCCGGCGATGGCGGAAGGCGATCGCGCCGCAAGGAAAGGCGCTGCGTTCGCGGACGTGCCGTCGTTCGTGCATGGAGTCGTCTTCGACGCGCTGCCCGACGAAGCGGTCGCGAGCGCGCGGCGGAGCCTGCTCGATCTCATCGGCGTCGCCGCCGCGGGCAGCCGGACCCCGGCGTCCGCTATCGGCCGGACGTACGCGGCAACGCAGCTCTGCGGCAGCGACCGCAACGCGCGCATCCTGTTCGACGGCCGGCGCGCAGGGCTGGCGGGCGCCGCATTCGCGGGCGCCACCACGATCGACTCGCTCGACGCCCACGACGGCCATGTGCTGACCAAAGGGCATTCGGGCGTGGCGGTGCTGCCCGCGCTGCTTGCGCTGATCGACGGCGCGCAGCCTGGCGAACGGCGGCGACGTCGACGGGCGCGAATTCCTCGCCTGCCTCGTGCTGGGCTACGAGATCGCGACGCGCGCCGGCATCGCGCTGCATTCGAGCGCGCGCGAGTTTCACTGCTCCGGCGCGTGGAATGCGCTGGGGTGCGCGGCGATCGGCGCGCGGCTGCTCGGGCTCGACCACGAGCGTACGCGGCACGCGCTCGGCATCGCCGAATACTTCGGTCCGCGCGGGCAGATCATGCGCGCCTGCGATCATCCATCGATGGTGAAGGACGGCTCCGGCTGGGGCGCGCACGCTGGCGTCAGCGCAGCGCTGCTTGCTGCCGAGGACTTCACCGGCGCGCCGGCATTGACGATCGAGGGCGACGACACGGCTCCGTTCTTCGGCGACCTCGGATCGCGCTGGCGCATTTGCGAGCAGTACTTCAAGGCGTACCCGGTGTGCCGGTGGGCACAGCCTGCGATCGAAGCGGCGCTCGAGCTGCAGCGCGCGCACGGATTCGCGGCGGCCGACATCGTGAAAATCGGCATCGAGAGCTTTCATGAGGCGGTAGCGCTGGGCTCGCAGTGCCCGATGCCGCGCGCCACCGATGAAGCGCAATACAGCCTTCCGTTTCCGGTTGCCGCGGCGCTCGTCTTCGGTCATGTCGGCGCGGACGAGGTAGGCGCGCTGGGGCTCGATAACGCGCAAGTGGCGCGTCTCGTCGCCGCGACGACCGTCGACGAGGATCACGCCTTCTCGGATCGCTTCCCGGCCGAGCGCTGGGCGCGCGTGCGCATCACGCTGCAGGACGGTCGCGCGCTCGTCTCGAATCCGGCGCGGGCGCGCGGCAATCCGGAGAACCCGTTGAGCGACGACGAGCTGCGCGCGAAATATCGCGAGCTCGCGGCGCCGGTTCTCGGCGCGCGAACGCGCAGCGAGGATCGAGCGGGCCGTCGATGCGCTCGCGAGCGACGCGGGTGCGCTGCCGTCGCTGCTCGAGGACCTGCTGCAGCCCTCGGTCGCCTAGAGCGCGAACCCGTCTCGACGCGCGCAGCGCGGTACGGCGTCTCTGCAATTTCACCCGCTTCGCCGGATGGTCGGGGGCCGGGATCGGCCACAAGCCGACGCCGGATTGCAACTCTCAGCTCGCCCACTCTGACCCTGACGTGCGGTCACCCCAATGGCGCCTTCGCCAGTACGAAGCCAACCGTTGCAGTAAGTAGGGCTATGTTCGCCGCCGCACCGACGCTGGCGGGGTGTCAGGGTAAATTGCCAAGAATCCAAAGTCAGACTTCATTTGTCTCGGCTGGCAGGGTTGTCACATCCAAGCGGCGAGATTGCCACACGCCGAACCCGGAGTCGGGAATTTCGCGTACCAGAATCAGAGGATTGAGCAATGAACGATGAACGGACGCGGCGCTGAATGTGATCCTCATGATCACTCCGCCCGACACCACGGCACGCTGCGACAGGATCACGAAGGAGAAACACATGACGAGACACATGACGAAACTGACAATCGCCGCGGCCATCACGGCATTGGCAATTGCAGTGACCGTACCCGTCGCGCTTGTGCAGGCGGTTCCCGAAGCCGCCCCGGCGCCGCCGACGGCAGCGTCGCGCGGCGACGAAACGGGACCCGGCATGATGTACGGCCAAGCGCAAGTGCCAAGCAAAGGGCAAGCGCAAGGTCCCGCACAAGGTCCAGCACAAGCGGGTTACGGACCCGGCATGATGTACGGGCAAGGACAAGGTGGTTACGGTCCCAGCATGATGGGCGGCTACGGCGCTGGCTGGATGGCTGGATATGGCGGGCTATTGGTTCCGATCCTGCTTGCCCTCGCGGTTATCGGCCTCGTGGTATGGGTCGTCAAGCAGAAGAGCAAGTAAATGGACAGGTTCAATCGCGTGAACCTAAGCGTCGTGCGTTTGGTCGTGCGCGTCGGCCGTTGAAGAACAAGCGGCGGTCGCGAAGTGATCTGCACACGGCAAACGAGCGGTGAGCCGGGCCACACTGGACGGAACGATGCCAGGGCGGCATCGTATGGGAGCACCGTGCAATACGAGCCGAGGCAAACGACGACCTTGCGGCCGCTGCCTAGCGTGAAACATTCCCTTGGATTGATTGCTACTGCTTGGCCAAGCAATGGAATTGACTTGGATCAAATTCTGAATCGGTACGCGGTCTGGACCGGAACTTCATTACCGTCATGAGGTCGCATGAGCGTGGTTAGGCCATTCCGTCAGCAGCGCAAGACCATAACCGGCGTCGCGCTCGGGGTGTGGCTCTTCGCGCTATTCGTAGGGATTGCGCATGCGTGTGGCTGGGTTGAGCCGAGCATCGCGCCGGTTCATGCAGTCGCCGCGAGTGCAAGCCAACATTCCTCTGATGAAGGCACGCCGGTCGGCTGCGAGCAGTTCTGCAAGTCCGACATTCCGGTCGTAACCAAGCTTCCACCCCTCGGCGATCAACCCGATGCCCAGCCGCTGATCGTCGCCGATCGCGACATCGGCGTTGCCGTCGCGCTTCCGCCAGCCTTCCAATTGGCGCCGGCCGCACATCCACCCCCGGATGTGACGGCCTACCTCCGCTTCGCCCACCTCAGGCTATAAGCCAGCCCGTTCCGCCAGTCGGTGTACCGCCGACCGGCGACCGCGCTTCCCGCTCGCCGGGTCGCGCCGTTGGCTGCATCTCGTTCGGCATGGGCAAACGCCCATCGTCCGGATCCTTCCAAGGAGATCGACATGAAGGCATCAACTATCACGTCTCGCCCCGAAACCAATACCAAGGAGAAATCCATGAAGAAGCGCACCATCGCCGCCACGCTCGCGGCAGTAGCGGTTGCAGTGACCATCCCTCTGACCTATGCCCAGATGGGCGGCGGACCCGGAATGATGGGTGGCTATGGCCAAGGGCAAGGTGGCTACGGCCCCGGCATGATGTACGGCTACGGTCAGGGTCAGGGCGGCTACGGACCCGGGATGATGGGTGGTTACGCTGGCTACGGCATGGGCCCCGGCATGATGTACGGCTACGGCGGCTACGGCCCCGGAGCGGGAATGATGGGCGGCTATGGCGCGGATTATCTGGGCGCGCTCAACCTGAGCGCCGACCAGCGCGAAAAGATCACCAAGATCCAGGAGGGCCTGTCCACCAAGCACTGGGAATTGATGGGCAAGATGCAGCAGCAGCAGTTCCAATTGCGCGAACTCATGGCGTCGGGCAAAGGTGACGATGCCGCCGTCGGCAAGGCGTTCAAAAGTCTGGAAACGCTCCGCCAGCAAATGTGGACCGCAGGCGTGGACGCGCAGAAGCAGGTCGACGCGACGCTCACCAAGGAGCAGCGGGAACAATTGCAGCGCGGCTGGGGCCGTGACGCCAAATGAGCCCGCTTGATCGGCACGATTCGCCGCGCAGCCTTTGGCTATGGCGGCACGAGAACGATAGCAGCCAGTATTGGCGGCGGCGAATTCGCGGTCCGGAGCGACGATGCATTCGGGAGGGCAAATGAAACGAACTGACAAGGCTTGGCTGCCGGTGCTGGCGCTGCTTGCCGTCGCGAGCGCTGCGCTCGCCGACACCGTGACGTTGCAGCACATTCACGGCCTTGCGTATGGCGCCGACGGCAAGACACTCTATGTGGCGAGCCACCATGGGCTCGCTACCTATAAGGAAGGTCAATGGTCCGTCATCCCGGGACCGCCGCACGATTACATGGGGTTCTCCGCAACGCGGAAATATTTCTACTCGAGCGGCCACCCTCCGCCGGGCTCCGGCCTCGTCAATCCGCTGGGATTGGTCCGCAGCAATAACGGTGGTCGCACGTGGGACAAGCTGGGGCTCGAAGGCAAGGCCGACTTCCATCTGATCGCGACCGGATACGACACGCCGGCCGTCTACGTCTACAACGCGGAGCCGAACGCTCGCATGAAGACAGCGGGGATCTGGGTCACGTTGAACGACGGCTTTGCCTGGCGCCGAGCGGAGGCCAACGGACTTGCCGGAAAGGTTTCGGCGCTCGCCGTGCATCCGTCGGATGCGCGAACCCTCGCCGTCGCAACCGCAACCGGCCTGTTCCTGTCCCGCGATGGTGGCGACCGCTTCGAGCGCATGGCTGCCACCGGGCAGGTGCTGTCGGTCCAATTTTCGCTCGATGGCAAGTACCTGTGGTTCGCAAGCCACGACGGTCGACCGCATCTGTACCGCGTGGATCTGGCGACGCAAGCACACACGGAAATCGGCTTGCCGACGCTGACCAACGATGCGGTTGCCTATATCGCCCCGGACCCGGCAGCACCTTCGAACTACGCAATCGCAACGTTCGAGCGGGGCATCTACACCACCGCTGACGCCGGCAAGACCTGGCGCCAGATCGCCGATCACGGGCGTACGCGTGGTTAGGTGGCTCGCGATCGTAACCAATGGAGCGGTGAATGATGTACGACGGATACGGGTGGGGCGGAATGGGATTCGGCGGGTCGGTATGTTGCTGTTCTGGGGCCTGATCGTCGTCGTCGCGGTGCTGTTGGCGCGGAGCTTCATCGGGAAATTGTCAGGAGCGCAGGGGAGTGCGGGCGCGAAGGCGGCGCTCGACATCCTCCGCGAGCGTTATGCGAAGGGTGAGATCGACAAGGACGAGTTCGAGCAGAAGCGGCGCGATCTCGGATCTTAGCTAGACCACGCGGGACGCGATGGGAAGTGGCTGGCGGTTATCGCGAACCGTCAACGGGCTCCACCAATGCAAACGAGCAATTGATGATGAGCAGGCACCCATTCGCGGCACGTGCAGCTCGGCAAGTAAATTTCTACGATTCGGGAGTGTAATCATGTTCAGGCGGTTGGCTGTTCTGTTGTTCTCTTTGATTTCCGGCACGAGCTTTGGTCAGATGATGGGCGGCTCGGTTTCCACCACCGTGTATTTCCCCTTGGTCGATGGTGCGCGTTACGATTACATGTACACCAGCGGCCCCTGGTCATCCTCGACCGCCGTCATGCATACCGGACAAACCTGGGCGGGAGCATCCGGTCTGACGGCCATGCACATGACCTACACGTGCGTCGTCGGGGTCAGTTGCGCGCCCGATTCGACCGACTTCTTCCGCATGGACCCCGACGGCATGCACTATTACGGCGGTGCGGGCGCAGACCCGCAGGGCAGTCAATTCTCGATGATGACGTTCACCAGTCCGGAGTGGCTGCTGAAGAATCCGGTGATGCCGGGAACCATGATGGGCGGCGGTGGCTACCAGAACATGGAGACGTGGCACGCCGGCGTCATGGGTTCGGGCAGCATGATGGGTGGACAGAATTATATGAGCAGCTACCAAGCGGACGCCCTGGAAACCGTGACCACCCTTGCCGGTACCTTTCCCAACGCTCTCCACGTGCATGAGCAGCGCGGTTCGGGCTATGTCCGCGATGTCTGGTACGCGCCCGGCGTGGGAATGGTCATGATGAAAGACGCCACCAGTACCGCGATGCTGACCGGCTACACGATTCCCGGAGCTGTTGCGCAACCGGGTGGCGGTGCGGCTCCGCTTGCCTTCACGCCGGTAACCGGATTGTGGTGGAATCCGAACGAATCAGGCACGGGCTACAACATCGAGGTGCACCATGGGGTCATGGTCGTCACGATGTACAGCTATGGTGCGGGCGGTGACCCGCTCTGGTATCTGGTCGTCGGGGACCTTGCCAATGCCGGGGGCGGTGTGGCGGCCACGGGAACGCTCGACAAATACCGCGGTGGTCAGTGTGCGTCGTGCATGTACCAGATGCCCGCGATGATGGGCAACGATGGCGGCATGACGATCACGTTCACGTCGCCAACAGCGGCGACGGTACAACTCCCAGGGGGACGCATCACCCAGATTCAACCGGAGGCATGGTGAGCGCGCCACGCCGATTCGAGCGATAAGTCCCCGATGACCCTCGAGCTCATGACGATGGAAGTGGGTAGAGGCGGCATTATCGGAAGCTTCAGCAAGTGAGGTGATTTCATGTACTACATAGTTGAAACCAATAAATCATTCAGCCAGGCATCGACGGACCTTTCATCAGCAGTGGTACGCCATGGCTTCGGGGTGCTACATGTCCATGACTTGGGGACCACCCTCCGCAGCAAAGGCATCGCATTTGATGAAGAGTGCAAGGTCTTTGAGGTGTGCAATCCGGGGCAGGCGGCGAAAGTCTTGTCCGCCGATATGCGCCTCAACATGGCGTTACCGTGTCGCATTTCGGTCTTTACCGAGAAGGGCAAGACGAAAATCGGCCTTATCAAGCCGGTGCAAATGCTTTCAGCACTATCTCAGGATGCGGCATTGGTTCAGGTTGCCAAAGAAGTTGAGGAAAAGACCATCAAGATGGTTGACGAGGCGAAATAGATTCACGCCACCGAACAAGGCGGCGCCGGGAAAGAATCGCGCCTTGCGATCTTTGCCTGACTACCATTGCAGCCAGAGCGCAAACTGCCTCAACCACGGCATGCAGGGCGCGACGCAAAGCCGCGGCACGGCGCACCGCTGCCACAAGTTGGACGGCGGCTTGCCGGGTTTCCAACAGCCGGTTTGGAGCACAGTGGCCGTCATGTTGGGTCGATAGCGGACTAGCACAGCGCAGACGCCCGGCTCGCCGCTCAGCGAAACGGTCGCGGTGGGCCGACGTCGACGCCGTACTGGGCTGCCGCGCCGACCAGCGAGTGCCACACGTCGCGCGCGAAGCTCCGCGCGACCATCATAGTGAAACTCGGATCGTCGCCGCGCCTGTCGATTAGCGCGTTGACGTGGCCGTAGACGCTTTGCGCACACGACCCCGCGGGGAACGCGCGCGGATGGAAATCGAGCGGGCAACCTTTCGCCAGCACGTCGGCCGCCCGCGGCCCCGACAGCATCCACGCGACGCGGGCCGCGGAGACATCGAACAGCGCGCCGCCGGCGGCATTCAACGCATCGCGTTTCGCGGCGTAGTCGACGAGCGGCGATGCCGCGCCGGCGACGAGCAGCCACGACGCAGGCCCGAGCCAAAGCGCGGACAGCGCAGCGGTACGCGTCGTCGTGTTCGGCGTGAGCGGAAGCGCGACGTCGAACAGCCGCCGCACTTCCTCGAGGAACATCGGCTGCGCGGGATCGCCGTGCACGTTCCACGCCGCGGCGATTGTCGCTTCGGCGATCGTGACGCCAGTCCGGTCGGCGCCGTAGTGCCCGGGCCGCGTCGATCCGGTCGCGTTGCCGGGCGGCTCAGCCACGCAGGCGCTCCCCGTCCGGATCGATGAAGCAGGGCGGTCCGATCTTCACGCGGACCTTCGCATCGGCGAGAAGCGAAACCGCCCACAACGTTTCGCCATGGCGGGCGCGGCCATTGGCGACGAGCGCCAGCGCGATCCACGCGTCGAGATTCGGGCTCCAGCACCACGACGTCACGTGGCCGAGCATCGGATTCGGCAGCGCGTGATCGGGATCGGCGACGATCTTCGCCGCGCGAGGCATCTTGGCGCCGTCCAGCGCGGTCAGGCCCACGAGCTGCCAGCGATCGGCGCCTTTGAGCGCCGGTCGATCGAGCAGCGGCTTGCCGATGCACCATTTCGCCGGGCTGACGAGCTTGCCGATGCCGAGATCGTCGGCGGTCGCGCGGCCATCGGCTTCCGGGCCGACGACGATATGGCCCTTCTCGATGCGCAGCGTGCTCATCGCCTCGGTCCCGTACGGCATGAGGCCGAATGCCGCGCCGGCGGCGATCACCGCTTCCCACATCGCGCGGCCGTGGCTCGCGGGCACGTGGATCTCGTAGGCGAGCTCGCCCGAATAGCTCATCCGGAAAAGACGCGCCGGAATCGGTCCACTCGCAGTGCGAACGATGCACTCAGCGACGGCAAGGAACGGGAATGCCGAATTCGAGACGTCGATGTCGACGATCCGCGCCAGCACGTCGCGCGCCTTCGGTCCCGCCAGCGCCGCCGCCGCCCACTGCTCGGTGACCGAGGTGACGAAGACGTCGAGCTCCGGCCAGTCGATCTGCAGCAGCCGTTCGAGGTGCTGCATCACTCTGACCGCATTGACGGTCGTCGTCGTCATCAGGTAGTGCGTTGGTCCGAGGCGCGAGGTCGTGCCGTCGTCGTCGACGATGCCGTCCTCGCGCAGCATCACGCCGTAGCGGCAGCGGCCGACGGCGAGCGTGTCCCAGCGGTTGATGTAGACGCGATTCAGCAATTCGGCGACGTCGCGCCCTTGCAGCTCGATCTTGCCGAGCGTGGAGACGTCGACCACGCCCACGTTCGTGCGCACGTTCTTCGCCTCGCGGTTCGCGGCGTCGTCGGGCGACTCGCCGGCCCGCGGATACGAATGCGGCCGCTTCCACAGCCCGGCGTTGACGAAGCGCGCGCCGTGCTCGACGTGCCAGTCGTGCATCGCGGAGTACCGCGTCGGTTCGAGATGCACGCCGCTTTCCCGCCCCGGGAACGCGCCGAGCGTGACGGGCGTGTACGGCGGGCGAAACGTCGTCGTGCCGACCTCGGGGATCGTCCTGCCGGTCGTCTCGGCGAGGAGCGCAGTGCCGACGACGCTGCTCGTCTTGCCCTGGTCCGGTCCCATGCCGAGCGTCGTGTAGCGCTTCAGATGCTCGACCGATGTGTAGCCCTCGCGCGCGGCGAGCTCGACGTCGTCGACGGTGACATCGGCCTGCAGATCGACGAAGCGCTTGTCGCCGCGGTTCCGGGCGGGCACGCTCCAGAGCGCGTGCGTGCGCAGGGCGGCATCGTCTGCTGCCTGCGGCGCCGCCAGCACCGGCGCGACGCTGCTGCCGCGCGCGGCCGCCAGGCCGGCCGCGTGCCCGTCAGCGAGTGCAGCGGCAAGACCGAAGGCGCCGTTCGCAGCGCCTGCCGGGACAATCGGCAGCGGCGACGATTGCGGCAGCAGTGCCGCCAAGGCGTCGTCGTAGCGCAGCGTGCCCCGTGCCTGCGAAAACAGATGGACCGCGGGATTCCAGCCGCCGGAGACGCAGACGAGATCGCAGTCGAGCCACTGCGTCGGGCCACCGCCGAGCGGCGCGATGTCGACGGCAACGACGCGCTTGCCGCCGTGCGCGCCGGCGATGCCGGACGCGGCGATGATCGGCAGGCCGAGCGCGCGCGCATGCTGGGGCAACGAGCCGGTAAGCTGCGCCTCCGGCCGGGCGTCGACGATGGCGACGATCGCGACGTCGGCGTCGCGCAGCGCCAGCGCCGTCCGGTAAGCGCTGTCATTGGTCGTGAAGATCACCGCGCGCGTTCCCGGCCGCACCGCGTAGCGCCTGACGTAGGTGAGCGCGGCGCCCGCGAGCATCGTGCCCGGAAGGTCGTTGTTCGCATAGGCGATCGGCCGCTCGTGCGCACCCGACGCGAGAACGATCGACCTTGCGCGCACCTTCCACAGCCGCTGCCGCGGCGTGTGCGGCGGCGGCGCCGCGAGATGATCGGTGACGCGCTCCAGAAGTCCCAGCAGATTGTCGTCGTACCAGCCGAAGGCCGTCGTGCGCGCGAGCAGAGTGACGTCCGGATTCGCCGCCAGCTCGCGCATCGTTCCGGCAATCCAGGGCATCGCATCGTCGCCGTCGATCGTAGCCTCGTCGCCGATCAGGCTGCCGCCGAAGCGCGAGCCTTCGTCGCAGACGATCACGCGCGCGCCGGCGGATGCCGCGGCGCGCGCGGCGGCGAGTCCCGCGGGCCCGGCGCCGACGATCAGCACGTCGCAATGCGCGTACTGATGCTCGTAGCGATCCGGGTCGGGGGCCGTTGCCGCGCGGCCCAGGCCGGCCGCGGCGCGGATCACATGCTCGTAGCGCAGCCATGCCTGCGGCGAGGACGGCCACATGAACGTCTTGTAGTAGAAGCCCGCCGGCAGGAAGCGCGACAACGCGCCGTTGATCGCGCCGACGTCGAAGGCGAGCGACGGCCAGCGGTTCTGGCTCGCGGCGACCAGCCCGTCGAAGAGTTCGGCGGTCGTCGCGCGCACATTGGGCTCGGTGCGCTCGCCGCGCGCAAGCTGCACCAGCGCATTCGGCTCCTCGCTGCCGGCGCTGAAGATTCCGCGCGGACGGTGATACTTGAAGCTGCGCGCAACGAAGTGGACGCCGTTGGCGAGCAGCGCCGAGGCGAGCGTGTCGCCGGGATGGCCCTCGTGCCGCGTGCCGTCGAACTCGAACGCCAGCCGCCGCGATCGGTTGATGACGCCGCCGCCGGCGAGACGAAACGGCTGCGTCACGGCGTGTCTCGTGCCGTGGGGCCGCGGCGAGGATCTCGTGCGTGCGCGTGTCGCGCCGCACGCGGAACCACTGGCGGCAACCCGCTCCGTGGAACCAGAGCTCGTCGTGCGGGCCGGCGGGATTGTCGCGCCGATAGACGAAGTCCGTCCACGCGTCGACGGGAGCGTCGACCGCCGGGCGCGTCAGCGTCGCATCGCCGCCGTAGGTGAACTCGGCCTGCGCGCGCGGGCCGCACCACGGGCACGGGATCAGCATCATCGCGTGCGACGCCTCATCTCAATGCGCCCATGGAATCGGGCCCGCGCCTTTTTCGTCGATCGTCGCGCCGCGCGCGAACCGCTCGAGCGTGAACGCCGCGTTGAGCGGATGCGGCTCGCCCCGAGCGATCGTGTACGCATGGAGCCAGCCGGACGCGGGCGTGGCCTTGAAGCCGCCGTAGCACCAGCCGCCGGTCATCGTGAGGCCCTTGACGGGCAGCGCACCGATGATCGGGCTGCCGTCCATCGTCATGTCGCACACGCCGCCCCATGTGCGCATGATCCGAAGGCGCCCGAAGCTCGGAAAGAGCGCGAGACACGCGCCGACGACATGCTCGATCACCGGCAGATTGCCGCGCTGCGCATAGGAGTTGCAGAAATCGAGGTCGCCACCCATCACGAGCTCGCCGCGGTCGGACTGGCTGATGTAGAAGTGCACGGCGCCCGACGTGACGACGGTGTCCAGCACCGGCTTCACCGGCTCGGTGACCATCGCCTGCAGCGTGTGCGATTCGATCGGCAGCGTGATCCCCGCCATCGCCGCAAGGCGGCTCGAGTTGCCGGCGACCGCGAGACCGAGCCGGCTCGTCGCGATGAAGCCCTGCGTCGTCTCGACGCCGGCGATGGCGCCGCCGGCGACCCTGATGCCGGTCACTTCGCATTGCTGGAGGATGTCGACGCCGCGCGCATCGGCCGCGCGCGCGTAGCCCCAGGCGACCGCGTCGTGACGGACCGTGCCGCCGCGCGGCTGCAGCAGTCCGCCCATGATGGGGAAGCGCGCCTCCGGCGAGCAATCGAGGTTCGGGATCCGGCGTGCGATCTCGTCGCGCGACAGGAATTGCGCGTCGATGCCGTTCAGCCGCATCGCGTTGCCGCGGCGCATTGCCGCATCCATGTCGGCCGGCGAATGGACGAGATTGAGCACGCCGCGCGCGCTGTACATCACGTTGAAGTTGAGCTCCTTCGACAGTCCCTCCCACAGCTTCAGCGACAGCTCGTAGAAATGCGCGTTGGGATCGAGGTGGTAGTTCGAGCGGACGATCGTCGTGTTGCGCCCCGTGTTGCCGCCGCCCAGCCAGCCTTTTTCGAGCACGGCGACGTTGGCGAGGCCGTGCTCCTTGGCGAGGTAATAGGCGGTCGCGAGACCGTGGCCGCCGCCGCCGACGATGACGGCGTCGTAGCGCGGCTTCGGCGGCGGGCTTCGCCACGCGCGCGGCCAGCCCTCGTGATGCGAGAGCGCGTTGCGGGCGAGGGAGAAGATCGAGTACTTCAAACCGGACCGGCGACGGGCATCGGCGCTGTCGCTCGTGCGCCGGATCGCTTATTCTAACGCGCGTTCCGAGGAGCAGGTTCCCTGATGAAATCCCATGTTCAAGTCGCCGTCATCGGCGGCGGCGTCGTCGGCGCGTCGGTGCTCTACCACCTCGCGAAGGCCGGCTGGACCGATGTCGTGCTGATCGAGCGCGACGAGCTGACGTCGGGCTCGACGTGGCATGCGGCGGGCGGCATGCACACGCTGAACGGCGATCCGAACGTCGCCAAGCTGCAGAAATACACGATCGAGCTCTACAAGGAGATCGAGGAAGCCTCCGGGCAGTCGTGCAGCATCCACATCACCGCGGGTGTCGATCTCGCCGGCACGCCCGAGCGGATGGATTTCCTGAAGCTCGCCTGCGCGCGCGCCCGCTATCTCGGGCTCGGGATGGAAATCATCTCCATCGACGAGGCCGCGCGCATCTTTCCGCTGATGGACAAGCGGCATTTCGTCGGGGCGCTGTACAACCCGCTCGAAGGCCACGTCGATCCCGTCGGGCGTCACCCATGCGTACGCGAAGGCGGCGCGCAATCTCGGCGCCGAGGTCTATCGCTTCACGCGCGTCACCAGTCTCGAGCAGCGACCCGACGGCTCGTGGAACGTGCGCACCGACAAGGGCGATCTCGTCGCCGAGCACGTCGTCAATGCGGCGGGCCTGTGGGCGCGCGAAGTCGGCCGCTTCGCCGGCCTCGAATTGCCGATCCTCGCGATGGAGCACCAATACATCGTCACCGGCGAGATTCCGGAAGTCGTGGCTTCGCAGAAGGAAGTCCTGCACGCGATCGACTTCGAGGGCGAGATCTACATGCGCCAGGAAGGCAAGGGCATGCTGATCGGCACCTACGAGAAGGGCGGCGTGCCGTGGGCCGAGCGGCAGACGCCGTGGAATTTCACGCACGAGCTCCTGCCGCCCGATCTCGATCGCATCGCCGACAGCCTCGAGGTCGGCTTCCGCCATTTTCCCCCGCTGGAGCGCGCCGGCATCAAGCGGATCGTCAACGGGCCGTTCACGTTCGCGCCGGACGGCAATCCGGTCGTCGGTCCGATCCGCGGGCTGCGCAATTACTGGGTCGCGTGCGGCGTGATGGCGGGATTCAGCCAGGGCGGAGGCGTCGGGCTCGCGCTGTCGAACTGGATGATCCATGGCGATCCGGGCTTCGACGTCTGGGCGATGGACGTGGCGCGCTTCGGCGACTGGGCGACGATGGCGTACACCAACGCGAAGGTGCGCGAGAACTATTCGCGGCGCTTTCGCATCCGCTTTCCCAACGAAGAACTGCCGGCGGCGCGTCCGCTGCGGATGACGCCGGTGTACGACCGGCTGAAGGCGCGGGGCGCGGTGTTCGGCGCCGCGTTCGGCCTCGAGCACGCGCTCTGGTTCGCGCCGACTGGCGTCGAGCCCGTCGAGGACGTCACGTACCGCCGCTCCAATGCGCATGGCCCGGTCGGCGACGAGTGCCGCGCCGTGCGCAATGCGGTCGGGCTGCTCGAGACGGCGAGCTTCGCCAAGTACGAAGTGACGGGCCCCGGTGCGGGCGCGTGGCTCGAGCGCGTGCTCGCGAACCGGCTGCCGCGCGCAGGCCGGCTCACGCTGTCGCCGATGCTGAACGATGAAGGCAAGCTGATCGGCGATTTCACCGTCGCCAATCCCGGCAGCGGCCGCTTTTTCGTGTTCGGCTCCGGCATCGCCGAGCAGTACCACCTGCGCTGGTTCGACGCGCATCTGCCGCCGTCCGGCGTCGCGATCCGCGCGCTGCGGACCGAGCTGCTCGGCCTCGCCATCGCGGGACCGCGATCGCGCGAATTGCTCTCGCGGCTCACCGGCGACGATGTCTCGAATGCGGCGCTGCCCTTCCTGTCGTTTCGCGCGATGGACGTGGCACTGCTGCCGGCGCACGTCGGCCGCATTTCGTTCACCGGCGAGCTCGGCTACGAGATCTGGGTGCCCGCCGACTGCCAGCTTGCGCTGTACGACGCGATCCTCGCCGCGGGCGCCGATCTCGGATTGCGGCACTTCGGCGCGCGCGCGCTCAATTCGCTGCGCCTCGAGAAGAGCTTCGGCAACTGGGCGCGCGAATACCGGCCGATCTACACCCCCGCGGAGGCGGGGCTCGATCGCTTCGTCGATGTCGCGAAGGCGGATTTCATCGGCCGCGACGCGGTGCTGCGCGACCGCGAGCGCCGTCCCGCGCGCCGGCTCGTCACGCTCGTCGTGGATGCGACCGAAGCCGATGCGATCGGCGACGAGCCGGTGTGGCACGACGGCGAAGTCGTCGGCTGGATCACCTCCGGCGGCTATGGCCACTGCGTCGGCAAGTCGATTGCGCTCGGCTACGTGCCCGCAGCCGTCGCGGCCGCGAGCTCGGGTTTCGAGATCGAGATGCTCGGCGAGCGCCGGCCGGCGTCGCTCGCACCGCAGCCGCTGCACGATCCGACGGGCGAGCGCATGCGGCATTCATGACGGCGCGCCCGCCGTGGTGGGTCGTGCTGGGCGTGCCCGCGCTCGCGGCGCTGGCGTTGTATGCGCCGGTCCTGGCGACGGGATTCCTCGGCGACGATTTCGGGCTGCTGCACGCGTTCGACGGCTGCGACGGCGCTGGCGGCACCGCGCGGTGCGTCGGGCAGATGTTCATCTCCGGCGTGGGGCCGCCCAGCAATCAATACCGGCCGCTGACGATGGCGACCTATGCGTTGAACGCCGCGGTCGGAGCCGATCCTCTCGGCTGGCATCTCGTCAACGTGGCGCTGCATGCGGCGAACGCGATGCTGGTCGCGCTGCTCGCGTGGCAAATGGCCGGGGCCGACACTCCGCAGACCCGGGCGGCGGCGCTGATGGCCGGATGGCTCTTCGCATGGTTTCCGTTCGCGGTCGAGCCGGCCGCGTGGATCGCCGCGCGGTTCGACGCGCTCTCGCTCCTGTGGCTGCTGGTGGCGGCCTGCGCGTTCCTGCGGAGCTCGACGTGGCGCGACGGCTATGGTGTGCTGAGTCTCGGCGCGACCGTGCTGTCGTACATGAGCAAGGAATCGGCGACGATCGGCGCGCCGCTGATCGTCGCTCTGGCGTGGTACCGCGAGGGAAATCGAAGTGGGATCGCGCGCTCGCTGGTGGACGCCGTGCGCGCCGCGTTGCCGTGGCTCTTGCTCGCGGGCTGCTACTTCGCGCTGCGGCAATTCATCTTCGGCGATCCGTTCCGCTTCTTTCCGGGCTCGTCGCCGCTCGCCGCGCTCCTGCAGGGTGAATGGCTGACGAAGGTTCCGGTGATGCTCGGCTGGACGATCGCTCGCGCTGCCGGAGACCGGGCCGCGGACCGTGTTCGCGTTCGCCGGCAGCGTCCTGGTGCTGTGCGCGCTGGCGGCGGGGGTGGCGGAGCGGTCCAAGGGGCGCGCGCTCGTCGCGATCGCGCTGACGGTGGTGGCGGCGCTTGCGTTGTTGCTGTCGCAATGGCGGTGGTCGATCACCGGCGAAGGCGGGCGCGTGCTGGCAGCGATCGGCGCCATCGGCCTCGTCGCCGCAGCGCTGCCGCTTTCCGCGACGGGACGTCCGCGCGCGCTGGCATGGACGGCGGCGATCGCGCTGCTCGGAAGCGAAGCGATGCTGTCGCGCGCGGCGATCGAGCGGTGGGTGCGCGCCGGCGAGGACACGCAGACGCTCGCCGCCGCGCTTGCCGCGGTTGCGCGCGCGGCGCCCCCGGCGGGCTACGCCTTCGTCGTCGTCCCCGATCACGTCGGCGCAATTCCGTTCGGGCGCAACGCGCAAATCGGCTTCATGCTGCCGCCGATCCAGAATCCGCCGATATCGCAGAAGCTCGTCGTGCAGACCGAGGAGAACCTCGCGCCGTGGCCGGATCTCTTCACGCGCGACATCGTCGGCCGTCTGCAACGCGAGCAGTTCGATCTGCGTCCGAGCGCCGCGGTGCTGCCGAAGGTCGCGCCGCCGTACGTCATTCCCGACCGCTGGTACTGCTGGAGCCCGCGCGCTCGCGCACTTCGAGCCCGTCGATCTCGCATTGGCGCCGGACTTCGCCAACTGGGAGCCTGCGTGGCAGCGCGCGCTCGATGTCAACGGATGCCGCGGATGAAACGATACGTCGTGCTCGAGATGACGCCGCGCGTTCCGCTGTGGGCGATGCTCGCGGGGCCCGCGGTGGCTGCGTTCGTCCTCTATTGGCCGATGCTGGGATCGGGGTTCGTCGGCGACGACTTCGGAATGCTGCACGCATTCGACGGCTGCGACGGATTCGAGGGCCTGGTCCGATGCGTCGCGCACACGTTCGTGTCGGGCGTGGGCCCGCCCAGCAATCAGTACCGGCCATTGACGATGGCCTCCTTCGCCGTCAACGCAGCCCTCGGCGCCGACCCTTTTGCCTGGCATCTCGCGAGCGTGCTGCTGCAGGCGATGAATGGAGCGCTGGTCGCTCTCCTCGCATGGCAGCTCCTCGGGGAGGACACCTCGCGCACGCGCATCGCCGCGCTGATGGCCGGATGGTTGTTCGCCTGGTTCGCGCCGGCAGTGGAAGGCACCGCATGGATTGCCGCGCGCTTCGACGGAATGGCCTTGCTTTGGCTGCTGGTGGCGGCGTGTTCGTTCGTCGCAAGCCGAACGTGGCGCGACCGCTACGGCCTCCTGAGCCTCGCGGCGACGGTGCTGTCGTACATGAGCAAGGAATCGGCGACGATCGGCGTGCCGCTGATCCTCGCGCTGGCGTGGTGGAAGGAGGGGAGCGGCACCGGGCTGCTGCGGGGATTGGCAGGGGCGCTGCGAGCGGCGTTGCCATGGTTGGTGATCGCGGCGGCGTACTTCGCGTTTCGCCGGCTCCTGTTCGGCGATCCGTTCCGCTTCTTCCCGGGATCGTCGCCGCTCGCGACGTTGCTCGGCGGCGAGTGGCTGGCCAACGTTCCGGCGATGTTCGACTGGGCGGTCGTGGCGCTACCCGAAACCGGGCCGCGGATTGCATTTGCATGGTCGGGCGCGTTGCTGCTGCTTTGTGCGCTCGCCGCCGGCGTGGCCGATCGCGCGAAAGGGCGCGCGCTCGCCGCACTCGTCGTCGCGGTGCTGGGAGCATTCGCGCTGTTGCTGCCGCATTGGACGTGGGCGGCCAACGGCGAGGGCGGCCGCGTGCTGCTCGCGATCGGCGCCATCGCGCTGGTGGCGGCGGCGCTGCCGCTCGCCGCGGCGCGACGACCGCGCGGCCTCGCGTGGATTGCCGCCATCGTGCTGCTCGGCAGCCAATGGATGCTCGCGCACCAGGCGGTTGCGCGCTGGCAGGCAGCGGGCGACGACACGCGGTCGCTGGCGCCGACGCTGGCCCGCATCGCGAGCGAAACGCCGGCGGAGGGCTACGCGTTCGTCGTCCTTCCGGATCACGTCGGTGCCATTCCATTCGGACGCAACGCGCAAGGCGGCCTGATGCTGCCGCCGGTGCAGGCGACTTCGCTCGGACCGAAGCTCATCGTCCAGACGGACGCCGAGCTTGCGCGATGGCCCGATCTCTTCGCGCGCGATATCATTGGCCGGCTCCGTCGCGAACCCGTGACGAGCGTGGCCGCGAATCTGCTGACCCCCAAAGTGCCGCCCCCGCACGCTCTCCCCGACCGCTGGTTCTGCTGGAGCTCGCGCTCGCATGCGCTCGTGCCTCTCACGATGGCGCTCGAGCCTGGACTCGGCAACTGGGACGCCGCGTGGCGCGACGCGATGTCGGCCGCGCATTGCATCGAATGACGGAAGCCGGGCATCGATGATCGCGCTCAACGATCTCGCCCGCCATCACGCGCCGCTGCGCGCGGCACTCGACGCCGCCATCGCACGCGTGCAGGATCGCGGCCACTACATCCTCGGTCCCGAGGTCGAGGCGTTCGAGCGCGAGTTCGCCGCGTACTGCGGCGCCGCTTCCTGCATAGCGGTGGCCAACGGCACCGATGCGCTGGAGCTTGCGTTGCGCGCGCTCGACATCCGCGCCGGCGACGACGTCGCGACCGTGGCCAACGCCGGTGGCTACGCGACCACGGCGATCGGTGCCGTCGGCGCAACGCCGGTTTACGTTGACGTCGACGATGCGACGCTCCTCATGGATCCGGCCTCTTTCGCGCGGCGAATCACCGCTCGCACGCGCGCCGTCGTCGTCACTCATCTGTACGGCCGTCTCGCCGACGTCGGCGCGATTGCACGAATCGCGAACGAGCGCGGGATCGCGCTGGTCGAGGATTGCGCGCAGGCGCATGGCGCGCAACGCGACGGGGAAAAAGCGGGCACCTTCGGCGCGATCGGCTGCTTCAGCTTCTACCCGACGAAGAACCTGGGCGCGCTGGGCGACGCAGGAGCCCTCGTCACCGGCGATCCGGCGCTGGCCTCGAAGCTGACGGAATTGCGCACCTACGGCTGGCGCGGAAAGTACCGCGTCGCGGTCGAAGGCGGCATGAACTCGCGGATGGACGAGCTGCAAGCCGCAGTCTTGCGGGTCAAGCTGCCGCATGTCGATCGCTGGAACGCGCGCCGGCGCGAGATCGCCGGGGAGTACGCACGGACGATAGCGAATCCGGCCATCGCGCTGCCGCCGATTGGGGGCGCAGCGGACGTTTCGCATCTCTACGTCGTTCGCGCGACGCCGCGCGACGAGCTCCGCGCGCATCTGGCGGCCGCCGGCGTGGCGACCGACATTCATTATCCGGTGCCCGACCATCGGCAGCCGGCGTGGACGCGCGATCCACCGCACCCGGCGCTCGAGCGGACGGAACGCGCCTGCGCCGAAATCCTGACGCTGCCGTGCTACCCTGAGCTCACCGACCCGGAGATCGCCGCCGTCGCGGCGGCGTGCAATTCATGGCGACCCGCTACTCGCTCGTAGTCCCCGTTTTCAGGAACGAGCAGGCGATTCCCGATCTGCTCGCGGCGCTCGTGCGCCTCCACGGCGAGCTCCACGGCGCGCTCGAAGTCGTGCTCGTCGTCGACGGCAGCCCCGACCGTTCGCTCGCGGCGCTGATCGAGGCGCTGCCTGCGACCGGTCTTCACGCGAAGGTGCTCGACATGGCGCGCAACTTCGGCGCGTTCGCCGCCATCCGCGCCGGCCTGATCGAGGCGCGCGGGCCGTATTTCGCTGTCATGGCGGCCGACCTGCAGGAGCCGCCGGAGCTCGTCCTCGAGTTCTTCCGCAAGCTCGAGGCCGATGCGTGCGACGTCGTCTGCGGCGTCCGCGAAGGTCGCGACGATCCGCTCGCGGCGCGCGCGGCGTCCGCGTTGTTCTGGGCCACCTACCGCCTGCTCGTGCAGCCCGAGATGCCGAAAGGCGGCATCGACGTGTTCGGCTGCAACCAGCGCGCGCGCGACGAGCTCGTCGCGTTCAGCGAGGCGCACTCGAGTCTCGTCGGCCAACTGGTCTGGATCGGGATGCGGCGCGCCGAAGTGCCGTATCGGCGCCGCGCGCGCGCGCATGGCAAGAGCGGCTGGACGCTCGGCAAGAAGATCACCTACATGCTGGACAGCAGCCTCACGTTCTCCGACCTCCCGATCCGGCTGCTGTTCGCCGTCGGCTGCATCGCGCTGGTGATCGCCCTCTGCTATGCCGCGGTCGTGCTGGTCGCGCGGCTGACCGGCATCATCTCGGAGCCGGGGTACGCGACGACGGTGCTGCTGATCGCGGGTTTCGGCGCCCTCAACGCGCTCGGCCTGTCGGTGGTCGGCGCTTACGCATGGCGCGCGTTCGAGAATACGAAAGGACGCCCGCTCGCGATCGTGCAGCGGCGCTACACGTTCGGGGACAGCCATGAGTAAATCCGTGCATCCGCAGGCGCTCTGCGAGACACGCAAGGTCGGCGCGCGCACGCGGATCTGGGCGTTCGCGCATATCCTGCCCGGCGCCCGCATCGGCGCCGACTGCAACATCTGCGACCACACGTTCATCGAGAACGACGTCGTCGTCGGGGACCGCGTCACCGTGAAATGCGGCGTGCAGCTGTGGGACGGCGTGCGCATCGAGGACGACGTCTTCATCGGCCCGAATGCCACGTTCTCGAACGATCGCTTCCCGCGCAGCAGGAAGCGCCCGCCGAAGTTTCTCGCGACCGTGGTGAAGGAAGGCGCATCGATTGGCGCGAACGCGACGATCCTGCCCGGCGTGACGATCGGTCGCGGCGCGATGGTGGGCGCCGGCGCTGTGATCGTCGAGTCCGTGCCGCCCTACGCGGTCGTCGCCGGCAATCCGGCGCGCATCGTGAGCTACTGCGACGCGGGGCCGACGCTTGCGAGGGAGGGCGCTGCGACGACGCGGCGCAGCTACCGGCAAGACGCGCGTGAAAGGCGTCGTCGTGCAGGCCCTCGCCGAGGTCGCCGACCTGCGCGGCAATCTGGTCGCCGCCGAAATCGGCGAGTTCCTGCCGTTCGACGTGAAGCGGTTCTTCGTCGTGCACGGCGTGTCGAGCCGGCAGATTCGCGGCCAGCATGCGCACCGCAAGTGCCACCAGTTCCTCGTCTGCGTGCGCGGGAGCTGCCGCGTGATCGCGGACGACGGCAGGCACCGCCAGGAATTCCTGCTCGACAGCCCGGCGCGCGGCGTCTACCTGCCGCCCCGGACCTGGGGCGTCCAGTACGATTACAGCGCCGATGCGTCGCTGCTCGTGCTCGCCTCGCACGCGTACGATCCCGGCGACTACATCCGGGACTACGAGGCGTTCCGGCGGCTCGTGCGACGCTGATTGCGCGGCGACCGGCGTCCATGCGCTTCGCGCGCTTCCTCGTCGTCGGCGCCGCCAACACGGCCGCGAGCTATGCGGTGTACCTGCTGCTGTTGCTCGTCGTCGACTACCGGATCGCCTACACCGCAGCCTACGTTGCGGGGCTCGCACTCGGCTATTGGGCGCACGCGACGTTCGTGTTCGACGCGCGGCTCGGCGTGCGCTCGGGGCTCGCGTACCTGTTCACCTATGGGGCGATGTACGCACTGTCGCTGGGAGTTCTGGCCGCGGCAGTAAACTGGCTGGGCATTCCCAAGGCGGCGGCGATGCTGGCGGCGCTGTGCGTCACCGTGCCGACTTCGTTTCTGCTCTTGCGCCGGGGATTCCGATCCCCGCATTGAAGCGCGCGCCTTTAGGCCGTCGCGCGGACCTCGATCCTGTCGATGACGTCGACGACACCGCTGACGAGCCACGCGGCTTCGCGCGCACGGTCGCGAACTGCGATCGTCGGCGCCTCGCCGCTCAGCGTGACCACGGCAACGAGCGTCTCGACATTGATCTTCGCCGCATTCGCGCCGACGTTGGCCGCGATCGCGTTCTTCACGTTCGCGGTTACGGCGGCGTCCTCGCCTTCGTTGGCGGGCAGCACCGTCCGGAGCATGCCCGGCGAGTCCCAATAGGCGTGCTCGGGCGGGGATTGCGCATCGGCGCGCGTTGAAGGGAGGACGCCGGAGGCAACAGCACAGGCGATCACCACGGCGGCCGCTACGGGAATGGCTCGGGCTCTCCGCATTTTCCACCTCCTCTTCGTCGCGACGGTGTCCTTAAGCCACGTCGCGCAGCTCGTCGATCAACAGTCCGTATTCGCGCTGCTTGTCGAAGAAGCCGTTCGCCCCGGCCTCCTCGAGCTTCGCGCGATGTGTCGGATTGGGGCGATTCGTCAGCACGAAAATCACCGGCCGCTCGGGGCCGTGCAGTGCGCGAATCCGCTTGACCACGTCGACGCCGGTGCCATCCTTCAGCAACAGGTCGGTGATCACGATGTCGGGATCGAGATCGTTCACCCCGTCGACGCCTTCGTTCGCGGCCTCGGCCTCGCCGACGATCTGGCAGTCGTCGAGCCAAGTGAGCGCCTGGCGTATGCGGTTGCGAGCGAGCGCCGAGTATTCGACCACGTAGATGCGTTTCATTCGAGGGTCATCCTTCGCGTAAGGCGAAGCCCTGTCCGGCGACGACGCAATCGGCAGCATTCATGCGGGGCAAAAACTGCTGCCGACCGGCGACGGACTGCAAGCCCGTGTGCGACGCATTGCCGGGCAGGTCTCCGCGGTGAAATGCTCGCGCGCCGTGGGGGCGGCTGATGTCGGATCGTCGCCGTTATTCGCGTAGGACCGCGCAATGTAGGACGGACGCCTACATTGGAACGTTCGTCGCGGTCGCTCTTCGGGAATTTGTATTGCACAGCGCGGCAGCGAGGCGAATAATGACGTCGTCATGCCCCTCCCCGGACAGAAAAGGATTCCTCATGATGAATTTCGGACGCCGCGATCGCTTCACCGAAGGAAAGAGCATCGACAAATCCGCGTTGAAGCCTGCCTTGTACGATCCGCCGGCAGCCGCCGGGAGAGGAACCAACGTGCCTGCACGGACCGCCGCGCCGCCTGTTGCACAACCCGCCCACGTCGAGCCGCCGCTCCTGCCTATGGACGCGGCGTTGCCTGACGTGGTGCCGGCGCCGCGCGCCGAGGTGCCGGTGAGCAAGCTCGCCGTGGGCGTCAACATCAAGCTGAGAGGAGTGGACATTTCCGACTGTGACGTACTCGTCATCGAAGGGCACGTGGAAGCGACCGTGCACAGCAAGGCGATGGAGATCGCGAGGCCGGGAACGCTCAAGGGCACGGCGCTGATCGACGTCGCGGAGATCCACGGCGAGTTCTCGGGGGAACTCACCGCGCGCACGCGCCTCGTCGTGCACGGCACCGGCCGCGTCTCCGGGACCATCCGCTACGGCAAGCTCATCGTCGACGAGGGCGGTGAATTGAACGGCGACGTGCAGCGGCTGGACGATGTCGCTCGAATCCGCGCAGCCGCCGCGGATCACTTCATCGGCGGGGCCGATCGGGCTGCCACCCGGGGGTCACGTCGCGTCGCACTGAGCCGGGCTTGCCCGTTCCGGTGCTGCACCGGGGGTTGCAAACATGACATGATGCCGGCTTCGCGGCGGAGCACACCTCGACTCCGCGCTTAGAGGAGGGGCATCATGAAGCTTTACTATCATCCGGTGTCGACGACGAGCCGGCCCGTCGTATTGTTCGCCGCCGAGTCCGGCATCGACCTCGATCTCGAGATCGTCGATCTCTTCACCGGGGCGCAGTATCAGCCGCCGTACGAGAAGATCAATCCGAGCCACCAGGTGCCGGTGCTGGAGGACGGTGATTTTCGGCTGACCGAGAGCTCGTCGATTCTCAAGTTTCTCGCCGACCGCGCCAACTCGCCCGCCTATCCGAAGGACGCGCGCCAGCGGGCGCACGTCAACGAGCGGATGGACTGGTTCAACACCGGCTTCTACCGCGACTTTTCCTACGGGTTCGTGTATCCGCAGATCTTCCCCTTCATGCGTCGGCCCGACGACGTCGTGCAGGCGGGAACGATCGCCTACGGCAAGGACAAGGCGCTCGGCTGGCTCAAGATCCTCGACCAGAGCCTCATCGGCCCGCGCAATCAATATCTCTGCGGCGACGCGATCACGATCGCCGACTATCTCGGCGCGATGATGACGCTCGGCGGCGAAGCCATCGCATGCAATTACGGCGCGTACCCGAACATCTCGCGCTGGATGGGCAACATGAAAAAGCTGAAGAACTGGGACAAGGTCAACGCGGCGTTCTACCAATACGTGGTCGACCCCAACAAGGGCAAGGACTTCGTGCGGATCTGAACGGCAGCGAAGGGGTCGCGGAAGCCGCTGACAACTTCGCTTGGAATGCCTAGACTTGCGCCGATGAGCGCTTATCCCCCGGTTGTCATTCGCGAAGTCGGCCTGCGCGATGGCCTGCAGAGCATCGGACGCGTGCTTCCCACGGCGCACAAGATCGAGTGGATTCGCGACGCTTACGCAGCCGGTCAACGCGAGATCGAAGTCGGCTCGTTCGTCCCCGCGCGGTTGCTGCCGCAGCTTGCCGACACCGCCGAGCTCGTCGCTTTCGCGAAGACGCTGCCGGGACTCTTCGCGTCGGTGCTCGTTCCGAATCTCAAGGGCGCGGAGCGGGCCCTCGAATCCGGCGCCGACCTGATGCTCGTTCCGTTGTCGGCGAGTCACGCGCACAGCCTCGCCAACCTGCGCCGGACGCCCGACGAGGTCGTGCAGGAGATCGCACGCATCCGCGCCGCGCGCGACCGCGCCGGCTCGAGCTGCCTCGTCGAAGTGGGCCTCAGCACGGCGTTCGGCTGCACGATCCAGGGCCGCGTCGAGACCTCGGAAGTGCTGCGGCTCGTCAAGGCGGTTCTCGACGCCGGTGTCGATCGCGTCGGCTTGGCGGACACCGTCGGCTACGCCGATCCGGCGATGGTCCAGGACTTGTTCAAGCGCGCGCTGGAGGTCGCCGGCGATCGGCTGACTTGCGGACACTTCCACGACACGCGCGGCCTCGGCATGGCGAACGTGTTCGCCGCATGGCAATTGGGCATCGCGCGTTTCGACGCGTGCCTCGCCGGCATCGGCGGGTGCCCGCATGCGCCGGGCGCGAGCGGCAATGTCACGACCGAGGACGTCGCGTATATGTTCGCCAGCATGGGAGTGCCGACCGGTCAGGATTTCGATGCGTTGATCGCCCTGCGCGCGAAAGTCGCGCAATGGCTCGAAGGCGAGGAATTGCACGGCACGCTGTGGCGCGCGAACTTGCCGAAGACGATGCGCGGCGCACCGCCCCCGGCGCTTTGACCGCGATGGACGCTGCTGCCGGCAACGCTCCGCCGCAACCGCTGGCCGGCCTGCGCGTCGTCGAGTTCACGCACATGGTGATGGGCCCGACCTGCGGCATGATGCTCGCCGACATGGGCGCCGAGGTGATCAAGGTCGAGCCGATCGACGGCGACCGCACGCGCCGGCTGCTGGGCGCGGGGGCAGGTTTCTTCCCGATGTTCAACCGCAACAAGAAGAGCATCGCGATCGATCTTCACCAGGGCGATGGCGCGGAGGTGGCGCGCAAGCTGTCGGCGAGCGCGGATGTCGTCATCGAGAACTTCAAGCCCGGGACGATGGCCAAGTACGGCCTCGACTACGCGGCGCTGTCGAAGGTCAACCCGCGCGTGATCTACGTCAGTCACAAGGGGTTCCTGCCGGGGCCCTACGAGCACCGCACGGCGCTGGACGAGGTCGTGCAGATGATGGGCGGGCTCGCGTACATGACCGGGCGCCCCGGCGACCCGCTGCGCGCCGGCACGAGCATCAACGACATCATGGGCGGCCTCTTCGGCGCGATCGGCACGCTCGGCGCGCTGATCCAGCGCGGCGTCACCGGCCGCGGGATGGAAGTGCAGTCGGCGCTGTTCGAGAACAACGTGTTCCTGGTCGGCCAGCACATGCTGCAGTTCGCGATGACCGGCAAGGCGCCGGCGCCGATGCCGGCGCGCGACAATCCGTGGGCTGTCTACGACGTGTTCACGGTCAAGGATGGGGAGCAGATCTTCCTCGCCGCCGTCAGCGATTCGCAATGGGTGACGTTCTGCGATGCGCTCGGCTTCGACGATCTCAAGGCGGACGTGCGGCCTTGCGACCAACAACCAGCGCGTGGAGAAACGCGCCGCGCTGCTCGCGACCCTTCGCGAGCGGCTGGCTGGCCGCACGGCCGCGGAGCTCGCCGTGTTGTTCGAGCGCGTCGGACTGCCGTTCGCGCCGATCAGGAAGCCCGAGGACCTGTACGACGACCCGCACCTCGCCGCGACCGGCGGCCTCGCCGACGTGCGGCTGCCCGACGGTCCGCGCGCAGGGCAAACGGTCAAGACCACGTTGTTTCCGATCACGATGCAGGGACAACGCCTCGGCGTGCGGCTCGATCCGCCGCGGATGGGCGAGCACACGCGCGAGCTGATGCGCTCGCTTGGTTACGAGACGGTCGTCGGTCGACGAGCCTGATCGCGCAGCATGCGATCGGCTGACACGAATTGCGCCTCACCAATTTACACGCTGGAGAACGTATGACCACGCCCTCGCCCTTCACGTCGACGCCTGCGAGCGTTCTTGGCGTCGTGCGCGCGCTGCTGATCGGCGCCGCGCTCGTCGTCGTAGCGCCCGCCCACGCGCAAATGGGCGAGCGCCCGGTCAAGTTCATCCTTCCGGTCGCGACCGCGTCGGGTGTCGACACGATCACGCGTGCCGCGCAGCCCGCGCTTTCGAAGGCGCTGGCCGCGCCGGTCGTCGTCGAGAACCAGCCCGGCGCGGGTGGCATCGTCGGCACGTCGGCACTCGTCAAATCGGCGCCCGACGGCTACACGCTGTCGATCGTGTCGAACAATCACGTCATCTATCCCAGCGTCTACAAGTCGGTGCCGTTCGACCCGATCGCCGACATCACGCCGATCGCCGTGATCGGCTCGACGCCGATAGTCATCGTCGTCAATTCCAAGGTGCCGGCGAAGAACGCGCAGGAGCTGATCGCGCTGCTGAAGGCCAATCCGGGCAAGTACAACTACGGCTCGTCGGGCAACGGCACGATCCTGCACCTTGCCGCGGCGATGTTCCTCGACGAGGCGGGAGTCACGGCAACGCACGTGCCGTACAAGGGCGTCGGGCCGATGCTGACCGACCTGATCGGCGGCCAGGTGGAGATCGGCGCGCTGTCGCTGCCGTCGGTGCAGCAGCATCTGAAAAGCGGCAGCCTGCGCGCGATCGGCGTCGGCACCGCGCAGCGCTTGCCCGCCGCGCCGGACATTCCGACGATGGTGGAGCAGGGGCTGCCGAACTATCTGGTGGAAGGCTGGTTCGCGGTCATCGGCCCCGCGAAAATGGCGCCGGCCGACGTGAAGCGCGTCCATGATGCGTTCGCATCCGCGTTCGCGACACCGGAGGTGCGTGAAGCCATGGACAAGCAGGGCAACACGATCAACGTGAGCACCCCGGAATACGCGAGCCGGTTCTTCGGCACCGAGCTCGCGAAGTACGCGAAGCTCGTGAAGAAGACCGGCATCGAGCTGCAGTGAAAGACGCTAGCGGCGCACGCCGGGCGCCTCGATCGGCAACCCTTGCGCGCGCCACGCGAGATAGAGCTCGAGGTCGGTGAGCTCGCGCGCGCCCGGCGCGGGCATTTCCGCGCGAATGCCGAAGTAGCACGCGCGGATGCGCCGCTGCAGCGATCCGACGCTCTGCCATTCGAGCCGGTAGGCCGGAAACGCGGTGCCGTGCCCCTGGCTGATGTTCTCGGCGAGCAGCCGCTTGCCCCAATTCTGGTCGTGGCATTGCGTGCACGCGAGATTCATCTGCCCGTGCTTTTCAAGATACAGCGCGCGGCCGCGGTCGAACGACGCGCGCGCGGATCCGTCGATGCTGACCGCCATCGGCATGCCGCGCGACTGATGCGCGATGTACGTGGTGAGGGCCAGGAGGTCCTCCGCTTCGCGCGGCCACGCCGGCGCGCGCTGGCGCTGCGTGCGGCAGGCATTGATCCGCGCTTCGAGATCCACGACGTCGCCGCTGGATTTGTCCAGCGCCGGGTAATGCGTCGCGACGCCGCGCATCGACGTCGCCGCCTCGCGATGGCACGACGCGCAGCTGCCGCCGGGCGCCGCGGCGCTCCACAGCTCGCCGCCGCGCTGCACCCAGAGCATGCCGGGATTGGCCGCATCGTCGGCCTGCAGCGCCTGCACATCCGGCCCGGAAAACGCGACGCCTGAGCGCAAGGCGGTGAGCGGCAGCGTTCGCTCCTGGGCGGTAACGCCGATGGCGATGAGCGCCAGCAGCAGGAGGCAAAGCGATGGCTTCACGCGACGGTCACCGCGACGCGATCGGAGTCGCGCGTTCCGGCGTCGTCGACCCAATCGAAGGTGAGCTCGCCGGACGTGCGCGCCAGCACGAAAAATCGCAGATACGGATTGGCCGCGATGCCGGAGCTCAAGTGTGCGACGAACACCGGGTCGCCGTTGTAGCGGCACGTGAGCGTGCGGATCACGTTGCGCGGAATCGACTTGCCCATGTCGTCGGTGCGATAGCCGGTCTCCATTGCGTGACGGATCTGGATGCGCACCTCGAACGGCGCGCCGCTCGCGACGCGTTCGGGAACGGTGATGCGGGCGTTGGGCACGGCGGGTTCCTACGTGCCGTCCATGCAGCCGCCGAGCGTGACGATCACTTCCGTCGCCGCGGCGTAGACGATGCCGTCGCTCATCTCGGCGACGGCGACGATCTGCTGGGTGCCGGCGAGCCGGATGCGCGTGTCGATCGCGATGCGGTCGAGTGGCTGCGGGAATTCGAACACCGCCATGTCGGGCACCGGATTGCTCTCGGAGAAGAGCGCGAGCTTGCGCACGAAGGATCCCGGCGCGAAGGGACCGGCGACGGCGAGGCGCAGCGGGACCGAAAGCCCGTTGTCGGCGATCCGCGGCAATTCGAGCTGCACGCGCTCGCGGCGCGGCGTGCGCCCCGCCAGAAACGTCGCGAGTGCCGGGATCGCCGGCAGCGCGCTGTCCGCGGCGCGCGACGGCACACACGTGATGACCGCCCACGCTCCCGCGCCCTGCAGCAGACGCCGGCGCACGCGCGAGCGTTCGGCGCCTGCGCGGCGTCATTGCAGCGTGGCCAGCCACGCGACGATGTCCTCGACTTCGCGCGCCGACAGGATCGGCTTGCCGACATAGGGCGCCGCGACCTGCACGAGTCCCGGCACCTTGTAATAGCTCGGCATTACCGAATCGCGTTTGACCTGCGCGTCGTCGACCACGCGCAGGCGCAGCTGCGGGATGGTGAGCCGCCGTCCGATGCCATCGAGCGACGGCCCGACGTCGCCCGAGAAGGGAATCGCGGGATCCGAGACGGCATGACACAGCACGCAATTGGCGGCGTCGCGCGCGACGACCAGCGCACGGCCGCGCGCCGGATCGCCGGCGGCGGCCGCGAGAGGCGCGCGGATGGCGTCGCCGACGACTTCATACGGCGGAGCGTCTGCGCCGGCGTTTGCGCTGCCGATCACCAGCGCGACCACCGCGATGAGATCTCGGGCCCGCGCCCGACCTCGACCGTTCCGCAGCTGCGCCGGCGCAATCCTCGCCACGCGCGGCCTCCGAGCTTTCAGGTCGAATTCGTGCACCCGGATCGGCCGCCGCCCGCGCTCGCAGACGCGAGCTCGCTCCTTGCTTCGCCCTGCTCGTGCAGCGTCCTCGCTCCTTGGCTTCGCCCCGCTCGCTCATGCGTGCTTCAAAATCTCCGTCTGGTTCCGCAGCGGAAGCTCGCGCACGCGCTTGCCCGTCGCCGCGAAGATCGCATTCACCACGGCCGGCGACACGACGCAGATCGTCGGCTCGCCCACGCCGCCCCAGAAATCGAACGATGGCACGAGCACCGTTTCGACCTTCGGCATTTCGGCGAGGCGCAGCACCGGATAGGTGTCGAAATTGGTCTCCACGACGCGCCCCTTGTCGACGGTGATTTCGCCGTACATCGCCGCCGAGAGACCGTAGGCGACCGAGCCTTCGACTTGCGCCGCGATCTGGTCGGGATTGACGGCGTGGCCGCAATTGAGCGCCAGCACCAGTCCGATGGACCTTGACCTTGCCGTCCTTGTCGACGGAGGCTTCGGCCACTGCCGCCGAATAACTTCCGTAGCCCATGAATTGCGCGACGCCGCGGCCGACTCCCGGGGGCAACGGCTTGCCCCAGTCGGCCTTGGCCACCGCAGCGTCGAGCACGGCGAGGTGCTTCGGATACTTGGTCATCACCGCGCGCCGGAAATCGACCGGATCCTTGCCCGCGGCATGCGCCGCCTCGTCGATGAAGCATTCCATGTAGAAGGCGTTCTGGTTGGTGTTGACGCCGCGCCACGGCCCGACCGGAACGTGCGTGTTGCGCATCGCGTATTCGAGCAGCAGGTTGGGCGGCGCGTACCCCAGCTGCGCGTCGCCGGGCTTCTCGTAGTAGCCCTGCAGCTGCCGGTCGTCCTTGCCGTCTTTCGCGAGCGCGGAATTATTGAACGCATTGATCGACTGCCCCGACACGCGCACGTGCAGCGCGACGAGGTTGCCGGCGGCATCGATGCCCGCCGCGCAGCGCGCCTGCGAGATCGGGCGGAAGAAGTCGTGCGTCATGTCCTCCTCGCGGCTCCAGATCATCTTGACGGGCACACCCGGAAATTGCTTGCCGATGGCGACCGCCTGCCGCACGTAGTCCTGCTGGCCGCGCCGGCCGAAGCCGCCGCCCAGCACGTGCTTGTAGACCTCGCATTTGCCGAGCGGCAGCCCGGAGGCTTCCGCGAGCGCGGCGAGCGACGCTTCGCCGTTTTGCGTCGGCACCCACGCCTCGGCCTTGTCCGTGCCGATGCGCACCGTGCAGTTCATCGGCTCCATCGTCGCGTGCGCGAGGAACGGTGTGCGGTAGACGGCTTCGATCTTGGTCGGCGCGGCGGCGAGGGCTTTCTGCGCGTCGCCTTCGTTGCGCATCGCGTAGGCCTCCTGCGCGGCCAGGCCCTCCTTCAGGTGATCGGCGATCTGCGCGCTGGTGCGCGTCGCGTTCGGGCCTTCGTCCCAGACGATCGGCAAGCGCGTCGAGCGCGGTCTTTGCGTGCCACCACGTGTCGGCGACGACCGCGACCGTCGTGTCGTTGACCTTGACGGCCTTCTTGACGCCCGGCATCGAAGCGATCTTCGCGTTGTCGAAGCTGACGAGCTTGCCGCCGAAGACAGGGCAATCCTTGACCGCCGCGCACAACATGCCCGGCAGCTTGAGATCGATCGCGTAGACCAGGCTGCCGTTGAGCTTGGGCGCGGTGTCGAGCCGCTTCATCGGCTTGCCGGCGACCTTCCATTCCTTCGGGTCCTTGAGCTTGATGCTCTTGGGATCCGGCGGCGTGAGCTTGGCCGCGGCGGGCGCCACTTTCCCGTAAGTGGTCTTGCGTCCGCTCGGCGTATGCGTGATCACGCCGTTGCTCACCGTGAGCTCGCTGACCGGAACTTTCCATTCGTCGGCCGCCGCCTGCAGCAGCATCACGCGCGCGACCGCGCCGCCGCGGCGAACGTAGTCTTCCGACGTGCGGATGCCGCGGCTGCCGCCGGTGCCGAACTCGCCCCAGGCGCGCTGGCGCGCGTTGCTCTCGCCGGGCGTCGGGAACTCGACGCCGACCTTGCTCCAGTCGCATTCGAGCTCCTCGGTCACGAGCTGGGCGAGGCCGGTGATCGTCCCCTGTCCCATTTCGGAGCGGGCGACGCGAATGATGCAGGTGTCGTCGGGCCGGATCACGACCCAGGCGTTCACCTCGACGGGAGCTGTCGCGGCCTCGGCGAGGTCGAATCCGAATGGCAGGCGCAAGCCGATGGCGAGGCCACCGCTGGCAGCGGCCGAGCCGACGATGAATCTGCGACGCGAAAGATTGGGCGACTTCCTGCGGATGATCTTGGACATGGCGATCTCCGGGCTCAGGCGTTCGACGTGTCGGGAAGAGCGGTTGCGGCGCTCTTCATGCCGGTTGCGGCCATGTGGATGCCGGCGCGAATCCGCTGGTAGGTGCCGCAGCGGCAGATGTTGGTCATCGCCTCGTCGATCTGCGCGTCGGTCGGATTCGGCGTCTTGGCGAGGAGCGCCGCCGCCGCCATGATCTGCCCCGATTGGCAATAGCCGCACTGCGGAACGTCGAGGGCGAGCCACGCCTTTTGCACCGGGTGCGCGCTCGTCGCCGACAGGCCCTCGATCGTCACGATCCTGTCGGTCGCCTTGACCGCGCTGACCGGATACGAGCACGACCGCACGACCTCGCCATTGATGTGCACCGAGCACGCGCCGCATTGGGCGACGCCGCAACCATATTTGGTGCCGGTCAATCCCACCTGCTCGCGGATGACCCAGAGCAAGGGCGTGCTGTCCTCGACCTTGACGTCGTACGCCTTGCCGTTGATGTTGAGCTTCGCCATGGGCGCCTCCTCCAAAAGAGCGGACGAATGTTCTTGTCGACGATGCGGGGGGTCCGATTTCCGGGCCGGCTCACGCAGCGGCGGCCACCATAAAGCGTACTCCAAAGCAGGGGTGCCGGAATTGGGCCGGCGTCCGGTAGACAGGATTTGGAGCGGAGCTATTCCGGGAAAGTTCGCGGGGTCGGCTGCGCGGGCGCCACGGGGATACTCCGGACCCCGGTCCGTCCCACGCGGATTGACCGGAGGTGGCCAAGCCGCATAGATTGGAAGCGTCGGTACGTATCGGGCACCCCATTTGATCTCCCTCGATGATTCTTCGGTGGTTTCCGCTCAGGTCGAGGAGTGCGTGTTGTGTGACGGAATATTTGCCGTCACTTCGGGTCCCTATTTCTAGTTAGGCGTCCATACGCACGCGCGATGAAAACCCGCATGCGACGACTGTTGATCGCCGCCGTCCTAGCCATTCCTATGATGCTGCTGTGGCTCGACCTGGCGCGGCAGCCATCCGATGGGCCAACGAGCTTGACGCAGAGCGTCTTGCCGTTCTATCTGTTTGGGGTCTTATTTACGGGCAATGCTCACGCACCCTCCGAGTTAGCCGCGTATTCTTCAATGTATTTGTTCGTGTTCCTCATCGTCTACGCGGTGTTAGCCGTTTGGTCCAAGTTCCGATCCTGACGCTGTCCAAGATGACGCCTAACCTTGCGGTCAACACGGACGCCCCGTCGGCAGCGCTTCGCGCCCGCCACGGGTCGCCGGTTACCTTAGTTCGTTAGGCGTCACAATTCTCGCGTCTCCAATTCGCGAAGTTGTATTCGATTTCTTTCCTTATTCATTTTTGGGAGCGACATGCCCTACGCCGCCGTCAACGGGCTGAAGATGTACTACGAGGTCCACGGCGAGGGTCCGCCGCTGGTGCTGCTGCACGGTGGGGCCGGTTCAATCGAATCCTTTCCGATGAAGTTCCCGTTCTTCACGACCCAGTTCCGGGTGATCGCGATGGAGCAGATGGGACATGGGCGCACCGCCGACCTCATGGATCGTCCGTTCCATTACCACGACATGGCCGAAGACACGGTTGAGCTGATGCGCCAGTTGGGGGTCGAGAGCGCCGTCGTCGTCGGCTTTAGCGACGGGGGCATAGTCGGCCTCGACATGGCGATCCATCACCCTGAGCGCGTGACGAAGCTCGCAGTAACCGGGGCGCAATCCCGCAACGATGGCTACACCGCGGAGAACCTGGAGTGGATTCGCACCGTCAATCCCGACGCCCTACCGGTATCCGACGCCTATGGCCGCCTGTCTCCCGACGGCGTAGACCACTGGCCCATCGTCCTCGGACGCCTCCAGCGCATGTGGGCCGTGGAACCAGGCTTCACACGCGAGAAGATGCAGAGCATCAAGGCGCCGACCCTGATCATCATCGGCGACGCCGACATCGTCACGCCGGAGCACGCCGTCGAGATGTTCCGGACAATCCCCTGTGCGCAACTGTGTGTGGTTCCACATGCCGGCCACTGCGTCATGCCGAAGGAGACAATCCTGACTTTCCTCAACGAGGCACCTGCTCCTTTGCCAGAACTTGAGCAATGACGCCTAACCTGTCGCTCAACACGGACGCCCCGAGGGCTGCGCTTCGCGCTGGCCGCGGGTCGCCGGTTACCTTAGTTCGTTAGGCCTCGGGGGTTCCAGTAATCGCAAGCCGAAAGGATCAATCGTGAACCACGCGCCGTCAGCACCTTACGTTCTTGGGCATTCAGACAGTGAGCTCGCACGCCTTGCCACTCAAGCGCGATTGATCGACCCAATAACACGCCGATTCTTCTCTGAAGCTGGCATCGCCCCCGGCATGCGCGTCCTGGATGTCGGGAGCGGGGCTGGCGATGTGGCGCTACTCGTTGCTGGATTGGTTGACAATTCGGGTGAGGTTCTGGGTGTGGATCGAGTCTCGGTGGCCGTTGAAGCCGCAAATGCGCGGGTCCGTGCGGCGGCGCTGCCCAATGTGTCCTTCCAGGTTGGTGACCCCGCCGAAATGACCTTCGACCGTCCATTCGATGCGATCGTTGGGCGCTATGTCCTGATGTTTCAGGGCAATCCGGTTCAGATGCTGCGCAAATTGGTTGCCCATCTACGACCCGAAGGTATAGTCGTCTTTCATGAGCCAGACTGGGACGGAGTGCGCTCCTTCCCATCGGTTCCAACGTATGACCGCTGCTGCGCATGGCTAGTGCAAACGTTACGCCTTTCAGGTGCGGACCCACGCCTAGGTGCAAGACTGTATTCGACCTTCATCGCTGCAGGACTCTCGGCACCTACGATGCGCCTGGAGTCAGTCATTGCTGGTGGAGTGAACGGGTCTGATCAAGTGCACTTCAAGACGGACCTGGCTCGCACCCTTGTGCCGGAAATGGAGCGGCTGGGCGTGGCAACGCAGGAAGAAGTCCAGCCGAGCACGCTCGTTGAACGTATCCAGGCGGAAATGGCAGCCACCCAGTCCATCATTGTCGGACGTGCTGAGATTGGTGCGTGGTCACGCAAGTAAGTGCAGCCGGGCCTAACCCGGCGTTCAATGCGGCCGTCCCGTGGGCAACGCTTCGCGCTGGCCCGCGAGCCGCCGGTTAACTGGTACGTTAGCCCGCATTTCGGAGTCATCTGTGGAGATCATTCGCCGAACCGATATCGCTTCATTTGCCAACGGTGGCGTAACGTCCGAGCAACTGCTCTTCCCGGAGAATTCACAATCGCAACGAATAACCATTACACGAGTCACCGTCGCGCCTGGCGCAAAGAATCCGCCGCATGCCCACGCAACTTCTGAACAGGTCTGGGTCGCGCTGCGAGGGTGCGGCCTCCTATTGCTGGGGGGTGCCACAATCGCACCCATCGCGGAAGGAGATGTTGTGCGCTTTGCGGAGGGTGACGTTCACGGCTTCGAGAACACTTCGTCCACCGAATTCGTATACCTTTCGGTAACGTCTCCGCCTATCAACTTCCGGGCTGCCTACGCCGCCGATTGGCAGGCGGGCAATAACAATGCGGCCTAACCCGTCGCTCAACGCGGACGTCCCGCGTGCGGGGCTTCGCCGGCGCAACGCGCCGCCGGTTAGCTTGTTCCGTTAGCCGCCTCATGCAGTATCGCGACAGGTTCAAGCCGTTCCATGCACCACGATTACCCGGACCAACTAGGAGCCGCCCCTGAAGACAGACCCGTTTGTACATCTTCCGGGCCTACGGGATAGGCTTACATCTCCGGACAAGTCCGAGTACCGTGCGACACGGGAAGTTCTTGCCTCGTGGGACGAACGTGCTCGCAAGCTGGGCCTCCCCCCGAACTGGCGGCGCTCGGATGAGAGACTCGAGGAGATCCGGCGCGCTGTTCTCAGAGACCGGGACACTAGCGAGGACCTTTGGATTTATGCCTATGGGTCGCTGATGTGGGATCCGGGCTTGCTCTTTGAAGAAGTCAGACTAGCGGACGCCGATGGGTATCAACGCCGCTTCACCAACAAGATAACCATTGGCCGAGGCTCGCCGGACCGGCCCGCTCTCATGCTCTCCTACAGCCTCATCCGGGTTCCTGTCGAGGACTCGCTTTTCGCATTGCCGCCGATTTGGCGGAGAATGAATCCGCAATCCTTTGGAGGCGAGAGATGCTTCTGGGCGGGTACTCAGCGTTGTTGGTGCCGATGAGCACGCCCCAAGGAACGATCACCGCACTGGCCTTTGCTGCAAATACCGCACACTCCAGCTATCTCGAGGAACTGCCCCTCAACGAGACGGCGGATCTCATTGCAAGAGGTTCTGGCGTCATGGGTACGAATCGCGAATATCTTGAGCAATTGGCTGGTCAACTCAAAGCTCTAGAGATCGAAGATCCATACGTTCATCATTTGCTCGAGTGTGTGCGCAACGTCGGTAGTCCGTGAAATGAATCGCGTGCCCAATCCGCTGGCCACGCACCTCTTCGCGGCACGGCAGGCGGCTAACCCTGCGTTCAACCGGACGTCCCGCAAGCGGGCCGCCGGGTAACTTAGTGCGTTAGGCGCCACGATGTCGCCGCGCTTTCGGTTGTGGCACCTGGTTGCTGTATTAGCAGCGGCCCACTTGGTGCTGGCTCTTGGCAGTCTTCTGACGTCGTACACGCTCGGAATGTCGCGTTTCGACGCTGGAGTCTTCCTCGAGCCGTCGACCGTTGAGCGTGTCGCTACCGAAGCGTCAGACGTTTTGTTTGAACCCGCCGCCTCCATTCTTGGTGTGCTTGGTCCCCGGCCTCACTCGTCGTTCGCTCAGTGGTTCGCACTCGCGTGCAATAGTCTGCTTTGGGGGCTTGGGTTGGCGCTTGTGTGTTGGCGCCTAACCCGGCGTTCAACACGGACCCCGACCGGCGGGGCTTCGCCTCCGCCGTCGGGGCCGGTTAGCTCGGTTCGTTAGCCGTACTGAGGTCACGGACTCGACAGAGTGATTGTGATGGCGAGCGCGAACACCTGACCGAATGACGGAGGTCACTTTGAGAACGCGTCTGACTGACGGATTTGGAATACGATTTCCGATCCTATGCGCTCCCATGGCCCTTGTGACTGGTGGGCGATTGGCGGCCGCCGTATCGGGGGCAGGAGGCCTTGGGATCATCGGTGGTGGTTTCGCTGGAATCCTGGGAGGGGAGCCAGATCTTCGGCAAGAGTTGGCGCATGTCCGGGGCCAGAAATTCGGCGTCGGTTTCATCACGTGGGCCCTGGCACGCGTGCCGCATGTGCTCGATGAGACGCTGAACCAGTCGCCCGACTACGTATTTCTATCCTTCGGCGACCCGCGGCCGTTCGCCGATCGCATTCGACGCGGCGGCGCTAAGTTAATCTGTCAAGTCCAATGCTTGCGGCATGTCGATGAGGCGCTCGAAGCTGGTGCTGCCGCAATCGTCGCTCAAGGGACCGAGGCTGGAGGCCACGGAGGTAAGCGCTCTACGCTGCCATTCGTTCCCGAAGTCGCCGATTATTTGGCCGCGCGCTCACCAACGACGCTGCTGCTCGCCGCGGGCGGGATTGCGGATGGTCGCGGACTGGCTGCAGCGTTGATGCTGGGCGCCGACGGCGTAGTCATCGGCACCCGATTCTGGGCCTCAGAAGAGGCACTTACTCCCCGGGCAGCAACAGACCGGGCGATGCTTGCCACAGGTGATGAAACTGTTCGGACACGAGCGATCGACGCTTTACGTGGAGTGCCGTGGCCGGAGGAATTCTCCTTCCGGGTCGGGACCAACAAGCTCACCGAACAATGGGCGCACCGCGAAGCAGAGGCCGCAGGGGCGTTCGGCAGCCTCGCTGCTGCCTACGCGGAAGCAAGATCGCGGCAAGACCTCGATGTCGTCGTGATCGTTGCCGGCGAATGCATTGGCATCGTTCACAACCGACCGCGCGCAGCACACATAGTCGAGGAAATTGTCGTAGAAGCTCAGTCGCTCCTTGCGCGCGGGGCGGCGCTCGATTTTTGCCAAAGTACGGCTAACCTGTCGCTCAACGCGGACGTCCCGCATACGGGGCTTCGCCCCGGCAGCGGGCCGCCGGTTAGCTAGTCCGTTAGGCGTCACTGCGGCATGTCCACTATCGCTCTGCCCGAAGGAGCGCAAAACAAAGTGCTCCGCGTCCTTCTGCACCTATCGGTCTGGTGGGAGTCCTGCTCCTGGCGACTGGTTGCTCGGTTTGCGACTACAAGTTCGGCGTTGAGGAGAGGAATTACCCCCAGTATTTCGGGCCCGATCTCCCAACCAATTCAGCCAAAGGACACAACAACGAATACAGTTGGCTAACTCAATTGCCCATCGGCAACTCAACAATCCAGGTCGAACACGGCGTCCTCGCATCGGCGCAGGACCTCGAGCGCGTTCATCTGCCCCCAGGAGACTACTTGTTCACGAGCATCAGTTTCGTAGACCCCGACATTAGCTCGATCAAGGTCACTCATACAGTTGGGGGCAAGCCGCTTGAGGTGGCCGGCACTTTCCTTTTTCGAAGACCTTCTTCCTTTAATCCAGTGTGGCCCGGGTGGGTAGCGTCCGGTTGGGACGTAGCCCCTCTTGCTGGAGACTCCATCGATACGCTAAATGCCGACGGCTACGTTCGGCTCTACAAGGTGGC
>CAWESK010000017.1:0-398312 GCA_963811685.1 uncultured beta proteobacterium | reverse complement strand
GCGCCGACGAGGTGGTCAGTCGAGCCGTGACGCCCAATCTTCGCTCAACCGGGCCGCTCGCCGGCGCCGCCGGCGCGCCGTCCGCTCGCGGCCGGTTACCTTGATTCGTTAGTCCTTAGGAGGACCCGGTGCGAGCGCTCGAGCTGAAGATTCCGCCGCCCGCTTCGTGGCGCTGCTTGTCGCGGTCGCGATGCTGGGGCATCTCTTTGGCGACGTCGCGATTTGACATGTCCGCCGCGTTTCGGAACGCCGCGGTGATCGCTGATTGCCGCTTGTGGGGCTCGGCGTTTGCCCTCTCTGGCGTCCGCGCAATCCGCCGGGCACATACGACAGTTAGCCCCATTAAGCCTGAAGCCGCCACGGACCTCGTAACTTCCGGGGCCTATCGTTTCACGCGCAATCCCATGTATCTCGGGCTATGCCTCGTGCTTCTCGCGTGGGCAGTGTTCCTGTCTTCTGCTTGGGCGGTCCTAGGGCCGATGGCGTTCGTGCTCTACATCAACCAGTTCCAAATTGCGCCAGAGGAAAGGGTGCTTTCGAAGCTCTTTCGGCAAGCGTTCGCCGAGTACCAATCCAAAGTCCGCCGGTGGTTGTGAGCCTAAGCCGTCCTTGATTCAACACTGCATCGTCAACCATGGCATACATCAATGCGGCCGAAGCTGTTCTCACGGACGAAGCTTTTCGTTCACTCGAACGGGCGCGTCTACGGGCTCTAGTGGAGCGAAACATGGCGCTGGCGGCGACGCTCCATTCCCCCGAGTTTCACCTTATCACCCCGCGGGGCTCGTGCCCACTCGCGAGAGTCGTACCTCCGCGCTGTCGAGGTGGGCGAGATTCGCTACCTCAAATGGGAACCCGCAGCGATCCTCGTCCGGAGGTTTGAGAACGTAGCACTGCTCCGCTACCAAGCTGAAGTGGAAATGCCCTCCGAATCGGAGAAGGCGTCTTCGTTCACCTGCTGGCACACCGACTCGTATGAACTGCACAGCGGCTTCTGGCAGGTGGTGTGGTCCCAAGCCACTCTTCTCAGGTAGCCGCGCGGTCGAGTCAAGTGTCGGACGCGCAGTCCGATGGGTTTCGTTGCAAACACTCCGGCCGCTTGATTTTAGAGGAGACGCAGCATGGACCGATTCACCGGTGGTTGCCTGTGCGGCAACGTCCGAATAGTGGCGTCGGGACGCCCCTACCGGGTCGGCCTTTGTCACTGTCTCGACTGCCGCAAGCATCACGGGGCCCTTTTTCACGCTTCCGCGGTGTTCCCTCGGGATGCGGTGACGATCGACGGCGAAACACGCGACTACGCCGGGCGGTTTTTCTGTCCCCGCTGCGGCTCGACCGTTTTCGGACGCACCGCCGACGAAATCGAGGTGAACCTGGGATCCCTGGATGCCCCTGACCAACTGATGCCAACCTACGAAAGCTGGATCGTCCGTCGCGAGTCCTGGTTGCCGCCGTTTCCGCTCACGAGACGATACGAGCACGATCGCGACGCCACGAGTCGCTTCGAGGAGTAGGTCGCACGAGCGGTGCGCAGGCAATCCTGCGACGCCGCGCCCGCACGGCAACTTCACCGCCGACCCCACCCGGATTTGTCCCTTGCTCTAAAGCGGGCAAGGTTCGCGACAAAAGCGGGCGGGTGATCGCCGCACCGACGGAAGCGAGGTCTCCCGCCGAATCCCATCGCGTGGGCTTCGTCCCACAAAGGTGTCGTCCTCGAAGACGCGATTTACATCGCCCCAATTTGGCGACAGAATGAATCAAGGAGTGGACACCACGCTCCAGCCACGGGAGAAAACGGGTTCCATAGGAGGAACGAATGTGCAAATTGTGTGACGAAGGAAAGATTCAGAATCACGATGCGTCATCGGGCCCTTCGCGGCGCGATTTCCTGAAGGTCTCCACCGCGGGCGCGGTCGCAGCTGCCGGGCTCAATTTCCTGAATGCGCCGGCCGCTGCGGCGCAGCCCGACGATCCGGGACCTCCTGCCGGGGCTGGCGACCATGGGCGGCGCTACGTCATCCGCGGCGGCTCCGTCATGTCCATGGACCCGAAGGTGGGCGACTTCCCACAGGGCGATGTTCTGGTCGACGGCAAGAAGATCGTCGACGTTGGGCGGAATCTGCATGTGCCCGGCGCCGGTGTCATCGACGCGACCGGGCGCATCGTGATGCCGGGGTTCATCGATACGCACCATCATCAGTTCGAGACCGCGCTGCGAAGCTTCCTCGCCGACGGGATCCTGATCATGGACGGATCGGGCTCGCCCAGCGGCACGACAACCTATTACGAATTCATCCTCAACAAATTCGCCCCGGTGTACACGCCGGACGACGTGTACATCAACGAGCTGTTCGGGGGCTTGAGCCAGCTCGACGACGGCGTCACGACCGTACACGACGTCTCGCAAATCCATCACTCAATGCAGCACTCGGACGCCGCCATCAAGGCGCTCTTCGATACCGGGCGCCGCGCCGCGTTCGGCTATTTCGAGAGTGCGGGTAATTTTGGCGCCGGCGTTCCGGGGAATAAATATCCCACCGACGCGTACCGCATCAAGAGCCAGTATTTCTCCTCCAGTGATCAACTCGTCCACATGATCATGGGCGGCGAAGTCTATCTCGGGCCTGGGAGCACCGACCAGTCTTGGAAGATCGGGCGGGATCTCCACCTCCAGATCGCGGCCCACATCCTTTCGCCGTTCGGCATCCGCCCGATCTTCGACGACTTGGCCGCCGGCATCGGCGGCAACGGCCACATCGGGATCGGGCCGGACAACCTGTTCATTCACATGACCGGCATGGCGGACGCGGCATGGCAGAAGGTCAAGGACGTCGGCGCGCAGGTCTCGATCGCTTTCCCGATCGAGATGAACATGCGCCACGGCGAGCCGCCGATCCTCAAGATGCAGAGCCTCGGCATGGAGCCTTCACTCTCCGTGGACGTCGAGTGCACGATGACGGCGGACTTCTTCACGCAGATGCGCGTTTGCATGAACATGCAGCGCATGGTCGTGAACCAGATGGTCCTCGAGCAAGGCGACTTCTATCCGCCCAACCAGTGGCCGAAGCCGGACGCCGAGCCTGCCGCCGCTGCTGACGACGCGCGACGTGCTGCGCTTCGGCACCATGAACGGCGCGAAGGCGCTGCGCCTCGACGATAAGGTCGGCTCGCTCACGCCGGGCAAGGAAGCCGACATCATCATCCTCGACGCGACCGCGATCAACGTGGCGCCGCTCAACCAGGTTCCGGGAGCGGTGGTGTCGCTGATGGATCGCACCAACGTCGAGACCGTGATCGTCGCGGGTAACGTGCGCAAGTGGAAGGGCAAGCTGCGGAACGTCAACGTCGACAAGCTGCGGCGGGACCTCGAAACCTCGCGCGACAATATCTTCGCGGCGGCCGATGTACCGCAGAACCTGTTCGGGCCGCAGTGACACAAGTCCGCTGCAAGCGACCGCGGGCAGCTACGGCTGCCCGCAGTTGCATCAGGGGTTCGGCAACGAACCTTGACGTCGCGAGGCGAGGGATCGCGAGTAGCCTGCGCTGTAGCCTCGATCATCGATAGCGGGGGCGTGCTGCGAGATCAATAAACGTCGGCGCCCCGCGTGCTGCCCGGCATGTTGCACGTTGTTGTCCGCCCAGGACATTCTCGCCGTCGGTGTGGATCTTGCCATCGAAGGGTCGCGAGAAGTCCGCGCCCGCGGACTAGGCTCATTTGCCTACCCATACCTGTCAGAAGTGACAGGTGTGCAACGTCCGCCGAGCGAGCAGCAAGTTCCTCACACCGCGGCAGATTTTCGGGGAGCCTTGCGGGCTAACGCATGGTTCGGGGAGGAACAGATGCGTCGTTCGGCGTCGGTTCGACGGGCACGCGTCTCGGCGTCGTTCTGAGCGCATGGCTGGCCGGGGTGCACGCTCTAGTGGCGTTTGCCGGGCCCCCGATCGTGGTCGATCTGATTTCTTCATCGGTGGCAGTGGTCACGATCGCGTACGGACCTCGTGGTCGACGCGGCCGGCAATGCTCACGTTGGGGTGTTGTTGGCCGAACAACTTTCCGGGGATCAGTCCGCTGCGATCACCAACGGCGGGATGGACTCCCCGTTTCGTCGCCAGGATCCCGCCTCCTGAGCTGTATCCGCCTCCTTCGTCGCGGTGGCGGGCTTCACCCACGGCTTCGCTGGCCGACGCGCATCTTTCCAATTCGGGCCCGACGAAGCCGGCGGGCCTTGCAGTCGACGCCAGCGGCAACGCTCAGCACGGGGTGGCTGACGATGGCTCGAGGGTATCACCCGATCGTGGGTCAGCACCAAGGGAACGACGAAGACGATATGCCCTCAAGGTCAGCGTGTCCGGCGCGGTCAGCAAGGTCTCGAATGCCCTCGATCCGGCGATCAATCGCGTCGGTGGGATCGCGGTCGATAAGGTAGGCGCGATCTACCTGACGGTAGAGCGTGCGCGACGGGTTGCAAACCACCGCGAGCGCGCCATATCCCACGAGCAGCGTGGCGGTGAACTGCATCGCGCCTTACGTGATGAAGCTCGACGTGACCGCCCAGACCGTTCTGCACGCCGACCCATCCTCGGCAATTCCGGAACGAGGGGTCGATCTGCGGCGGCAGCGTTCACCAGACAAACATCCTCGCGACCAATCTCGATCCGACCGGTCATGCCATTGCGATCGATGACAGCGGAAACGCCTACGTCACGGGCAGGCTGAGCCCGGATTGCCCGCGACTCCGGGTGCGCCCGATTTCGGCACGAAGGCCATCGGAGCCACCGGCTTCAACAACCTCGTAACGGAACCCCCGTTCACGCTTTCGTATCGAAGGTCAATTCCGCCGGTACGGCGATTGTCTATACCGCTCGGCTAGGCGGTTCGCTGCGCGATCGCGGCACCAGCATCGTCGTCGACCTCTTCCGGAGCCGCTGATCGTCGCCGGCAAGACAAGCTCGCCGAACTTTCCCTCCAGCATAGGTCCCGCGGCCGTCACGATGGAATGCCTGGTTGTGGACTCCGGAAATTGGATTCCTCGCGAAGCTGTCTCCCGCCGGCACGCTCGTCATTTCCACCTATCTTCCGCTAGACGGCAACCAGCTCTGCGACGATTGCAACGGCTCCGGCAATCTCGCGCCGACGAAGGTCGCTGCGGACGGCGCGGGGAACATCTATGTCGCGGGCGGCACCACGCCGAGCAATCGTGATTTCGATGCTACCTCTGACGCCATCATCTCCGAACCCCGTCGGCGACCAGCCGGCAATCGGCGGTCAGCTGCTGCAAGTGTTCAGCGGAAACGGACAACAACTCTACTCGACGGCGTTGGCGCGAAACGGCGTGCAGGGGATAGCGCTGATCCGTGGCAAGGCGTGATCATCGCGGACGATTACGGCGGACTGCAACGCTTGGAGCCCGGTACGGATTCCGGTCGATATCGGAACGGGCGAAGTTCCGAATGCGCGGACCTGGATCCAGCACCCTTGATCGCGCACGTCGCGGCGTCGAACGACCTGGGCCTGGTCGAGTTTCAGGTCGATGGGCTCAGTCCTGGTTCCGGCGCTGATCGACAATGGAGTCGCGACCAAGACCGCAGTCTCGTCAGCGGGAATCCGCAAGGTCAAAGCGCACGCATCGGGCGACGCGCGGGGACGTTCGATGGCTATACGTCGCCCGAGATTCTGTCGTGATTCAATCAGACAGGGGCATGTCAATGACGCGTTGCGTGGCGCGTCATTTGCTCGCCGCCGGCCCTGCTCGCGGTCTCGACGCTGGCGAACGCGAAGAGCTTCTGGCTGATCGAAGCGGGCCGCGTGTGGCGCGTCGATGCCGGTATGGGAACGACGATTTCGGCGGCGATCGACGCGCCCGTGCGCGACGTCGCGCCGGACGGAAACGGCCGGTCGGCGTGGGTGCTCACCGATTCGACCTTGGTGCGGCTGGACGACGCGCTCGTGGCGCAAGTGTCCGTCCCTTTGGCGTCCGATGTCATGGCGATGGCCGGGCCGATAACGCGCCGATCGCGAGGGTGGGGTATGGCTCGGAATCGGCGCCTCCCTTCGCCAATTTCGATCGCAATGGGGGAGCAGGTGCCGGCAATGGACGATGAACGGCGGATTGCCGGCTCTGGCGATCGGTGTAGCTGGCCTCGATGCGGTGCTCGTCGCCACCGCGACCTCGCAGTTGCGCGCCTGGATTCGTATACATATATGTGTGTGTGTGCGTGTGTGTGTGTGTGTGTGTGTGTGTGTGTGTGTGTGTGTGTGTGTGTGTGTGTGTGTGTGTGTGTGTGTGTGGGCGCGCGTATCGACCTCGCCCAGTCTGCCGGGGCTCCGGTGTCTAGCCGGAATGCTCATGGATCCCGGTGCAGGCTACCTGTGGCTCGTGCGTGCACGGCGCGGTGGTCCTCCAATTCGACGCACTGATCCGATTGACGTCCCGCACTCCGATGGTCCTGCCGGGCCCGGAGGCCATTCGCATCAAGAATGCCGAAAGCGGCACGCTGACGCTTGTCGTTGGTGGAGAGATCCGGCACTACGACCGAAATGCAGCGCCCGCACTCAACGGCGCGTTCCCCTCTCGAAGCGCTACGTCGACATCGCCGGCATCGAGGCTGAGCCTGCGCAAGCGCCTGCTCTGGTTCGGCGATCGAACCGGGCTCGGCGCGATCGATCTCACCGATGGCGCGGTGTTTCGCCTGTGCCGGGTGGGCGGCCCGTGGACACGTTCGCCTCCGACCCCGCTCGTGTCGAGCCTCGTCTCGATGCCGATGTCGCTCGGCAACGCCGAAACCGATGCCTCGACGCAGGTGTCGCGCTGCGGTTGCAAGACCTTCTTGCGATCGGCCTCCCGTGCCTGCCATCGGCGTCCTGCTGCGCAACGCGCTGCGGTTGCGAGCCACGCGCGACGAGTCCGATGTCAGCGGACTCTTCAGTGCTCGCGCCAGCCACGATGACTTCATCGCGCGCATCCCGGTAGCGCCGTGGCAGGTCGCATCGCCGCTGGAAGCCTGGGTCATCGATGCGTACGGCAATAAGTCGAACGTCGCGGTCGTTACCTGGCCGATCGGCGCCGAAAACCAGCGTCGTCAAGTCCAGGTCGTGAACCCGCCAACGATAACGATAACCGCGCCCCTCAACAATGCGACGTCTACGGCACCACTGACGACGACCATCAAGACTACGCCTGCACCCGGCACCGGCGCGTCGATTTCGAAGGTCGATTTCTACGCCGGAACCACATTGCTCGGCACCGTGACGGTGTCACCGTACAGCCTTCCGTGGGTCAAAGTGCAGGTGGGCGCCTACGCACTCACGGCCAAGGTGACCGACAGTCTCAATGCCACCGCGACATCGACGGTGGTCAACGTCACTGTCAATGCCGGGACGATGGCCAAACCGCTCGACGCCTACCAGTTCAACGACGCCTGGGTCACGTCGGGCGTCGTCGTCGATGCGGCCGGCGTGCGCAACGGGACGCCAACCGGGACGCTGGCTTCCGTGACGTCGGCCGCGAGCGCGCCCAAGCTTGACACCTGCAAGGCCGCGAGCTTTGCCGGCGGGGCGATCGACGTGGCAGGTCTCGCCGTCTCGACGGCGGCTGCTGCCAAGACAACAGTTGCATTCTGGGTGTACTGGAGCGGCATCGATGCGGTCATGCCGATCGGTTGGGTCAGCGAGGGGCTGACGTTTATTGGCGGCTCGTTCGGATTCACCACCCAGAACGGCGACGTCTACGGAATCGCATCGACCGGATCGGCGAACAAGTGGCACCACGTCGTCGCCGAATTCACGAATGGCGCAGTCGCATCCAACAAGCTCTACATCGACGGCGTGCCGCAGGCACTCACGCAGCGTGCCGGCGTGCCCAACAACGCCAACGCGGTCGTGGCGTCGACCCTGCGCATCGGCGGCTTGAGTGGCAACGCGAGCTATCGATTTTCCGGTCAGCTCGACGAGGTGAAGATCTTCAATCGCGCGCTGACGGCGATCGAGGTCAGCGCGGAATTCGCGGCGGCGAATGCGTGCGCAACCGTGCCGACTGTATCGTTGACCGCGCCGGTGAACAACGCGAACTTCGTGGTGCCGACATCGATTGCGATGACGGCCACCGCGGCGGCGACGGCGACCGGCGCGACACTGGCCAAGGTCGAGTTCTACAACGGCGCGACGCTGCTAAGCACGTCGGTAACGTCGCCGTCGCCTACACGTGGCCCGGCGTGGCAATCGGCGATTACCCGCTCACGGCGAAGGCGATCGATAGCAAAGGCACGACCGCGACCTCCACGATTGCGACCGTCCACGTGAAGGCCAATGTGCCGCCGTCGGTATCGATGACCGCGCCCGCGAACAACAGCAATTACACGGCTCCGGCGATGATCAATCTCGCGGCGACCGCCACCGACACCGACGGAACGATTGCCAAGGTCGAGTTCTATCAGGGCGCAACCAGGCTCGCGACGGTGACCACCGCGCCGTACACGTATGCGTGGTCGAACGTGGCCGGCGGCACGTATGCGCTGACGGCAAAGGCCACCGACGACAAGGGCGCGTTGACGACATCGGCCATCGTCAACGTCAAGGTGAACAAGCCGCCGACCGTCAGCATCACCGCTCCCGCCAACAATGCGGTCATCGTGCTTCCCGCGACCGTCACGATCAATGCGACGGCAAGCGACGCCGACGGAACGATCAGCAAAGTCGAATTCTATCGCGACGGGATACTGCTCGGCACGGACACCGCGTCGCCGTACAGCTACGTGTGGTCGAACCCGGCGGCGGGAACATACGTGCTGACGGCGAAAGCGACCGACAACCTGGGCGTCGTCACGACGTCCGCCGCGGTAACGATAACCGTGAAGATCAATCAACCTCCCACGGTGTCGATCACGAGCCCGGTGAATGGCGCAAAGTTCCGCCGCTGTGACGCTGACGATCACCGCAACTGCGACCGATTCCGACGGTACGATCAGCAAGGTCGAGTTCTACGGCGACGACTTGTTGACCTGCAGCGACACGACGTCGCCGTACAGCTACGCGTGGACCGTCGCGACCGAGGGCGTTCATACGGCGACCGCGATCGCAACCGACAACAAGGGCGCGGGGACCTCATCCGCGCCTGTCACCTTCAACGTAACGCTGAACCAGTACCCTGGGGTCACCTTGACCGCCCCGCTCGAAGGTCAGTACTTCATCTCGCCGTCCGGCCGCCTGATATCGCGCTCGCCGCGACTGCCTCGGATTCCGACGGCACGATCGCGGCGGTGCGCTTTTACAAGCAGGCGGAAGGTCTTGGCGGCGATCCTGCACCCGTCCTGCTCGGTACCGTGACCGCTCCTCCGTACAAGATGACCTGGAAGTCCGTTCCCTATAACGATCTGCCTTTTCACGGCAACCTCGATGACTACATCGTCTGGGCGGAGGCGACCGATAACGACGGCGCGGTGACGGCGTCGGCCAACGTCACGATCCATGTGCTGCAAACCGCGCCGCCTCGCCATACACTGCTCAAATCAGCCTGAGGTCTGACGGTCCCACCAACGAAACGGCCAGCTTCAACGCCCCCGCCACGCTTGTCCTGTTCGGTATCCACTTCGGCCGGTCCGTCGGATGGCTTCGAAAGATCGAATTTTTGCCAACGGAACGACGATCGGCACAGTCACTGCGCCGGTCCTTCCGACGACGATCTGGCCTTTGCGTGGCGCAACGTGCCGGCGGGAAGCTACGACATCGTCGCGAAGCTGACCGACCTGAACGGCTTCGTTTCGATGTCCGATCCATTCCACGTGGACGTCGTTTCACCGAGCCAAACTCCGGCAGTGATCCTGCAGTCACCGCCGAGCGAACAGATTCTCCCGCTTCAATACGGCGCGGTGCCGCAAAATCCAACTACGCGGCATCGCTGACGGATCCGGCCGGCACCGTGGCCAGCGTCGAGGTCGCGGACAACTATCGGGTGTCCCGTTCGTTCACCGGCGCCCCTACACCGGCGCCGTGTCCAGCCCCGGCCCCGGGGTCAACATGATCACCGCGACCGCGCTGGTGGGATACCGTGAGGTTGCGCGCAGCGCCCCGGCCTTTGTCGTGATCCCCAGGTTTGCGCGCCAGCCCTGGCGGTCATGACCAGTCCAACGCAGGGCGGTAATTACGCTAACAACAGCTCGGTCACGCTCGCCGTGGACGCGGTGTCGCCGGACAGCCCGATCTCTCGCGTCACTTTCTATTGGGGGCCGGTGCCTCTCGGCGTCGTGACCACGCCGCCCTACACGTTCAACGCGTCCTTCGGCGCCGGCACGCAGAGCGTCTATGCGTTGGTCGAAGCTCCGTTCACGACAGGGGCCTTGACGGCGCCCGTCACGTTTACGGTGGGAGGTGCGGGCAGCGGTCCGAGCATCAAGTTGACCTCGCCGACGGAGGGTCAGCAGTTCTACGCGCCGGCGACTATCCCGCTCGCCGTGGCTCTCACCGACCCCAACCATGTCATCACCAAAGTAGAGTACGTCTGGAGCATCAACATCAATGGCGGCGTGGTCGCCAGCTCGACGCAGGCGCCGTTTGCAGCCACATGGCCCGGCGTCGGCGCGGGACACTATGTGCTGACAGCGGTCGGCTACTTACGCGGGCGGGAAGGTCACGTCGACGCCGGTTGGCGTTGATGTCGTTGCGCCTCCGCCCGTTGTCTTGACAGCGCCGACTGCGGGCGCGACGTACGCCATCGGTCAGCCGGTAACGATGACGGCGCAGGCGGTGACGCCCGGCCATCCGCTGTCACGGATCGACTTCTACGCGGACGGCACCGTTGTGGGCAGCGTTCCAATCCCTGGTGGCGTGACCACGGCGACCGTCAGCTACACGTGGTCCGGCGCAACCAGCGGCGTGCGCACGCTGATAGCGAGGGCCGTAGCGATCGATGGATACGCGACGGTCTCGAGCCCGGTCAGCATCGAGGTTGGCGACTTCGTTGTCGCGCTCGCGGAGCCCTTTGCGGGCCAGATGTACCAGGCGCCGGCGGACATTCGCATCACCGCCAACCCCACGGAGACCGGCGCCGCAGTGGCTCAGGTCGACTTCTACGGAGATGGCGCGCTGCTCGGCAGCCGCGCCGCGCCCCCCTACAGCTTCGTCTGGACGGGGGTCGCAGCGGGTGCGCACACGGTGAGCGCAAAAGCGCGCGACACGAACGGGTTCAGCGTTGGCTCGGCTTCGGTACCGGTCACCGTACTGTCGGCGCCGACGATTGCGGTCGACGGCGGCATCGACGGCAGCACATTGGCCGACGACAATGCCACGATCACCGGCATCGTGCAGGCACCGCTCAATTCGGCACTGATCGTCAACGGCAAGGCGGCGGCGCTCGACCGCAACGGCCGCTTCTTCGTCGACAACATCCTTCTCCAACCGGGGACCAACACGGTCACGTCTGCAATTGAACACGCTCGACGGGACGCCGGTCTCGCGAACGGTGACGATCGGCAGCAGCGGCACGGCGCCGTTCCAGGTCACGCTCGACCCGCAGGAAGGGCTCGCGCCGCTGTCGGCGACGATGACGATAACGAATCGCGGGAATGTCGCTTTCCAGCGCATCGAAATCGATCTGAACGATGACGGCACGCCGGAGCAGACGTTGACGAGCCTGCCGAACAATCAGGCGGTCCTTGGTTTGAACTTCCCCAACCCCGGCATCTACAAGATTCGAGTGAAGGCCTTCGACACCGCGAACAATCTCATCTACTCGGTGCTCCGCAAAGCCCTCGCTCGCGACCCGCGCGATCTGGGACGGATCGTCGGTAGTGTCTTCTTGGGAATGCTCGACAAATTGCGCGTCGGCAACATTCCCGCAGCGTTTGAACGCAGTAACCGGCGGCGTGCAGGACAAATACCGTGCGCTCTTTGCAAGTCTGCAACCGGACCTAGCGGCCATCGTGGGTCAATTGGGAACGATTCAGCGCATTACCGTCACAGAGGAACTGGCTGAGATCAGTATCATGCGCAACAGCACCAACGGCCCGCAGACATTTCAAATCTACCTAATCCGGAGCGAAGATGGCATCTGGCGCGTCGATGGCATGTGAGCAGCTCCAGGAGTCACGATGACGATTACGAAGGCCGCTCAGGCGAATCGAATCATGCTGACCTTGCGGTGCTGCGACGTTGTATTGTTTGTGCTCTCGCGAGGTTGTTCTTTTGCCGGCGGTCCCGTGTCCGGCCGGGTCTTAGATTTCGACACGGGTCAACCCCTTGCGGGCGCCATAGTCGTGGTGCGCTGGAACGGGCCGCCATGGGACTAGTCCATTCCTCACCGGTTTGCTTTCACGTCGAGACCGCTGTCTCTGATGTCGACGGGAGATATCGCGTCTCGTCTTGGATGCAACCGCCCAAGCCCTGGGCAGTATGGGGCACCTCGACCATCGTAGACGCTTATCGACCGCGGGTACGAAAGCGTTCGTACACAGAAGCGCAGACCGAAGCCCGAGGATGTCTTTATGAAGAAGTTCGAGGGCAGATATGGAGCGCTTCGAGTACGTCAGTCAACGTGTCTTTGGTGGCATGGATTGCGTGAATGCAGAATCGAGCGCACGGAATTTGTATCCATTGCTCAAAGTCGCGTTTCGCGAAGCCAAGTCCTTGGCGAACTCAACGCAGGAACAGAGCGAGCTTAGAAGGGATGCGGAGAAGCGCGGCTGAGACTTGGTTGGCGCGACCTACAGATAGCCCGTACGATCCGGCGACAATTGAGAGAGTTCCCGAAGACATAAGACGAGATCTGGAATGAAGAATATACGGGCTGCTGCGGTACGGTGATGTATCTGTCAGGTGGCGCCCCTTGCTTCGATCTGACCACTCACGCGGCGATTTCGCAACGATCGTTTGAACGTTTTCTTCAAGATCGCCCGGGGCTGCTAGCAGCCTTGGGTTTGCGGCTGCGCAAATGATCCCCGTGCAGCCAGTCCGTTTGGGATTCACTATTTCCATATGGGCAGCCTCCATTCACGGCGCCGCCACAACGTGACGCCAATCGATTTGAGGCTAGGATAATCGGTGATATTGACGGCTCCGTTCTCCCGAATAGCATTACGGGATGGGTAATGACGGGCTCTATCCGCGAAGACGATTATCCGACAGGGCCCAACCCCCAGAATGACGACCCGTATGGGGATATCGTTCGATCGCTTAGCCATTTCTACGATCCGGTCTTCAATCGACCTCTCACACTCGGGTGCTGGCGCAGTTGGCGTGACGGCGCCCGTGTGGGCGACCGGGGCAGCAGATCCCTTTGGTCAACCGAATCAACCCGATCCGAATCGACGAAACCACTTCGCGATAGCAGATGTTAAGGAGGCGTTGTTCCGGGCATTGACCCTCAAATCGAACACCGGGTCAGCGATCTACCGCAACCATCAGACGCGGCGGGAAGAGCGGTTATGCGAAACGCCTACTGGGCAACGACGTTTCGAGCCTTCGGCGACGTATTGCACTTAGTCCAGGACATGGCCCAGCCTCAACACACGCGCAACGACGCGCACTCTGGCAGTATCGTTCCCAACACCGGCCACGCGAGCGTCTTTGAATCCTACTTGGATGCGCGTGCGCGTCGCAACGTCTTCGAGATTACCAGCGACTATCTCAAATGACGCCACGACACTATTCCGATCGCCTCTACCGCTGCCGTTTCGTCTGCGACAGCAGCGGCATCAATTGCAGCGATTACCCGACGCCCGCCGGATTTACAGAGTACAGCCAATTCTTCAGTACAAGTCCCGGAAGCGCCGTCGGCGGTCGTGGTTTGGCCGACTACAGCAATACGCAGTTCTTTTCCGCGGGCAAGAATTTGGGGAACGCCGAGTACACGTCGCCCCCCAGCAGCGTCGCGGCCTACACGATTTCTGCGTTGCGCCCCGCCATTGGGACGGATCACCGATCACCGATGGATCAAGCACGGCCCCCGTCTACCTGTTCACTCGCGGAGTCGTGATCGACAATCAGAATCTCAGCTACAACGCGTCGAATGTTCCGCTTACAAGTGTCAGCATCTGGGACGAATTCATGCAAGCGCGCGCTCTCTCGCCATCATTCCATCTGACCCGCGAGAATTATGACGCGCAGGCCAATCTGCTGCTGCCTCGTGCAGTCGCCTACGGAGTCGGCCTTCTTGAACGCTTCTTCCGTGGCAGCATGGAGATCGATTTGCCGGACGCGGGTGCCTTCGCGGTCGTCGATCATGGTAAGCAAAACTGTAAGGACTCCTGCGGCTTTGGCAAAGTGAGTCTCAAGCTGAAGAACTCCACACCGGCCGAATCGATGGGAGCGGGATCGTTCTTCGCCGTCGCCAAGTTCCGGCGCAATGCCTGCTATGTACCCGATTTATCGGGAGACCCGGGGGCGCCGATGTTTACGGGATATTCGTGTCGTTCGGGCGACGAGGAAATCACCGTCTCTGATCCCGTGCACCAATGGAAACTGCCCAATGGGTCGCTCGGCGCCGGGGAACAGCAGCCGGTCGATTTCTGGTTCGCAACTCCCATCCCAATCAACGCCACCGACATCTATCTGCAGGTCGTCTTCCGCGGCCAGCTCGGCAACGAAACCGACGCCGTCGTGGTCACGACCAAGAACATCTCCGAGCCCAATTACATCGCGATCGTCAACGACTACGACTACACGTACAACTACGTGACCGACACATTCCAGTCGGTGGCGCCCGACCCGCAAACGCAGACCATTACCCAGATCGATGTGAAGCTGGGCAACGCGACGACACCCATTGCGACATTGCCGAGCCTCGGCGTGCGCGGTTACGCGCAGCTGGCATTCCTCACCGACATCGGTGGCGCTGGAACCGAGAAGATCGTGGTCGATCTCAATGCGCCGGGATTCGGTCCGTGGATCGCGCTCGACCTTCCCGTTGCCACGTTCGACTCTCCGGGAGGAAGCCGTTTATGAGCGGACACGGAATGTAACCAAGTATCGCGGGATGTGGAGCGATTACCGGTTTGACTTGTTCCAAGGATATCGCTACGGAACGGAGTCCTGCGCTCCACAGGACACGCGCCGCGTCTGCACGTCGGCTGGGCTGACGCCGATCACGCCCGCCAACGCCGTCGCGTGGACGATCAACTTCCCGTAACGGCGCCCGAATCAGCCTTTCAACCCGCTCATCACGACGGCCTGCACGACCCAGCGCTGCAGCACCACGAAGATGACGAGGATGGGCAGTATGCTGAGCACCGCGGCGGCGGTCAGCAGGTTGTACTCGATGAAGTACATGTTCGTGAAGCTCATCAGGCCGATCGTCACCACTTTCATCTGCGGACTGGTGGTCACCACCATCGGCCAGAAGAATTCGTTCCAGCTCCACATGAACTTGATGATCAGCAAGGTGGCGATGGCCGGCTTCACGGACGGCAGCACGACGGAGAAGAAAATACGCAGCTCGCTGCCGCCGTCGATGCGCGCGGCATCGATGTAGTCGTTGGGGATCGTCTCGATGGCGTTGCGCATCAGGAAGACGCCGAACACGCTGACCAAGTCCGGCGCGACGATGCCCGCGTAGGTGTCGAGCAGTCCGAGATCGTTCATCCACACGTACAGCGGCACCACGACCGACTGGAAGGGGACCATCAGGATGCCGACGATGGCGAGAAAGAAGATGTCGCGTCCGGGGAAGTGATACTTGGCGAAGCCAAACCCCGCCAGCGAAGACACCACGACGCTGCTGACCGCGGCGATCGAGGCGACGATCGTGCTGTTCAGCAGATACCGGAAGAACGGTTCGCGCTTGAACACTTCGATGTAATTGCTGAAGTTGAGCCAATGATCCGGCGCAATCTGCAGCGGCACGCGCTGGATCTCCGGAGCGGTCTTCAGCGACGTGACGGCCATCCAGAAGAACGGGAAGAAGACGACGATAGCGCCGCACGCGACCGCGAGGGCGATGATCCAGCGGAAATGGGCTTGCCTGATCACGGAGGGTCGGTCCCGGCCCCGCTTCAGTATTCGACCGGCTTGCGCAGCAGGCGCCACTGCAGCAGCGTCACCAGCATCAGGGTGACGAAGACGAAGACCGCCATGACCGAGGCGTCGCCGAAGCGGAAGAATTTGAACGCCGTGTCGTACAGCAGCATGATGATGGTTTGACTCGAGCCTGCCGGTCCGCCCTGCGTCGTGGCGTACACCTGGTCGAAGATCTTGAAATTGAAGATCAGCTCGAGGATGCAGACCATGACGATCTGCGCGTTGAGCATCGGCAGCGTGATGTAGCGGAGTCGCTGCCACGCATTGGCGCCGTCGATGTTGGCCGACTCGTAGTACTCCCCGGGAATCGATTGCAGCGCGGCGAGAAAGATCATCGTGTCGAAGCCGATCCGCACCCACACGCTCACCGCCGCGATCGACGGGCGCACCTGGGTCAGGCTCTGCAGCCACCTCTGCGGCGGCAATGCCGACGAAAGAGAGCGCGTAGTTGAGGAAGCCGTAGACCGGCTCATAGATCCACTGCCAGATGAGCGCAGCGGCGACGAGCGAGGTGGCGAACGGAAGGAAGTACATCGACGCCCACACGTTCCGCCACTTGAGATTGCTGATCCGGTTGAGGCCGAGCGCGACGGCGAGCGCGAGGATCACCGTCGTCGGCACGGAGAACAGCAGCAGCTGGACCGTGTTGCCGACGGCACCCCAGAACGTGGAGTCGGTGAGCACCTTTTCGTAGAGACGCAGGCCGACGAACTCGCGCGCTCCGCCCGGCGCGATCTTGTAGAACGAGTACATCACCGATTGGGCGAGCGGCAGGATGAAAACCGAGCCGAAGAACAGCAGCGCGGGCAGGACGAACAGAAATCCCGCGCGCTTGCGGCGGTCGAGATAGTTCTTCGGAAAAGCGATGCGATACCACTGGCGCACTGGGAACTCCCGATGCGTTAGATCGAATCCCGCGCCCGCGATCCGCGGCGGCCGTGCGCCGCCGCGGTTCGGCTCAGTTCACCTCAGTTCACAACAGGACGAGCGGCTAATCCTTGAGGATCCGATCCATCTTGGCGGCAGCTTCGTCGAGCAACGGTTTCGGCTGCCCCTTGCCGAACAGGACGCCGACGACGGCATCGCCGAAGGCGGTGGCCAACTCGTTCGATTTCGGATGGAAATAGGTCGGCGGCACCGTCTGCGCGAGCATGGCTTTCGTCGACAGGTAATCGGGACGCGACTTCACGTAGTCGCTGTCGAGGTTCACCGTCCAGACCGGGAGTATCCCCTGCAGCTGGTGGTGTTCCATGTCGTCCTTGGCATTGCTGATGAATCGCATGAATTCCCACGCCACCTGCTTGTTCGGGCTGTTCTTGTAGACGAGGTCCGTCCAGGGGAACAGGGCGCCCGCGCCGGGACACGCCTTCTCGCATGGCAGCGCGTAGACCTTGAAGTTCACGTCGGGTGCGTTCTTCTTCACCCAGCCGAAGAACCAGGACTCGCGGAAAATGACGGCGGCGCGTTTCTGGCCGAAGGCGTCTTCCGGGTTGCCGAACGCGAGGCTCGCCACCTTGTCCTTGTTCACGAGATCGCCGAAGAACGTGAGCGCAGCCACCATCTGCGGGCTGTTCGCGTAGCCGGTCGCCTTGTCGAGCTCCGGGCTCAGCATCCGCGCGCCCCACGCGTGGGCGAAGGGGAGGAACTTGTCCGTGATGCCGACCGGCGCGCCCTTGCTCCGGATGGCAAAGCCCACCTGCAGTGGATCTCCGCCCTTCGGATCGGCGATGGTCAGCTTCTTCATGTCCGAGAGCCAGTCGCCGGTGAAAGTCTTCGGCGGGTCGTCCGGATTGAGGCCGGCCTTCTTGAACATGTCGACGTTGATGTACATCTGCTGGAAGTTGCCGTGCTCGATCGGGATGCCGTAACGCACGCCCTTCCACTTGCCGATGTCGGCCATGTACTTCGGCAGGTTCTGGTCGTAGATCTTTTCCAGATCGGCCGGCATCTTGTCGCAAAAATCGTACTGCCCGCACCATTGATGCGTCATTCCCATGAAGATGTCGGGCGCGCTGTTCTTCGCCATGAAGGCCGCGAGGTACTTGGCCTCGTATCCCTGGTAAGGAATGGTGACCACCTCGACCTCGTAGCCCGACTTCTTGGCGAACTCCTTCCCCTTTTCCGCATACCACTTGTTGAAGTCGGGGTTCTGGTCCCAATGGGTCCACAGGACGAGCTTCTTCTGCTGCGCGATGCTGGCGTGCGGCATCGCAAAGGCAAAGATCGCCGCCGCAAAAATTGCGAGCGTCCACCTTGCATTTCGTTTCATGGCTTCCTCCACGTTGGCGCTGCGAATCGCTCGACGCGAATGGCCGAGACATCGCTTCTTGGGCCGATGCGTGTGCATTTAGCAGGTCGGGTTTTGCTTGTCAATGCTGCGTAGCATCGGAAGCGGCGGGCGTTTGTTCGCGCGAGCGCGTGGAGGGTTCGATTGCACCTACGCGCATCGCGACGTAATATCGCCGATCACTCCAATCGGCGCGGATCAGGTAAGGAAGCCCGGCATGTTGGCAGGATCGATGCGTCGCTTGCGAGGTGCGCGTGTGTCGCTCGCGATTGCGACTGCGGCGCTCTCGTTGTCGACGCACGCGCAATTCGACAACGCGCCGAGCCCTTCGCAACCGAACAATCCGATCGACGAGGCGACGTTCAACCCCGCCCAGGACCACGGCGCGTCGAAGATCCTGCAGGGGCCGTTGCGCGCGCTTGTCCGCCGCCCGATCCCGGAGGGCGACGCGGAACTCGGTGTCTTGCAGACCGACACCTTGAAGTCGTGGCCGCGCCTCTATCGCAGTGGCGATCTGCTGGTCACCGGCAGCCTCACCGGCGCGGTGGGATTGTTCTCGATGTCAGGCAACGATTTCGACAAGCCCGCAGCGCTCGCAACGCCTGGCTACAAGTCGAATCCGAACTGGGCGGAAGGCGTTCATCGAGCCGGGCGTCACGGCCCGATACACATTGAGTTCCGCCGTCAGCATTTATGGCGGATACGCGTGGATGGGAACGGCGACGCGCGGCACCGACAACGCTGGCGACGTCAACATTTGGCATGGCGACAACGAGCAACTCTATGGCGGCCTGAAATGGCGTGACGCCGCGAGCGGCTTCGCCATCGACGCGTCGTACGGCCAGCAGGATTTCCAGGTGGGCAAGGGCATGCTGCTCGCGAAGGGGGCGAGCAACGGCGCGCAGCGCGGTGCCAACCAGATCGGCCCGCGCGCGGCGTGGGAAAACGCGATGCTCGTCACCGCGACCTATCAGGATTTCAAGCTGCAGGGATTCTGGCTCAAGCCCAACGAAGAGCCGTCCTCCGCGACCGGCACGCGTCTCACGGGCGCGAATCTCACGTGGCTGCCGACGGGCCCGGTCCGTTTGGGCGCGATGTGGATTCACGTACCCGATTCGGAAATCGTCACCCGCGACGACCTCAACGTCTACGACCTCCGTGCGCGCGTGCACCCGATCGCATCGGCGCCGAATTTCTGGCTCGAGGCCGACTACGCGTGGCAGAGGAAGAACAACGTCGCCGCCAACGGCTGGCTGCTGCAGGCGAACTACAACGCCAAGGACATGGCGTGGAAGCCGTTGTTCGACTTCCGCTACGCGTCGCTATCCGGTGACAAGCCCGGCACGGCGAAGTGGGAAGGCTTCGATCCGCTCTATTTCGGCGGCAGCAATCCGAACTGGTACCAGGGACAGATCGGCTCGACGATCTTCGGCAACACGAACCTCAACGTCGCGAGCGCCGGCGTCACGCTGACGCCCGACGAGAAGAACATCGTCATCCTGCGCTATCTCTATTTCAGCGCCGCGGAAATCAACTCGCCGCTGTCGGTTCCCGCGCCGGGCCAACCGCCGCCGACCGGGGGCGGCGTGCCCAGCAAGCCGCTCGCGAGCGAATTCGACTTTTCCTGGACCTACATCATCGACAAGCAGCTCAACGTCAACGGCTTCGCCGCCTACGCCGCGCCGGGCTCGGGATACAAGGATCTGTATGCCGCGAGCGGCGGCAGTGCCACCGGCTGGTGGTTCTTCGGCGCACAATTCAACTTCAGCTACTGACCCGACACTGACTCACCGGGAGATCCCGATGCCGACGCTTCCTTTCCGCGTGAATTTCGCAGCGCTTGTGTTCTGCGGCCTGTCCTCTGCGGCGCAAACCGCGCTGGCGGACGGCACGCCGTACTTCAGTAGCACGCAGATCGGCCAGGGCCGCTACGAGTTCGCGCAGAAGTGCTCGGTTGCATCTTCTGCGGCGCAACCGCGCTGGCGGACGGCACGCCGTACTTCAGCAGCACACAGATCGGACAGGGCCGCTACGAGTCGCGCGAAGGTCGGTATGCCACGGCACGCAGCTGCAGGGCGGCGGCGCCCCGGCGCTGAAGGGTCCGGCGTTCATCGCGCAATGGCATGGCAAGACGCTGAAGGAGTTCTACGGCTACATCCACGACAGCATGCCGCTGGGGCAGGGCGGCGCGCTGGACGGGCAGGTCTACGCCGATATCGTCGCCTACATCCTGGCGCAAAGCGGCGTGCCGGCCGGCACCGACAAGCTCACGCCGACGTCGCCGATGGAGCGCGTGCTCGAGCTCGACCCGTTGTCGGCGGGCCGCGTCGCGGTAAGCGCCGGTGCGTCGCCGGTGAAGATCGGCGCGCTCTACGGCAAGCTCGCGCAGCCGACCACATCACGGCCGACGCAGGCGGAGCTCGACGCTGCCGACGGCGCCACGACGAACTGGATGATGTACAACAAGGGCTACCGCGCCGAGCGCTACTCGACGCTCGACAAGATCAACGCAGGCAACGCCGACAAGCTGCGCCCGGTGTGCATGTTCCAGCTGGGCGAATTGGGCACGTTTTCCACCGGCCCGGTGGTCTACGACGGCATTCTCTACGCGACGACGCACCTCGGCACGTACGCGATCGACGCCACCACCTGCCGGAAGCTGTGGTCGCACCAGCACGACGCGCAGGGGCCGGAGATGAACGCGACGAACAAGGGCGTCGCCATCGCCGGCGGGCGCGTGATCCGCGGCACGCAGGACGGCTTCCTTTATGCGCTCGACGCGAAGACCGGCGAGCCGTTGTGGGTGCGCCAGGTCGCCGACTGGAGCATCGGCGAGGGCATCGGTGCCGCGCCCACGGTGTGGAACGATCTCGTCTATGTCGCGAAAGCCGGCGGCGACTGGGGCATCAAGGGCCGGATGATGGCGTTCAACGTCGCCGACGGCACGCTCGCGTGGAGCTTCGATCTCATCCCGACGGGCACCGAAACCGGCGCCGACACGTGGGAAACGCCCGGCTCCGCCGAGCACGGCGGGGGCGCCGCCTGGACCGCGTATGCGCTCGATCGCGAAACCGGGACGCTGTTCATTCCGGTCGGCAATCCCGGTCCCGATTACCAGAAGGGGATGCGCAAGGGCGCGAACCTCTTCACGATCTCGACGGTCGCGATCGACGCGCGCACCGGCAAGCTCAAATGGTGGTATCAGCTGCGGCCGAACGACGACCACGACTGGGACAACACGACGGTGACGCTGTTCGACGACGGCGGGCGCAAGCTCGTCGCCACCGGCGGCAAGGAAGGCATCCTGCACGTGGTCGACCGTGAAACCGGCAAGCTCGTGTGGAAGCTGCCGATGACGACGGTGCTCAATCACGATCTGCCGATCACTCCGGAGGGCGTGCGCGTGTGCCCGGTGGCGGGCATCCAATGGAACGGCGCCGCGCACAGTCTCAAGACCGGATTCCTCTACGTCAACGCGATCGACTGGTGCACGGTGTTCAAGCTCGGTCCGCAGCCGAAGTGGGTCGCGACCGTTCCGTATACCGGTCTCGCCAACGGCTGGGGGACGAACGACCCGCAGGACAAATGGTCGGGCTGGATCAACGCCGTCGATCCGAAGACCGGCAAGATGGCGTGGCGCGTCCATACGCCCGCGCCGATGTACGCGGCGCTCACGCCCACCGCCGGCAATGTGCTCTTCACCGGCGATCTGCTCGGTAATTTCCTGGTGCTCGACGCGGTCAACGGCAAGACGCTCTACAGCTTCGACACCGGCGGCCCGATCGCCGGCGGCGTCGTCACGTACGAGCTGAAGGGGAAGCAGTACGTCGCCGTTGCGTCCGGTCACAGCGGCGGATCGATTCCGCTGCACGGCAGCACGACGATCGTGATCTTCGGGCTTTAGCGCGCGTTCAGGAGCGTCCAGCCAGCCATGCGCGGATGCGTGGCGCATAGGTATTGACGACGAGACCGGCGAAGACCAGCGCGACGCCTGCGATCTGCAGCGGCGCGAGTGTCTCGCCGAGGAACAGCACGCCGCTCGCGATCCCCGATACCGGGATCAGCAGCCCGAACGGCGAGATCAGCGCTGTCGGGTAGCGGTGCAGGAGCGCGTTCCACGACCCGAATCCGAACAGCGTCGCGCCGTAGGCCATCACCGCGAGACACGCCCACACCATCGCGCTGGCGCCGACGACGGCGTTGACCGCTGCGGGACCGCCTTCGAGCGCGTACGACAGCACGGCCAGCGGCAGCGGCGGCACGAGGCTCGACCATACGACCAGCGCGAACATGTCGGGCGCATGCTCGCCCGCGCCACGCTTTGCGATGATATTGCCCGCCGCCCACGCGAGCCCCGACGCGATCACGAGCAGGAAGCCGATGAACGTTCCGCTTTCGCCCGCCCCGAGCTTGTGCGCGGCGAGCAACGCGACACCGGCGATGGCAATGCCTGCGCCGACGAGGTTGTGCCGCTGCAGTCGGTCGCCATCGAGCACGACCGCAAGCCCGATCGTGAAGAACACCTGCAGCTGAATCACGAGTGAAGAGAGTCCTGCCGGCATGCCAAGCTTCATTCCGAGGAACAGGAGACCGAACTGCAGCACGCCGATCGCGATTCCGTAGCCGACGATGTAGCGCCACGGCATCGCCGGCCGGCGAATGAAGAACACGAGCGGCAATGCCGCCATCGCGAAGCGCACGGAAACGAGCGCGAACGGCGGCACCTCGCGCAGCGCGACCTTGATCGGGACGAACGTGTACCCCCAGACCGCGACGATGGCGAGGGTGAGCAGGAGGTCGCGCGGCGAGAGATGCGTCTTCATGAGCAAGCTGGAAAGCGCGGGCGAGCGGATGGCGGATTTTCAGCGGATGATACCGTGGCGACCGCGCTTCGCTGGCGCAAAAGGGGTCGCTGCCCTTAAAGTACGGGTCGCGGCCCAACATCGATAACGCCGCGTGCGAGGAGAAGCCAGATGAAGCGATGGATGCTTGGAGGTGTGGGATGCGCGCTCGCGCTGGGCGCGGTGTCGGCATGGGCGCAGGGAACGGTCAACATCATCTGCAGCGTGCCGATGACCTGGTGCCAGGCGGTGGGCGCCGCGTTCACCAAGGAAACCGGGATCACGGTCGGCGTTCAGCAGAAGAGCGCCGGCGAAGCGATGGCGCAGGTGGCCGCCGAGCGTGCCAATCCCAAGCTCGACGTGTTCTACACCGGGACGGGCGACCCGCATTTGCAGGCGGCGGAGATGGGGCTCACCGAGGAATACAAGTCGCCGATGCTGCCGCAGCTCCACGACTGGGCGATCCGCCAGGCCGAGCAGTCGAAATATCGGACGGTGGGCGTCTACAGCGGCGCGCTCGGCATCGGCTACAACACGGAGCTGCTCGCGAAAAAGAAGCTGCCGCCGCCGAAATGCTGGGCCGATCTCGCCAATCCCATCTACAAGGATGAGATCCAGATGGCGAACCCGAACGCCTCGGGCACCGCGTACGCAACGCTCGCGACGTTCGTCCAGATCTTCGGCGAGGACAAGGCGTTCGAGCTCCTGAAGGCGATGCACAAGAACACGAACAACTACCCGCGCTCCGGCGTGGGCTCGATCCGTGCCGCCGCGCGCGGCGAGACCGGGATCGCCGTCACGTTCCTGCACGACGGCGTGACCGAGATCGAGGCGGGCTTTCCGATCAAGCTCGTGGTCCCCTGCGAGGGCACCGGCTACGAAATCGGCTCGATGAGCATCATCAAGGGCGCGAAGAACCTGGACAACGCGAAGAAATTCTACGATTGGGCGCTCACGCCTGCGGCGCAGAAGATCGGCGGCGACCTCAAGAACTTCCAGACGCCGTCGAACAAGGCGACTCCGCCGCCGCCGGGCGCGCCCAACCTGGGCGAGATCAAGCTCATCAACTACGATTTCGCGAAGTACGGCAGCGCGGCGGAACGGAAGCGCATCCTGGAGAAGTGGGACAAGGAGGTTTACTCCATCCCGCGGAGCTGACCGGAGTGTCGGTCGATGAGCGCTACGCATTCCTGCGGCGCCTCGCGCGCGAGGCCGGCGCGCGTGCGCGCGATTTCTGGCTGCGTCGCGCGGCGCTGACGGTCGAGCTCAAGGGCCCGCAGGATTTCGTCAGCGTCGCCGACCGCGAAGTGGAAGCGTTCATCCGTGGGGAAATCGCACACGCCTTTCCCGCCGATCATTTTCTGGGCGAAGAAACGGTCGCGTCCTTCACCGGCAACGCCGAGCGCCTGTGGATCGTCGATCCGATCGACGGCACGCACAACTTCCTCCGCGGCATTCCTTACTGGAACGTGTCGATAGCCTACGTCGAGGAGGGCGTGCGCACGCTGGGCGCCGTCCACGATCCCGTGCGCGACGAGCTCTTCCATGCGCGGCGCGGCGCGGGCGCATGGTGCGCAGGAACCCGGCGGCGAGGCGCGGCTCGCGACCGCCACCACCACGGGGCTGGCTGGCGCGATGATCGCGGTCGGCCACTCGGATCGCGCGCCGGAGCCGCGCTACCTCGAGCTGCGGCGCGCGTTGATGAACGCGAATGCCGCCTTTCGCAACTTCGGCTCGGCGGCGCTGCAGCTTGCGCACGTCGCCGAAGGCCGGCTCGACGGCTACGTCGAATTCGAGCTCTCGTCGTGGGACGCGATGGCGGGACTGCTGCTCGTCGAGGAAGCCGGCGGCCGCGTCGCGCCGTTTCCTGGCCGCGCCGGACTCACCGTCAAGGCGCCCGTCGTCGCGGCCGCACCGGCGATCTTCGGCGCGCTGTCGGCGCTGGTGCAGCAGGCGACCGCCGGCGGCTAGCGAGTCAAGTCGAACGGCTGCTGCGTTACCGGCTGACCAGGCATTCGCCGCCGCTCAGCTTGAATTTCTGCGTCGTCGTCTCGGTGCTCGAGCCGTTCGCGTCCTTGGTCGTCGTCTTCGTGGTCAAGGTTGCCGCGTCACCATCGACAACGAGCACGCCGCCGGCCTTCACCGTGGCGGTGAACTGCTCCTGCGTGGGCGACATCAGCTTGGCCATGCCGGACATCTCCGTCTTGTCCTTGGCGGGCATCGCTTTCCATTGCTCCTGCATTTCCTTGGTCGAGAGCTTGTTGGCCTCGTCGAATTTGCCGTCGTGGACGAGGCCCACCTGCTTCACGGCCACCTTGCCGCAGGGATGGTCGAGGATCGGCGCGCCCTTGATTTCGGTGGCCGCGGACGCGGCGCCGGCGATGCCGCACAGGATGGCAGGCAGGAATGCACCGATGCAAGGCTTCAGGATGCTGCGTGGGCTCATCGGTTCCTCACTTGGCGAACGTTCCGGCATAGACGTATGCGAACGCATCGGGCTTTACGTACTTGCGCAGCGCGCTGTTCACATCGGCGACGCGTCACCGCGGCGATGGCGGCGTCGATCTTGGCCGATGTTTCGAATGTGCGGCCCAAATACGCCTGTTGCACGAGCGCCGCCGCGAGTGTTCCATCCTGCGTGCGCGCGAGCTGGCGCCGCTTGAGGAGTCCGCTCTTCGCCTCGGCGACCTCCGTTTCCGTGACGCCGTCGCGCACGAATCGCTGCAGTTCTTCGCCCAGGGCTTTCGCCAGTCGCGCGCGGTTCTCGGGAGCGTACGCGGCGCTCAACTCGAGCGGCGAGTTCAGCTCGAAATTGCTGGGTTGCAGGAACGCGCCCAAAGAGTAGCTGAGGCCCTCCCTCTCCCGCACGCGATGCCACAAGCGCGAATTGCCGGAGTCGCCCAGGATCATCGTTGCCACGTTCATGGCCGGATAGTCGGCGCTCATATCGTTGAGCGGCAGCGCGAGCTCGCCCAGCAGGGTTGCGTTCGCCTTGTCCGGCGTTTCCAGCGTGAGCGTGCGCGCGGGCTTGGCCACCAGCGGATCGGGCACGCGCGTGTAGGGCACTTCGGTCTGCCAGGTCCCGAAGAGCTCGGCGAGCAGCGCCTTGACGGCATCGGCATCGAAGTCGCCGACGATGGCGAGCTCCGCTGAATGGCCGCCCGCGTATTGCGCGTGAAAGCGCTCGACGTCGTCGAGCTTCGCGCTCGTGTATTCGGCGAGCTCTTCGTCGAACGTCGGCTGATAACGCACGTCGCCCTTCGGGTAAGGATTGCCGAGCCGCGCGAGCGCCCGCTGCGCCATGCTGTCGGGATCGGTCTTGTTCTCTTCGAGAGAGGCGATGACCTCGCGCCTCAGCTTGTCGAATTCAGCGGGGGGGAAGGAGGGCTGCCGAAGGACTTCCGCGGTCAGCCGGAGGACGTCGGCGAGCTGCCCGCGCGTGCTCTCCCCCGCCGCGGTGAGCGATGTTTCGCTCCCGTCGATTTCGAGTCTCGACCGCAGCTGGTCGAGCGCGTCCTCGATCTCCTGGCGGCTGTGTTTTGCCGTGCCGCGCTTCAGCATGTACGCCGCCAGCGTGCCGCGCGGCGCCTTGCCGAACAATGACTTTTCGTCCCCCTGGTTCACTTCGAGCCGGAACTTGACCGTCGCGCCGCGCGTCTTTTTTGGCAGCAGTGCGACCTTCATGCCGTTGGGCAATGCAAACCGCTGCGTGCGCGCGTCGAGGTTCGCGGGCGTCGCGTCGAACACTTCGCCGGTGGCCGCGGCCGGATCGCCCTTGTAATCGTTGACCATGGCCGCGATGTTCACTGCCGGCGGGCTCGGCGCGCGATCGGGCTTGGCGTCGGGAACGAACGTGCCGACCGTGCGGTTCGATGTCTTGAGATAGGCTTCCGCGACGCGCTGCACGTCTGCGGGCGTGACGGCGCGCCAGCGGTCGCGCTCGAGGAAGAAGAGGCGCCAGTCGCCGAGGGCGACCGTTTCCGACAATGCAATGCCCAATCTCGCGGGGTCGGCGATCGTCTCGTCGAATTCACGCAACGCCTTTGCGCGAACGCGATCGACTTCCGCCTGGGTGATCGGCGCCTGGCGCACGCCCTCGAGCGTTGCTTCCATCGTGTCGCGCGCCGCGGTGAGCGAATCGGACAGCGGCAGCTGCGCGAAGAACGCGACGAACCCGGGGTCGTGCAGCGCCGGCGTGTAGCTCTGGACAGCCGCCGCCTTCTTCGCTTCGACGAGCGCCGTGTACAGGCGGCCGCCGGGCTCGACGGTCATGATCCGCGCGAGCGCGCTGACGGCGGTGGCGTCCGGATGTGCGCCCGGAACCGTGTGATAGAGGACGCCGACCAGCTGCGTGTCGCCGACGCGGCGCAGCGCGACGCTGCGCTCGCCGTCCTGCACGGGCTCTTCGGTGTAAAGGCGCGGAAGCGTGCGCGCGGGTCGCGGTATGGTGCCGAAGCTCTTCACGATCCAGCCGAGTGTTTCGTCCGGGTCGAACTTCCCGGCGACGACCAGCACGGCGTTGTCCGGCTGGTAGTAGGTGCGGTAGAACGCCTGGAGCCGCGAAATGTCGACGCCTTCGACGTCCGAGCGAGCGCCGATGGTGTCTTTCCCGTAGGCGTGCCAGTCGTAGGCGGCGCCGGTCATCCGCTCGATCAGGATGCCGAACGGACTGTTCTCGCCCATCTCCATTTCGTTGCGGACGACGGTCATCTCGCTGTCGAGATCGGCCCGCGCCACTTTCGAGTTGACCATCCTGTCCGCTTCCAGCGCGAGCGCCCATTGCAGGTCGGCCGGCGACGCGTTGAACGTTTCGTGATAGTTCGTGCGGTCGTACCAGGTCGACGCGTTGAAGCGCATCCCGCGCTTGGTCAACTCCGACTTCTGGTCGCCGGAGATCGACGTGCCCTTGAACATCATGTGCTCGAGGAGATGCGCCATTCCCGTCTCGCCGTAATTTTCATGGCGCGAGCCGACGAGATAGGTGAGATTGACGGTCGTCTTTGCCGCACTTGCATCCGGAAACAGCAGCACCGTCAGTCCGTTCGCGAGCGTGTATTGCGTGATGCCCTCGACCGACGGTCCCTGCGTGACGCCGGGCGGTAACGCAGCGGCCGCCGAGAAAGCGACAAAAGCAGCGGCGACGGCAAGAAAGCGGCGAAGCAGGAGATCGAGGGTTGTCATGTTGAAGTCCGCGAGAGCTAGCGGGACCGCAGTATAGCGGTCGCGACGCGACTCCAATGGACCGCTCAAGCCCGGGACGGTTCACGGAGCTGCGACGAAGCGCGCTCCGCGCCGACAGACGGCGTCGTGACCCGGGAGTAGTCTATCGACGGCGAGCCGTTCAGGCGGCGCCGGGTTGTCCTACGCTCGCAATCCAATCCGGAAGAAAGAGGAGTCTTCCATGACACGCTCACACGCAGCGTTGCCGCGACCGCCCTCGCGGTTCTCCTGTGGTCGGGATTCGCCGGCGCGGCGCGAGCGGAGTTGTGAAGTCGCCGCCGCGCGTATTGCCGCCGCCACCTTGAAAGTCCGCCGGATGGTCGGACGTTCGACTTGACGTTTACGTAAACGTCATGTAGGGTGGGCGGTCCCTCGCGGCGCGAAGGCCCGGGGAGTAAGCTTTCCGTCCCCGGGTCGCGCCTCGGGGCACGATTCGCCAGGAGGAGCCTCGCGATGAACGATTCGAGCCGCCCGCCGCTCGTCTACAAGCCGGTCAACAAGGTCCGCTTCGTCACGGCGGCCTCGTTGTTCGACGGGCACGACGCGTCGATCAACATCATGCGCCGCATCCTGCAGGCGACCGGCTGCGAGGTGATCCATCTCGGCCACAACCGCTCGGTCGAGGAGATCGTCAACTGCGCGCTGGCCGAGGACGCACACGGCATCGCGATCTCGTCCTATCAGGGCGGGCACGTCGAGTTCTTCAAGTACATGCTCGAGCTGCTGCGCGAGCGGGGCGGCGGCGACATCAAGGTGTTCGGCGGTGGCGGCGGCGTGATCGTGCCCTCCGAGATCAAGGAGCTGCACGACTACGGCGTGACGCGGATCTTCACGCCGGAGGATGGGCAGAAGCTCGGGCTGCAGGGAATGATCAGCGAGATCGTCGCCGCCTGCGACGTCGACCTCGCCAAGGATCTGCCGACGGACCTGGCGGCGCTGACTTCGGGCGATCGCTTCGCCCGCATGCGCGCACTGGCGCGACTGATCACGGGGCTCGAAGCAGGCACGGTTCCCGAGAAGATGCGCGACGCGCTGCACGCCGCTGCGACGAAGACGACGGCGCCCACACTCGGCGTCACCGGCACCGGCGGCGCGGGCAAGAGCTCGCTCACCGACGAGATTGTCCGCCGCTTCCGTCTGGACCAGCAGGACAAGCTGCGGATCGCGATAATCTCGATCGATCCGTCGCGGCGCAAGTCCGGCGGCGCGCTGCTCGGCGACCGCATCCGGATGAACGCGATCGAGCATCCGAACATCTACATGCGCTCGCTGGCGACCCGCGAAGCGGGGAGCGAGGTCAGCAAGGCGCTGCCCGACGCGATCGCCGCGTGCAAGGTCGCGGGCTTCGATCTCGTGATCGTCGAGACGTCCGGCATCGGGCAAGGCGACGCCGCGATCGCACCGCTGGTCGACGTCTCGCTGTACGTGATGACGCCCGAGTTCGGTGCCGCGAGCCAGCTGGAGAAGATCGACATGCTCGACTTCGCCGACTTCGTCGCGATCAACAAGTACGATCGCAAAGGAGCGCAGGATGCGCTTCGCGACGTGCGCAAGCAGTACCAGCGCAACCGCGAGCTGTTCAAGACGCCGCCGGACGAGATGCCGGTGTTCGGGACGATCGCGGCGCGGTTCAACGACGACGGCGTAACCGCGCTCTATCAGGCGATCCTCGCAAAGCTTCAAACCAAGGGCCTGAAAACCACGCCCGGCAAGCTGCCGAAAGTCGACACGAAGGCTTCCACCGGGGCGCACGCGATCGTGCCGTCGTCGCGCGTTCGCTATCTTGCCGAAATCGCCGATACGGTCCGGGGTTACCACAAGTGGGCGGACGAACAGTCGAAAGTCGCGCGTGAGCGGCACCATCTCAGGGCGTCGCGCGCAATGCTGGGCGACATGAAAAGCTACGGCAAGGACCTCACCGCGAGCGGGCACGTGTCCGACATGGAGGCCGCGCAGCAATTGAAGGAAACGCTGGTCGGCGCGCGCCACGCGCTCGACGCGCTGATCGACGACCGCGAGCGGCATCTCGATCCCCGCGCGAAGAAGATGCTCGACATGTGGCCGAAGACGCGCGCCGCGTACGCCGGCGACGAGTACGTCGTGAAGATCCGCGACAAGGAAATCCGCACCGCGCTGACCACGACCTCGCTGTCGGGCACGAAGATCCGCAAGGTCGTGCTGCCGAAGTACGAGGACGAGGGCGAAATCCTGCGCTGGCAGCTGAAGGAAAATGTCCCGGGCAGCTTCCCGTTCACCGGAGGCGTCTTCGCGTTCAAGCGCGAGAACGAGGATCCGACGCGAATGTTCGCCGGCGAAGGCGATGCGTTCCGCACCAATCGCCGCTTCCACCTGCTCGCGGACGGCGTGCCGGCGAAGCGCCTGTCGACGGCGTTCGATTCCGTGACGCTCTACGGCAACGAGCCCGACCGCCGGCCGGACATCTACGGCAAGGTCGGCAACTCGGGCGTGTCGATCGCGACGCTCGACGACATGAAGGTGCTCTACTCGGGCTTCGATCTGTGCGATCCGACGACGTCCGTATCGATGACGATCAACGGGCCGGCGCCGACGATTCTCGCGATGTACCTCAACACGGCGATCGACCAGCAGTTCGACAAGTTCGTGAAGGACAACGGCCGCGAGCCGACCGACGACGAAGCCGACAAGATCCGCGCGTGGACGCTATCGACGGTGCGCGGCACCGTACAGGCCGACATCCTGAAGGAAGACCAGGGGCAGAACACCTGCATCTTCTCGACGGAGTTCAGCCTGAAAGTGATGGGCGACATCCAGGAGTACTTCGTCCATCACAACGTGCGGAACTTCTATTCCGTCTCGATTTCCGGGTATCACATCGCCGAGGCCGGAGCGAACCCGATCAGCCAGCTCGCGTTCACGCTGTCGAACGGATTCACGTTCGTCGAGGCCTACCTGGCGCGCGGGATGCAGGTCGACGAGTTCGCGCCGAACCTGTCGTTCTTCTTTTCCAACGGCATGGATCCCGAGTACACCGTGATGGGCCGCGTCGCGCGCCGGATCTGGGCGATCGCGATGAAGCACCGCTACGGCGCCAACGAGCGCAGCCAGAAGCTCAAGTATCACTGCCAGACCTCGGGCCGCAGCCTGCATGCGCAGGAGATCGCGTTCAACGACATCCGGACCACGCTGCAGGCGCTGATCGCGACCTACGACAACGCGAACTCGCTGCACACGAACGCGTACGACGAGGCGATCACGACGCCGACCGAGGAAAGCGTGCGCCGCGCGATGGCGATCCAGCTCGTGATCAACCGGGAGTGGGGTTTGGCGAAGAACGAGAACCCCAACCAGGGCAGCTTCATCATCGACGAGCTGACCGACCTCGTCGAGGAGGCGGTGCTGAAGGAATTCGAGGCGATCTCCGAGCGCGGCGGCGTGCTGGGCGCGATGGAGACCGGCTACCAGCGCGGCAAGATCCAGGAAGAGTCGATGTACTACGAGCACCGCAAGCACGACGGCAGCTATCCGATCGTCGGCGTCAACACGTTCCGCAATCCGCATGGCGACACCGTGCGCGACACGCTCGAGCTGGCGCGCTCGAGCGACGAGGAGAAGCAGTCGCAGCTCCAGCGCCTCGCCGATTTCCACGAGCGGAATGCCAGGCATGCGCCGGCGGCGCTCGCGAAGTTGAAGCAGGCGGTGATCGAGGACGAGAACGTATTCGCCGAGCTCGTCAACACCGTTCGTGTCTGCTCGCTGGGGCAAATCACGAACGCGCTGTTCGAGGTGGGCGGCCAGTATCGGAGGAGCATGTAGTGGGTCGGTAGCTGCTACGGCCGCCGCCGGTGCCGCTCCAGCGCCGCGCGGATCAGCTGCCGCGTGAAGCCGGCGTGGCCTTCCGGGTCGTGGAAGAGGCAGAGATCGGCGCTTCCCGGGTCCTTGGGCGGATAGTAGACGCCGCAGTTGGGGTTGATCTCCAGCATGAAGGCCCTGCCGTCGCGATCGACTCGAAGGTCGCAGCGCCCGAAGCTCGCGCCCTTGAGCGCGACGAAGAAGCGCGCGGAAACATCGCGCAGCAGCGCTGTCGAGCGCGGGGTTGCCGACGGGAAAGGCCGACATCTTTCCGTAGTCGATCCACTTCAGCGCCGCATGCTTGAACGTTTCGCCTTCCGGAAACCGGTACTGAACCGGAGTGTAGGTCTTCGGGCGCGACGGGATCGTCGGGATTCTCCGCCACCAGGACCGTGCACTCGGTTCCTTCGATGAACTCCTCGATCAGCGCGGCTCCGTGCCGGCGCATGATCTTGCGCGCCTGCTGGCGCAGGCCGGCGGGTGACGAGACGCGGGAGCGGCGGGAGAGATCGACGCTCGAATAGCTGCTGTAGTGCTTCACGAAGAGCGGGAAGCGAAGGACCTCGGCGGCGCGCTCGACGTCGGCCGCGCATCGCGCCAGGACGTAATCGGCCGTGTCGATGCCTTCGGCCCGGCATGCCGATTTCATCGCTTCGCGCGTGGGCTCGTAGAATTCGGAAGTCGCGCCCGTGAAGGGCACGCAGTGCGCTTCGAGCGTCTGCACGACTTCGATGCCCGGAATCTTCTGGTCGGCGGCGCCGTCGCACAGATTGAAATAGAGATCGAAGCCCTGCTCGATCCGTCGCGTCACCTGCTCGACCGACGTCGACGTCTTCAGGTATTCGACCTCCCATGTGGCGTCCGGATAGAACGGCCGCGGATCGCAGGGCCAGTCATCGGCGGGGAAGGGATCGGCGAGAAGGTCCTGGTTGGTCAGCAGGCAGATGCGCATCGAGTCATCTTAAGCGAAGTCCCGCGGAATCGGGTCAAGGCCCGGCGTCGCCCAATTGCCCTACAATGATCGAACCCGGTCCCTTTCACCCTCGCACCAGCCATGGCTGAGAGACCTTCGCTTCTCGACGAGCTGCGCACCGAATACGAGGCGGCGCGACAGGTGCCGCATGAGCACCCGGACGTCGAAGGCTTCCAGCAGATCGATGCCCGGATGCGCAAGGCGTTTCGTTGGCTGGAGAAGGCGGTCGCGTACCTCGATGGACTCAAGCCGCCGATCAACCATCGCTTCGACCTGGGTTACGGAATGGTGTTCGACGCGCCGCGGTTCGGGCGCGGGTTCGTGGGACAGCACGAGCGGCGCATCGCCGGCTATCCGGTGCTGGACGAGATCAACATCTACTACGTCGTCGCGGCGGCCAAGCCGCTTGCCATCGACGTTGCACCGGGAGGGATGGCGCTGGCGGAAAAATCCCTCGACGGCGCCGGGCTTCAGTACACGAATCGCTGCACCGAAGACCATGGCGGCACGGTGCGCAAGTGCCTCATCTCGGTTCCCCCGGAAATCCCGGCGACGGTCGCGTTTCGCGCCGACTACCAGTCGGGGCTGGTTGCAGCTGCCCTCGCCAATGTCGACCGGCTCGAGCGCGTGACGCTGGAGTTCCACAGCAACGAGATCGAAGAGCCGGTTCTCGAGGATCTGATCCGCCTGATCCTCGGTCGCGATTCCGCGTTCCTGCGCCGCGCGCCGCTCGCCGGCCTTCACGGCCGGCCATAGCCCTCATCTGAACATCATCGCGAGGCTGTCAGCCTGCGGGCCGACGCACGGCCCCGCCCGGCTCACCGGGCAGGCAAAGGACGAAACGCGCGGATTGCAACGACTGTGAGCACGATGAAGATGAGCAGGACGACGCCCTGCGCGGCGACGAAGGGAGGCTCGGTCTGCGCAGGCGCCAGCTGCTTCAGTGCCGGAACCTTGGCGAATCCCTGCACGACCAGGACGAAGACGTTGAAATAGAGCGCCAACAGAGCGCTGACGACGTAGATCCAGCGCCACGAACCGGCTGCGCGGTAGCCATACAGCGCGATCAGTGCAATGGCGAGCACGACCAGCGAAATGATGCCGACGATATGCGACGGCAGCAGCTTCTCGAACGGGAACAGGAAGCCCGTAACGCTCGTGAGGACCGTCGTTGCGAGGAAGAGCGCCGTCCAGCCCGGCATTCGCTTCGAGCCGAGCATGCCGAAGACCACCACGAGCCCGGTGACGATGCCGATGAGGCTGATGACCACATGGAGCTGCGTGAACGCGGCAAGCGACATTCCCAGAATCATGGCGGTCTCCCCTCGAACGTAGATCGAAACTCCGGCGTGTCTTGACTCAGAACTCGACGACAGCCCGTATCGATGTCCCTTGGTGCATCAGCTCGAATCCCTCGTTGATCCGCGCGAGCGGCAGCTTGTGCGTGATGAGGTCGTCGATGTTGATCTTGCCTTCCATGTACCAGTCGACGATTTTCGGGACATCGGTGCGGCCGCGGGCGCCGCCGAATGCCGTGCCCTTCCAGACGCGCCCGGTGACGAGCTGGAACGGTCGGGTCCGGATTTCCTGGCCGGCGCCGGCGACGCCGATGACGACCGAGACGCCCCAGCCGCGATGGCAGCATTCGAGCGCCTGCCGCATCACGTCCACGTTGCCGATGCATTCGAAGCTGTAGTCGGCGCCCCCGCCGGTCAGCTCGACGAGGTGCGCGACGAGATCGCCGGCGACGTCCTTCGGATTGACGAAATGCGTCAAGCCGAACTTGCGCGCGATCGCCTCGCGGGCGGGATTCACGTCGACGCCGACGATCATGTTGGCGCCGACCATGCGCGCGCCTTGCACGACGTTGAGGCCGATGCCACCCAAGCCGAAGACCACGACGTTCGCACCCGGCTCGACCTTGGCGGTGTTGATCACGGCGCCGAGGCCGGTGGTCACGCCGCAGCCGATATAGCAGACCTTGTCGAACGGTGCGTCGCTGCGAATCCTGGCGACCGCAATTTCCGGCAGCACCGTGTAGTTGGCGAACGTCGAGCAGCCCATGTAGTGATGGAGGCGCGTGCCACCGAGCGAGAAGCGGCTGGTGCCGTCGGGCATCAGTCCCTTGCCCTGCGTTGCGCGGATCGCCGTGCAGAGGTTCGTCTTGCGTGACAGGCACGACTTGCACTGCCGGCATTCGGGCATGTAGAGCGGGATCACGTGGTCGCCCTTGCGTACCGTCGTCACGCCGGCCCCGACATCGACGACGATGCCGGCGCCTTCGTGGCCGAGAATCGCGGGAAAGAGGCCCTCCGGATCCGCGCCCGAGCGCGTGAACTCGTCGGTGTGGCAGATGCCGGTGGCCTTGATCTCGATCAGCACTTCGCCGGCCTGCGGACCGTCGAGCTGCACGGTTTCGATGGTCAGCGGCGCACCCGCACGGTGGGCAACGGCGGCACGGACATCCACGAGGCGCTCCCTGGCTCTTGCGAACGGAACAATCTCGCAAAATAAGGGGCCGCGCTCGATTTGTCCAACAGACACAGGAACGGTCTCGTCCCCGCGCGCAGAACCCGGGGAATCGTCGACGCGCCGAAGCCGCGCGCGCGATGCCCGACGCTCCCCTCAGCGTTTGGCGGTCGTTCCGGGCTTCTTCGTTGCAGGAGGGGGCGGAGCCACGGACACCGGCGCCGCTGTAACGGCTTCGCGACAACGAATATCGGCCATCTTGAGCTGCCGCGCAATCCGTCCACGTCTTTGGCGCGGCCCTCCTTCTGTGCGATCGACGAGGCGCCGCACAGCGCATCGCTGTCGAGGGGGCTCACATCGAGCGCCTGGCCGAACGCCACTTTCGCCTCGGTCAGGTGCCCAAGCTGTGCATTCAGCGTGCCGATCTGGACGAGGCTCGTCACGTCGCGGCCGTTCAGCGCCGCCGCCTGTTCGTAGGCGATGAGGGCCGCCGCAGGCTGCTGCAGCGCCACGTTGATCTCGCCCAGGTTCTGCCAGGCCTGGAAATTCTTGGGCGTCAGCATCACGACTTTCGTCGCCGCATCGAGCGCATCGCTCCACTGGCGCAACTTCATGTAGCCCACGCTGAGCTCGCTCCAGGCGTCGGTGCTATCGGGGACCTTGCGCGTCCATTCCACCGCGTAGAGGACGAGAACGTTCCAGTTGCCCGCAGCCCTGAGCTCGGCCACCTTGGAGGCGAAATCCTCGCGTACGGGCGAGCGTTCCGGGACCGCCGGCGCTTTGGCCGCCTGCACCGATTTGACGCTCTGCGCTGGCTTGGGAGCAGCGACCGGCGTGGGCGGCTCGGGTGCGGGGCGCAGCAGCAGGAAACCGACGACCAACACGACGAGTCCGGCGGCGCCACCGCCGACGAGCAGGAGGCGCCGCGACGGCAGCCGCGAGCGCCTGGCCGCGACGGGCCAGTCGTCGTTCTCGCGGGCGAGTTCGCGCGTCCGCCTGGCCTCCATGTCGGCGCGCCTTTTGCGCTTCGCGACGCGAAGTGCCGCAGCGCGCGCGCGCAGATACGCGGGCTTCGCCACCTCGACATCGTTGCCGGCCAGCTCGATCGCCTTGGCCCACAGGGGCTGATCGAGGGCTCCCACCTCGAATTCGCGGGTGGCCGCCGTCAGAAATTCGTCCGCGTTCTTCGCTTCCGATTCTTGTATCGCGTGACTCAGGGTCGCGCGTGCCGTCGCCTCCACAGAGGGAATATCGATGGCCTCGGCCTTTGCCTTCGCAAGATCCAGCGCCGCGTTGACGGCCTCCGAGCGGGGCGGGGGCGCCCGATCGTGGACGGGCGACGGCGCACCCGGCGCTGCGCCAGGCGCATCGACACCTGGCGGCGGATCGCCGGCCAATGTGAGTTCCGAAAGCTTGGCACCGGAAGCGTAGCTGCCCATTCCGCAGATCGAGCAACTTATGTGCCAGGGCAGATGGACAAGCGGTGGGCCACAAGTCCCTTTCGCGCGATCCCGCACAATGGCGGCATGCCGAAGAACTACTCGATGGGTGGACGCGCGCCCGCAGGAGGGCCGTCCGACCGGCCGCTGGGGCCGATGCCGCGGTCGCTGCGCGAACGGGTTGGCGCCCTGCGCAATCTGCCGCCGTTTCTGAAGCTTGTCTGGGAGACCAATCCGGCGCTGACGCTCGCGCAGTGCGCGCTGCGTTTGCTGCGCGCGCTGCTGCCGGTCGCCACGCTCTATGTCGGCAAGCTGATCATCGACGAGGTCGTTTCGCTCACGCAGACCGCTAACGCGCCAGCCAGCCTGCAGGACTGGTTCGCGTCCGGCCTCATCGATCGCATCGCGTGGCTCCTGATCATCGAGTTCGGATTGGCGGTGCTGTCGGACGTGCTCGGGCGCACGGTCTCGTATTTCGATTCACTGCTGTCCGAGCAATTCTCCAACACGACGAGCCTGCGCCTGATGGAGCATGCGGCCACCCTCGATCTCGAGGACTTCGAGGACAGCGAGCTGCAGGATCGACTCGAGCGCGCACGGCGGCAGGCGGCCGGTCGCATGACGCTGATGGGCCAGCTCTTCGCGCAGGCGCAGGACGTCGTGACGATCGTCAGCTTTGCCGCCGGCCTCGTCGTCTATGCGCCGTGGCTCATCGTGCTGCTCGCGATCGCGCTCGTGCCGGCGTTCGTCGGCGAGGCGCACTTCAACGCCCAGAGCTACTCGCTCAACTACGCGCGCACGGCAGAACGCCGCGAGCTCGACTACGTGCGGCAGACGGGTGCCAGCGTCGAAACGGCGAAGGAGGTGAAGATCTTCGGTCTCAACGCCTTCCTGATCGATCGCTATCGCGCGCTCGCGACGAGCTTTCTCGCCGCCAACCGGAAGCTCGCCAAGCGGCGCGCGAGCGTCGGCAGCCTGCTGACGGCGATCGGGACGATCGCCTATTACGTCGCCTACGCATACATCGTCTGGCGCACGCTGCATCACGAGTTCACGATCGGCGACCTCACGTTTCTCGCCGGCTCGTTCCGGCGCCTCCGCACGCTGCTCGAGAGCCTGCTGACGGGGTTCTCGCAGGTCGCCGGCCAGGCGCTCTACTTGGACGATCTGTTCTCCTTTTTCGAGATCCAGCCGGAAATCGTGTCGCCGCCCGACGCCCGGCCGTTTCCGGCACCCATCCGCGAGGGATTCAGGTTCGAGGACGCCGGCTTCCGCTATCCCGGCGCCGAGCGCTGGGCGGTGCGTCATCTCGACTTCACGTTGCGTGCCGGCGAAGTGCTCGCGCTCGTCGGCGAGAACGGCGCCGGCAAGACGACGCTCGTGAAGCTGTTGGCGCGCCTCTACGATCCGGACGAGGGGCGCATCCTGCTCGACGGTCACGATCTCAGGGAGTACGACCTCTTTGCGCTGCGGTCGAATATCGGCGTCATCTTCCAGGATTTCGTCCGCTATCACCTGACCGCCGCAGAAAACATCGCGGTCGGCCGCATCGAGGCGCGCGAGGATCGCCCGCGAATCGTGCGGGCCGCGCAACGAAGCCTCGCCGACGAGGTGATCGCCAAGCTGCCGAACGGCTACGATCAGGTGATCGGCAAGCGCTTTCGCACCGGCATCGACCTGTCGGGCGGCGAATGGCAGAAAGTGGCGATCGCGCGCGCCTACATGCGCGACGCGCAGGTGCTGATCCTCGACGAGCCGACCGCCGCGCTCGACGCCCGTTCCGAATTCGAAGTCTTCCAGCGGTTCAAGGAGCTCTCGCGCGGGAAGACTGCAGTGCTGATCTCCCACCGCTTCTCGAGCGTGCGGATGGCCGATCGCATCGTCGTGCTCGCCGACGGTGCGGTGGAGGCCGTCGGAACGCACGACGAGCTGCTTGCCGCGGGCGGCCGCTATGCCGAGCTGTTCGAGCTGCAGGCGGCGGGCTACCGATAGCGAGGAGCTCGCCCCGAAGTGCAATAATCCGGTTCTGCCAACGCCTTTGGCAACCGCGACGCATGAATCCCGAAACCCGGTATGCAAAGAGCGGCGATGTCCTGATTGCCTACCAGGTCACCGGCGACGCTCCCATCACGATGGTGCTTGCGCCGGGTACCGTTTCGCATCTCGACATGGACTGGGAATTTCCGCTGCGCGCGGATTTCTTCCGGCGCTTGAGCTCGATGTTTCGGCTGATCCGGTTCGACAAGCGGGGCACCGGATTGTCGGACCGACCTACGGCGATGGCCACGCTCGAGCAACGTGCGGACGACATTCGCGCGGTGATGGATGCCGTCGGCGTCGACTCCGCCGTGATCTTCGGTGCCTCGGAAGGCGCGTCGATGGCCTCGATGTTTGCCGCCACGTATCCCGAGCGCACACGCGCCCTCCTGACCTGGGGCGGCATGGCGAGATGGATCGCGACCGAGGATCATCCGTGGGGCATGTCGCGCGCGGATACCGAGCGGATGATCCAGGACGTGCAGGACAACTGGCCCTCGGAATGGTACATCCGCGGACCGGGCGCGGGAGTTGGCCAAGAGGCCGACGCGGCCTTCGTCCAATCGCTGGTGCGGTACATGCGCGCGGCGGCGAGCCCGTCGGCGGCAGCCGCGTACGAGCGGATGAATTCGGAGATCGATATCCGCCCCATCCTCTCCGCGATCAAGGTTCCGACGCTCGTGATGAATCGGAGCGGCGATCCGGTCGCGCCGTGCGCTGCAGCGCGCGACATGGCGACGCGCATCCCGGGCGCGCGGTTCGTGGAATTTCCCGGCAACACCCACTCGATGATGGCGATCGCGCCGGAAAAGGTGCTGGCGGAAATCCAGGCGTTCGTCACCGGGGTTCGTCCATTGGAGGTGGACGATCGCGTTCTCGCGACGGTCCTCTTCGTCGACGTCGCCGACTCGACGCAAGCGCTGAGCGCGCTCGGCGACAGCGCGTGGAAGACGCGGCTCGAGGGCTACTACCGGGTCGCCCGCAGCGAGATCGCGCGCTATCGCGGCCGGGAAGCCAGCACGGCGGGCGACGGCATCATGTCGAGCTTCGATGGCCCTGGCCGCGCGATCCGGTGCGCGCTGGCCATCGCGGCTGCCGTGCGCCCGCTCGGCCTCGAGGTGCGCGCGGGCCTTCACACGGGCGAGGTGGAGCTGATGGGCGACAACATCGGCGGCATCGCCGTGCACATCGCGTCGCGCATTCAAGCCGAAGCCGCCGCTGGCGAGGTGATGGTTTCCGCCACGACACGGGATCTCGTCGCCGGGTCCGGCATCGTGCTCGAGACGCGCGGCACGCGGAGGCTCAAAGGCGTGCCGGGCGAATGGGCGGTGTTCGTCGCGGCGGCATGACCTCGCCTGCGCTCGATGACCACATCCGATACCAGCAGCAAGATCGCGCTCACGGCGTTCTATTGCTGCGCGCTCCGCGCCGCCGACGCGGTGAGCGAGGCGCCGGTCTGCGGCGACAGGTTCGCCGCGCGCTTCGTCGACGATCTCGTGCGCTCGCGGATGGCGCCGCTGATGCGCTTCAGGGGGCCGGCGGCGAGCAACGTGGCGCGGCACCGGCTGATCGATGATCACCTGCGGTCCAAGATCCGCCGGGACCTCGGCCGCCGAATCTTCGTGCTGGGCGCGGGTTTCGATACGCGCGCGTTCCGCCTGCCCGGCGGTCGCTGGTGGGAGTTCGACGATCCGGCTCTTTTTGCACTGAAGGAGGAGCGGCTGCCCGAGCGCAGCGCACCCAATCCGCTCTTGCGCCGGTCCATCGACTTCAGTCGCGAGCGGATCGCCAAGTATCTCGAGCCGCTGGCCGGCAATGACGAGGCGGTCGTCGTTCTCGAGGGCGTCAGCATGTACTTGGCACCCGAGGCGCTCACCACGCTCGCGTCGACGGTGCACGCCTTCCTTCCCCGGGCGGAGCTCATCGCCGATCTCATGTCCCCCGCGTTTCGCCGCTGGTTCGGCCGCGGCTTGGGTAAGGAGCTCGATCGCCTCGGCGCGCACATGGTGGACACGACCGCACACCCGCGGGAAGCGATCGAAGTCGCGGGATACCGGGCGAAGGGCTCCAAATCGATCGTCGGCCGTGCGATCGAGGCGGGAACGTTGCGCATCCCCCGCCTTGTGTTCAATACGCTGCTGCGGGAATTGCGCGACGGCTACGCCGTCTGGACCTTCGAATCCGCGACCTGACGATCACGGCGCATAGTCTGCCGCATCCCGCCGCGCGTCAGCCCATCAGCGCCTGCAAGAGATAGCAGAGCAGCACCACGTATCCCGCTGCGACCAGCGCGACCTTGAGCGCGAACAGCGCATAGGGAATCCGATTGAGCCTCTTGGGCAGCGTAATGTCGTCGCCCATGTAGTCGACGCCGCGGACGGTCTCCTCGTCCCGCGCATGGCGCCAGCGAAGCACGATGTTGCCGGCGTACTGGGCGAGATCCAGTGCCAGCGCCAGCACGAACAGCACGCCGGCCCAGCCGAGGCTCCGGTCGAGGTGGTAGTTCGCCGCGTCGCCGGTCTTGAAGATCCAGATGGCCGCCAGCCCGGCATAGGCAGCCTGCCGCGCGACATCGCTGAGCTTGCCCGTCAGCTGGCGGACGTCGGACCAGAGATCGTCGAGCGTCATGCCGCGAAGGTTCGCGATCAGTCGTCGTCCGGATCGGGCGGCGCGATCATCGGTCCGCGATCGCGCGTCCGGCCCTCGGAGGGTGCCGGCTTTTTCGCCTTGGCCTTGGGTTTGCGCGCCGGCCGTTTCCGCGGCGAAGCTTTTTTCTTCGCCACCGCGCGTTTCGGCACCTTGCGCTTGCCGGCGCCGGCTTTCTTGCGCGCGGGTGTTTTCATCGCGCGCTTTTTCGCCGCCTTTTTCGCCGTCTTTTTCGCCACGCGCTTGACGCGCTTCGTGGCGTGCTTGCGCGCCGCCGATTTCTTCGCGGCCCGTTTTCTTGCCGGCGCCATGGACGTCAGAAGCCGACGCGGGCCTTGCGGCCGCAGAGCTTTTTCGCGTCGATGTCTTCGGGGACGAGGCAGTCGCGCCCGGCCAGCCGCGCCGTGCCGAACGCATCGAGCAGGAGCTTCTTCATGTCGCGCGGCGGAATCGTCGTCAGCCGGTCGAGCAAACCCTCGGACGGCTCGGGTGGGAACGGCCAGCGGTGCTGGTCGAGGATTTCGCGGTAGATGGACAACGCGATTCGGCGCGAGCCCTCGGCATCCGGACGGTCGATCGCGTAGACATTCATCCGGTTCAGGATCGGCTCGGGAATCGCGGAGTCGTCGTTTGCGGTCGCCACCCACAGGATGTGCGACGCATCCATTTCGACGTCGATGTACTCGTCCTTGAAGTCCTGCGCCGTGTCGCGCTCGAGCAGCGTGTAGAGCGCTCCCATCGGATCGTAGCGATGGTCGCCGCCCGACTTGTCCACTTCGTCCAGCACGACCACCGGATTCGCGTATTCGCCTTCGATCAGCGTCTGCGCGATCTTGCCCGGCCGCGAGTTGTGCCACTGCGCGGAAGCGCCGGACAGCACCCATCCCGCGGTCAGCGAGGAGAGCGAGACGAATTCGAAGCCGGTGCCGAGAGCGTGCGCGAGCTTGCGCGCGAAATGCGTCTTGCCGAGGCCGGGCTCGCCGAGCAGCAGGATCGGCGTGAATTGCACCGCCTCGTTCCCGGAAATGGCCAGCGCGAGCGACTTCTTCAAGTCGTCGATGACGGCGCCGAAATTGGGCGACGCGTCGTAGAGCTCGTCGACCGCGCTGTGCGTCGACGGCTTGATGATGTAGCGGTTGCCGCCAAGCACCCGCATGCGGTCATACCAGCCTTTCAATCCCTCGTTGGTCCTGGCCGTGCTGTCCCCCGCCGCGCGGTTGACGTCGGCGACGGAGTAGATCGACTGCAGTCCGGCAAGCGGAATGACGGTTTCCATGGCGGCTGGACCTCCATTGCGTGTCGAGCTATGCATCAACCATGCCAGAAAACGGAGTTGGGGGCCATATGCAGGGCCCTTCACAAGCCGCCGGGCGACGGCCAGAATACCGCGATCGCAACAGGGGAGGAGCGCAGCGATGAAATTGACCCTCGACGTCAATGGCAAGCGGGCGACGATCGACGTCGACGATCCCCGGATGCCGCTCCTGTATGCGCTGCGCGACGACATGGGCCTCCACGGGCCGCGGTTCGGCTGTGGGCTCGGGCAGTGCGGCGCATGCACCGTCCATGTCGACGGCAAGGCCGTCCGCTCGTGCGTGACACCGGTTGCCAGCGTCGCCGGCAAGCATGTCGTGACGCTGGAAGGCCTGGGCGCGCCGTCCCGGCCGCATCCGCTCCAGCTGGCATTCATCGAGGAACAGGCCGTCCAGTGCGGTTACTGCATCAACGGCATGATCATGCAGGCGGCGGCGCTGCTGCAGACCAACCGGAAACCGAGCGACGACGAGATCAAGGCGGCGCTTGCCGGCAACCTGTGCCGGTGCGGCACGCACCTCCGCATCGTGCGCGCGATCAAGCGCGCGTCCGGAACCGTCGCCTGAGGAAGCCGCCATGACCATGCAAAATTCAGAGGCTGCGGTCAACGTCGCCCGACGCGATTTCCTGAAGACGGGCGGGGCGCTCGTCGTGACATTTTCCCTGGGCACGAGCGATGCAAGCCTCGCGGCCGAGGGCGCTCCCGCAAAGACGGTGGCGGCGGACCAGGTCGACGGCTTCCTCGCGATCGACGCCAAGGGCAACGTGACGGTGTACTCCGGCAAGGTCGATCTCGGCACGGGCATCCGGACCGCGATGACGCAGATCGCCGCGGAGGAGTTGTCGGTGCCGCTCGATCGGGTCACCGTCATCCAGGGCGACACGCTGTTGACGCCGGACCAGGGGATCACGTTCGGCAGCCTGTCGATCCAGAACGGCGGCATGCAGATCCGGCAGGCGGCGGCAACGGCGCGGCAGGCGCTGCTGACCGAAGGTGCGATGAAGCTCGGGCTCGACAAGGACGCCGTCGTCGTCAAGGACGGCGTCGTCGGCCCGAAAGCCGGCGGCAAGGGTGTCGCGTACGCGGCGCTTGTCGGCGGCAAGGATTTCCGTATCGCTGTCGACGCGAAGGCGCCGACCAAGGATCCGAAGGACTACACCATCGTCGGCAAGCCCGTCGCCCGTCTCGACATTCCCGACAAGGTGACGGGCCGCTTCACCTACATGCAGGACTTCCGGCGCAAAGGCATGCTGCACGCGCGGGTGATCCGGCCGGCAGGGATGAAGGCGACGCTGCTGTCGTGGAACGATTTCGACTGCCGCAAGACTCCTGGATACGTCGGTGTCGTCAAGAAAGGCAATTTCCTCGCGGTGCTCGCGCGCAGCGAATGGGGAGCGATCGCGGCCTCCCGCACGATCGAGACCAAGTGGTCGGACTGGGCGGGGCTCCCCGACCAGGCGAAGTTGTGGGAGGTGGTGCGCACCACCAAGGTCGCCAAGGACGAGGACCTGCAGAAGGTCGGCGACGCTGGCGAGGCGCTGAAGACGCCGAACGCGAAAATCGTGTCGGCGACCTATGATTTCGCGATCCACACGCATGGCTCGATCGGACCGTCGTGCGCGGTCGCGGAGTTCGTCGACGGCAAGCTCACCGTCTGGAGCGCGTCGCAGCAGACGCACCTGTTGCGCAAGCAGATCGCGCTGATGCTGGGACTGAAGCCCGATGACGTGCGCTGCGTCTACATCGAAGGCTCGGGTTGTTATGGCCGCAACGGGCACGAGGACGCCGCCGCCGACGCCGCGCTGATCGCGAAGGAAACCGGCATGCCGGTGCGCGTGCAGTGGATGCGCGAGGAGGAGCACGGCTGGGATCCGAAAGGGCCGCCGACGCTGCACGACTTCAAGGCCGCGATCGACGCGCAGGGCAACGTCGTCGGCTGGCAGTCGGAGGTGTTCATCCCCGATCGCCCGAAGGACATCGTCGGTCGCGCTGTTGCCGGCCGAGCTCGCGGGCCTGCCGACCGAGCCGTCGCATCCCGGGCAACATCTTCCAGTCGCTCGCGATTCCGTACACGTTCCCGAACATCCGCGCGGTCGCGCACTGGCTCGCCGAGACGCCGTTCCGACCGTCGTGGATCCGCACGCCGGGGCGCATGCAGAACACGTACGGCAACGAGATGCTTCATCGACGAAGTCGTCGTCGCCACCGGCGCCGATCCGCTCGAATTTCGCCTGCAAGAACCTGAAGGACCCGCGCGGTGCCGAGCTCTTGCAGGCACTCGGCGAGCTTGCCAGCTGGAAGCCGCGCAAGGCGCGCGCGGAGGTCAGCGGCAACGTCGCGCGGGGACGCGGCCTCGCCTACGTCAAGTACGAGCTCGTGCGCACCTACGTGGGCGCGGTGGCCGATGTCGAAGTCGACCTTGCAGACCGGCAAGGTCCGCGTGACGAAATTCCACGTCGCGCACGATTGCGGCCAGATCATCAATCCGGACGGATTGCGCAACCAGATCGAAGGCAACGTCGTCCAGACGGTCAGCAGGACGTTGATCGAGGAGCTCAAGTTCGACCGCTCGCGCGTGACGAGCGTCGACTGGGCGACCTATCCGATCCTGCGCTTCCCCGACGTGCCGGATGTCGCGATCAAGCTGATGGAGCGTCCGAACGAGAAGCCGTGGGGCGCGGGCGAGCCGACCGCCGCGGTCGTGCCGGCCGCGATCGCCAACGCGATCTACAACGCGACCGGCGCGCGCGTGCGCTCGGTGCCGTTCACGCCGGACAAGGTGCAGGCCGCGCTGAAGACCGTCTGATCGCGGTCCGGTCTTTAGCGGGGACGCGACGCGTTGACACAGCGTCGGCGCGCCAAATGACAACGAAGCATTTGGAGAAGACAATGCAAATACTCTCGTCGCGAATGGCGTTTGGGTTGGCCTTGATTGTCGTGTCGGCGCTGCCGGCCGTGCCGCCGATATCATCGTGTCGGCGCAGGACGGCAAGGCGTTTCGCGACACGGGTGTCTTCAAGTTTCCCGAAGGGGCGCCGCCCGACAGCCTCGTCGTGATCGACGCATCGCGCTCGCCGGCGGTCGTCAAAGGCACGCTCGAAGGGATCGAGCACACGATCCAGGGCCCGCCGCAGGCGGTGGCCGTGACGCCCGATGGCAAGCTCGCGATCGTCGCCGCTCCGACGCGCTACGACTATGCGGCGAAGAAGGAGCTGTTCGACAACTTCCTGCAGATCGTCGACATCGAGGCATCGCCGCCGAAATTGATCGCGAAAGTCGATGTCGGCGGCCATCCGAACGGCCTCACGATCAACCGCGACGGCACGCTGCTCCTCGCGGCAGCGCATGACGGCACGGTGAAGGTGCTCGCGATCGACGGCAAGAACGTGAAGCCGCTCGATCAGGTCAAGGTCGGAGAAAAGCGCCTGTCCGGCATCAACTTCACCCATGACGGCAAGGCGGCGCTCGTGGCGCTGCGCGACGAAAATGGCGCCGCGGTGCTGAGCGTCGACGGGACGACGGTGAAGAACACCGGCGAAAAGGTGTCGACCGGCGTCAATCCCTACGCGATCGACATCTCGAGCGACGGCCAATGGGCAGTGATCGGCAACACGGGCGCGGGCAGGACGGTGGCGGATGCCGACGTCGTGTCGCTGGTCGACGTCGGCAAGCGGCCGTTCCGCACGGTGCAGCAGATTTCGGTTCCGGCCACGCCCGAAGGCGTTGCGATATCGCCGGACGGGAAATGGATCGCGGTGTCGTCGATGGCGGGCTCGAACCTCGTCGCCACCGATCCCGGCCGGAACAAGCTCGGGATCGTCGGTCTCTATGCGATCAAGGATGGCCGCGCCACCCTGGTCAATGAGTTGCCGGGAGGCGAAGCCGCGCAAGGGGTCGTCTTCACGCAAGACAGCAAGAACGTCTTCGTGCAGTTCGACGTCGAAAAGGCGCTGGCAATTTACGCCATTCGCGATGGCAAGCTCGTCGACACCGGGAGAGCGCATCAAGCTTGCCGCGGGGCCGGTCTCGATCCGGTCGATGCCGCGCTGACGCTCGTTGCCTACGGCGCGTGGCCGCTTACCGGCACGCCGCCGAGGCGCCCGCTTCGCGCAGGTAGGCAATGAGGTCCGCGCGTTCCTGCGGATCGGGAACGCCCGCGTAGGTCATCGTCGTTCCGGGAACCGTTTTCGGCGGATCGGCGAGAAAGCGGTCGAGCGTCTTCGGATCCCACGTGAGCTTTGCGCGCTTCATCGCCGGCGAATAGTCGAATCCGGGCACGCTGCCGGACTTGCGGCCGACGACGCCGCAATGCTTCGGCCCCGTGCGGTTGTATTCCAGCGCGTGACAGGCCTGGCAGCGGGTGTAGATTTCGGCGCCGCGCTTCGCGTCCCCCGGAGTCGCCGCGACGGCGACCGTGCACGCGCTGGCGGCAATCGCGATCCACGCCGCCAGCCGTGCGTTGCGACGCACCATCAACTCATGAACGCGACCGGGACCGGCGGCATGCCCAACGCCTGCCGCAGGATCGCCCAGTGCATCGCCTCGTCGCCGAGGATGCTGGCGCCGGCCTTGGCGAGATCGCGATTGGCGAACAGCGGCACCGCGCCCAGATAGGCACTGACGGCGCCCTTCTCCAGCGTCGCCGCGAAATTGAGCACGTCGGCCTGCGTTTTGAGCGTAGCGACCGGGAAGTCGTATTTCGCCTTCGCGGCGACCGGCGTGCCGCCGAGCTTCTGGACCGTCTTCGACAGCACGTCCGCGTGCTCCTTGTGATGTCCCTGGAACGTGACGGCGAGATCGAGCACCGGTTTTTGCAACAGGCCGCTCTCCGCGCCGACCTGATACGCGGCGATCGCTTCGTACTCGGCGCCGAGCGCGGTGTTGAGAATGCGGATGTCGCCGGCAGCGGCGTCGCCGGCCGTCGCGGCGAGGACGTCGCGGCCGGCGAGCAGGGCAACCGCGGCACCGGACAGAACCGCGCCCGAGCGCACGAGCATCGCGCGACGGGCGCAACAACGTTCGGATAATCGAAAAAGGACATGGTGAATTTCCTTGCAGTGTCAGCCGCGAGGGCTGGAATCGCCGGCGAGCCGCGCCAGCACATGGGTGACGATGCGATCGCAGCGCTCGCCGGCGAAGCCGAAAGCGTCGACGTAGGCGCGATCGACGTCCTGGGCGAGCGACTCGCGCAACAGGCTGCGGGCGCGAAAGAAGCGCGTGCGCACCGTGGCTTCGGGAATGCCGAGGCTCTCCGCGGTTTCCTCGACCGAGAGCTCCTCGACGGCGCGCAGCATGAAGACGACGCGGTAGGTATCCGGGAGCGCGTCGATCCGCGCCTCGATCAGTTGCCGCATCTCGCGGCGCAGCGCCACGTTGTCGGGTCGATCCATCGCGGGAGCCTCGCTCTCGGTTCGGATGTCGTGCGCGGTCTCGCGCGCGGTCGGGTCGTCGTCGACGCGCAACGGCAGGATCGCCGCTCGCCTTGCGTGCTTGCGCAAGCGGCCGAACGCCTCGTTGGCCACGATCCGGGTGAGCCATGTCGAAAGTCGCGCGTCGCCGCGGAACGTCGCGATCGAGCGGTAAGCCTGCAGATACGCCTCCTGCACCGCGTCCTCGGCTTCGCCGTCGTCCTTCAGAATCGCTCGCGCCGTTCGGAAGAGCGCCCGATTGTGCCGGCGCATCAGCTGCTCGAAAGCGGCGAGGTCGCCTGCCTCGACCCGCCGGGCAAGCGCCGAATCGCTCAGCGCCGCCGCGGCGGAAGGCAACGTGATAGCGCTCTTCGCTTCCCGCTTCATGGCCATTGGATGTCGCGGCGCGCCGCCGCGTTCCCGGCCTCGCAACCAGGTGCCGAGAGACTAGGCTGGTCGCGTGGCGACCATCGAATCGCGCGCGCCGAACCGCTCGAACCACGCGGCGGCGTTGGGGCGCGCGTCGCGCCACCCGAGCGATGCGAAACGGAAATCGAGATAGCCGAGCGCGCAGCCGAAGGCGATCGTGCCGAGATCGACGCGGTCGCCGAAATGCGCCGCGCGCGCTTCGATGAGGTCGAGCCCTGAGTTCACTTTTTCGAGCTGGCCGCCGATCCATTCCTTCCAGCGCAGCGGTTCAGGCCGCGCGAAGGTCTCGTACCGGGTCAACACCGCCGCATCGCAGATGCCGTCGGCGAGGGACTGCTCGACCAGCACGCCAAAGCGCGCGTTGCCCTCGCGCGGGAGGAGATGGCCGTTGCCGAGTCCGTTCAGATACTCGCAGATCACCCGGCTGTCGTAGAGCACGCTGCCGTCGTCGGTGATGAGCGTCGGGATCTTCCCGAGCGGATTGTGCGCGACGACGTTCTGGTCGCGGTTGACCGGGTGCGCGGCGGCGGTCACGAGCTCGATCCGGTCGCGCAGGCCGAGCTCGGCGGCGGCGACGAGGCATTTGCGCACGAACGGCGAAGCGGGTGCGTAATAGATCTTCAAGCGAATCTCCCTTACTGCAACGCGGGAAGCGGCAGCGACGCCTGTCCCAGCACGTACTTCCAGCCCGCCGGCGTCCGGACATAGGTGTCGCTGAACCAGAGCTTGTAGTCGAACGCCGTTCCCGCCTGCGTTCCCTTTCATCCACAAAAGCGCGGTGACCACCGCGGTGTCGCCCCAGACACGCACGTGCTGCTCGAGCTCGTCCTGCTGCTCGTAGGTGATCGTGCGCGCACGCGCCTCCTTCAGCAGATCGGCCTTGCTCATTGTCTTCCCGCGGCCGGTGACGAGCACGAAATCGTCGGCGAGGATGCGCTCCATCGTCGCGGCATCGTTGTCCTTGACCGCTCGCTGGTACTGCGTGTCGAGCTCGGCGACGGTTTTGCGGTCATCGGTCATGGCGGCAAGCCCGACGGTCGCGCCGAACACCGCGACGACCGCCCCGATCATTGTCAGCGAAGCGAGCGAGTAACGAGGCATCAAGGCTCCGGTGCATGGCGAGAGCGGCTTCGAGGTCGGACGACCATTGTAGAGGCAGTCCGTCCCGCCAGGGCAAATCCGCTCAACCCGCGGATCCCCGCGCATCACGGCTCGGACGTCGAGCTCCCTGGAAACTGCGCGATGCGTGCGATCCTGCGCTCGAACGGATCGAGACGCGACAGCTCCGCCCGTTGCCGCGCCGTGACGAGAGGATAGTGACGCAGATTGGCGAGACGGTCGTGCGCGTCCCAGCAGGGCACGGCGGACGTCACCCACAGCGTGGAATCGATGCGCCGCAGGTCGAACGCGGCGGAATGGCTGACGAGCGTCCGGCGCCCGCGGCGGTCGCAGTACTCGTGGAAATACGACATCGCGAGCTCGCGCAGGCTGCGATAGACGGGATCGCGGTAACGCAGCCCGATGTGGTTGCTCTTCGAGATCGCGCCCCACGCGCGCCCACGCCTGAAAAGCGCGATCACGTGCGGCCAGTCGGCGGGATCGCAGTCGAGGTGCATCACGAGCGGCGGGCGGCCGTTGATCCAAAGCGCGCAGGCGGCGACGAACGCGCCTTCGATGCAGTGCGCGCGCCGCTGGCGCAGCACCTCGCGCACCGACAGCACGGTCTCCCCGCCGGTCTCGTGGTTGGCCGGGATCGCATCGACGAACGCCTGGATCCGCTCCGGCGTGGCGAGGCGCGCGAGCAGGGTGCGCTCGCGAAGGTCGAGCCCGGAACGCGCGACGCGGGGGCGCAATCGACTGGGTCCGGGCATGGGGTCAGGTTACACCGATGTTGGGGGACCCCCCGGGCCCGCTCGCCAAGCCGCCGAATTTATGCTAACGTCATTGCCCTCGCACTCGATCCGGGGGGCGGCCGTGAAAACCGTGACGTTGGTCACCCGAAGGCTCTACTTTGGTCTCGACGCGATGCAAATGCGCGACGCTACTGCGCGCGTGCTGTCGCGCCTCGAGGAGCGACCGGATCAGCCGCTGGTCAAGCTCGACGCGCTCGTCGAGGACTTCCGCGTCAGCGCCGCCGCGAGCCGGCCGATGATCGACGAAATGGTGCGGCACGGGTTGCTGCAGCGCGTTTCCGATCGCAGCGGCGAGTTCGGCGTCACCGAGAAATTCCGCCGCTATGCGGATGCCCGGATCATCGAGCCGTTGGCGCGAAGCCGCGCGAAGATGCTGCTCAATCACGTCGCCGACCTCGCATGGCATTTCAACCGCACCGGCGGTCGAGAACAAGTACGAGATCGACGCGCTCGCCGTGTTCGGTCCTTTCATGAGCCTCGAGCCCGAGTTGGCCGAGCTCACCGTCGCCGTCACCGGCCGCCGCCGGCCGCCCGACGAGCGGCCTACCGCGGGACGAGCGACGAAGGCGCTGCAGGGCCACGAGCAGATACGCGAGCTGATCGAGGGCCAGAGCAGCTATCTGCGTGCCCTCTTCTTCAAGAGCCTCGACGACGTTCCGCGCCCGTTCAGCGTGATCTTCAAGTCGAGCGGCTGAAGCTGCGCCGCTCGCGCGCGCAGGCCTTGTTGCGCTAGCATGGGCGGATGAATACCGCCCGTATCGTCTCCTTCGTTGCCGGAATCGCCCTCGTTGCGGGCTGCGCCGGCGCGCCCGCGCCCATCGCGGCGCCACAGAACGCCGCGGCGCTGCGCGAACAGGTCTTCGCGACCGAGCGTGGGTTCGCGCGCACGATGGCGGATCGCGACTTCACCGCGTTCACCTCGTACCTTTCCGAGGAAGCCGTCTTTTTCACGGGGAAGACGCCGCTGCGCGGCAAGGCGGCGGTCGCGGCCAACTGGAAGCGTTTCTACGAGGAGAAGGAAGCGCCGTTCCGCTGGGAGCCCGCGGAAGTCGAGGTGCTCGACTCCGGCACGCTCGCGCTGAGCTCGGGTCCCGTGCACGATCCCGCCGGCAAGCAGATCGCCACGTTCTTCTCGGTCTGGCGGCAGGAAGCGCCTGGCGTCTGGCGCATCGTGCTCGACAAGGGCACGGCGGCCTGCGACTGCGCGCGGCCCTGAGACAGCGCCCTCCTTCCGTTCTCGGCCCATCGAGGTGTTGCGACCGCCTGGCGAGGGCTCCCGAGGATATTGACCGATTTCGGATATTACGATATCGTATTATCTGTGGAAGCGACCCTGACGCCAGCAATCACCGACGCCGAATATGCTCGCCGGTTCGAGCGCGGCGAGGTTCGCAACGTGGACTTTCATCATCGGGAGCACCTGCGCCTGGCCTCGGCGTACCTGCAGGAGTCGAACTCGATCGACGAGGCCTGCGACCGGATGCGCGCGGCGATTCGCGACTTCGCCGCCAAGGCCGGACACCCAGGCAAGTACCACGAGACCATGACGATCTTCTGGGTGCGCCTGCTCGCCGACGTGCGCGCGCAGGTCGGGGGTACGCCGGAACTCGACGCGGTGCTGCCCGGGCATCCGTTCCTGCTGGACAAGCACCTGCCGCTCGCGTTCTACACTCGCGGGCGGCTGTTCAGCGACGATGCTAGACTCGCCTGGCAGTCACCGGATCTTCAGCCCCTCGGTTCGCATGCCCCTTCTGCTCATCCCCGCGATTCATCGAGCGACGCACCGGATCGGCCTCTATCTCGACCTGCTTCGTGAGCATGGTCTCTCCCAAGGCGAGGCCCACATCCTCGCCCACCTCGCCGACTCCGGTTCGGCCAGCGTCGGGGAATTGCACGAGGTGCTGGCGCACAAGCGATCCACGCTCACCAGCATCCTCGACCGGCTCGTCGAACGCGGATTCGTCACCCGCGAGGCGCGACACCGAGGATCGCCGCACGTTCGTCGTCGAGTTGACCCGCGACGGCAAGCCGGTGGCCGTCGCACGTACACCGACATCTCCTCGAGCTGGAACGAGTCGGTCCGGCGAACCTTCCCCGCTGCGACGCTGGCCACCTTCGTCGCGGTACTCTGCCGCCATCGAGGAAGCCGCGGAGCGGCGCACGCCAGCCCCGTAGCCGTCGATCATGACCGTGCAGGCGCCGCACTGACCGAATCCGTAGCCGTACTTTGCCGCTTTCGTGTCACGCCATCGCGACGCTGTTGGAGTAAGCTTTCGAACGTCCCGGCGCTCGCCGCCGGGGTCGACCGCATCGCCCATCGCCCACGGAGCTCGTCCATGAATGCATCCCGTCTCGTCCGCTTGCTGGTCGCCGCGGCCGCCGTCAGCGGTATCGCCGGCATCGCCGCGGCGCAGGACTACAAGCTGCGCCTCATCACCTGGGCCGATTACGTGCCCGGCGACGTCATCGCCCAGTTCAAGAAGGAAACCGGCATCGACGTCGAGGTCACGCTGTCGAACAACGAGGAAATGATCTCGAAGCTCCGCGCCACCGGCGGTGCGGGATTCGACCTCGCGCAGCCGTCGCAGGACCGCATTGCCGGACCGCAGCAGGAATTCGGCATCTACAAGCCGATGGACCTGAGCAAGATCAAGACCGAGCTCTTCATTCCGTCGATGCTCGATGCGACGAAGAAGAACACGACGGTCGACGGCAAGGTCTACGGACTGCCGCACATCTGGGGCACCGACGGCCTCGTCGTCAACACGAAGCTCGCGAAGATGACCGACTACGGCGACCTCTGCAAGGCCGAATACAAGGGCAAGACCTCGGTGCGCCTGAAGCGGCCGACGCTGATCGCGCTGGCGTTCGCGAGCGGCAAGGATCCGTTCGCGCTGTACAAGGATCCGAAGGCGTACGCGGCGCTGATGGACGATGTCGGCAAGACGCTCGCGGCGTGCAAGGTCAACCTCAAGTTTTTCTGGGACAACAAGGACCAGCTGCTGAACGGCATGCGCGCAGGCGAAATCGTCGGCGCGATGATGTGGGACACCGGTGGCTGGAAGTTGAACAGCGAGAATCCGGACATCCAGTACATCGCGCCGAAGTCCGGCGCGCTCGGCTGGATAGACACCTACGCGCTGCCGGCGAAGGGCCGCAACGACGCCGCGGCGTATGCGTGGATCAACTTCAACATGCGTCCCGAGGTCGCCGCCAAGGTCGCAGGCTCCGCGGGCAATTTCACCGCGTCGAAGGGTGCCGACCAGATGATGGACCCGAAGCTCAAGGCGCAGTTCGCGAAGAGCTTCCCCGACGAGGCAATGCGCAACGTCAAGTGGTATCCGGCGGTCCCGCCCGGGATCGAGGACATCGAGGGCAAGGTGCTCGATCGCGTCAAGGCGGCGAACTGACGATTTCCTGATTCGGCGTGGGGGCGAGCCTCTCGTTCCCCGCCTCGCGCTCCATCCGCGCCGCACTCCCCGTCAACCGGATGGCCCAGGACCTCGAAGTCGACCGCGTCAGCAAGCGCTACGGCGCGATGGCGGCGGTCGACGGGCTGTCGCTCGAGGTGGCGCACGGCAGTTTCTTTTCGATCCTCGGCCCGTCGGGCTGCGGCAAGACGACGCTCTTGCGGATGATCGCCGGCTTTCTCGCGCCCGACGAGGGCGACGTTCGCATCGGCGGCGCGTCGATGCGCGGCGTGCCGCCCAACCGGCGGCCCGTCAACATGGTGTTCCAGCATCTCGCGCTGTTCCCGATGATGTCGGTCGGCGAAAACGTCGGCTACGGCCTCGTGCGGCGCGGCATGCCGCGCGCCGAAATCCGCCGCAAGGTGGGCGAGATGCTCGAGCGTGTGGGACTGCCGGGCGCCGCGGAAAAGCGCGTCGACCAGCTGTCGGGCGGCCAGAAGCAGCGCGTGGCAATTGCGCGCAGCCTCGTGCTCGAGCCGACGCTCTTGCTGCTGGACGAGCCGCTCGGCGCGCTCGACCTCAAGTTGCGCGAGCACATGAAGATCGAATTGAAGGAACTGCAGGCGAGCTTCGGCACGACGTTCGTCTACATCACGCACGACCAGTCCGAGGCGCTGGTGCTCTCCGACCATGTGGCGGTCATGAGCGCCGGACGCTTCGAGCAGGTCGGCACTCCGCAGGAGCTCTACTACCATCCGGCCACCCCTTTCGTCGCGGCATTCGTCGGCGAGAACAATCGCGTCGAAGGCAACGTGCTTCGTGTCGACGGCGACATCGCGGAAGCGGCGACAGCGACCGGAATGCGCATTCGTGCACGGCACGCCGGTGCGCTCGCCGCCGGAGACAAGATCGCGGCGTTCATCCGCCCCGAGTCCATCGTCCTCGCGCGCACGGTGGCGGCGTTGCCCGCGTCGATGCAGCAATTCGGCAGCGTGGTCGAGAGCCTGCTCTTCGACGGCGCCAACTCGGCGGTGCTGGTGCGCGAGGACGTGTCGCGGCACACGTTCCGTGTCGCGCTGCCGCAGACCGGCGCCTTCGCGGATCTCGTCCCCGGGGAGCGCATTCTGTTCGGCTTCGAGCCCGCGCGCGCCGTCTGCTTCCGCGTGGCCGGATCATGACGCCGGCGTTGGTCGCACCGCGCGGGCGACTCGCGCTCATGCTGCTGCTCGCGCCGGCGCTGGTGTGGCTCGTCGGGCTCATCGTGCTGCCGCACGTCGAGCTCGCCATCCTGTCGTTGCGCGCGCGGGTTGCGCCGCGCGTCTTCGAATGGAGCCTTGCCCAGTACCGGACGTTCTTCGAGGAACCGCTCTACTGGCACACGTTCGTACGCACCGCGACGATGTCGATCTTCGCGACGCTTTGCACGCTCGCGATCGCGTTTCCCGTTGCGTGGTATATCGCGAAGATCGCCAAGGGCCGGTCGAAGTCGCTGCTCTTCGTGCTGTGCCTCATTCCATTCTGGGTGAGCGAGACGGTCCGCACGCTGGGGTGGATGATCCTGCTTCGGGAGTCGGGCGTCGTGCCGCGACTGCTCGTCGATCTCGGCCTCACGGCGGCGCCCGTCGAGCTTCTTTATCACGACGCGACGATCCTCGTCGGCCTCGTCTACACATCGATGCTGTTCATGGTGGTGCCGCTCGTCAATGCGCTGGAGACGCTCGACGACTCGCTTGATCGAGGCTGCCTACGACCTGGGCGGCAGCGGCTGGTCGATATTGCGCAAGATCGTGATTCCGCACGCCGCGCCCGGCATCGCGGCGGGCGCGATCGTCGTCTTCATGCTGACTCTCGGGAACTACCTGACGCCCACTCTTCTCGGCGGCAAGAATTCGCTGTGGTTTACCGAGACGATCTACACGCAGTTCATCACCCGCTTCAACTGGGAGCAGGGCGCCGCGTTCGGGTTCCTGCTGCTTGCGCTTTCCACCGCGATCGTCTGGCTCGGCCTGATGCTCACCGGACAGCGCTTCGCCGACGTGATGCGCCGCTCATGATCCCCTCGCTGCCGCGCGGCCGGTTCGAGCGCTACGCCGTTGCCGGATATGTGGCGGCGTTCTTCGTGTTCCTGTTCCTGCCGCTTGCCGTCGTCGCACTGTTCGCGTTCAACGACGCCAATTACCCGGCGCCGCCGTGGCGGGGGTTCACGCTCGACTGGTTCCTTGGCGACGCTGCCCGCGGACGCGTCGGCCTCTTCGCCGACCGCGCGCTGCTGTCGTCGATCTGGACGAGCGTCGTCGTCGCGGGCTGGGTCACGATGCTGGCCGTCGTTGTCGGCACGGTCAACGCGTTCCTGCTGGAGCGCGCAACCTTTCGCGGCAAGACGGCGCTCTCGCTCGCGATGCTGACGCCGCTCGTCATACCCGGCGTGATCCTCGGCATCTCGATCCTCGCGTTCGCGAGCCGGCTCGCGCGCCTCGCCGACGATGTGCTGGGCCTCGAGCTCGAATTTCTGCGACCTGGGCTGCCGTTGGTGGTGGCGGGGCAGTTCTCGTTCATCGTGGCGATCGCGACGCTGACGATCGCCGCGCGGCTGAAGCGCTTCGACATTGCGCTCGAGGAGGCGGCGCTCAATCTGGGCGCGACGCGGGCCGCGGTGCTGTGGACCGTGACGCTGCCGTATCTCAAGCCGGCGCTGATCGGCGCCGCGGCGATCTCGTTCCTGATGTCGTTCGAGAATTTCAACACGACGCTGATGCTGGTGGGCTCCGACCCGCCGCTCACGATCATGATGTACGGACGCATGCGCGAAGGGGCGAGCCCGGTCCTCAACGCAGTCAGCCTGTTCCTGATGGTCGCCTCGGCGCTGCTCGCGCTGGTACTGATGCGGCGCTCCGGAAGCGGACGCGCCGCTCGCTGACCGAGGGTCGGCCGTTCGCCTCGCCGCCGCGCGTTCCCCGTTCGATGAAAACGTATCGCACCATCGTCGTCGGCCTGGGCGCCATGGGCAGCGCGACGCTCCACCATCTGGCGAAGCGCGGGCACCACGTCCTGGGCATCGATCGCCATTCGCCTCCACATGCGTTCGGCTCGTCCCATGGCGACACCCGGATCACGCGGCTCGCAATCGGCGAAGGGGCCCATTACACGCCGCTCGCGATGCGCTCGCATGCGTTATGGCGCGAGCTCGAGCGCGACACCGGCACGACGTTGCTCACGTCAACCGGCGGCTTGTTCATTTCGAGCAGTGCTCACCCTGCAGTGCTGCACGTACCGGGCTTCTTCGCCAACACGCTGGCGGCGGCGCGCGAATACGGCATCGCGCACGAAGTGCTCGACGCCGGCGCGATCCGGCGGCGCTTCCCCGTCTTCAACGTCGCCGACGACGAATACGGGTACTTCGAGCCGGAAGCCGGATTCCTGCGGCCCGAGGCCTGCGTCCGCGCGCATCTCGACTCGGCGGAGCGCAACGGTGCCGAGATCCATCGCAACGAGACGGTCGTGTTTCTCGACCTTTCCGGAAACGGCGTCACCGTTGTCACCGACCGCGCGCGATACACCGCCGATCGACTGGTTCTTGCCGCGGGATCCTGGCTTCCCGCACTGGTCGGCGGAGCACTCGCGGCACACTTCAAGATCTATTGCCAGCACATCTACTGGTTTGCGATCGAGGGCGATCCGGCCCGCTTCCTTCCCGCCACTTGTCCGATCTTCATCTGGGAATTGCAGGCGCGTCGTTACGGCCTCTACGGATTTCCCGCGCTCGACGGGCCGCACGGCGGCGTGAAGGTGGGCACCGAGCAATTCGAAGTCGAGACGACTCCGGATGCTGCCCATGCGCTACCGACGGCCGCCGACGCCGCGGCCGTACATGCCGACCTCGTCGCGCCGTTTCTGCAGGGACTTGCGGCGCGCTGCGTGAAGGCCGTATCGTGCCTTTACACGGTAACGCCCGATTTCGGATTCGTCATCGATGCTCACCCGGACTGCGATCGGGTGCTGATCGTTTCTCCCTGCTCGGGCCATGGCTTCAAGCACTCGCCGGCCATCGGCGAGGCCGCGGCAGCGTGGGCGAACGATGGCGTGATGCCGTTCGGAATCGACGCGTTCAGGCTCGCGCGTTTCGGGTCGTCGAGGTCCGTGTAACATGCCGATATGGCGGGCACCCCAGCCCGCATTCGCCGTCCGCGTCCCGTGTCCGAACCTACCCGTTGGGCGTTCCCAACCCCGATGCAACCCGCGCCGGGAGAGGTGCGCTTCGATCTTAAGGCCGCGCTCGACGCGGTCGTCGGCTTGCGCGCCGACATTCCGGACGACGCGTTCACCGCGCCGATCCTCGGCACCGAGCGCACCGGCTGCGGCGTGGTGATCGGCGAAGACGGTCTCGTGCTGACGATCGGCTACCTCATCACCGAAGCGGAATCGATCTGGCTCACGGCCAATGACGGCACGGTCACGCCGGCCCATGGAATCGCGTTTGATTTCGCGACCGGCTTCGGCCTCGTGATGCCGCTGGGGCCGCTGCGCCTGCCCGCGCTCGCGCGTGGAAGCGCGTCGAGTGTCGCCGCCAGCGATGATGTGTTCGTGCTGGGGAGCGGCGGGCGTTCGCATGCGCTCAAGGCAACGATATTCGCCAAGCGCGAATTCGCCGGCTATTGGGAGTACCTGCTGGACGAAGCGCTGTTCGCCACGCCCGCGCACCCGGAATGGAGCGGCGCCGCGCTGGTCGGCGACGATGGCCGTTTGGTCGGCATCGGCTCGCTGCTCGTGCAGGAAGCCGTCGGCGACGATGTCGTCAAGGGCAACATGTTCGTGCCAGTCGACCTCCTCGCGCCGATCCTCGAGGATCTGCTGCGCACCGGAAGATCGCCGGCGCCGCCGAGGCCGTGGCTCGGCATGTATACCGCGGAGACGCCGAACGGTCTCGTCGTCAATGGTCTCGCATCCGACGGCCCCGCGGACAAGGCCGGCGCGATGCCGGGCGACGTGGTGGTCGCCGTCGGCGACCAACGCGTGGCCGAACTCGCGGAGCTGTACCGCGCCATCTGGAGCAAGGGGCCGGCCGGCACCGAGGTGGCGCTGACGCTGGCGCGCGATGGCACGCCGTTGCGCGTCCTCGTGCACACCGGCGACCGTCGCGACTTCCTGCGCAAGCCGCGGCTGCAGTGACGACGCGGCGCGAGCATTCCAGGAGATGCTGATGCGATATCTCTTGCGCGCGTTGCGACTCCTCGTGGCAATGTCGATGGTGCTGTTCCCGGCGTGGACGCTCGCGCAGACAACGCCTGTCCCATTGCGCGTGATCGCGTTCGACGGCGGCTGGAACCTGCCGGTGTGGGCGGCGCAGCGGCAAGGATTCTTCGAGGCGAATGGCGTCACGGTGCAGATTTCCTGGACGCCGTCGTCCGCGTACCTGATTTCGGCGCTGCTCGACGACCGCTTCGAGATCGCGCTCGCCGGCATCGACAACCTCGTCGCCTATCAGGAAGGGCAGGGCGAGGCGAAGATCGCCGACAACCCCGACCTCTTCGCGTTTCTCGGCAACGACAACGGCTTCGCGTCGATCGTCGCGGCGCCGGCGGTTGCAAAGATCTCCGACCTCAAGGGCAAGACCGTCTCGGTCGACGCGATGACCACCGGTTACGCGTTCGTCGTCCGCGAGCTCCTCGCGCGCAACGGCGTTTCGGAAACGGATGTCACGTACGTGCGCGCCGGCGGCACGTCGAACCGGTACCGCGAGCTCCTTGCCGGCAAGCACGACGCGACGCTGCTGCGCACGCCGTTCGAGTTGCTCCTCCGCGAGCGCGGCTTCCATCAGCTCGCCACCGCCGAGACGCTCGGCGCCTACCAGGGGACCGTAGGGATCGCGCGGCGAAGCTGGACGGCTCGTCACGAGAAAGAGCTCGTCGGCTTCATCCGCGGCTACCGGGCGGGCATCGATTGGCTCTACGACCGGAACAATCGCGCGATCGTCGAGGCCATCCTCGTCGCCAACATCCGCGACATGACGCCGGCGCTCGCGAAGCAGTCCTACGACCTGCTGCTCGCCGACAAGGGCGGCATCACCCGCGACGCCGCGCTCGATCTCGACGGCATCCGCACGGTGCTGGTGCTGCGCAGCAAGTACGGTTCACCGCGGAAGACGCTTGACGATCCGGCGAAATACGTCGATCTCACCTACTACGAAAAGGCGCTCGGCAAGCGCTGAGCGGCGACGGGAGAAAACGCGATGGCGGGAAGGAAGCGAACCGAGCCGAAGGTCATCCGGCCCGACGACATCGATCCGCACCATCGCTGGGATCGGCCGCTGCAATCACCGGGCCACACGCAGGTCGATTTCGAGGAGCGCGTGAATTTCCGGCGGCTCCACGACTACCGCCTCGCCCGCACGCGCGCGGCGCTCGCCAATTCAGGGCTGGGCGCGCTGCTGTGCTTCGACCAGCACAACATCAGATACTGCACGAGCACCGTCATCGGCGAATGGGCGCGCGACAAGCTCACGCGTTATTCGCTGCTCACCGGCAACGGCGACCCGTATATCTGGGATTTCGGTTCCGCGGCGAAGCATCACCGGCTGCATGCGCCGTGGCTCGCCCACGACCACTGTCGCGCGGGGCTCCTCGGCCTGCGCGGCGCCGTCGGCGCGGACCTCGAGCTTTTTCGCTCCGCCGCACGCGAGATCAAGGCGATCCTGGTCGAAGAGGGCGTTGCCGATCTGCCGCTGGGCCTCGATGTCGTCGAGCCGCCGATGCTCTTCGAGCTGCAGAAGGCTCGGAATCGACGTGCGCGACGGCCAGCAGACGCTGCTGCAGGCGCGCGAAGTCAAGAACATCGACGAGCTGACCCTTCTCAACATGGCGGCGGCGATGGTCGACGGCGTCTACCAGGACATCGCCGAGGCGCTGAAGCCCGGCGTCAAGGAGTCGGAGATCGTTGCGCTCGCCACGTCGCGGCTCTACGGCATGGGCTCCGACTGCGTGGAGGCGATCAACGCGATTTCCGGCGAGCGCTGCAGTCCGCATCCGCACAATTTCACCGACCGCCTGATCCGTCCGGGCGACCAGGCGTTCTTCGACATCATCCAGTCGTACATGGGCTATCGCACGTGCTATTACCGGACGTTCAACGTCGGCTTCGCCACGCCGTCGCAGCGCGACGCGTACAAGAAGGCGCGCGAGTGGATGGACGTCGCGATCGATCTCCTGAAGCCGGGTGTGTCGTCCGACCGGATCGCCGCCGCGCTGCCGACGGCAGAGGACATCGGCTTCGCGAGCGAGATGGATGCGTTCGGCCTCAACTTCTGCCATGGGCTGGGACTCGGATTGCACGAGCGGCCGCTGGTCTCGCGCCTCAACTCGTTCAAGGAGCCGATCGAGCTCAAGGCGGGGATGGTGTTCGCCGTCGAGACGTACTGTCCCGCGACGGATGGCATCTCGGCCGCGCGCATCGAGGAGGAGGTGATCCTGACGCCGACCGGGCCGAAGGTGATCTCGCTGTATCCGGCGCAGGAACTTCCGATTGCGAATTCCTATTCCTAGATAGGGTTGTGCACACGCTTCAAGAGCGGCACGCACCGAATGTTCGGCCTGCCGCGGGGATTGGGGAGTTCGGTCTGGGCCGAGGAGGTTTCATCCAATGAGACGGCGCGAGTTTCTGGCGTTTTTCGGCGCGGCACCTCTCGTGGCGCACCGCGCGCGCGCGCAAGCCGCGATGCCTGTCGTCGGCTTCCTGAATCCGGTCTCGCCCGACACATACGCCTTTAACGCAGCCGCCTTCCGGGAGGGGCTTGCGAAGGCCGGTTTCGTCGATGGGCGCAACGTCCGCATCGAGTACCGCTGGGGCAACGGCGAATACTCGAGGCTGCCGGCGCTGGCGGCGGAACTGGCGGCGATGAACGTCGCGGCGATCGCGGCGACGGGTGATATCGCGTCGGCGCGGGCGGCGAAAGCTGCGACGAGCACCATCCCGATCGTCTTCACGATTGGCGCCGATCCCGTGCGCTACGGCCTTGTCGCGAGCCTCAACCGGCCGGGTGGCAACCTCACCGGAGTCAACCTGTTCTCGTCGATCCTGAGCGCGAAGCGCATCGAGCTCCTGACCCAAATCGCGCCGAAAGCACGCCGCATCGCGCTCGTCATGAACCCCGACAACTTCACCGCCGTGGCCGAGCAGCAGGAAGGGCTCGCCGGCGCACGCGCGCTTAACCGCGACGCCATCGTAGTGAATGCGAGGAAGCCTGACGAAATTGCCGGTGCCCTCGCGGAGGCGCTGCGTCTCAAAGCCGACTCCTACGTCGACCGCGAGCGACCCGCTGATCCTTGACCGCCGGGGCGAGATCGTCGCTTTTGGACAGGCGCACGGCCTCCCCGGCATCGGCTTCGTGCGGCAGTTCGCCAACATCGGCGCGCTGCTCAGCTACGGCCCGAGCATCACCTGGATGTACCACCAAGCCGGCCTCTACGTCGGCGAGATCTTGAAAGGGGCAAGTCCCGCGGAGCTCCCGGTAATGCAGCCGACCGGTTTCGAGCTCGTCGTGAACCTCAAGACCGCCGCCGCCCTCGGCCTCGACCCTCGGCCGGGCCTGCTGCTCAGCGCCGACGAGGTGATTAGGTGAGCAATCATGCGACGCGGGGTGGCGGCCTGATCGTGTAGTCGGAAGAGGATGGACGCGACATGAAACTGGGCTGGATCGGCATCGGACGGATGGGCTACGAGATGGCGGCGCGCCTCGCCAGAGGCGGCGCCGACGTCACGGTGTGGAACCGCACGCGCGCGAAGGCGGAGCCGCTCGCGCAATACGGGGCGAAGGTCGCCGACAGGCTCGCCGACCTCGCCGCGTGCGACATCGTGTTCGTGATGGTGTCGACGTACGATGATGTGAACGAAGTGATCGCGGGGCCGTCGGGCCTTCTCTCAGGGGGCAAGCAGCCGAAGATGATCGTCGAGTGCTCGTCGATTTCGCTCGAAGGATCGGCGGCGCTGCGTTCGCTGCTCGCCGCGCGCGGAGTCGGGATGCTCGCGGCGCCGGTCTCGGGTAACGCGAAGGTGATCAAAGCGGGACGGCTGTCGTTCGTCTGCTCCGGGCCGCGTTCCGCGTTCGACGCGGCGGAGCCCTATCTCAAGCTGATCGGCCCGGCGGCGAGCTACGTCGGCGAGGGCGAGCTCGCGCGCATCGTCAAGATCTGCCACAACGTCTACCTCGGCGTTGTGATCCAGTCGCTCGCCGAGATCACGGTGCTCGCGCAGAAGGCCGGCGTGCCGCGGCACGCGTTCCTCGATTTCATGAACCAGAGCGTGATGGGATCGACGTTCTCGCGCTACAAGACGCCCGCGCTCGTCAATCTCGACTTCAAGGTGACCTTTACGCCGAAGCTCCTGCGCAAGGACCTGGACCTGGGACTCGACGCCGGCCGGCGTTTCGACGTGCCGATGCCGCTCGCCACGCTGACCCGGGACATTGTCCAGACGCTGATCGGACGCGGCATGGACGACGAGGATTTTGCCAAGCTGATCGTGCTGCAGGCGCAAGCTTCCGGTCTCGCGCTCGAACCGGAAAATGTGCCGGTCGGCGACGGGCTCTCCTGATCGACACAGTCGCAACGAAAGGAGCATCGATGAAAATCCTGCGGAATCTCGCGGCATTCGCGTATTGCGCGCTCGCCGCCGGCATCGCCAGCGGGCAGGGCTTTCCGAACAAGCCGGTGAAGCTCATCGTGCCGTTCACGGCCGGCAGCGCCACCGACATCCTCGCCCGCACGGTGGGGCAGAAATTGACGGAGATGTGGGGCCAATCCGTCATCGTCGACAACCGGCCGGGCGCGGGCGGGACGATCGGCGCGGCGATCGCCGCCAAGGCGACGCCGGACGGCTACACGCTGCTCGTCAATTCCGCGGCGCACGCCTACAACCCGTGGATCTATCCGGGCCTGTCGTTCGACACGGTCAAGGATTTCATCGACGTCGCGCCGCTCGCGGGACAGCCCAACGTGCTCGTGGTCGCGCCGGCGACCGGCTACAAGACGGTCGCCGATCTCATCGCCGCGGCGAAGGCCAAGCCCGGAGCGCTCAATTTCGGCTCCGCGGGCACGGGGAGCGGCACGCACATCAACGCCGAGAAATTCCGGCTCGCCGCCGGCATCGACGTCGTTCACATTCCCTACAAAGGGACGCCCGAGGCGCTCACCGACACGATGACCGGTCGCATCACGTACTTCTTTTCGCCGATCTCGGCGGCGCTTCCCAACATTCGCGAAGGCAAGCTGATCGCGCTCGGCGTCAGCTCGGCGAAGCGATCGAGCGCGCTGCCGAGCGTGCCCACGCTCGCCGAAAGCGGTTTGCCGGGCTTCGACTACAACCTGTGGGTTGGCCTGTTTGCCCCCGCCGGGACGCCGGCGGAGATCGTCGACAAGATCGCGCGCGACGTCGGGCACGCGCTCGTCTCGCCGGAGGTCAAGGAACGGCTGACCGCATTGGGTGCCGAGGCGATGCCGATGACGCCGGCGGAATTCACGAAGTTCGTGGGCGCGGAGATCGACGAGTCCGGCAAGGTGATCAAGGCGGCGAACATCAAGGTGCAGTAGCGTCCATCGCAGGCTTCAGGGGAGTGCCACCGCCGTCTTGTATTCCCATCCGCCGCCGACCGCTTTCGCGAAATCGACGAGCGACAGGCGCACGTTGCGCGCGGCGATGATCTGCAGCGTCTGCGCCTGCAGCAGCTGACGCTGCGCGTCGAGCACCTCGAGGTACGGCGAATAGCCCGACGTGGTAGCGAAGGTCCGACAGCTCGAGCGCCTGCTGGAGCTTCGCCGCTCGCTCCGACTGCGCGGCCAGCGCCTCGCGCGTCGTGTCGTTCGCCGACAGCGCGTCATGCGCGTCGCGAAACGCGCCCTGCACCGCCTGCTTGTAATTGACGAGAACTTCGTTGCGGCGCGCGGTCTGCGCTTCGACGTTGGCTTCGATCGCCTTGAGGCCGATCAGCGGCTGCAATAGCGATGCGGCGAGTCCCCACACCACTCCGGGCCCGCGTGAACAGGTTCTTCAACGCACCGGCCTGCGTGCCGTAGTTGCCGGTCAGCGAAATCGCCGGGTAGTAATCGTCACGCGCCACGTCGATACGCAGATTCGCGGCGGCGAGCTGCGCTTCGGCCCGCTGGATGTCGGGCCGGCGGACGAGCAGGTCCGACGGGACGCCCGAAGGCAGCGTCGGGACCGCGGTCAGCCTGGCGATCTCGACGTCGCGGGCGATCGACGGTGCGAACACTTCCCTCGGCGAGCGTCCGAGCAGCACTGCAAGCGCCGACTCGAATTCGGTCACCGCACGACGAGCAACTGCGATGTCGCCCGCGACGGACGCGCGCTCGGCCTCCGCCGTGCGCAGGTCGTACTCGCCGATCACGCCCGCCTGGTAGCGGTCCTTCTGCAGCGCGACGCTCTCGTCGCGCAGCTTCAGGGTGTCCAGCAGCAAACGCAGCTCGACATCCGCGGCCAGCACGTTGAAGTAATAGCGCGCGGTGTCGGCCTCGACCATCGTGCGCACGGTCTCGCGGGCGAATTCGGTCGCCATCAGGTCCCGCTGTGCGGCCGCGGTCGCCGTGTGGTACTTGCCCCAGAGGTCGAGCTCGTACGATGCCTGCAAGCCGACGGCAAGGTCGGTCGACAGCGGAGAAAATCCAAACGGCAGCGGATTGGAGCCGACCTGGGTCGTGCGCGACCGCGATGCGCCGGCGGATAGATCGACGGTCGGATAGAGATCGGACTGCGCGAGCAGGACCGCCGCGCGGCCGTACTCGACGCGGGCGATCGCCGCCGCGATGTCGAGATTGTTGGCGAGCGCCTCGTCGACGAGCTTGTCGAGCGTCGGGTCGCCGAACGCCGTCCACCAACGATCGAGCTTGAGATCGCCGGCGGTGGCGGCGGGCAGGTCCAGCGTGGGCGGCGGTGGCGGCGTGCTCGCGCAGCCGGCAAGGACCGCGGCGAGGGCGACGGCGACGAAGCGGTTTACGCATGATCGTCTCCCATCCAGGGGTACGGCGGATGACCGGGCGTCATCGGCGGGTGGTCGTGGGCAATGTGGCGCGCATGCTTGATTTCGTCGAACAGCTCCTCTGAACTTCGCGGCTCGCGCAGGTGGCGCTCGGTGATGAGCTTGAAGAACAGCGGCACGAAGAAGATCGCCAGGAACGTCGCGGCGATCATCCCGCCCATGACCCCCGTGCCCGTCGAATGGCGCGCGCCGGCGCCCGCGCCGGTGGAGATCGCGAGCGGCAGCACGCCGAGGATGAACGCAAGCGAGGTCATCAGGATCGGCCGGAAGCGCAGCCGCGAGCCTTCGAGCGCCGCGGCCGACGCCGACATCCCCTCGTGATGCTTCATCACGGCAAACTCGACGATCAGGATCGCGTTCTTGGCGGCGAGGCCCAGGAGCGTGACGAGCCCGATCTGGAAATAGACGTCGTTGGTGAGGCCGCGCAGGTAAACCGCCGCCAGCGCGCCGAAGGTGCCGAACGGCAGCGCCAGCAGCACCGAGAAAGGCAGCGACCAGCGCTCGTATTGCGCAGCGAGGATCAGGAACACCATGATCACCGCGAGGCCGAGCGCGAACGTCGACGCGCCGCCCGAGCGCTTTTCCTGGTATGCCGCGCTGCTCCAGTCGAAACTGAACTCCGGAGGCAGCGTCGCGGCCGCGATGCGTTCGACGTTGGCGATCGCCTGGCCGGTGCTGACGCCGGGGAGCCCGCTGCCCAGAATCTTCACCGCGGGCAGGTTGTTGAAGCGATCGAGCGCATCGGGGCCGGACGAATAGCGCACCGACGCAAGCGCCGCCAGCGGGATCATCTCGCCCTTCTCCGAGCGCACATAGACGCCGCCGATGTCGTCGGGACGCGCGCGGTACGACGGCTCGGCCGACATCAGCACCTGCCAGGCGCGGCCGTACTTGTTGAAATCGTTGACGTAATAATTGCCGAGTGTGGCCGACAGCGCCGCGAAGACATCGTTGATCGGCACGCCGGCCTTCTTGGCCTTCTCGCGGTCGACGTCGACGTAGAGCTGCGGAACGTTGGCGCGCCAGAGCGTCTGCGCATAGGCGAAGCCCTGCTGCGGCCCCAGCTTTTGCAGGAATTCCTGCGTGACTTCGTTCATCCGCTTCGGGCCGCCCTCGCCGCGGTTTTGCAGGTAGAGCTCGAAGCCGCCGGCGGTGCCGAGGCCGAAGATCGGCGGCGGCTGGAAGGCAAGCACCAGCGCCTCCTTGATGGCGCCTGTCTTCGCGTAAACCTCGCCGACGAGCTGGGGCACCGTGACCTTGCGCTCGTCCCATGGCGTCTGGGTCACGAAGATCGACGCGGCGTTGTTGCGAAAGCCGCCACCCAGGAAGTCGAAGCCGGTGAACGAAATCACGTGCGCGTTGGCGGGATTCGAGCGGATTGCCGCTTCCACCTGTGCTGCGATCTTGTCGGTGCGCTGCAGCGACGCGCCATCGGGCAGGATCACCGACGCGAAGAACCAGCCCTGATCCTCGTCGGGAACGAGGCTGCCCGGTGTGATGCGCCATAGCCCGAGGGTGATCACCACCATCCCGACGAAGAGCACGACCCCGACGATGCCGCGACGGATCATCCATGCCACGCCCGCCGTATAGTGGCTCGTCACGCCGGTGAAGAACCGGTTGAACAGCGCGAAGAATCCGCGCTTGGGAGCGGGATTGTGGACGAGGATCAGCGCGCTCAGCGCAGGGGTCAGCGTCAGCGCGACGAGGCCGGAAATGACGACCGCGATCGATATGGTCACGGCGAACTGCCGGTAGAGCTCGCCGGTGAGGCCGCCCAGGAACCCGATCGGCACGAACACCGCCGTCAGCGTAAGCACGATCGCGACGATCGGTCCCGTCACCTCCTGCATCGCCTTGATCGCGGCTTCGCGCGGCGTCGCCCCTTCCTCGCGCATGATCCGCTCGACGTTCTCGAGCACGACGATCGCGTCGTCGACGACGATGCCGATGGCGAGCACCATGCCGAAGAGCGTCAGCGTGTTGATCGAGTAGCCGAGCACGAACAGTCCGGCGAAGGCGCCGAGCAACGACACCGGCACGGCGACCAGAGGGATCAGCGTCGCGCGCCAGCTCTGGAGGAAGATGAACACGACGAGGATCACGAGCAGCATCGCCTCGCCGAGCGTGAACACGACTTCCCGGATCGACACCTCGACGAAGCGTGTCGTGTCGTAGGGGACGGCATACGTGAGGCCTTCCGGGAAGCGCGTCGAGAGATCCGTCATCGTGGTCCGCACGCTCTTCGCCACTTCGAGCGCATTCGCGCCCGGCTGCAGGAAGATGCCGACCAGCGTGGCCGGCTTGCCGTTGTAGCGGCCGATGAAGTCGTAGTCCCGGGAGCCGAGCTCGATGCGGGCGACGTCGTTGAGGCGTACCGTCGAGCCATCGGGATTCGCGCGGACGATGATCTGCCCGAACTCCTTGGCGTCGGTCAGCCGGCCCTGCGTGGTGACCGTATAGACGAGATCCTGACCTTTCGTGGTCGGCGTCTGCCCGATCTTGCCGGCGGCAAATTGCGCGTTCTGCTCGTTGACCGCGCGGATCAGGTCGGTAGGCGTGAGCTTCAGCTGCGCGAGACGGTCGGGCTTCACCCAGATCCGCATCGCGTAGTCCTTGGCGCCGAAGATCTGCACATTGGTCGTGCCGGGCAGACGTTTCAGCTGGTCCAGGACGTTCAGCGTCACGTAATTCGAGATGAAGAGATCGTCATAGCGATCCTCCGGCGAGTAGAACGCGAGCACCTGCAGGAACGACGAGCTGCCGCGCTCGACGGTCACGCCCTGGCGGCGCACTTCCTCGGGAAGGCGCGGCTCGACCTGCTTCACGCGGTTGTTGACGTTGACGGCGGCGTCGTCGATGCGCGTGCCGATCTCGAAGGTGACCTGGATCTGCACGACGCCGTTCGACGTCGACGAGCTCGACATGTAGATCATGTTCGGCACGCCGTTGATCGCGTTCTCGATCGGCGCGGCGACGGTGGCCTCGATCACTTCCGCGGATGCGCCCGGATAGATCGCCTGGACGGTGACGACCGGAGGCGCGATCTCCGGGTACTGCGCGATCGGCAGCGTGCGCATCGCGGCCAGTCCCGCCAGCACGAGGAACAGCGAGATCACGGCCGCGAAGATCGGCCGGTCGATGAAAAATCGGGAGAACATGACGATCCTTCGCGCTTGTTATTTTTTCGCCGGCGCGTTGCCGCCGGATGCTGCGTCCTTGTCCTTCGCCGGCGGCGGCGCGCCGCCCGCGGCATTCGCGGGGGCGCCCCCCAGCATGACCTGCGCGCCGGGGCGCAGCTTGGCGACGCCATCGACGATCACGCGGTCGCCGGCCTTGAGACCGCTTTCCACGATCCACAGGTTGCCGTCCTTCGCATCGGGCGCATCGACCCATTCGCCGAGCGTGATCGGTCGCGTCGCGGCGATGTCCTTGCCGTCCTTGTCCTTGTCGACGACGTAGACGAACTTGCCCTGCGCGCCGTCCATCACCGCGATCTGCGGCACCGCGAAGGCGCCGGTGCGCGCGGCGCCCGCGAGCTTCACGCGCACGAACTGGCCGGGCTTCAGCGCGCCGTCGGCATTCGGGATCTCGGCGCGGTACTCGACCGAGCCGGTCGACGGATTGACGCGCGAATCGGCGAAGTTGATGCGGCCCTGGCGTGGAAATACGGAGCCGTCGGTGAGCTTGATCGTCACGTCGAACGCGTTGTCCTTGGGCAGCGTGAGGCGGCCGGCCGCGACTTCCTTCCGCAGCGCGAGCTGGTCGCTTTCAGGGATCGCGAACGGCACCCAGATCGGATGCACCTGCCAGATCGTCGTCAGCAGCGTGTCGTTGGCGTTGACGAGACTGCCTTCCGACTTCGGCGCGCGGCTCGTGAGCCCGGTGATCGGCGCCGTGACGTTCGTGTAGGCGAGGTTCAATTGGACCTCGCGGAGCTTGGCCTGCGCTGAGCGCACGTTGGCGGACGCGAATTCCGCGTTCGACGCCGCGTCGTCGGCTTCCTTCTGCCCGATCGCCTTGCGCTCGGCGAGCGGCTTCAACCGCGCCGCCTCGCGATCGGCCTGCGCCTTCTGCGCCTGCGCACGGACGAGGTCGGCCTCGGCCGCGGCGGCCTGCGCCTCGAGCGGCTTCGGGTCGATGACGAACAGGCGCTGGCCCTGCTTCACCGCCGCGCCCTCCTGGAAGTATTTCTGCTCGAGGATGCCCGTGACGCGCGCGCGCACCTCCACTTCCTTCGAGCCCGTCGTCTGGCCGACGTACTCGTAGCTCACCGGCAGGGTCTTCGGCTCGACCGTCATCGTCGTCACCTGCGCGGGCGGCATGCCCTGGAATCCGGCCGGATGCTGCTGGCCGCAGCCGGCCAGAGCGACGAGCGCAACGGAGAAGACGGCAATCGCGGCGCGGCGCGGGAAGGGGATGACAAGAGCGGGGACGAGAAGAGCGGGGACACTCATGGCAGGCTCCGGGGTAGGACGATGGCGATGCGCCAAGCACCTTGACGAAGTCGCCAAAATTACATACATTCGTGAATGTTTGCAACCCCTACGGCATCAGGGATGTCGAACACAGGCACCTTCGGACACATGGGCAGGGCTCGGAGATGGCACGCAAGACGCGGGAGGAAGCGGTAGCGACACGCGAGGCGCTGCTCGATGCGGCGCAGCGTGAATTCCGCGACAAGGGAGTCGCGCACACGACGCTTGCCGACGTCGCCCACGCCGCGGGCCTCACGCGCGGGGCGATCTACTGGCACTTCCGTGACAAGGCCGAGCTCTTCGAGGCGATGTGCGAGCGCGCGGCGATGCCGATGGAGGCGATGCTGGGCTGCGCCGGCGGCGGCCGCTGCGCCGACCCGCTGGGCACCCTGCGTACGATGGCCGTGATGGGATTGACGCGCCTCGCGAGCGATGCGCGCACGCAGGCGGTGTTCGACGTGATGTATCACAAATGCGAATTCACCGCGGACCTCGCGCCCGTTGCGTTGCGCCAACGGGCTGCCGACGAAGGCTGCCGGCGCCAGGTGATCGAGCTCCTCGACCAGGCCGTGGCCCGCGGCCAGCTTCCCGCCGATGCCGACACCGGGCTCGCCGCCGCGCTGCTGAAAGGCTTTCATGGTCGGCGTGATGCACGAATGGGTGCAGGACCCGTCCGCGTACGATCTCGAGCGCATGGCGCCGGTGCTGATCGACACCGTGCTGGCCGGGCTCGCCGCCCATCCGCCGCGACGCGCGCGCCGTCGCAAGGCCGCGCCGCGGGCCGCGCGCACGCGGCGGCGACCTAAACCCGCGTTCAGGCCGCGACGCGCACGCCCGCGGCGTCGAGCTTGGCCTTCGCATCGCGGAGCGCCGTGCGAAGCCCTTCCTCGACGACGGGATGGTAGAAAGGCAGCTCGAGCGAGCGCGCGACGGTCATTTCCGCCTGGATCGCCCAGGCGAGCAGGTGCGCGAGGTGCTCGGCGTCGGGGCCGATCATCTCGGCGCCGGCGATGCGACCGGTCGCGACGTCCGCGTACACGTGCAGCAGGCCGACGTTGCGCAGCATCATCCGGCTGCGCCCCTGGTTCTCGAATGACACGACGCCGGTCACGAAGCTCCCCGGCACGAGGTCGGCCTGCCGCGCCCCGGCGATGGCGAGCTGCGGATCGGTGAACACGATGGCGAGCGGGGTGCGCCGCAACGCGGCCACGGAATCGGGAAACCGCGCGGCATTCGCGCCGGCGATGCGACCTTCGTCGTTGGCCTCGTGCAGCACCGGGCGGTCGTCGCTCGCGTCGCCGGCGATGAAGATCGGGTGCGTCCCGCACTGCATCGTGTGGCGGTCGAAGAGCGGGCACGCCCATCGCGTCGAGAACGAGCGTCGTCCGGTCGAGGCCGAGGCCGTGGACGTTCGGCGCGCGTCCGGTCGCCGCGATCACGTAGTCGACAGTGTCCGTCCGGTCGCCGCCGTCGGGGCCGCGATAGCGCAGCGTCACGGCGTCGCCGTGGCGCTCGATCGCGCGCACCTCGGCGGCAGAATCGAACGCGAGCTCCGAGGCGAACACGCGGTCCGCGTACGTCCGAATCGCGAGATCGGTGAAGGGCCCGATGTGGCCGCTTCGCCCGAACAGCAGCACGCGCACGCCCAGCCGGTGCAGCGCCTGGCCGAGCTCGAGGCCGATGACGCCGGGACCGAAGATGGCGACCGACGTCGGCAGGTCGTCCCACTCGAACACGTCATCGTTGACGACCAGCCGGTCGCCCAGCCCGCGCAGCGACGGCGGCACCGCCGGCGCCGAGCCGGTGGCGATGACCGCGCTGCCGAACGTGATCGTCGCGCCGTCGTCGAGCTGCAATGTGCGGTCGTCGATGAAACGCGCGCGGCCGCGAATCCGGTCCGCGGCCGGCATCGCGTCGATGCCCTCCAGCACGAAACCGACGAAGCGGTCGCGCTCGCGCTTGACCCGTTCCATCACCGCGCGTCCGTCGATGCGCACGACGCCGTCGAGACGAATCCCGAAGGGCGCCCAGCGGTCGGGCGCGTGCGCGGCCTCGGCGGCGGCGATCAGGAGCTTGCTCGGCATGCACCCCACGCGGGCGCACGTCGTGCCGTACGGACCGTCCTCGATCAGCACGGCGTGCTTTCCCGCCGAGGTTGCCGCGCGGTAGGCGGCAAGGCCGGCGGTTCCGGCACCGATGACAGCGACGTCGACGGCATGCGAGCTCATCCGCGGGAGTCCTCGAGCTGGCGCAGGATCTCGTTCGTCTCGCGCATCCGGATCGACTGGATTTTCGCGAGGTTCGTCATGAGCCGGATCATGATTTCCGGCTCTCTTTCGGCGATCTCGGCGAGCGCGGTGCGCGAGAGCTCGAAGACGACCGTTTCGCCGACCGCCTGCGCGGTTGCCGAGCGCGGGCCCCCGTCGAAGAGCGCCGCCTCGCCGAACAGCGAACCTTCGGCGTTCGTCACGATGCGCGCGCGCGCGCCGCCGGGCACGATGATCGAAATCTCGACCGCGCCGTGGGCGAGAAGACACAGCCGGTCGCCGGGATCGTTCTCCTGGAACAGCACCTCGCCATCAGCGCAATCGCGGCGCACGAAGTGATGCTCGATCCGCGCGAGCCCGCTATCCGACAGGCCTTCCAGCAGCGGGAACGCGGCCAGCGGCACCGCGGCATGCTCGGTCAGGCCGCGCGCGTCGAGGATCGCGCGTTCCGCCCACTCGACGGCCTGATCGGCATCGCGGAACCACAGCCGCGTTGCGGCGTCGCGGAACGCGTCGTGCGCAATCAGCGTCGCGCCGTGCCGGCCCTGCGGCGTCACGCCGGCGAGCAATACCTTCGTTCCGCGCGACCCGAGGCGGCGCGCAATGCTCTCGATCAGCAGCGCGCCGGTGGCGTCGATGACGGTGACGCGGCGAAAGTCGAGGATGACGACGTCGGCGATGCCGGCGAGCGGCTCGACCCGCTCGATCAGCCGCTCCGCGCTCGCGAAGAACAGCGCGCCCTCGAGCTCGATGACGCGGATGCGCTGCCGCGCCGCGCGTACCCGCACCGCGTCCTCACCGCCCCAGACGCGGCGCGACGGCCGCACGTTGCCATCGACGACGCTGCGCACGAGCGAGCGTTTCATGCCGAGATAGAGGAGCAGGCCCGACAGCTGGAAGCCGACGGCGATGGCGAGCTGGAAGCCGAAAATGATCTCGGTAAAGGCGACGACCACGACGGTGGCCACGCTCCATAGCAGCGCACTTTCGCGCAGCGCGCCCTTGCGGCGCAGGCGTCCGGCGAGCCCCGTCGTCCAGCTGTCGATCAGCGCGAAGCCGAGCGTGACCATGAAGCCGGCGACGACCGTCATCGGCACCAAGGCCAGCAGCCGGCCGCCCAACGTGAGAACGAGCGCCAGCAGCAAGGCGGAGAACACCGTCGTCAAGCGCGATCGTCCACCGGCGTTCCAGCTTGCCATCGCGACAGACCGCGACAGCGCGACCGGCACGCCGCCGCACAGGCCCGAGACGACGTTGGCGACGCCATGAGCGACGACTTCCTGCCGCGTCTTGTGGCGGCCGTCGGTGGCGTTGTCGATGGCGACCGCCGCGAAGAGCCCGTCCACGGTGCCGATGAACGCCATCAGGCCCGCGGTCGTCCCGATGATGAGCGCGTGCGGCCGCAACAGGTCCCAAGGCACCTGGAAGAGCGGCGCCAGAGATGTCGGCAACGGCAGCCCGCCGGGCACGGGGCCGACGACGGGTCCCAGCCACGTTCCCGGAGAAAGGTTTGCAATCGCGTAATAGAGCGCGCTTCCGGCGATCAGTCCGAGGAGCGCCGCCGGAAGGCGCGGCGTTCGCGCGGCGATGACCCAGATCGTCGCGGCGGTCGCGACACCGACAACGAGGGTGCCGGCCTTCAGCGCCTCCCTCGCCACGGCGAATCCCTGGGCCACGTCAGTTCGCGTGATTCCGACGAGCGGCAGGATCTGCCCGAGAATGATAAGCGCAGACGCGCCGCACATGAAACCGGCCACGAACGGATACGGAACGAAGCGCGCGGAGTTTCCCGCGCCGAATGCGCCGAGCACGATCTGCAGCGCGCCGGCGATGAGCACCGTTGCGCCGGCGATGGCGACGATCGTGCCGGGCCCTTGCGTCGCGGAGGGGGCAAGGGCGGGATCGGCAGCGAGCACGGCGACGAGGCTTGCGAGGATCAGCGTCGGTGCGGCGCGCGGTCCGCTGCCGGGGTGCGCGGCGCCGCCGAGGAGCCCGGCGACGACGTGACCCCAGATCGCCGAGGCAAATCCGGCGTAGACCCCGATATGGTAGTAGGCCGGCCCGAGCGGCGCGAAGGCGAGTATTCCGAGCGACAGCGCGGGGCAGAGGTTCGTCGCCGCGCTCGCCATGGCGCCGACGAAGTCGCGACGCAGCGCATGCGCGGCCGGCGCCCCGGGCGACGCGGTGCCGCCCTCGGATCGGGGCGGAACGATCGCGCTCACGGACTCAGGCGGCAAGATCGCGCGATCTGGCGGAGTCGGACATGTCGATGCCACGGCGCATGGGCAAGGTTCGCACAGGCGCGATTATGCTCGTTACGTTTCCGCCGGTGAGCATTCCCCGGCGTATCGGCGCCCTCGGCGATCCTATAGAATCCACGCGACAAATGCCCGGTGCCGACGAGCCCCGGGCTTCCCGGGCCGGTCCCGGCCGGCCCGCACTGAGGAGGGTTAGACGTTGGCAGACCTGTCCGCGCGATCCTTGCCGGATACGTTTCCGCGTCTTCTGCTGCAGCATGCGCAGGAGCGCTCCGCGCATCCTGCCTGCCGCGAGAAGGACCTCGGCATCTGGCAGACGTGGACGTGGGGCCAGGTCGCGGACGAGGTGCGCGCGCTCGCGTGCGGCCTCGCGGCGCAGGGCTTCCGCCGCGGCATGCACCTCGCCATCATCGGCGACAACCGCCCGCGGCTCTACTGGTCGATGTTGGCGGCGCAGGCGCTGGGCGGAATCCCCGTCCCGATGTACCAGGACGCCCCGGCGGCCGAGTTCGTGTTCGTGCTGAAGGACGCGGAGATCGCCTACGCGCTCGTCGAGGACCAGGAGCAGGTCGACAAGATGCTGGAGGCGGTCCCGCAGGTCCCGTCGCTCGCGCACATTTACTACGACGACCCGCGGGGATTGCGCAACTACGACGACGTGACCTCGTTCGAGCGGCTGCAGGAGGAGGGCCGCGAATTCGATCGCACCCATCCGGGCTGGTACGACGGCGAGATCGCGAAGGGCGTGCCCGGCGACGTGTCGGTCATGCTCTACACGTCGGGCACCACCGGCAAGCCCAAGGGCGTGTGCCAGACGCACGGCGCGTTCATTGCATCCGCGCGCGGCGGCTGCTCGTTCGACAAGCTGACGGCGGACGACAGCATCCTGAGCTACCTGCCGATGGCATGGGTCGGCGACCACCTCTTTTCTCTTGCGCAATGGATGGTGGCGGGATTCACGATCAATTGTCCCGAGTCCGGCGACACCGTGATGACGGATCTGCGGGAGATCGGTCCCACGTATTACTTCGCCCCGCCGCGCGTGTTCGAGAACCTGCTCACGCAGGTGATGATCCGGATGGAGGACGCGAGCGCGATCAAGCGCGGCGCCTTCCACCACTTCATGGCGGTTGCGAGGCGCTGCGGCACCGACATCCTGGACGGCAAGACGGCATCGCTGGGGGATCGCCTGCAATATGCGCTCGGCAATCTCATCGTCTACGGACCGCTGCGCAACGTCCTCGGCATGAGCCGGATCCGCGTCGCCTACACCGCCGGCGCGGCGATCGGCCCCGATCTTTTCCGCTTCTACCGGTCGATCGGGATCAATCTGAAGCAGCTCTACGGGTCGACCGAGACGTGCGCCTATGTCTGCCTGCAGCCCGACGGCGAGATCCGGTTCGACTGCGTCGGCAAGCCCGCGCCCGGTGTCGAGGTCAGGATCGCGGACAACGGCGAAGTCCTGGTCCGCGGCCCGATGCTGCTCAAGGAATACTACAAGCGGCCCGATGCGATGGCCGAGTCGCTCGACGGCGAAGGCTATTTCCATACCGGCGACGCCGGCGTGCTCGCCGAGGACGGGCAGCTCAAGATCATCGACCGCGCGAAGGACGTCGGGAAGATGGCGGGAGGCGCGATGTTCGCGCCCAACTACATCGAGAACAAGCTCAAGTTCTTCCCGCACATCAAGGAGGCGGTGGCTTTCGGCAACGGCCGCGAAGACGTCTGCGCGTTCATCAACATCGACATGGGGTCGGTGGGCAACTGGGCGGAACGCCGCAACATCGCGTACTCGGGCTACCCGGACCTCGCGCAGAAACCCGAAGTCATCGAGCTGATCCGCGGGTGCGTCGAAAAGGTCAACGCCGAGCTCGCGCACGAGGGCGCTCTCGCGGCGTCGCAGATCCGCCGCTTCCTGGTCCTGCACAAGGAGCTCGATCCCGACGACGACGAGCTCACGCGCACGCGCAAGGTGCGGCGCGCGTTCGTTGCCGAAAAGTACGCGGCGCTGATCGACGCGCTTTATGGCGGCAAGACGGTCCAGCACATCGAGACGCAGGTGAAGTTCGAGGACGGCCGCACCGGCCTGGTTGCGGCGGACCTGCGCATCGAAAAGGCGAAGGCGTTTCCCGCACCGCCCGCGCAGAAGGCTGCCTGACGCTCATGGCAACCGGTGCGCGCACGATCGGCGAGGTGCTCCTGAAGCTCGAGAACATCTCGCTGTCGTTCGGCGGCGTGAAGGCGCTCACGGACATCAGCTTCGACGTGCGCGCGCACGAAATTCGCGCGATCATCGGGCCGAACGGCGCCGGCAAGAGCTCGATGCTGAACGTGATCAATGGCGTCTACCACCCGCAGCAGGGCACGATCACGTTTCGCGGCGACGTGCGGCGCGACATGGATCCGCACGAGGCGGCCGCGCACGGCATCGCGCGCACGTTCCAGAACATCGCACTCTTCAAGGGCATGTCGGTGCTGGACAACGTCATGACCGGGCGCAATCTCAAGATGAGGGCGACCTTCATCGAGCAGGCGGTCTGGATCGGCCGCGCGCAGCGCGAGGAGCTCGCCAACCGCCGCAAAGTCGAGGAGGTGATCGACTTCCTCGAGATCCAGCACATCCGGAAGACGCCGGTCGGCCGCCTGCCGTACGGGCTGCAGAAGCGCGTCGAGCTCGCGCGCGCGCTGGCGGCCGAGCCGTCGCTGCTGCTGCTGGACGAGCCGATGGCCGGCATGAACGTCGAGGAGAAGCAGGACATGTGCCGCTTCGTGCTCGACGTCAACGAGCAGTTCGGCACGACGATCGTCCTGATCGAGCACGACATGGGAGTCGTAATGGATATTTCGGACCGCGTCGTAGTGCTGGACTACGGGCGCAAGATCGGCGACGGCGCTCCCGACGAGATCCGCGCCAATCAGGCGGTGATCGACGCTTACCTCGGCGTGGCGCACTAGGTCCGTGCATGTCGTTCTTTTTCGAAGTCCTGATCGGCGGGCTCCTCTCGGGCGTGATGTACTCGCTCGTGGCGCTCGGCTTCGTGCTGATCTACAAGGCGTCGGGCGTGTTCAACTTCGCGCAGGGCGCGATGGTCTTCTTCGCGGCGCTGACTTATGTCGGACTGCTGGAGCATGGGCTTTCCCCGTGGACCGCGGTGCCGGCGACGCTGGCGGTCATGGTCGTGCTCGGGCTCGCCATCGAGCGCATCGTGCTGCGCCCGCTGGTCAACCAGCCGCAGATCACGTTGTTCATGGCGACGATCGGCCTCTCGTTCTTCATCGAGGGCCTCGCGCAGATCATGTGGGGCGCCAACGTGCGCGGCCTGGAGCTCGGCCTGCAGGACGAGCCGATGGAGTGGCTCTCCAACGCGACCGGCATGAACGTGTCGAAATTCGACGTGGCGGCAGCCGGAGTCGCGGCGATACTGGTTACGTCGCTCGCGCTCTTCTTCAGTCGCACGCGTATCGGCCGCGCGCTGCGCGCGGTCGCCGACGACCATCAGGCCGCGCTCGCGGTCGGCATTCCGCTGCAACACATCTGGGCCATCGTCTGGGCGGTGGCTGGCTTCGTCGCGCTCGTGGCCGGCCTCCTCTGGGGCGCGCGCAACGGGGTCCAGTTCGCGCTTACGTTCGTCGCGCTGAAGGCGCTTCCGGTGCTGATCCTCGGCGGCTTCGAGTCGATTCCCGGCGCGATCGTCGGCGGACTCATCATCGGCGCAACGGAGAAGCTGGCGGAAGTCTACCTGGGCCCGTTCGTCGGCGGGGGCATCGAAGGCTGGTTCCCGTATGTGCTCGCGCTCGTGTTCCTGCTGATCCGGCCTGAAGGCCTGTTCGGCGAGAAGATCATCCGACGGATCTGATCATTCCATGTTCTATCGCGAAGCCGGGCAGTTCAAGGCCACCTACCAGGCGGATTCGGCGATCTTTCCGATCCGGCAGGACCGCGTGGCGATCGCGGCGATCCTGGTCGTTGCGTTCATCGGTGTTCCGCTGTTCGCAACGCCCTACGCGTTCACGGGCATCCTGATTCCGTTCCTGATCTTCGCGCTCGCGGCGCTCGGGCTCAACATCCTGACCGGTTATTGCGGGCAGCTCTCGCTCGGCACGGCGGCGTTCATGGCCGTGGGCGCCTTCGCGTCGTACAACTTCATGCTGCGCATTCCCGAAATGCCCATCCTGCTGGCGTTCGTTGGCGGCGGCATCGTGGCGGCGCTCGTGGGCATTCTGTTCGGTCTGCCCAGCCTGCGCATCCGCGGGTTCTATCTCGCGGTGGCCACGCTCGCCGCCCAGTTCTTCATTCTCTGGTTCCTGACCAAGGTCGGCTGGGTCACGAATTACAGCACGTCGGGCGTGATCACCGCACAGAAGATCGTCATCCTCGGCTACGAGTTCGACACGCCGGCGGCCAAATACCTGCTGGTGCTGTCGATCGTCACCGTGATGGCACTCGCGGCCAAGAACATGGCGCGCGGGAACGCGGGACGCTCGTGGATGGCGGTGCGGGACATGGACCTCGCGGCGGAAGTGATCGGCATCCGCCTGATGCGCGCGAAGCTGCTTGCGTTCGCGGTCAGCTCGTTCTATTGCGGCATCGCCGGCGCGCTGTTCGCGTATGCGTTCCTCGGCACCGTGGAGCCGGAAGCGTACAGCCTCGACCTTTCGTTCCGGATCCTGTTCATGGTGATCATCGGCGGCGTCGGGACGGTGCTCGGCTCGTTTCTCGGCAGCGCCTTCGTCGCGTTGCTGCCGGTGCTGCTGAGCGTCAGCGTGCGCTTTCTCGACACCAGCCTCGGCTTGCACATTCCGGAGAGCGCCATATCGAACCTGGAGCTGATGATATTCGGCGGCCTCATCATCTTCTTTCTCATCGTCGAGCCGCACGGGCTGGCAAGGCTGTGGCAGATCGCGAAGGAAAAGCTTCGCCTCTGGCCGTTTCCGCATTGATTTGGATCAGAGGTCCAACAAGTTGCAGTTATCACCGATCGGCGTCCCGTTGACACGCGGCACGAATTCACCAATGCTCTCCAGGGTCTCGCGCCCGTCCGGAGACGCACTGCTAGGAGGAGAAGCATGAAGGCAATCAAGCTGGCCCTTTTTGGAATCGCGCTGTTCGCCGCGGCAACAGCGGCTCTGGCGCAGCAGTTCATACCGGTTCTGTCCTACCGCGTCGGACCGTCTGCCGCGGGGGGTTCCGGCTATTACGGCGGCGCCATCGATTACTGGACGCTCGTCAATCTGACGGGAGGCATCAACGGAGTGAAGCTCCTGTGGGAGGAATGCGAGACCGAGTACAACCCGTCCAAGGGTGTCGAATGCTATGAGCGGTTGAAGAAGAAGAACGGCGGCGCGACGACCGTCGAGCCGCTGGCCACCGGCATCGCCTACGGCCTGTTCGAGCGCGTGGCGCAGGACAAGATTCCGATGACGACGTTCGGATATGGCCTGGCCAGTTCGGCCGACGGGCGCGTCTACGACTGGGTGTTTCCGCTCGGCACCACCTACTGGGATCAGATGGCGGCGATGATCGCGTACCTCGGCCAGAAATCCGGCGGACTCGACAAGCTGAAGGGCAAGAAGATCGCGTTTCTCTATCACGAGTCGGCGTTTGGCAAGGAACCGATTCCCGTTCTCGATGCGTCGGCCGCGAAGTACGGCTTCGAAGTGCTGAAGCTTTCCGTTGCGCCGCCCGGCCAGACGCAGGAATCGCAGTGGCTGCAGATTCGGCAGGCAAAGCCGGACTATGTGATCATGTGGACGTACGGCGTGATGAGCACCGTCGCGCTCAAGACGGCGGCGAAGACCGGGTACCCGAGGGACAAGCTGCTCGGCGTATGGTGGGCCGGATCGGAAGAGGACGTGATACCGGCAGGCGATGCGTCCAAGGGTTACGTCAGCGCATCGTTCACGGCCACGGGCACCAATTTTCCCGTGATGCAGGACATCAAGACCAAGGTCTACGGCGCCGGCAAGGGCAATCTGGAGGATCCAACTCGCCTCGGCAACGTGATGTACACGCGTGGCGTCGTCTACGGAATGATCGTCGTCGAGGCGCTTCGTGTCGCACAGGCGAAATACGGCAAGGGCAAGGTGATGACGCCCGACCAGCTGCGCTACGGATTCGAGCACCTCAATCTCACCGAAGCGCGCATCAAGGAAATCGGCGCTGCGGGACTCTTCCCGCCGATCAAGACGAGCTGCGCGGATCACGAGGGCTCGGGCATGGTGAAGTTCCAGATGTGGGACGGGAACGGCTTCAAGCAGGTCACGCCGTTCATGGCGGGCGACCGTGAAATGGTCCGCAAGATGGTCGAGGAAACCGCGGCGAAGTACGCGGCGGAAAAGAAGATCACGCCAAGGGATTGCGGCAAGGAGATGTAAGGCGCGCGCGATGTCCGGCGTCGCCGCAGCGACCACCCCGCCCGCAGTCGTCGCGGGCGGGGCGCCCTACCTGACGGTCAACAACGTCGAGGTCATCTACGACCACGTGATCCTCGTGCTGAAGGGCGTCTCGCTGGAGGTTCCCGAGGGCTCGGTCGTCGCGCTGCTGGGCGCCAACGGCGCCGGCAAGAGCACGACGCTGAAATCGATTTCCAACCTGCTGTCCGCGGAGCGCGGCGATGTCACCAAGGGCGCCATCGAATTCAAGGGCGTGCGCGTGGACAAGCTCACGCCGAACGAGCTCGTGCGCATGGGAGTGTGCCAGGTGATGGAAGGGCGCCACTGCTTCGCGCACCTCACCGTCGAGGAGAATCTGCTGACCGGCGCCTACACGAGCAAGGCATCGCGCGCCGACATTCGCGCGGACCTCGAGAAGGTCTATCACTACTTCCCGCGCCTCAAGCAACGGCGCGCGAGCCTGTCCGGCTACACGTCGGGCGGCGAACAGCAGATGACCGCCGTGGGGCGCGCGCTGATGGCGCGTCCGTCGATGATCCTGCTCGACGAGCCGTCGATGGGGCTCGCGCCGCAGATCGTCGAGGAGATCTTCGAGATCGTCCGGGACCTGAACCGGAAGGAGCGCGTTTCGTTCCTGCTCGCCGAGCAGAACACGACGGTCGCGCTTCGCTACGCGGAATACGGCTACATCCTGGAGAACGGGCGCGTCGTGATGGACGGGGCGGCGCTTGATCTTGCGCAGAACGAGGACGTGAAGGAGTTCTATCTCGGCCTGTCGACCGCGGGACGCAAGAGCTTCCGCGACGTGAAACATTATCGCCGCAGAAAGCGCTGGCTCGCGTAATCGAATGGACCCGTCCGCCGCGGACCCGCGACGTCGACGCGCGGATTGTGCGCGAATGACGCGTTGCCGAGCACGATCTCGTGTGCTGGCGACGATCCATGAATTTCGACTCGCTGCGCAAGTACTGCGCGACGCTTCCAGGCGCGACGATGGACGTGAAGTGGGGCGCCGACGAATGTTATTGCGTGGCGTCGAAGATGTTCGCCGTGTTCTTCGTCGACGGCGGGAGGGGTCGCACGATGTCGTTCAAGTGCGATCCCGAGCGTTTTCTCGAATTGACCGACGTGCCCGGCATCGTCCCGGCGCCTTACCTCGCGCGCGCGCACTGGGTGCAGGTGCAGGAAGCGAAGGCGCTGCCCGATCCCGACGCCCGCGCGCTCGTCGCGCGGTCTTACGCGTTGATCGCGGCGAAGCTCACGCGGCGGCAGCGCGACGCCATCGCGCCCGCCCGCAAGCCGAAATGACCGGCCATTTCGACACGCTCGAAACGCGCGATCCGGAGGTGCGGGAGCGCGCGCTGATGGACGCGCTGCGGCGGCAGATCGCGCACGCAAAGACGAATGCGCCGGCATTCGCGCGCCTTCTCGGCGGCGTCGATCCCGAAGGGGTGAGCTCTCGCGCCGCGCTGGCGGCGGTTCCGGTCACGCGCAAGTCGGATCTCGGCGAATTGCAGAAAGCGGAGCGGCCCTTCGGCGGACTGTCGACAGGACGCCGCGGCGACGCTGCCCGGGTCTTCGCATCGCCGGGCCCGATCTACGAGCCGGAGAGCCGGCGCCCCGACCACTGGCGTCTCGCCCGCGCGCTGTTCGCGGCGGGGTTTCGCCCGGGCGATCTCATCCACAATGCGTTCGCCTACCATTTCACGCCGGCGGGCTCGATGCTGGAGACGGGCGCGCATGCGCTCGGGTGCACGGTGTTCCCCGCCGGCACCGGGCAGACCGAGCTCCAGGTACAGGCGATCGCCGACCTGGCGCCCGACGGCTACGTCGGCACGCCGTCGTTCCTGCGCATCATCCTCGAGAAAGCCGACGAGCAGCGGATCGCGTTGCCGTCGCTGCGGAAGGCGCTTGTTTCCGCGGAGGCGTTTCCGGCCAGTCTTCGCGATGCGCTCGCGGCGCGCGGCATTGCCGGCTACCAGGTCTACGCGAGCGCCGATTTGGGCTCGATCGCCTATGAGACCGAGGCGCGCGCCGGGCTCGTCGTCGACGAGGGCGTGCTGGTGGAGCTCGTGCGACCGGGGACCGGAGACCCGGTGGCGCCAGGCGAGGTCGGCGAGGTCGTCGTGACGACGCTGCAGAACTCGCTCTATCCGCTGATTCGCTTCGGCACCGGCGACCTGTCGGCATTCGTCCCGGGGACGAGCCCCTGCGGCCGGACGAACGTCCGCATCAAGGGCTGGCTCGGGCGCGCCGACCAGACGACGAAGGTGAAGGGGATGTTCGTCCATCCGTCGCAGGTCGCGGCGATCGTCAGGCGTCACCCGGAGATCGTGCGCGCCCGGCTCGTCGTCGACAACCCGGACGGCAGCGACCGGATGACGCTCAACGTCGAAACGACGGTTCGGCCTGCGGCGGAAAGCATCGTGGCGTCCATCCGCGACGTGACGAAGCTGCGCGGTGAAGTGGCTTTTCGCGCGCCCGGCGAACTTCCGAACGACGGCAAGGTCATCGACGACGTCCGCAAATACGACTGAACTTGGCGGCAACGGTACAATGCGGTGTTGCCCCTGCCGCGGAATCGTACCGTGACCGCTTCTCGTGATACCGCGTCCGCCGATCTGTTCGCGCCGCTGTCGCCGGACACGCTGCGCGCGATCGCCGCCTCCGGTGTGGTCCGCCAGTTCCCCAGGAACGCCGTCCTGATCAACGAGGGCGAGCACGGCGACTCGCTGTTCATCGTCTTGTCGGGCAAGGTCAAGGTCTATGCGAGCAACGAGGCCGGCAAGGAAATCATCATCGATTTTCACGGTCCCGGCGAATACGTGGGCGAGATGTCGCTGGACGGCTCGCCGCGCTCCGCTTCGGTCATGACCGTCGAGCCGACCACCTGCGCGGTCGTCAGCCGCGCCCATTTCCGCGAGTTCATCCTCGACCATCCCGATTTCGCGCTGCATCTGATCGAGATGCTGATCCGGCGCGTTCGCCATACGACCGAAAGCGTGAAAAGCCTGGCCTTGTCCGACGTCTATGGGCGCCTCGTCCGGCTGCTCTTGTCACTGGCGGTGGAGCGCGACGGCCGGCTCGTGGTTCCCGAGAAGCTCACGCAGCAGGACATCGCCGAGCGCGTCGGCGCCTCCCGCGACATGATCAGCCGCCTCATGAAGGACCTGGTCGGGGGCGGCTATCTGGCGATCGAGGACCGTACGATCACGATTCTCCGCAAGCCGCCGCCGGGCTGGTAGGCGGCTGCCGGCCCCCCGGCGCGTGAATATTCCGCAAACGCACCCCTGAATTGTCTCTCCCCCGGCTCATCCGGGCGGCCTAGAGTAAGCGCCATCGACGTCGCGCGCAGTGCGTGGCGCCGGGGGCCAAGCCGGGCCGATCGCTGTCGAGCCGGCGCCCCGACCGAAGTCCGATGGAGACGGGAAATGAACAGGATAGGTCAATTGAAGGACGGGCAGCTTCTTACCTCGGGCGAGAAGGCCCTGGTGGTGATGCTGTTGGCTGGCATTTTCGGGTATTGCGCAGGCTTCAACCTGTCCACGCCCGGGGATGCGGTGGGAATGCCGGTGACTTCGGCGGCCGCGCAGCCCGCGCCGACGGCGCGTCCCGCAGCGGTTGCGATCGAAGCTCCGCGGGCGGCGCCTGCCGGAGTGGCGGCGCTTGACGAGACTTCGCGCGACGAACCGCCGGCCCCGACGCTCTGAATCGGGATCGATCGGGTCACGCACGGCATCACCGGGAGACACCCATGACCGAATCGCACAACAGATACTCGGTGCTCGGCCGCCTTTCCGCCGGCGTCAAAGCCGTCGCGCTGATTGCGATGCTCGGCACGATCGCGCTGGCCGCGGTCGCGTCCCACCGCGCAGAAGTGAACGGGCTCGCGCCGAACGCAATGCTCACGACGAGCGCGCCTGACAATACGAGCGCCCCCCGCGACATCGCCGACTACCTGGGGCAGGCCGCGAACGCCGCGGCCGAGCTGCCGCCCCCGCACTAGGGAGCCGCGGCCCTCGAGCCAGGGTCAGGAGCGGCGCGCGGGGCGTCAGCGGTCGATGCCGCCGAAGCAGACGTATTTCACTTCGACGTACTCGTCGATGCCGTACTTCGAGCCTTCGCGTCCCAGTCCGGACTGCTTCACGCCGCCGAAGGGCGCGACTTCCGTCGTGATGAGGCCGGTATTGACGCCGACCATTCCGTATTCGAGCGCCTCGGCGACACGCCAGATGCGGCCGATGTCGCGCGAGTAGAAATACGAGGCGAGTCCGAACTCGGTGCGATTGGCGAGCTCGACCACCTCGGCGTCCGACCGGAACCGGAAAAGCGGCGCCACCGGGCCGAACGTCTCCTCGCGGAAGATCTTCATGTCCGGCGTGACGTCGGTCAGCACGGTGGGCTCGTAGAAGGTTCCACCCAGCGCGTGCCGCTTCCCGCCCGTCGCGACGCGCGCCCCCAGCGCCTTGGCGTCGGCGACATGCTCCTCGACCTTGGCGAGCGCCGCCTGGTCGATCAGCGGGCCCTGGTTGACTCCCGCGTCGGTGCCGGCGCCGACCTTGAGCGCGCGCACACGTTCGCCGAGCTTCGCGGCGAACGCGTCGTAGACCTTGTCGTGGACGAAGAGCCGGTTGGCGCAGACGCAGGTCTGGCCGGCGTTGCGGTATTTCGAAATGATCGCGCCGTCGGCCGCGGCATCGAGATCGGCATCGTCGAACACGATGAACGGCGCATTGCCGCCCAGCTCCAGCGAAAGCTTCTTGATCGTCGGCGCGACCTGTTTCATCAGCAGCCGGCCCACTTCGGTGGACCCGGTGAACGAGAGCTTGCGCACCGTCGGATTGGCGCACATCTCGCCGCCGATCTCCTTCGCATTGCCGGTGATCACGTTGAGCACGCCGGGCGGGAAGCCGGCGCGGTGGGCGAGCTCGGCCAGCACGAGCGCCGAAAACGGCGTTGCCTCGGCAGGCTTGATGACGACGGGACAGCCCGCCGCGAGCGCCGGCGCGACCTTGCGGGTGATCATCGACGACGGGAAGTTCCACGGCGTGATCGCCGCGCAGACGCCGACCGGCTCCTTGATCACGACGAGGCGGCGGTCATTGCCGATCGTCGGGATCACGTCGCCATAGACGCGCCGCGCTTCCTCGGCGAACCATTCGACGTACCACGCGCCGATGGTGACCTCGCCCTTCGACTCGGCGAGCGGCTTGCCCTGCTCGGTCGTGAGGATCAGCGCGAGATCGTCGACGTTGGCGAGCATGAGCTCGAACCATTTGCGCAGGATCGCGCTGCGCTCCTTCGCGGTCTTCGCGCGCCATGCCGGCCACGCGGCGTCTGCTGCCGCGATCGCGCGCTTCGTCTCCGCCGCGCCCATGACGGGGGACGTGCCGATGCGCCTGCCGGTCGCGGGGTTGTTGACGGCGTGCGTCGCGCCGTTATCGGCGTCTTGCCATTTGCCGTCGATGTAGCACTGTTCGCGCAACAGCGACGGATCCTTGAGCTGGGGAAGCGAGCGTTCGAGCGTGTCGGGGGCCATGGCGGGTTCCTGCGTAGGCGGCGGCGCGACCTCGCGCCGGATTGCAATTATAGGCTCCCGCGCCGGCTTGGCGGCACGGGCGGACACCGACCCTTGGCCGCTAGTCCCAGCGGACCAAGCCGGCGTAGGCGGTTGCGAGAATCACTGCGCCGAAAGCGATCCGGTACCAGGCGAAGGGGACGAAATCGTGATGGCTCACATAGCGGATCAGCCAACGCACGCAGGCGAATGCCGACACGAACGCGGCCACGAATCCGACACCGAACGCGGGAAGCGACGATGGCGACAGCAGTGTGGCGTCCTTCCACAGCGAGTACGCGGTCGCCGCGAACAGCGTGGGAATCGCGAGAAAGAACGAGAACTCGGTGGCGGCCACGCGGGAGAGTCCGAACAGCATGCCGCCGATGATCGTGGCGCCCGAACGCGACGTGCCGGGGACGAGCGCGAGCGCCTGCGCACAGCCGATCAGCAGCGCGTCGGTCCAGCGCATCGCGTCGACGGAGGCGACGCGTATGGTGTCGGGGTGCGCGCGCTGACGGCGCTCCGCCCACAGGATCACGAACGCGCCGGCGACGAACGCGCACGCGACGGGCACCGGCGCAAAGAGATTCGCCTTGATCGCGCGGTTGAAGGCGAGCCCCAGCAGGGCGGCCGGCAGGAACGCGATGAACAGGTTGGCAACGAAGCGCTGCGCGGCGCGATCGCGGAACAGGCCGCGCGCCACGTTGGCGAGCCGCGCGCGGTATTCCCAGCAAACGGCGAGGATCGCGCCGGCCTGGATCACGATCTCGAAGGTTTTCGCCTGCTCGCCGGTGTAGCCCAGCAGCGATCCCGCGACGATCAGATGTCCGGTCGACGATACCGGCAGGAACTCGGTGAGGCCCTCGACGATCCCGAGGACGAGCGCCGTGAGGAGGCCCGGGGAATCCACCTCGACTCAGGCGGTTTTTTGCGTCAGCAGCGCGAGCGCCTGCGCGACGATATCGTGGTGATCGTCGGGGACCTGCCCCTGCGGAGTCATCTTGTCGATCACCTGCGGCAGCACCGACGCCAGCCCGCCGGCGACCGCGCCCTGCGAGAGTCCCAGCTGCTGCGCGATCTCTGACAGCTGGCCGTGTCCCAGCACCTGCGAAAGCGCGTCGGCGTTGATCGGCTGGTTCTGTCCCGTCGACACCCACGAGTCGGCCTGCGCGCCGTATCCCGCCTGCTGGAACTTTCCCAGCATTCCCTGCAGTCCGCCATTCTGCTGCATCAACTGCAGCGCGATCTGCAGCAGAGGACTCTGCTTGCCGCCCGTTCCGTCCCCGGTCATTCCACCCATCAGGCTGCCGAGCAATCCGTCCAGCATTCCCATTGTCGTCTCCTCTATCGAGTGCGCGGCAGGATTGCCGCGTCAGGCCGCGCGCTGGCGCACGACATGGTGCGCCTCGGCGGCGGGATAACCGGCTGCGCCGAAGGTCTCGCGTATGACGCGATTGGTGTCGAAGTACACCTGCCAGTAATGGTCGGTGTGCACGAACGGCCGCACGGCGAGAACCGGCCCGCGCTCGTTGAACGTCAGGATCTCGACCGCCGGTGCCGGATCGGGCATGACATTGGCGATCTTCGGCAGCGCAGTCCTTCAGCCGGCGCACCGCGTCGGCCGGATCGACGCTGTGATCGAGCTGCGCGGTCAGCTCGACGCGCCGATAGGCATTCGCCGAGAAATTCTTGATGGTGCCGTTCATCACCTTGGCGTTGCCGACATAGGTCTGCACGTTGTCCGGACTGTCGATCGCCGTGATGAAGAGTCCGATCGCGCGCACGGTGCCCTCGACCTCGGCTGCGAGCACGTAGTCGCCGACCTTGAACGGGCGCAGCACGAGGATGAACGCGCCGGCGGCGAAATTGGACAGCAGCCCGCCCCAGGCGGCGCCGATCGCGATGCCGAGCGCGGCGATCAGCGCGGCGAACGACGTCGTCTCGACGCCGAAGTAGCCGAGAATCCCGATGACGAGGAGGATGTTGAGCGCGACGCTGATCGCGTTGCCGATGTAGCGGACGATCGTCGGCTCGACCTTCTGCCGCTCGAGCGCTTTCTGGATCAGCGTGCCCGCGAGACCGATCAGCCAGCGGCCGACGATGTAGAGCGCGATGGCGCCGAGAACCTTGAGGCCGAAGGCGATGAGCGCCGGCTTCGCGGTGTCGTACATGTTCTGCAGATCCATGGGGGTTCCGATCGTTGCGGGGCGAGGGCGTCGGCGGACGAAGGCGACGCCGGACCGCTATTGTGAAGCAGGCGACGCGCTTTGCGCAATCAGCGCGCGCCGCGGTTACCCAAATTCGCCGTTCAGCGAATGCCGAGCTCCGCGCAGAGCTTCGCGACGACGATCTTCAACGCGGCGAGCTCGTCCTCGACGCGCGCGAGATTTGCCTTGAGGGTGGCCACCTCGGAGACGGCGAGAATTTCATTGCCGGCGACGGCAGCCGGCGCGGCATCGACGGCGGGCGCGCCGGAGAGGAGATGCATCCAGCGCGTTTCGCGCGTGCCGGGTTGCCGCGGCAATTCGACGACGAGCGCTCCCGCCGGCCGGCTCGCGAGCTCGTGCAGGAATCCTTCGACAGAAGAAGCGTCGGCAAAGCGATGCAGGCGCTCGGTCCCCGTGCGGAGCTCGCTCGAGGTCTGCGGTCCGCGCAGCATCAGTGCGGCGAGGAGCGCCACCGACTGCGACGGCACCGCCAGCACGCGCTCGACGTTGTGGGCGTAGCGCATCACGCGGCCGCCGCTCGATTCCACGATCAGCGACAGCGTGCGCAGGTGATCGACCGCCCCCTGCACTTCGGCCTCGCCGGCGTCCAGCACCGGGTCGCGGCTCGTCTTCTGGTTGCAGCCCGCGACCAGGGCGTTCAGCGTCAGCGGATACGCGTCGGGTACCGTGTGCTGCTTTTCGACCAGCACGCCGAGCACCCTTGCCTCGAGCAGCGACAGCGCGGGGAGTTCGAAGCTCACGGGACGAAGGCTACTTGCGGCTGTAGGTCGACATCAGCGTGGCCTTGTCGATCCGCTTGGAGTTGAGCATGAAGCCGACCATCGCGGGCATCGTCTTCTCGTCGAGGTCGAGCTTCTCGACTTCGAGCGCGTGCACGGAAAACACGTAGCGATGCGGGCGATCGCCTCGCGGCGGGCAGGGGCCGCCGTAGCCCGGCGCGCCGAAATCGGTGACCGACTGGATGGCGCCCTTCGGCAACTTGGCGCCCGAAGGATCGCCGGCGCCGACGGGCAACGACCTCGTGTCGGGCGGCAGATTGAAGACGACCCAGTGCCACCAGCCGCTGCCGGTGGGTGCATCCGGGTCGTAGACGGTCACCGCGAAGCTCTTGGTGCCCGCCGGCGGATTGCTCCAGGTGAGCGACGGGGAGACGTTGCCGCCGCTGCACCCGAAGCCCTTGTAAACCTGCTGCTCGGCGATGCGGACGTTTGGCTTCACCTCGGCGCTCACCACGGTGAACTTGTCGGCCGCGACGGCGGCAAGCGGCAGCAGGGCGGCGATGACGGCGACGATGCGGCGCATGAGTTTCCTCCGATGGGGGCGCCCGCCATTTTACGCACGGCGGCTGCCGGAAAGCTCGAAAAGCGCCGTTGGGCCCCGGCCCTTGTGCATGCTGGTATCGTAAGGACCTGGCGCCCGCGTCGCGCGCCTCCCGGAAACCCGACATGGCCCAATCGCCCGAAGTCACCAACATGGCGCTGTTCTGCGATTTCGAGAATATCGCGCTCGGCGTGCAGGACGAGAAATACGACAAGTTCGACGTCGGCAAGGTGCTGGAGCGGCTGCTGCTGAAGGGCAGCATTGTCGTGAAGAAGGCCTACTGCGACTGGGACCGCTACAAGGCGTTCAAGGCGCCGATGCACGAGGCGTCGTTCGAGCTGATCGAGATTCCGAAGCGCTCGCAGACGGGCAAGAACTCGGCGGACATCCGGATGGTCGTCGATGCGCTCGACCTCTGCTACACCAAATCGCACGTCGACACGTTCGTCATCATCAGCGGCGACTCCGACTTTTCCCCGCTCGTCTCGAAGCTCCGCGAGAACGCGAAGCGCGTGATCGGCGTCGGCGTAAAGAACTCGACGTCCAATCTGCTGATCGCCAATTGCGACGAGTTCATCTACTACGACGACCTCGTGCGGGAAAAGAGGAAGCCGCCGGCACGAAAGGCGCCGCCGAAAGCCGCGGGCGGCGGGAACGGCAGACCCGCGGCGAAGCCGCTCGCCGACGGCGCGGCGCCGCCGAAGAAGGACGACGAGGAGCGGCGGCAGGAGGCGGTCGATCTGGTCGCGGACACCGTCGAGGCGCTGGTCGCCGAGCGCGGCGAAGAGGACAAGATCTGGGGCTCGATGGTCAAGCAGGCGTTGAAGCGCCGCAATCCCGGCTTCAACGAGTCGTACTACGGCTTTCGGCTCTTCACGAACCTTCTGGAGGAGGCCGCCAAGCGCGGGGCCGTGGTTCTCGAGCGCGACGAGAATTCGGCCAATTACCGGGTGCGCCTGCCCGCCGGAGAATGATCGCCGCATGACCGGCATCCACGATCTGGGGCTGTTCGTCGTCTCCGGGCTGCTGCTCAACATGACGCCCGGCGTCGACACGCTCTACATCGTCGGGCGGGGAACGACGCAAGGATGGCGCGCGGGCGCGGTGGCGGCGCTCGGCATCGGCGCGGGGTGCATCGTGCACACGCTCGCCGCGGCTCTCGGTCTTTCCGCGATCCTCGCGACATCGGCGACCGCGTTCATGCTCGTCAAGTGGGTCGGCGCCGCGTATCTCGTCTATCTCGGAGCGACGCTGCTGCTGTCGCGGTCCCGGACCGGCGTCGACACGGCGCCTTTGCCGGCGACGCTTCCGCGCGTGTTCGCGCAGGGATTCCTGACCAACGTGCTGAATCCCAAGGTCGCGCTCTTCTTCCTCGCGTTCCTGCCGCAGTTCATCGACGCGGATGCGCCGCACAAGGCGCTCGCGTTCCTGCTGCTCGGCGCCATCTTCAACTTCAACGGCACCCTGTGGAACCTCCTCGTTGCCTGGTCTGCGTCGGGCGTCGGCCGCCGCCTTGCGGCCGGGGGCCGCGCGGCGACCTGGCTGAACCGGTCCTTGGGCGGACTCTTTGTCTGCCTTGGCGTGCGGCTCGCGCTCACCGAGCGGTAGGGCGGGCGTTGAAATCCCGGCTCATCGCCGCAAAATAGCGTAAATGGCGTCGCGGCCGGGCACGCCGGCCCATTTGAATCCCTCCGACGTCAGCAAGGAGTCGGAATGCACGATATCCGACCGGCCGCCGTGGCCGGCATGTTCTACCCGGGCGCGCCGGCGGCGTTGGCGGCCAACGTGCGCGCCTGCCTCATGGAGGCGGCGACCCGTGCGCGTGCGGGAGGCGCGCGGCCCAAGGCGTTGATCGTCCCGCACGCGGGCTACGTCTACTCGGGACCGATCGCGGCCGCTGCCTATACGCGGCTTGCCGCGGCCCACGCGACGATCCGCCGCGTCGTGCTTCTCGGGCCGGCGCACCGGGTGGCGATCCGCGGCCTGGCGCTGCCATCCGCCCGGGCGTTCGCGACGCCGCTCGGCGAAGTCGAGGTCGACCGCAAGGCCGCAGCCCTCGCGCTCACACTCCCGCAAGTCGTGGAGGACGATTCCGTGCACGCGCTGGAGCACGCGCTCGAAGTGCAGCTGCCGTTCCTGCAGGCCGTGCTGGACGATTTCCGGATCGTGCCGTTCGCCGTGGGCATGGCGACCCCCGAGGACGTTGCCGACGTTCTCGAACGCCTTTGGGGCGGTCCGGAAACGCTGATCCTCGTGAGTTCCGACCTGTCGCACTATCACGCGTACGCCGAGGCGCGCGCGATCGACCGCGGCAGCGTCGATGGGATCCTCGCTCTTTCGCCGATGCTCGACCACGAGCAGGCGTGCGGCGCGACGCCGATCAACGCACTGCTCGCATGCGCGCGGCGGCACAACCTCGTTCCCGAGCTTCTCGACCTGCGCAATTCCGGCGACACGGCCGGCGATAAATCGCGGGTCGTGGGCTATGCGTCGTTCGCTTTCTCGGAAGGCCCCGCGCGTGGCTGACATCGATCTTGGCGCCGCGCTCATCGCGCTCGCACGCAATGCCATCGGCGCCCGCTTCGGCCACGCGGCGGTGCACGTCCCGCGCGATCCGGCGCTCGAAGAGCCCGGCGCAACGTTCGTCACGCTGATGCAGGAAGGCGATCTGCGCGGATGCGTCGGATCGCTGGAGGCGCGTCGCGTGCTGGCCGCCGACGTGAGCGCGAATGCCGTCGCCGCCGCGTTCCGCGATCCGCGCTTTCCTTCGCTTGCCGCGCACGAATTCCCGCTGACATCGGTCGAGGTGTCGCTGCTTTCTCCGCAGGAACCGCTGGTGGTCGCCGACCAGGACGATCTCCTGCGCGCGCTGCGCGCCGGCGTCGACGGCCTCGTCCTCGAGTACGAGCATCATCGCGCGACTTTTCTGCCGCAGGTGTGGGAATCGCTTCCCGAGCCGCGGGAATTCGTTGCGGCGCTGAAGAGAAAGGCGGGGTTGCGCGACGACTTCTGGTCGCGCGAGCTCAAGGTCGCGCGCTATACCGTGACCAAATGGAAGGAACGCGAGCTCGCGGCGGAGGTCTTACGGCGATGAGCAATCATCCCGGCCGCTGGTGGCACGCGTTGCCCGACGGGCGCATCCAGTGCGATCTCTGCCCCCGCGATTGCCGCCTGCACGAAGGCCAGCGGGGCGCCTGCTTCGTCCGCCAGCGCGAGGGCGACGCGATCGTGCTGACGACCTATGGACGCTCGTCGGGATTCTGCATCGATCCGATCGAGAAAAAGCCGCTCAATCATTTCTACCCCGGCTCGAGCGTGCTGTCGTTCGGCACCGCCGGCTGCAACCTCGCGTGCAAGTTCTGCCAGAACTGGGACATCTCCAAGTCGCGCGAGATGGATACGCTGATGGACGACGCCACGCCGGAGGCGATCGCGCAGGCGGCGCGGGCGGCGGGAGCGCGGAGCGTCGCCTTCACGTACAACGATCCCGTGATCTTCGCCGAGTATGCGATGGACGCGGCCGACGCGTGCCGCGAGCTCGGCATCAAGGCGGTCGCCGTCACTGCGGGCTACATCGGCGCCGAGGCGCGGCGCGAGTTCTACGCGAAGATGGACGCGGCGAACGTCGACCTGAAGGGCTTCACCGACGAGTTCTACGTGAAGCTCTGCGGAGCGCGGCTGCAGCCGGTGCTCGACACGCTCGTCTATCTCAAGCAGGAAACCGGCGTCTGGTTCGAGATCACCACGTTGCTCATCCCCGGGAAGAACGATTCGCCGGAAGAGATCGAGGCAATGAGCAAGTGGATCGTGCGCGAGCTCGGCCCGGACGTGCCGCTGCATTTCACGGCGTTCCATCCCGACTACAAGATGACGGACCTGCCGCGGACGCCCGCCGCGACGCTGACGCGCGCACGCGACATCGCGCTGCGCGAGGGAATCCATTACGTCTATACCGGCAACGTCCACGACCGCACCGGCGGCACGACGTTCTGTCCCGGATGCGCGAAACCCGTGATCGTTCGCGACTGGCACGAAATCCATCGCTACGAGCTCACGCCGCAGGGGCGCTGCCGGCACTGCGACGCGCTCCTTCCGGGATGCTACGAGCGCTTCGACGGCGCCTGGGGGCGCCGGCGCGTTCCCGTGCAAATTCGCGTCGGCGTCGTAATCGTGCCGAACGGCACGCGCGCGGGTCGCAGTCTACTCGAGATCGAGGTACTTGGTCGCGCGCCCCTTCGCCTTTTCGACCGGATACTTGTCGCGATTGAGGGCGAGCTTGTCGGTGGCGGCAGCGACGAGATCGATGTCGAGGACCTGTCCCAACCGCACGAGGTAGATGAGGACGTCGCCGATTTCCTGCGCGATCATCGCTTTGCGCGCCGGATCCCGCCCGGGCGGCTCGGCACCCTCGCTCCAGAGGAAATGCTCCATCAGCTCGGCCGCCTCGATGGCAACGCCCATTGCGAGGTTCTTCGGCGTGTGGAACTGCGCCCAGTCGCGCTCGGTGACGAACGCTTCGACCGCGCTCTGCAATTCCTCGAGGCTGTCGGCCATGATCGCCGATCCCCTTATTTCGGCGGCGTCGCGACGCCGTAGTTCGCGGTCAGGTAGTCGACGATGGCCGGCACGCTCTCGGCGGGGATCTGCGCGCCGTACGCCTTGATCATCTTCGTGACTTCGGCCTCCCAGACCTGTCGCGTCATGAACGGCGAGTTGCCCTGGATGTAGTCGAGGCTGTGGCACATGACGCAGTAACCCATCACGAGCTCGCGCCCGGGACCGGGCTTGAGCTCGATCTTCGATTCCTGCGCGTACGCGATGGCCGCCGTGGCGAGCGCCGCGGCGCAGAGCAGATATCCGGCCTTCATCGGAGGTCTCCCGTAATTCAGGCAGCGACCAGCACGATCCGCTGCATCACGTTGTTGTGATAGCCGGCCGGATTGAAGATGAGCTCGGCGGTCTGCGTCGAGCCCTGCCGGTTGGTCGCGCGCGCCATGACGGGGTACTCCCCCGATTTGGAGGGCCGGAACGCGTAGCGCCAGGTGCGAAAGGAAAAGCGGCCGAGATCCGGCCCCAGCTCCGCCGCGGTCCAGCTGCGCGCCCCATCGGTCGAGACGTCGACGCTGCGGATGCCGTAGCCGCCGTCCCACGCGATGCCGCGCACGTCCGCGTCCTGGCCGACCGCGATCTTCTGGCCGTCCTTGATATTGGTGATGATCGAGTTGACGACCATCTCGGTGATCGGCGTCGACGCATCGCTTTCCTGCGTCAGGAAGCGGTCCGCGAACGCGAACTTGCCTTTCGGCACGCGGTACGCGGTGTTCATCCAGAAGGTGTTGAGCGGCTTGTCGAGCGCATCGATCGAGGTCAGCATCTTCACCCAGTACGTCGCCGTCCAGCCCGGCACGATCACGCGCAGCGGCGCGCCGTTGAGATGCGGCAGCGCTTCGCCGTTCATCTCCCATGCGAGCAGCGTGTTCTCGTCCATCGCTTTCCAGGTCGGAATGCTCTTCTGGAAGTCCGGCGTGGCGGGGAGGACGCCTTTGTCCGCGCCGTCGAAGGCGATCTCGATGGCTTCCTTCTTCACGCCGGCCTTGTTCAGCACGTCGCGCAGGCGCACCCCCCTCCAGCGCGCGTTGCCGACCGCGCCATAGCCCCATTCGACGCCCGGCACGTGCGGATCGGAGAGCCCGCGGCGGCTGCCGCTGCACTGGCATACCGCGACAACCTCGACGCTTTCGAAGCCGCGCTTGAGATCGTCGAGCGAATATTCGGCGGGCGTCCCCGCGGCTGCGCCGCCGACCTTGAGCCGCCAGGTCTTCGCATCCACGTCGGGAATGTCGGAGAGATGCCAGCGCACGAAAAACGCGCGGTTCGGCGTGATCGCGGCATCGAAGAGATCGACCGGCGTCTCGTAATTCGGGGGACGGAATGCAGCGCTTGATGAGCGGCACCTTGCCGGGAAGCGTCTCGAGCGTGCCGGTGTCGATAGCGCCTGCCGGAAGGCCCGCGGCCAGCGCGCGGCGCCAGTCAAGGGTCATCAGCGTGCCGCCGGCCGCAGCCAGCACGAATGAGCGACGGTCCATTTTTCCTCCTCTCGAAACGCGCGCGTCTCCGATCCTGGGACTTCGGCGCGGGTGCGTGCAACGCTCGTTTATCGCGCGGCGGGCGGGCCGTGTCAAGTCAGGCTTTCGAGTAGATCTCCGCGCCTTTTTTCACGAACTCGACGGCCTTCGCCTCCATCCCCTTCGCGAGCGCGTCGCCCTCGGCGATCCCCTGCTTCGCCGCGTACTCGCGCACGTCCTGCGTGATCTTCATCGAGCAGAAATGCGGGCCGCACATCGAGCAGAAGTGCGCGAGCTTCGCGCCGTGCTGCGGCAGCGTCTCGTCGTGGAATTCGCGCGCCTTGTCCGGGTCGAGGCCGAGGTTGAACTGGTCCTCCCAGCGAAACTCGAAGCGCGCCTTCGACAGCGCGTTGTCGCGCATCTGCGCGCCCGGGTGGCCCTTCGCGAGATCGGCAGCGTGCGCGGCGACCTTGTACGCCATGATGCCGTCCTTGACGTCGACCTTGTTCGGCAAGCCCAGGTGCTCCTTCGGCGTCACGTAGCAGAGCATCGCAGTGCCGTACCAGCCGATCATCGCGGCGCCGATCGCGGAGGTGATGTGGTCGTAGCCGGGGGCGATGTCGGTGGTGAGCGGCCCCAGCGTGTAGAACGGCGCCTCGCCGCATAGGCGCAGCTGCTCGTCCATGTTGTGCTTGATGAGATGCATCGGCACGTGGCCCGGGCCCTCGATCATCACCTGCACGTCGTGCTTCCACGCGACCTGCGTGAGCTCGCCCAGCGTGGCGAGCTCGGCCATCTGCGCTTCATCGTTGGCGTCGTACCCGGAGCCGGGCCGCAGGCCGTCGCCCAGCGAAAACGCGACATCGTAGGCCTTCATGATCGCGCAGATGTCCTCGAAGTGCGTGTAGAGGAACGACTCCTTGTGATGCGCGAGGCACCATTTCGCCATGATCGAGCCGCCGCGCGAGACGATGCCGGTCATCCGCTTCGCCGTCATCGGGATGTAGCGCAGCAGCACGCCGGCATGGATCGTGAAGTAGTCGACGCCTTGCTCCGCCTGCTCGATCAGCGTGTCGCGGAACATCTCCCACGTGAGGTCTTCTGCCTTGCCGTCGACTTTTTCCAGCGCCTGGTAGATCGGCACCGTCCCGATCGGCACCGGCGAATTGCGGACGATCCACTCGCGCGTTTCATGAATGTTCTTGCCGGTGGACAGGTCCATCACCGTATCGGCGCCCCAGCGCGTCGCCCACGTCATCTTCTCCACTTCCTCGTTGATCGACGACGACACCGCGGAATTGCCGATGTTGGCGTTGATTTTCACGAGGAAGTTGCGGCCGATGATCATCGGCTCGCTTTCCGGGTGGTTGACGTTGCTCGGGATGATCGCGCGGCCGCGGGCGACTTCGCTGCGCACGAACTCCGGCGTCATCGCCGCGGGAATCGCCGCGCCGAAGCTCTCGCCGGGATGCTGGCGCGTGACCATTTCCGGCAGCGTGGCGAGCATCCTCTCGCGCAGCAGGTTCTCGCGGATCGCGACAAACTCCATTTCCGGCGTGACGATGCCGCGGCGCGCGTAGTGCATTTGCGTGACGTTCGCATCGGAGACCGCACGGCGTGGCTTGCGATGGAGATCGAAGCGCAGGCCCGCGAGCTCGGGGTCGGCGAGCCGCGCGCGTCCGTAGGCGGACGTGAGGCCTTCCAGCTCCTCGGTGTCGCCGCGCTCCGCGATCCAGCGTGCCCGCAGCGGCGGCAGGCCCTTGCGGATATCGATGGTCGCGGCCGGATCGGTATACGGTCCCGACGTGTCGTAGACGACGAATGGCGGATTCTTCTCGGCTCCGAAGGATGCATCCGTATCCGTCTGCGCTATTTCGCGCATCGGCACGAGGAGATCGGGCCGCGAGCCCTCGACGTGGATCTTGCGCGAATTGGGCAGCGGGGCGACGGCCGCGGCGTCGACGTGCGCATCGCGCGCGTAGAACCGGTCATTGGCGTTCATGGAGGCTCCTCGGTCGACAAGGCGCGGGGAGCGGCGGGGAGAGCCACGCTTCCCTGCGCCGGCATTATCCGCACAGGTACCAAGGGTGTGGTCTCACCCGCCCGCGTCCGCGCGGCCAGGACCCCTAGCGTCGGCAGAGGACGTTACGCCAATCCGGCGGCGCGGGCAACCATGCGAAAGCGCGGCGTGGCGCGCCATCTCGCGCTCGCCGTCCACTAGTGCTAATGTGCCCCGCACGTAGCGCGTGGATTGACGAAACGCCCGCGGGACGCCGGATCGAGCGGGCGACGCGGTCGACGCAGCGTGCGTCCTCCGAACCGACCCATTCCGAAGGAGGCGACGATCATGACGGTGTTTCGACGTGCGGGTGCCCGCATCCTGGCCGCGCTCGCCGGGCGCATGCTGCTGGGGCGCGCGGCGCCGGCGCTGGCGCAGGAAGTGACGGTGCTGTGCAACTACGAAGTCGACTGGTGCGAGGCGATGAAGGCCACGTACGAGAAGACGACCGGGCAGAAGGCCGTCTTCATCCGCCGGACCGACGGCGAAAGTCTCGCGCAGATTCGCGCCGAAAAGGCTAACCCCCGCGCCGACGTCTATCACGCGGCGGAATCCGCGTCGGCCAAGGCGCTCGCCGCCGAGGGGCTGCTCGAGGCGTACAAGTCGCCGCGTGTCGCCGAGCTGCACGACTGGGCGCAGAAGATCGCCGAGGACAACAAGTACTTCCAGACGCCGATCTATACCGGCGTGCTGGGCTACGGCTACAACACCGAGCTCCTGGCCAAGAACAAGATGCCGGAGCCGAAGTGCTGGAAGGATCTCGCGAATCCGGCCTACAAGAACGAGATCCAGATGGCCAATCCCGGGACGTCCGGCACGGCGTTCAACATGGTCTCGACGATCCTGCAGCTGATGGGCGAGGACGAGGGGTTCAAGTTCCTCGCTGCGATGAACAAGAACGTCAACCAGTACACGCGCTCCGGCAGCGCCGGCATCCGCGCCGCGGCGAAAGGCGAGACGACGATCGGCATCACGTTCCTGCACGATTCGGTCGCGCAGGCCGCGCAGGGCTATCCGATCAAGACCGTCGCGCCCTGCGAAGGCACGGGCTACGAGATCATCTCGTCCGCGATCATCAAGGGCGGCCCGAATCCCGACGGCGCGAAGATGTGGATGGATTTCGTGCTGTCGCCGGCCGGCCAGAACGTCGCGTTCACGGTCAACAAGTTCCAGATCCCGTCGAACAGGAATCGCGCAGGTCAGCCCGCTTGCGCCGAAGGCCTCCGACGTGAAGCTGCATCAAGATCGACCTCGACAAGTACGGCTCGAAAGAGGGCCGCGAGCGCCTGCTGACGCGCTGGGAGAACGAGGTCTTCAAAGCGCCGAAGTAGGCGATGCCGACGGGGCGCGTGATCGCCCGCGCCTCCGCGCGCCTTCACGGAATCCGGGGCCGATGCGACGCGTAGTCGGCCCCGTGGCTCGCCGTCGCGTGGATCGGCTTCGCGGTGCTGCCCGTGGAGCGCGATCGGCGGCAGCGGATTCTTCGCGTTCCAGTGGCTGTCCGCCTATCCGCTCGCGCCAGCCGCGGCGCCTGCGCTGGTCCAGCTCGTCCATCTCGGGCGTGGTTGGTTCGCCCCGTTGCTCGTCCCGCTGTTCTTGCCGCTCGCGGTGCTGGTGCGGCCGCCGTCGGGGCCGGACCGCGCGCGCCCGCGCCGCCGTCCCCTTGCTGATCGCGGGAGGATCGGGCTTGCATGGCTGCTCGTCGTTGCGCTCGCGATCGACATCAACGGCTGGACCTGGCCGGCGCTCGCCGGCGTTTTCGGTCGCGCTGCCGCGTCGGCAGCCGGGGCTCGGCTACGGCGCACTCGTGTTTGCGGCCGGGATGCTCGTCCTGCTGTGCCATGGACTCGCGCTGCGCGGCCTTGCCAAGGGCAACACGTTCGTGGCCGCGGCGATCGGGGCTTCGATTGCTGCGGGTCGGACTGTTCACGTTCTATCCGCTTGCGCGCCTCTTCGAGCGCGCATTCCTCGACTCCGACGGTCAACGTGTCGCTCGCCGCCCTCGCCGCCCGCGTCGCGAGCAGCAAGGTGTGGGGCGTGGGCGGAGTCGTGTGGAACACGATCGAGCTCGGGCTCCTGACGGCCACGTCGGCGACGCTGCTCGCCCTCGCGTTCGTGCTCGTCGTGACGCGGACGCAGTTTCGCGCGCGCCGTGCGCTGGGGTTCCTGTCGGTCCTGCCGATGATCACGCCGCCGTTCGTGATCGGGCTGGCGCTGATCCTTCTCTTCGGTCGCTCGGGGGCCGTGAACGCGCTGCTCGAATGGGGCTTCGCGATCCGGCCGACGCGCTGGATCTACGGCATGCCTGGCGTCTGGCTCGCGCAGACGCTGGCGCTCACGCCGGTCGCCTATCTCGTGCTGGTCGGCATCGCCCAGGGCATCGGTCCGACGCTCGAAGAGGCGGCGCAGACGCTGCGTGCGTCACCGATGCGGACGTTCACGACGATCACGCTGCCGCTGATGGCGCCCGGCATCGCCAACGCGTTCCTGATCGTGTTCATCGAGAGTCTCGCCGATTTCGGCAATCCGCTGCTGCTGGGCGGCAACCTCGAAGTGTTGTCGACGTCGATCTACTTCGCCGTCGTCGGCGTCCAGCAGGACCCGGGGCGCGCCGCGGTGCTTGCGGTGATCCTGCTTCTGCTGTCGCTCGGCCTCTTCGTCGCTGCAGCGCCGGCTGCTCGCGCGGAAGAGCTTCGTCACCGTCAGCGGCAAGGGCGACGGCGGCGCGCGCACGCCCCTTGCCGCGATCGGTCGCCGTCGCTGCGGCGTGCGTTGCGCTTCCGTGGGCCGCGATGGCCGTCGTGATCTACCTGATGGTGTTCACCGGCGGATTCTTCGAGAAGTGGGGCCTCAACCACGCGCTGACGCTGCGTCATTACGTCACCGCGTTCGGCGTCGCTTTGGAGAACGGGCGTCTCCTGTGGACCGGGCGGCGCGTGGAGCTCGTTCACGACGACGCTGACGATTGCGCTCGTCAGTGCGCCGCTGACCGCCGCGTTCGGACTCACGCTTCGCGTACCTCGTCGACCGGCAGCAGTTCGCCGGCAAGCGCGCGTTCGAGTTCGCGGCGATGCTGAATTTCGCGGTGCCGGGCACCGTGGTCGGCATCGCGTACATCCTCGCGTTCAACGCGCCGCCGATCGAGCTCGCCTACACCGGCCTCATCCTCGTCGCATGCTTCGTGTTCCGCGACATGACGACCAGCATGCGCGCCGGGCTGGCCGCGCTGTCGCCAGATCGATCCCAGCCTCGACGAGGCGTCGGCGAGCCTGCGCGCCGGCACGCTGACATCGCATCCGGCGCGTGATCCTGCCGCTCATCCGGCCCGCGGTCGTCGCGGCGCTCGTCTACAGCTTCATCAGCGCGATGACGTCGATATCGGCCGTCATATTCCTGACGAGCCCGCGCTTCGACATGGCGACCGTCAACATCGTCGGTCGCGCCGAAGTCGGCGAGTACGGCTATGCGACGGCGTACGCGTCGGTGCTGATCGTGCTGATGATCCTGGCGGTGGTCCTGATCCGCGTGCTGGTCGGCACGCGTCAGGGCGCGTGGGACGCGCGCCAAGGGTGGCGCCGGCAATGCGCAGAGATGAGTTAGGAAACACGTTGAAGTAGCGGCGGCGGCAGTGATGCGTTGCGGGACGCTAGAGATGAACGATCACGACCGTGCGGTCGTCCGTGCGCATCCGCGCGGAGCTGCCCTTGACCGACGGATAGCGATCGATCTTCTCGGGATCGATTCGCTCCACCTCGGCGAAGGCCTCCTCCCAATCGTCGAGGGCGGGTGTCGCGCCGGGTGTGAAGTAACCGTCGGTGAATAATTCGATCGAGCGAACGGCAGTGCGCGGACGGTCGAACACTTGCACGAGCGGCATAGGAATCTCGAATCCGTCGAGCACCGCGTAGCAGAGCAGAGCTCGTCGTGTTGTTGGCGAAGCGCGCTTGTCCGCTGATGCCGGTGTCGAGCAAAGGCCGAATATCGGCTTCCGGGATCACGGGCAAACGCGCGCGGCACCACGCGAGACTCTCGTCATACAACTGGCGTAGCGTTGTCTGATCCAGCCAAGAGAGCATGTCGGGGTGAAGCTTTGCTGCGCCGTGAAACGCGCAGGCGCGGCCGACCTGCGCGCGATCGGCTGCGCTTCCGCCCGCTTCCCCGACACGCCGGTAGGCCTCCCGGCGAAGGCTCGCCGTCACGAGATCGAGCCCAGTGTCGTTGATGAATAGTTCGGTGCCGTTGATCCGCAGTCCGCTGTCGCCGATAAGGACGAACCGGAACGTGTCGCCAAGATCGGCGGCCAGCGTAAGCGTGGCGCCGAAGCGGCGTGCGGGGTCGTCCCGAGCAACCTCCAGAATACCGTCCGCGCGTAACACGCTTGCAACGCTGCGACAAATGATCACCATCCGTTCAAAGAAAGCTCGTGGTCCGCGTCACGACCCAGAAAGTCCGCACGCCCTGCATTGCAACATAACTTGCGATCCACCCGGTGCTCTTCCGTCGTAGAGCCGACCGCTGATATCAGTGCGCCATCGATGACCGCATAGCCCAATCCGGCAAATCATAAACCGATCCTCGTTCGCCTCCGCGCGTCGAGCCTCTTGCCCTCGGCGATCATCGTGCTGATGCTGTTCATTCAGTCACCCTACGCGGTGCGCTCCAGCGCGTCGATCCTGAAGCAGATCAAGAGCCATCATATCGCGATCAGCCTGGCGCAGTCGGCAGCTCTCGCGTTCGCGAAGGCGACGCTGCCGTTGATGGTGCCGGCATCGTCCCGCGCGCTGATGAGCTTCATCACCGCGATCAACAGTTTCGAGCTCGCTGATCCTCTATGTGCCGCACGATACGATGCCGTGCGAATCTATCTTTCGTGCTCACACAGTTCCACCCCTCCTTTGTCACGATTCTGCTCCGCACGCCTCCCGTGTTCTCGTGTTCAAATCTCACAAGAAAAAGCGCGTTTGTTTAAACCTCATAACTCTCGTCAGTCGGGCAGCGCCACCGGCGCGCCGGTCTTCGCCGAACGCACGCCCGCCTCGGCGATCATCAGCGCCCGTCGACCGTCGTCGAGACCGATCGACGGCGCGGTGCCGCTCGCGAGCGCTCTGCACGAACGCGTCGAGCTCGAGGCGGTAGGACCTGGCATAGCGATCGATGAAGAAATGCAGCAGCGGATCGCGCCGGACGCCATCCTTGCCGTAGCGCTCGACGGTCGTCGCCCGCTGGTTGTCCGAGATCAGCATGCCGTTCGCGCCGAACACCTCGATCCGCTGGTCGTAGCCGTAGACCGCGCGGAAGCTCGAGTTGACGTGGACGAGCGCGCCGCCCGCCATCCGCAGCACGACCATCGCCGTGTCCGGATCGCGGTGCGGGTTCTCCTTTTCGTCCAGCATGCAGGCCGTGCGCGCGTAGATCTCGACCGGCTCGTCGGCCAGCAGCCAGCGCACCATGTCGAAATCGTGGATCATCGTGTCGTAGAAGATGCCGTACGGTGTCGCGGCCACGGCGTCCGGAGGCGAGATCTCCGGATCGCGGCTCGAAAGGATCAGCATCTCGGGCCGCCCGATTTCGCCGGCGCGGAGTGCGTCGTGCAGCGCACGGTGCGACGGATCGAAGCGCCGGTTGAACGCGACGTAGAACGGCACGCCGGTGCGCGCGAGCACCTGCTGCAGCGGTCGACACGCGCGAGGTCGAGATCGACCGGTTTTTCGCAGAAGATCGCCTTGCCCGCGTTCGCCGCGGCTTCGATGATCGCCGCGTGCGTGCGCGGCGGCGTGCAGATGATCACCGCGCGGACCGCAGTGTCCGCGAGCGCCTCTGCGAGATCGGTGCTCGCGCGTGCGCCGTACCTGTCAGCCAGCGACTTTGCGGCCTTTGCGTCGAGGTCGACGACCCAGGAAAGGCGCGCAGCCGGGTGCGCAGCGAGATTCGCGGCGTGGACCGGGCCGATGAAGCCCGCGCCGACGAGGCAGAAATCGATCATCGTGAATTCTCCGGCGCCCGCGCGACGCGCGCGCCTATTCACGCAACGATCGCGAGTCCGGCCGTCGTCGCGGCGCGGCGGAGATTGTCGAAGCCCATGCGCGCATAGGTCAGCGGATGCGCCTTCGCCGGGTCCTGCTCGGCCTCGACCACCAGCCATCCCGAATATCCGGCTTGCGCGAGCGGCGCGAGAACGGCGCCGTAGTCGATGGAGCCATCGCCCGGCACGGTGAACACGCCATCCAGCACCGCGCGCAGGAAGCTCGCATCCGCGGCCAGCGATGCGCGCAGCACGTCGGCGCGCACGTCCTTGCAATGCACGTGGACGATGCGGCGCGCGTGCCGTCGCGCGACCGCGACCGGATCGCCTCCCGCGAACACCAGATGACCGGTGTCGAGCAGCAGCCCGACATCGTCGTCTGTCCCGGCCATCAGGCGGTCGATCTCGGCCTCGGTCTGCACCACGGTGCCCATGTGGTGATGAAACGCGAGCCGCACGCCGTGCGTGCGCAAATGACGCGCTGTTTCGTTGAGGCGCGCGCAGAACTGCGGCCATTCGCCGTCCGGCAGCACCGGGCGGCGCGACAGCGGCGCCGCGGGATCGCCGTCGGTGCTGCCGTGGCCTTCGGCGAACACCATCACCGTGCAGCCCATCGCGGCGAGCAGGCGCAGATGCGCGTCGACCTTCTCCGCTTCCTCGGCGGCCGTGCGCCGCGCGAGGTGCGCGCTGTACCAGCCCGAAACGAGGCGCAGACCGTGGCGATCGAGCAGCGGTCGCAGCACCGCGGCGTCGCGCGGAAACTTGCCGCCCATTTCGATGCCCGCGAATCCGGCGAGGCGCGTTTCGGCGAGGCAGGTCTCGAGCGGGATGTCGCCGCCGAGCTCCGGCATGTCGTCGTTGGTCCACGTGATCGGATTGATGCCGAGCGTGACCATCACGGGCCTTCCGGAAGCAATCCGACGGCCGCGAGCTCGCGCCGCAGCTGCGCCGGCGAGCGGAAGTGAATGCCGTGAATGCCGAGGCGCGTCGCGGCGTCGGCGTTGCGCGCGACGTCGTCGATGAACACCGCGGATTCGGGCGCGATCGCGTTGCGCTCGAGCAGGATGCGGAAGATGCGCGGGTCGGGCTTGATGACGCCTTCGACGCCGGAGATGACGAGATCGTCGAACCACGACAGGAACGGAAAGCGCTCGCGCTGCGGCGGAAACGTCTCGGCCGACCAGTTGGAGATCGCCGTAGATCGGAACGCCGCGCGTCTTTGAGAGCCGCCAGCACGTCGACCGTGCCGTCGATCGCGCCCGGAATCATCTCGCCGAATCGCTGTGCCCCAGGCCTCGATCAGCTCGCGCTTGTCGGCGTGCTGCGGCATGAGCTCGCGCGTGGCTTCGGCGAACGTGCGCCCGGCGTCCTGCTGCTCGTTCCATTCCGGTCGTGCAGACGTGGGTGAGGAAATGCTCCATCGCCGCTTCGTCGCCGGCGAAGAGCTTGCGATAGAGATAGCGCGGATTCCACTCGAGCAGCACGCCGCCCAGGTCGAAGATGGCGACGCTGCGGCCGCCTTGATCGAGTCGGCCATGGATCTAGCGCGCGCCGTCGCGGGCGCGCGGCAGCTTGACGAGGACGTTGCGCAGGAAGGCGACCGATTTCTCGACGCCCTCGAGCGCGGGCAGCATCGGATCCTCGTGCTCGATGCTGAACACGTCGTCGTAGCCGACGGCCGCGAGCACCGCGACGAACTCGCGCCACCATTGCTCGCCGTGGCCGTAGCCCAGCGTGATGTAGTTCCACGTGCGCTCGCGGAATCGATCGCCGGGAATCGTCTCGATCAGGCCGTTCACGCCGGCCAGCACCGGATCGATGCGCGTGTCCTTGGCGTGGACATAGTAGATCGCCTCGCCCAGTGCGCGCGCGCCGGCATGCGGATCCGCGCCCATCCACATCGGATGACTCGGGTCGAAATTCGCGCCGACGGTTTCGCCGACGGCATCGCGCAGCTGGTGCAGCGTGCGCACGTTGTAGACGTTCTGATGGCCGTGCAGTTCGAGGCACAGCTTGCGGATGCCGAGGCCGTTGGCGTAGGCGACGAGATCGCGCCAATACGGAATCAGCACTTCGTCCCACTGCCAGCGCAGGATCTCGCGCACCTCGGGCGGCCATTCGGTGGTGATCCAGTTGGCGTGGCTGTCGCCGGCGCGCCGGGGCAGCCCGACATCATCACGACGCGATCCACGCCCATGAGGCTCGCGAGCTTGATCGTCTTGCGCGTGACCGCGTCGTGACGTCGTCCGGCGTCGCCCGGGATGCAGCGGATTGCCGGAGCAGTTGAGCGCGCTGATCGCGATCCCGTGCGCGTCGAGCCGCGCCTTGAATTCGCGCCGCGCGCTTTCGCTCTCCAGCATCCGGTCGAGATCGAGATGCGGCGCCGACGACCAGTTGCCGCAGCCGAACTCGAGCATGTCGAGCTCGAGCCTGGCGCGGTCGTCGACGAGCGTGTCGAAGTCCGTGCCCGGCAGGCTGTCGGTGATCATTCCGATCTTCATGATCTCGCCTGGTGGATCGCCGCGCGCGAGCGGCGCGGCCCGAATGCTACTTCGGGAACATCAGCTGGACTTGCGCGCGGAGCTGCCAATTCGCCGCATTGTCCGGGCGAGCGACGTTGTAATAGGCCGAGATCTGCGTGTTCACCGGCAGCTTGCCGAAGTGGAAGATCTTGCCGACGCCGCCACCGAGCGGCAGCGTCACCTGCTGGCTGCCCGAGGCTTTCCAGTCGATCGTGATGATCGGGCGCGGAGGTGAGGTACGCGCCGTCCGGGAGGTTGTAATTGATGAACGGCTGCACCAGGCCGTTGTTGTACGACGGAGACGCGTTGCCCGATCCGACCGACCACAGGTTGTTCATCAGCACGCCGTAGACCCACGGGCTGCCCTTGTCGAGATGCAGCACGACGAACGACGGGCCGAGGCCCCAGTGGTCGTTGCCGAGATCCTTGTTATGCGTTGGCGCCTGCAGGATCGGGCCCGCGCCCCAGATCCACTCGCCGGGGTTGGCGGGCGACAGGAACGCGGTGAACTGCAGGTCGCCGACACCGTTGGTCCGGCTGTCGCCCTCGGACAATGCCGGCTGAGAGATCAACGGCAGGATCGTCCGCGTGATGATGTTCCAGTCCTTCTCGATTTGGATCGGGACGACCGGCTGGATGTTGAGGATGTTCTGCGTTCCCTTGAGCGGGCCGAAATTGAAATTGGTGTTGTTCTGGAACGGCACGCTGATCAGGTTGCCGACCGGATTCTGCGCGAGCTTCGCGAGCTCTTCCGCCGACATCTCGGCACGTGACGGGCGCCGCGGCGCCCGCCGCGAGCACGATCACGCGCGACTGCGGTCTCTCGATCGCGAGGCGATCGATTTCATGTAGGAGGCGCTTCTTCTGGTTCAGCCGATCACAGCTCAGCGACGCCCGCCACCGCGGAATCCGCCGCCGCCGAAGCCGCCGCCGCCAAAGCGTCCGCCCCAGCCGCCCCCGCCGCCGAAGCGATCGCCGCCACCGAAGCCCCCACCACCGAAGCGATCGTCGCCACCGAAACCGCCGCCGCCGAAGCCGCCCCAGCCGCCGCCTCCGCCCGAGCGCGACATCGGGCTCGCTTCGCTGAAGCCGCCGGCGCGGTCGTCGCCGCTGCTGCGCGCCTGCGACTCGCGATCGGCCGAGGACGAATCGTCGGACAGCATGTTGTTCCAGCCGCTCGACGAATGCTGCTGCCAGCCGTCGCCGGTGTTCTTGTACACGTTGCCGTTGACGTCGGCGTAATGGTTGTTGCCGACACTCGCGGTCCCCCACGTGTTGGTGTTGCCGGTCTTCGCGTTGTACGTCGATCCGCCGCCGACGTGCGCGTTGCCTTCCGGTCCCGCGGTGCTCGCTCCGGCGCGGTTGTACGTGCTTCCGCCGGCGCCGGTGCCCGACGCCGCGTTGGCGGTCGAGCGCTGCCCGGTGTAGGTGTTGTAGTTGCTCGCGCGCGCGACATTGCCCGTTCCGCCCGCAGCGCCGTTCATCGTCCGGTCGTAGCCGCGCGTCGCATTGCCGGTCCATGCGTTGTATTGCTTGCCGGCGTTGTAGCTGCCCGACGTTCCGGTGCGGCTGTTGTAGTAGTTGCCGCTCGCCGTCGTGCCCGCGACGCCGCCGCCCGCGTACCAGCTCCGCGTTCCGGAATAAGTCGTTGCGCCCCAGTGGCCGTAAACGTTCGCGGAGGCCGACGCGCAGCAGTAGCCGTGATAGCCGCCCCAATATGCCGGGTAGTAGTACGAGCCCCAGTAGGGCTCGGTCCACGCGGCGGTGGCAAGCCCGAGTGCGAACCCGTAGGTGAACCCGACGTACGGGTTGTAGACGGGCGCGGCCGCGACGCCATAGGTGTAGGGCGGCGGATACCACTCGGTGCCGATCCACGGCGAGTACACGTAGCCGGTTCCGTAGACGACGGTGCCGTAGGGCGAGACGACGGTGCCGAGATAGCCCGGCGTGTAGCCGACGTAGACGTACTGCGGCGTCGCTTCATAGATCCGCACATACGTGACGTAATAGATCGGCGACGACGGCGGAATCGAATAGACCACGGCGGGCACGGTGGTCGCGACCGACCAGGGACCGGTGAGCTGCGGTGCGGTGAACCAGACGCCGGCGACGACCGAATAGTACGAATTCGGCGACACCTGGATGATCGGTTCCGAAGAGTTCTGCACCTGCGAGAGTGTCGTGCCTGGAATCGCGACGAGCTTCGGCGGCCCGTTGAAATTCGGCGTGAACGTCGGCCCGTTCTTGAGCGGCACGGTCGCCGTCTGCGGAATCGAATTCTCGATCACCGCTTCCTGCGCCTGCGGCGTTCCGGCGACTGTCGGCAATACCGCGCCGGCGAGCGATTGCGACGGGATCTTCGCGAAGTCGGGAGGCAGCGAATCGCTCGCGACGAACGCCCACGGACCCGACAGATTGGCCGCCGTGAACCAGCGGCCCGCGAGGAGCGCGTAATAGTTGTTGTTGGCAGTGTTGATCAGCACATCGCTCGTCGTGTTCGACGCCCACAGGAGCTCTGTGCCGACGATCGGCGTGAAATCGGGCTGGCCTTTGAACACGATGAGCTCGGCCGGCGTCTGACTCGTGTAGATCGTTGGCACGCCGCTCGCGAGCGACGGCTTGGGATTCGCCTTGGGGCCGCCGTCGAGAAGATCGACGACGCCCTTCTTCGCGAGGTCCTGCGCGATTGCGTTGGCTTCCTTCAGCATGATCGGGCCGAGGAAAGCCTGCGTCCACGGCCCGCCGATTCCGTTCGCCGTGAGCCAGCCGTCGAATACGTGCATGTAGAGGGCGTCGGTGAACCCGGCCTGCAGGATGAGCGCGCGCGTGTTGATCACGCGCTTCGCGCGGCTGTGATCGGGAACGGGCTGCAGCACCGGCGCGCCGTCGATCGGCACGAGGATCGCGGGCGAGTAGCTGACGATCACCTGCGGCGGATTGTTCTGCACCGCGACGGTCGGTGGCTTGATTCCGGCGAGCGCCAGCGATGCCTCGAGGCGGTCGAGCGAGATCGTGCGAATCGTCTTCGCGAATTCACTCTGCAGCTCGGTCGTGTACGCGGCGCCGTGGTTGGGCAGCGTCGGGAAGTCGGTCTTCGTGATCTTGAGGTCCTCGAAGACGACGGTGCGCGCGACCTTGTCGACCTGCGTGCGCGCGTTGGCGAAGATGACGCCGAACGTTTCTTCCTTCGCGCCCGTCGGCTTGATCGCAAGCGCCGAGCGGAAGTCGATGCGGTTGGCTTCCCATTTGTTGACCTGCGGCTGGTAGACCAGCACCTGTCCGTTGGTCAGATCGACGACGCGCGGCCACGGGTCGGCGGGCAGCTGCGCGGCGGGGGCGGCGGACGGAGAAGCCTTCGCCTGTGCAAACAGCGGGCCGGAAATGGCGAAAATCGCGACGCCGGCGAGAGCGATCGCTGGCGCGAACAGCGGGAGTCTCATGGGGAATCCGTGGCGAATGCGAACAACCGGCGAGGATACGCCGGCGCCGCACCTTAGTCCAGATCGCGTCGCACGCGATGCGGCGGATGTTCCGTTAATATGCAATCGATTTCCATTTCACCGAAAGCATCGGCCATGTTGCAGGCACATCCTCCGCGTGCCGCCGCGCTTGCCGGCGCGGCGCGCTGGTTCGATGCGGGCGCGCTGCTCGCCACGTTGCGCCGGCGTGTCGCCGTGCGCACCGAAAGCCAGATCCGCGAGCGCGCGCCGGAGCTCGAGCGATATCTCACCGGCGAGATCGGTCCCAGCGTAGCGAGCCTCGGCTTCGAATGGGCCGTATGGCCGAATCCTGTCGCAGGCGCGCCGCCGATGCTGTTTGCGCAGCGCTGCGAGGATGCCGCTTTGCCGACCGTGCTGACCTACGGTCACGGGGACGTCGTGGCGGGTTACGACACGCAGTGGAGCGAGGGCCGCTCGCCATGGGATGTCGGCGTCGCCGGCAGGCGCTGGTACGGGCGCGGCACCGCCGACAACAAGGGCCAGCACACGATCAACCTCGCAGCGCTCCAATGCCTGCTCGAGGCGCGCGGGCGCCTCGGCTTCAACGCGAAGCTGTTGATCGAAATGGGAGAAGAGGTGGGTTCGCCGGGGCTCCGCGCGATGTGCGAAATGCGCGCGCGGGAGCTCGCCGCCGATGTCCTCATCGCCTCCGACGGACCGCGCCTGCGATCGGACCGGGCGACGATCTTTCTCGGCTCGCGCGGCGCGCTCAATTTCGATCTGTCGGTGTCGCTGCGCGAAGGCGCGCATCATTCCGGCAACTGGGGCGGGCTCCTCGCCAACCCGGGCACGATTCTCGCCAGCGCGATCGCCTCGCTCGTCGATGCGCGCGGACGCATTCTCGTCGCGGCGCTGCGTCCCGAGGCGATCCCCGCATCGGTGCGGCGCGCACTCGCGACCATCGAGCCTGGCGAGCCCGACGGCCCCGCGATCGACACCGAGTGGGGTGAACCCGGGCTCACGCCGGCCGAACGGGTGTTCGGCTGGAATGCGCTCGAGGTGCTCGCGTTTCGCACCGGCAATCCGGATCGGCCGGTGAACGCCATTCCGCCGAACGCAAGGGCGAACCTGCAGATGCGCTTCGTCGCCGGCTGCGACTGGCGGACGTTCGTTCCCGCGATTCGCGCGCATCTCGACGCGCATGGGTTCGCGCAGGTCGATGTATCCATGAGCGATTCGCAACCCATGGCCGCGACGCGCCTGGATCCGGAACACCCATGGGTCCGCTGGGCCAGCGCCTCGATTGCCGCGACGACAGGCGTGCCGCCGGCCATCCTGCCGAACCTCGGCGGCTCGCTGCCCAATGACTGCTTCGCGGAGGTGCTCGGACTACCGACGATCTGGGTGCCGCATTCGTATCCGGCATGCTCGCAGCACGCGCCGGACGAGCACTTGCTCGCCGACGTCGCGCGCGAGGGCCTGCAGATCATGACGGGACTGTTCTGGGACCTGGGCGACCCGGGCGGCCCGCCCGCGCGCGTCCGGCAGGCGAACACATCGGCGCGCGACTGATCCGCGTTTTCGCTACAATTGGACGCCGTCGCGGGTGTAGCTCAATGGTAGAGCAGAAGCTTCCCAAGCTTACGACGAGGGTTCGATTCCCTTCACCCGCTCCAGTTCCACCCATTGATTCGAGGATTCCGCGTTGTCGACACTTACGAACATCAGCGACACGGTGCGCATGCCGTGGACGCCGGCCGGATCCGAAGACATCGTCGTGCGGCCTGTCCTCGGCATTCTTTTCAATCTGGCGCTGGGCGCGATGGCCGGCGCATGGGTCCCGCGATTCCTGCGCTACGAGCGCGCCGGCCACGCCGCGGTCCGTTGGCATTGGCCGGCCTTCGTCTTTCCCGCCGTGTGGGCGTGCTATCGCAGGCTCTGGGTCACGGGCGGGATCATGGCGGCGCTCCCGTTCGGTTTGGCGGCGCTCTACGCGCGCATCGATCCCGCGCTGCACGATTCGCCGGCAGCGTGGGTGCTGCTGGCCGTCGCCGTCGTCTGGGGCGTGCCGGGCATGCTCGCCGCGCTCGCCGCCGACTCGCTGCTCTATCGGCGCGTGAAGCATGAGGTGCGGGAAGCCGAAGCCTCGAGCGAGCGGAAGGACGTGGTGGCCTCGCTGTTGCGCACGCGCCGCCGCACGGCACCCATCAGCGCGCTGCTGCTCGGCAGCGCCATCCTCGCCTTGCTCGGGAAGGTTACCGTGCCGGAGCTCGACGTGCTGCACCAACAGCACGTCGTGCGCGCGAACGTGGCCGCAGGGCTCGCCGCGGTGCTCCCGCTGCAGCGGCAGGTCGAGACGCAGTGGGAGAGCAGCGGCACGATTCCGCGCCGACCCGATTACTCCGCGGTCGAGGCGCACCGCGGCGCGGCATTCCTCGAAAGCGTCGACTTGAGCCCGAAGTCGGGGCGCGTCCGCATCGCGCTGGGGCCGGCGAGCGGAGCGGTGGCGGGCAAGGCGCTCCTGCTCGCGCCGGCGATCGACGGCGAGCGGCGCATTCACTGGTACTGCGTCGCCATCGACGTGCCGGCGCAGTACCTGCCGCAGGATTGCCGCGCCGGGTAAGCGCGCTGCTTACTCGATTGTTATAGCGCTGCAACCGGGGATCCGCTCGACGCAGCGCGCCCCCAGCAGTTGCGACGGCGTGAAATAGCCGCCGCCTGGCGCGCGGACGAGAAGCGCGCGCACCGCCATCAGCACGCCGTCGGCGGTGAGGCGATAGCCATTGGGAGTCGTAAGACGCGCGACGCGCTTTTCCCCTTGGTCGTTGCGCACTTCCCCCCAGACCCAGGTCTTTTCCGCATCGCGCTCCTTTTGCGACGGCCCGGGATTGCGTCGTGCCGCCATGCCACCGGCGAGTGCGCGCACGATCGGCATGCGCAGCAGCGGCCGCAGACGATCGAGTCGGCGCAGCCGCGCGATGGATCGGGGCGAGGCGGGCACGTACACCTCGATGTTCGCGATGCCGGTCGTGAAGTAGGCGGTGGCGACGTCGCCCCACGGAATCGACACCGCGAGCTTTGCCCCGGTCCCGAAGTCGATCATGCGCGTACGCTTTCCGAGCGGCTCGGTGACGATCGCGCCGTTCTTGCGCACGCGCGCACCTTGCCGCATGCCGTCGATCGACGTGCGGGCGGTTCCGGGGCTGCGCGCGCCGACCGCGCGAAAGCCGAGCGCGAGACGCGTCGCGTCGGGCAGCGCCTCGACGAGGCACGCCGCCGTGCAGTCGGTGGGAATCACGTCGAAGCCGACACCCGGGCAGACGACGATGCCGGCGGCGACGGCCTCGTTGTGCCGGCGCTGCGCGGCGACGAAGACGTCGATTTCGCCGGTGATGTCGACGTAATGCGTGCGCGCGAGGAGGCACGCGTCGAGCATCGGGGCGCTCGTGACCGCGAACGGGCCGGCGCAATGCGCGACCACCGACATGCCGTCGAGCGCGCGCCGCGTCGCGGCAACGTCGGACAGCGAAAAGACGCGCGCAGGCAATCCGAGCTCCGCCGCGAGCGCGGCCGTTTCATTGCTTCTTCCGGCCAGGATCGGCGATAGCCCCTGCTCTTTTGCGTGGCGCGCGACGAGGCGGCCGGTGTAACCGGTCGCGCCGTAGATCATCCAGTTCCGGATTTCGGCCATGTCGATTTGCGCGGGGTGCTCACGTGGGCGCGATTCGCCGCTTGCGTGGATTCTACTGCGGCGCGTCCCGCATGCGACGGCGCTGCTAGAATTGCATGTCACGCGCGGTTCGCTGCAGCGTCGATGCGGCGCACTGCCCTCCCTCTCCTTGAAAAGACGATCTTCTCCCGGGCACGTGCCCGTTTCCGCGATCCTGCTCATCGTCGGATCGGTCGGATGCTTTGCGGTGCTCGACTCGATCGTCAAGTTCCTTGCGATGCGCTATCCGGTGCCGCTGCTCGTCTGGGCGCGCTACGCGGTGCAGGCGCTTGCGATCGTGCTGTGGCTCGGGCCGACGATGCGCTTGCGCCTCCTGCGGACAGAACGGCCGCGGCTGCAGATCGCGCGCGGCACGACGGTGCTGCTTTCGTCGCTGTGTTTTTTCAATGCCCTCAAGTTCCTTCCCCTCGCCGAAGCGACGGCGATCAACTACACGACACCCACGCTCGTGATCCTGCTCTCGGTCCTCGTGCTGAAGGAGCGGATGACGTGGCCGCGCTGGGGGTTCGTCGCCGCCGGAATGACCGGCATGCTGCTCGTCGTGCGGCCCGGCGCCGCGATCCTGCACGGCGCGGCGCTGCTGGCGCTGGTCGGCGCCGGCTTCTACGCGACGTTCCAGATCATGACCCGCAAGCTCTCCGCCGAGGATCCGCGCGTCACGCTGTTCTATTCGGCGCTCTGCGGCACCGTGCTGATGACGCTGCTCCTGCCGTTCGTCGACCGCGACGTCGACATGCCGTGGCCGCACGTGATGCTGGTGGCGATCATGGGCATGCTCGGCACCGCGGGCCATTTCCTCTTCATCCTCGCCTTCAGGCATGCGCCGGCGTCCGGGCTGACGCCGTTCACCTACATGCAGATCCTATGGGCCACACTCCTGGGCTGGGCGCTCTTCGGCCAGTTTCCCGATGTTCCGGCGCTGGTCGGGATGGCGATCATCGCGGGCAGCGGGCTGTGGCTGACGTGGCACGAGCGCCGCCGCGCGCTCGCGGCGGCGAGCCCGCCGGAGCCGACCGCCATCGATTGAATCTTCACTTGACCGCGCGCGTGGCGAGCGCGGTAGAATCGGCCAAGAGGCCTGACCAATCGGGCAATGCGCCCGGGTCGGGCCTTGCCACTTTCCGCGGAGAATGAACATGAACGCAGCGACGGGCGCCAAGCCGCGCATCGGCTTCATCGGCCTCGGCCTCATGGGCCACGGGATCGCGAAGAACCTCGTGACGAAGGGCTACCCGCTGACGGTGCGCGCGCATCGCAACCGCAAGCCGCTCGAGGACCTGATCGCGGCGGGCGCCAAGGAGGCTCCGACCAGCGCCGACATCGCGCGGGCGTCGGACATCGTGTTCCTCTGCGTCACCGGCGCGCCGCAGGTCGAGGAGATCGTCAACGGCAAGGACGGCATCGCGGGCGCCGCGCGCAAGGGGCTCGTCGTCGTCGACACGTCGACGAGCGAGCCGGCGACGACGACGAAGATGCGCGAATCGCTCGCCGGCGCCGGCGTGTTGTTCGTCGACGCGCCACTCGCGCGCACTCCGGTCGAGGCCGAGCTCGGCAAGCTCAACATCATGGTGGGCGCCGACGACGCGACGTTCGCCGCGCTGAAGCCGGTCCTGCAGGCGTTTTGCGAAAACATCATCCACGCCGGCCCGCCCGGCCACGGCCTCATGATCAAGCTCATCAACAACTTCGTCGCCCAGGCCATTGCCGTCGCGACCGCCGAAGCGTGCGCGACCGCGGCCAAGGCGGGCGTTTCGCTGCGCAAGGTGCACGAGGTCATCTCGGCCGGCGCCGTCAACTCGGGGATCTTCCAGATGATGGTCGGCAAGATGCTCGACAACCATGGCGACCTGACCGGCCTCAAGTTCACGCTCGTCAACGCAATGAAGGATCTGCGCTACTACACGCACTTCGCGGAGTCGCTCCCGGTGTGCGGCATCGTCGGCGAGGCGGTCCACCAGAGCCTCGTCAACGCGAACCTGCTGGGCTTCGGCGACAAGTACGTCGCGTCGCTGATCGAAGCGCAGGAGAAGCTCGCCGGCGTGGCGATCGTGCCGCGCTGACTCGCTTCACCGCGACCCGACCGGCAACTCGCGAGTGAAGCTGCTCGTTCTCGGCGGCACGCGATTCCTCGGCCGGCATGTGGTCGACGCGGCGCTTGCGCGCCGTTGCGAGGTCACCGTCTTCACGCGCGGCCGCACGCCGGTGCCCTGGCGTTCGGCAGTCGACGTCCGGGCCGGCAATCGGGATCCCGGCATCGCCCCCGGCCTGGGCGCGCTTGCGGACGGCGACTGGGACGCGGTGATCGACACGAGCGGCTATCTGCCGCGATGCGTGAGCGCCTCGACGCGGCTCCTCGCGGAGCGCGTTCCGCATTACCTCTTCGTCTCATCGCTGTCGGTGTACGCCGACGGCAGCGTGGCGGGACAGGACGAGAGCGCGGCCGTCGCGGAGCTCGCCGACCCGGCCAGCGAAGATATCGCCGCCGATTACGGCGCATTGAAGGCGGCCTGCGAGCGGCAGGTCGTCGCAGCGTACGACGAGCGCGCCGCCATCGTCCGTCCGGGGTTGATCGTCGGGCCGTTCGATCCCACCGACCGCTTCGGCTACTGGGTCGCTCGCTTCCTGCATCCCGAAGCGCTGGGCGGGCGCGGCGCCGATGCGGTGGTGCCTGCGCCGCCCTCCCGGCCCGTGCAGTTCATCGACGCGCGCGATCTCGCCGAGTGGATGGTCGATCTCGCCACTTCGCGCATCGCGGGCACGTTCAACGCGTGCAGCCCTCCGGGGCGCTGGACGTTCGGCAGCCTGGTCGAGGCGCTCGCGCGTCAGGATGAAGGGAAGGCGTCCGCAGTGGTGCCCGCATGGATAGACGAAGCGAAGCTTCTCGCTCACGGCATCGCGCCGTGGACCGAGTTGCCGCTGTGGCTGCCGGCATCCGATCGGTCGACCGTGGGCTTCATGTCGTTCTCGTGCGGAAGGGCGATCGGCCACGGGCTTCGCTTTCGCCCGCTGGAGCAGACGCTCGCCGATACGGCGGCGTGGATCGCGCAGCGCGACAACGCGACGGCATGGGGCAACGTGCTTTCGGCGGCCAAGGAGGATGCGCTGCTGCAGGCGGCGTAGCCGATTGTCCTCGCCTTATCCGCCGGCCGCCGGCGTGCGATGATGCGCGCATGGCGAATACGGCTCCCGATTTTCTCGGCTTCATGTTCCGCATGGCGGAGGCCGCCGGCAAGGCGATCCTGCCGCATTTCCGCGCGCCGCTCGACGTCGCCGACAAGGGTGGCGTTCGCGGCTACGATCCCGTTACCGTCGCCGACCGCGCGGGCGAAGAGGTGATCCGCGCGCACATCGCGCGTGCGTATCCCGATCACGGCATCCGGGGCGAGGAGCTCGGCTTCCAGAAAGGATCCTCTCCGTATACGTGGGTGGTCGATCCCATCGACGGCACGCGGAGCTTCATCCTCGGCCAGATGCACTGGGCGACGCTGATCGCGCTGAACGACGGCGACCGCGTCGTCGCCGGCATGGCCCACCAGCCGTACGTCGGTGAAACATTCCTCGCCGCGGCGAGCGGAATCGCCGAATGGCGGCGCGGGCGCGAGCGACGAACGCTGCGCACGCGCCGCTGCAGCTCGCTTCGGGCCGCGGTGCTCGCCTGCACGGACCCGACGATGTTCCGCACGCCGCGGGAGCGCGCGTCGCTGCGCCGCGTCACCGACCGGGTGCGTCTGACGCGCTGGGGCGGCGACTGCTACGTCTACTGCCTGCTGGCGATGGGACTGATCGACGTCGTCATCGAGTCGTCGCTGCAGGCATGGGATATCCAGGCACTCATTCCGATCGTCGAATCCGCGGGCGGCGCGATCTCGTCCTGGGACGGCGAACGCTGCGACGAGGGTGGGTCCGTGGTGGCGTGCGGCGACCCGGCATTGCATGCGAAGGTCCTGAAGCTCCTCGCGCCGCCGGGACGCTGACCTCGGAAAGCGCGTCGCGTCGCGCCGCGTGCTAGCATCGAAAACGCGCGTTCTTGCCCGCGCTGTGATTGCGCGCCGGGTTTCCACATCGCGAACGCCGGAAGACGCCATGGGACAGCCATCCGCCAAAGACCTCTGGGACAACCCGCTCGGCACCGACGGCTTCGAGTTCATCGAATACGCAGCGCCCGATCCGGCGGCGCTCGGCCGGCTCTTCGCCAACATGGGCTTCACGGCCGTCGCGAAGCACCGCTCGAAGAACGTGCTCCTCTACCGCCAGGGCGGCATCAACTTCATCGTCAACGCCGAGCCGGACAGCTTCGCGCAGGCATTCGCGCGCGTGCATGGCCCGTCGATCTGCGCCATCGCCTTCCGGGTGAAGGATTCGGCGCTCGCCTATCGCAAGTGCGTCGAGAGCGGCGCGTGGGGCGTCGAGGCGCATCCCGGGCCAATGGAGCTCAACATCCCGGCGATCAAGGGGATCGGCGATTCGCTGATCTATCTCGTCGACCGCTACACGGACAATGGAAGCGGCGTGTCGATCTACGACATCGATTTCGTTCCGCTCCCCGGCGTCGATGCGCATCCGAGGGGCGCGGGACTCACGACGATCGACCACCTGACGCACAACGTGCATCGCGGCCGCATGGACGAATGGGCGGCCTTCTACGAGCGGTTGTTCAACTTCCGCGAAATCCGCTACTTCGACATCGAGGGTCAGTTGACCGGCCTCAAGTCGAAGGCAATGACGAGCCCCTGCGGCAAGATCCGGATCCCGATCAACGAAAGCAGCGACGACAAGAGCCAGATCCAGGAATACCTGATCGACTATCGCGGCGAGGGCATCCAGCACGTTGCCCTCGCGACCGAGGACATCTACGCCACCGTCGAAACGCTGCGCAATTCGTGCGTCGATTTCCAGGATACGCCGGACACGTATTACGAAGCGCTCCCGACGCGTCTTCCCGGACACGCGGAGGACGCGGCGCGGCTGCAGCGCAACCGGATCCTGCTCGACGGCGCGCCGGCCGAAGACGAGATGCTGCTGCAGATCTTCACCAAGACGGTGATCGGCCCGATCTTTTTCGAGATCATCCAGCGCAAGGGCAACGAGGGCTTCGGCGAGGGTAATTTCCGTGCGTTGTTCGAGTCCATCGAGCAGGACCAGATTCGCCGAGGCGTGCTGAAAGGTTGACCGCATTGGACGGATGCGGCGTTGCAAACCGGGCTTCCGGCCGCATTTGCAGAGTGTTGTCGAAGGGTGGCAATCCAAAACGGATTCTGTTATCCTTCAATGGCTTACATCCTGCCGGCCAAGTCAGTGCTCACTCCGCTCGGTTTTTCATTGCTCCGCCAGCTATCGGACGGGGCCTTCCACTCCGGTGAGGACCTCGCCGCGCAGGTGGGGCTGACGCGTGCCCGCGTCTCGCAGGTGCTGAAGGACGCCGAGTCGGCCGGCCTCGCGCTCGAGCGGATCAAGGGTCGCGGGTATCGTCTGCTCGAGACGCCGGATTTCCTCGACGCCAAGGCCGTGCGCGCCGCACTGAGCGAGCACGCCGGCGCCCCGCGTGTCACCGTCGAAGTGGTCGACCAGATCGACTCGACCTCGTCGGAGCTCCTGCGCCGCGCGCAGAAGCGCGACATCCATGGCGTCGCGCTCGCGGCCGAGTGGCAGACCGCCGGGCGCGGGCGCCGGGGCCGCACCTGGACCGCCATCGCGGGCGGCAGCCTGACGTTCTCTCTCGGCTGGGGATTCGAGCAAGGGGCGGGGTTCCTCGCCGGGCTCTCGCTGGCCGTCGGCGTTGCGATGGCGCGCGCGCTCGAAGCGGCGGGCTTTCGCGGCATCGCGCTCAAGTGGCCGAACGACATCATCCACCGCCATCTCAAGGTTGGCGGCATCCTGATCGAGGTGAACGGCGACGCGCTGGGGCCGTCGACGACCGTGGTGGGCGTCGGTCTCAACATCCGGCTGCCGGCGATAGCGCGCAAGGACATCACGGTGCCGGTCACCGATCTCGCGAGCATCGCGGGTCGGGGCGCAAAGGAAATCGACCGCAACCAGCTGCTCGCGAGCCTCATCGCGGAGCTCGCCACCGTGCTCGATCAGTACGCAAACGAGGGATTCGCCCCCTTCGCCGCCGAATGGCAGCATCGGCACGCGTACCAGGGGAAGCCGGTGACGCTCCTCCTTCCCGACGGCGCGACGGTCGCCGGCAAGGTCGCAGGCGTCGATGCGAGCGGTGCGTTGGTGCTGGCCGATGGTCCGCGGCGCGCGCGCTTTCTTTCCGGTGAGATCTCGCTCCGGCGTGCGTAGCCAACTCCGTCGGAGATGAGCAACATCCTCGTCATCGACGTCGGCAACAGCCGGATGAAGTGGGGGTTGAACGGCCCGCACGGATGGATGGCGCAGGGCGTCACGCCGAACAGCGATATCGGGACGCTCGCGCTTCGCGATTGGCACAACCTGCCGCGGCCGTTGCGCGCCGTCGGCGTGAACGTCGCCGGCGAGGCGGCGCGCGTGCGCGTCGAAGCGCAGCTCACGCGCTGGCGCCTCGTTCCGGAATGGCTGACAGCCGGAGAGCGCGCGTGCGGCGTCACCAACAAGTACGCGCGCCCGTCGCAGCTCGGCGCCGACCGGTGGGCGTCGCTGATCGCCGCCTGGCAACGGTCGAATGTCACCGATCTCTTTCCGCCCGCATGCGTGGTCGTCAACGCCGGAACGGCGGTGACCATCGACGCGCTCGACGGGGACGGGGTGTTCCGGGGCGGGCTGATTCTTCCGGGCATGCGGCTCATGCTGCAGGCGCTTTCCGAGAACACCGCCGCCCTGAAATCGGCGCCGGGCGCCTTCCGTGAATTTCCGGACAACACCGCCGACGCGCTGCATTCCGGTGCCATGCAAGCGATCTGCGGCGCGATCGAGCTGATGCGCCGGCAGATCGACACCAACCCTGCGCAGGTGCGCGTCTATCTCGCGGGCGGCGCCGCGGAGGAGATCGCGGCCCAGCTCAATCCGCCGGTCGAGGTCGTCGACAACCTGGTCCTGGAAGGCGTGCTCGCGCTGGCCGGCGTCACGACGCCCGTTTAATATCCGGCTGATGCGCATCCTCGTCGCCTTTCTGCTGCTCGCGAATCTGGCACTCGCGGGGGTTCTGTGGCTCGACAGCGCGAGCGGCGGCGAAGGCGTGCGCCTGAAGGAACAGGTGCAGCCCGACAAGATCAAGCTGCTCTCGCCGCAGGAGGTCGCGGCGCTGGGCCCCGCGAAGGCGGCCGCGCTCGCCAATGTGTGCCTCGAGTGGGGACCGTTCGGCGAGAACGATCGTGCCCGCGCGCTCGCGGACATCGAGTCGCTTGCGCTTGGCAGGCTCTTGTCCCAGCGCCGGGTCGAGAACCCGACGGCGTACTGGGTCTTCCTGCCGCCGTTCGCGACCAAGGCGGCTGCCGACAAGCGCGCGCTCGAGTTGAAGACGGCCGGACAGAAGGATGCATTCGTCGTCGATGGCGGCGCCCAGCGCTTGGCGATCTCGCTCGGCGCTTTCCGCAGCGAGGACGCCGCCAACGCGCAGCTCGCGGAACTCGCGAAGCAGGGCGTCACCGGTGCCCGGGTCGGGCCGCGGCAGCAGGTCGTGCTGCAGTCGATGATCGTCATCCGCGATCCGCAGCAAGCCGTCATCGCCAGGCTGCGCGAACTCGCGCCGGCGTACCCAGGCGCGGACACCAAGATCGGCGACTGCGAAAAGCCGGCGTGATGCGCGCAGCCTCAACCCGCCGCTGACGGATTTCCCGTGTCATGACTGCGGCGATCCGCGATGCCGAAACGAGCGAGGATTTGCGCTTCGCTCGCGTGCTCTTCGTCGAATACGCGCAGTGGCTGAACGTGGACCTGTGCTTCCAGGATTTCGACCGTGAGCTCGCCACGCTTCCCGGCGCGTACGCGCGGCCGCGTGGCCGTCTGCTGCTCGCGGGCGAGATCGGGGGATGCGTTCGGCTGCATCGCACTGCGTCCGCTTGGCGAGGACGCTACCGGCGAGGTCAAGCGCCTGTTCGTCCAGCCGCGCGCGCGCAAGGAGGGCTGGGGCAGCCGCCTTGTCGAGAAGGTGCTGAGCGAGGCGCGCGCGATCGGCTACGCGGAGCTCAAGCTCGACACGCTCGACTGGATGGCCGACGCGCGAGCGCTTTATGCGAAGCACGGGTTTCGCGAATGCGCGCCGTACTACGTCAATCCGTTGCCGGGGGCGGTGTATATGGCGCGCGTGTTATGAAGCCCCTCACGCCCGTGCGCTCATCGAAAACCGTCTCTCCCCTTCCGGCGTCTTCCCATCCGATCGCCCACGCCGGCTCGCCGATCGTGACGTCGCGATAGCCGGCATCGCGAACCAGCGCGACGATCTCGTCTTCGGTGTACCACGTCACGGCGAGGGTTTCATCCTCGCGCGCCGTGATCGTCGCCCGCTCGCGCTGCTCGTAGCGGCTCCGGATGTCGATGCGCCGACCCTCGACGTCGACGAAGACCTCGGAGCGTCGCGCGACCTTCGTCCCGTCGGGAAGCGCGATCGTCTGCACCTGGACCACCGGCGCGCCCGGCGGATGCGCGGCCTCGGCGGGAACGTACATGTCCATCAGCAACAACCCGGGATCCACCAGGTGCGCGCGGATGCGCTCGAGCGTCTTCTGCGCCGCGATCTGATCCGTCAACAACTGCAGCGAGCCGGCGGCGACGATCGCGGCGGCGTAGCGGAATGGCACATTCAGCGTGACGACGTCCTGCCGAAACAGCGGCGTGGCGAGTCCCGCGGCGGCAAGGCGTGCATCGCAGCTCGCAATCATCGCCGCCGACATGTCGGTGCCGTGCACGTTTCGACCCGCCTGCAACAGCGGGATCAGCAGCCGGCCGGATCCCGACATCGCTTCGAGTGCAGGCCCCGCATCCTTTGGCAGGCGCGCGGAGTACCACTCGACCTCCGATTCGGAGGCGCGCGGCTTGTCGGCGTCGTAGAAGAGCGTGCAGAGGCGGCCGTAGGAGGCCATCGCGAGTCGGCGCAGAACGAAACGCCGACATTGTGCCGTGAATGTCCGGGCTGCGGGCGTGGTCAGTCGATGACTAGAGCTGTTCCCAGGGCAGGCCTTCCTTGCGCCAGCCGGAAATCGTCCCGCGATGATGATCGTCGTCGAGCGGGCCCTCGAAGCCTTCGAGAACGTTGTAGACCTCGGCGAAGCCCGCTTTCTCGAGCGCCATCCCGGCGTCGATCGACCGGTGGCCGCTGCGGCAGATGAGCACGACGGGGCGGCTCGCGCTCGTCACCTTCTTCACCTGTCCGACGAAATGCGGATTGACGTCCCAGTCGGGGCCGTCGTTCCACGCGACGTGATGCGCGCCGACCGGATGGCCGACGAAGTAATACTCCATCTCGCTGCGACAGTCGATGAAGACCGCCGACGGATTCTCCTCGAGAAACTTGACGGCTTCCCTGGGCTTCAAGTGCTTCATGCGCGCAAATCTACCACGGGTTCCGGCGCTCGCGTTATGGCGCGCGGTTTGGGCGATATAACCGGCCACCGTCGATGGTATTCAACCTGAACCCGGGCGATGCGGCACACGCGCCGATGCTAGAATCCGAGCAGCATGCAACCCGACCGCACCGAACTCCTCACCTCGCTGCTCGAACGTCGGATCCTCGTCATGGACGGCGCGATGGGCACGATGATCCAGGGCTACCGCCTCGGTGAAGCGGAGTACCGCGGCGCCTGCCTCGCCGAGCACGCGCACGACATCAAGGGCGACAACGACGTGCTCGTGCTATCGCAGCCGCAGGTCATCCGCGAAATCCACGACGCCTATCTCGAGGCCGGTGCCGACATCATCGAGACCAACACCTTCAACGCGACGGCGATCGCGCAGGGCGATTACGGGCTCCAGCATCGCGTCCGCGACATCAACTTCGCCGCGGCGACGATCGCGCGCGCGGCCGCGGACGACTGGACGCGGCGCACGCCCGACAAGCCGCGCTTCGTCGCCGGCGCTCTGGGACCGACGAACCGCACCGCATCGATCTCCCCCGACGTCAACGATCCCGGCGCGCGCAACGTGCGCTTCGACGAGCTGGTCGCGACCTACGGCGAGGCGATCGCGGGACTCGCCGATGGCGGCGCCGATCTCTTCCTCGTCGAGACCATCTTCGACACGCTGAACGGCAAGGCCGCGCTGTTCGCGCTGGAATCGTTTTTCGACCGCGTCGGACAGCGTTTGCCTCTTATCGTCTCCGGCACGATCACCGACGCGTCCGGCCGGACGTTGTCGGGCCAGACCACCGAGGCCTTCTGGAACTCGGTGCGCCACGTGCGACCGCTCGCGGTGGGACTCAACTGCTCGCTGGGCGGCGCGCTGATGCGGCCCTACATCGAAGAGGTGGCGCGCGTCGCCGACACGTTCGTATCGTGCTACCCGAATGCCGGGCTGCCCAATCCGATGGCGGAGACCGGCTACGACGAAACGCCGGCGCAGACGGCGCGCCTGTTGGGTGAATTCGCGCGGAGCGGCTTCGTCAACATCGTCGGCGGCTGCTGCGGGACGACACCCGCGCATATCCGGGCGATCGCCGATGCGGTTCGCGACGCGGCACCGCGCAAGGTGGCGAGCGAAGAGCTTGCGACTGCGGCCTGAAGCGCTTCTCGCCTCGCTCGCGGGCAGAGGGAGAACGATAAGGGTGGTTCCTTTCCCATGTCCCGCGTGATGCGCCTCGCCGGCCTCGAGCCGCTCAACATCGGCGACGACTCGCTGTTCGTCAACGTCGGCGAGCGCACGAACGTCACCGGCTCGCGCGCGTTTGCGAAGCTCATCCTCGCCGGCGATTTCGCGGGCGCCGTCGAGGTCGCGCGCCAGCAGGTCGCCGCCGGCGCCCAGATCATCGACGTCAACATGGACGAGGCGATGCTCGATTCGAAAGCGGCGATGGCCCGCTTCATGGATCTCATCGCGTCCGAGCCCGACATCGCCCGGGTGCCGGTGATGATCGACTCGTCCAAATGGGAAGTGATCGAGGCGGGACTCAAATGCGTCCAGGGCAAGGGCATCGTCAACTCGATCTCGATGAAGGAGGGCGAGGACGAATTCCTGCGCCAGGCGCGGCTCGTCCGGCGCTACGGCGCGGCGGCGATCGTGATGGCGTTCGACGAGCAGGGCCAGGCCGACACGTACCTGCGCAAGATCGAGATCTGCCGGCGGGCGTACGACCTCCTGACCCTGAAAGGCGTCGTTCCCGCCCGAGGACATCGTCTTCGACCCCAACATCTTCGCGATCGCGACGGGCATCGAGGAGCACAACAACTACGCGGTCGACTTCATCAACGCGACGCGCTGGATCCGCCAGCACCTGCCGCATGCGAAAGTTTCCGGCGGCGTCTCCAACGTGAGTTTTTCGTTCCGCGGCAACGAGCCGGTGCGCGAGGCGATCCACACCGTCTTTCTCTACCATGCGATCCGGGCGGGGATGTCGATGGGCATCGTCAACGCCGGTCAGCTTGGCGTCTACGACGAGATCCCGCCGGAGCTCCGCGAGCGCGTCGAGGACGTCGTGCTCAACCGCCGCCCCGATGCGACCGAGCGCCTCGTGACGTTCGCGGAGACGGTCAAGGCGCAGGGGAAGGTGAGCACCGAGGACCTTGCGTGGCGCGCGGCGACGGTCGAGGAGCGCCTCTCGCATGCGCTCGTCCGCGGCATCACGACCTTCATCGTCGAGGATACCGAGGAGGCGCGGCAGAAGTTCGCGCGCCCAATCCAGGTGATCGAGGGCCCGCTGATGGACGGGATGAACGTCGTCGGCGACCTCTTCGGCGCCGGCAAGATGTTCCTGCCGCAGGTCGTGAAGAGCGCGCGCGTGATGAAGCAGGCGGTCGCCCATCTCGTCCCGTATATCGAGGCCGAGAAGGCCGCGTCGGGCGTTGCGGCGAAGCCCAAGGGCACCGTCGTCATGGCCACCGTGAAGGGCGACGTGCACGACATCGGCAAGAACATCGTCGGCGTGGTGCTCCAGTGCAACAACTTCGACGTGATCGATCTCGGCGTGATGGTGCCGGCGCAGAAGATTCTCGATACCGCGCGCGAGCGCAATGCCGATCTGGTGGGCCTCTCCGGGCTGATCACGCCGTCGCTCGAGGAGATGGCGCACGTCGCGCACGAGATGCAGCGGCTCGGCATGGTGCAGCCGCTCCTGATCGGGGGCGCCACGACGTCGCGCATCCACACGGCGGTCAAGATCGCGCCCAATTACGGCGGGGTGACGGTGTACGTGCCCGATGCCTCGCGCGCTGTTTCGGTGGCGAGCAACCTCCTCTCCGACGATAACCGCGCGGCCTACGTGGCGGAGGTCGTCGCCGACTACGAGCGGATCCGCGTCCAGCATGCGAGCAAGAAGGGCCCGACGCTGATCGGAATCGCGGCGGCGCGTGCCAATGCGTACAAGACGGACTGGGCGCATTACACGCCGCCGATCCCGACGTTCATCGGTCGCCGCGAGATCCGCAACGCGGATTTGCGGGAGCTGGCGGCGCTGATCGACTGGGCCCCGTTCTTCCAGACGTGGGAATTGAGCGGCCCGTATCCTGCGATCCTCGACGACGCCGTCGTCGGCGAGGCGGCGCGCACCGTCTTTGCCGAGGGGCAGGCGATGCTGAAGCGGATCGTCGACGGCCGCTGGCTCACCGCGAACGGTGTCGTCGCGCTGCTGCCCGCGAATGCCGTCGGCGACGACATCGTGCTCTACGCCGACGAAACGCAGAACGAGCGTCGCGCTGACGTGGCACAACCTGCGCCAGCAGAACGAGCGACCGGCGGGCAAGCCGAACTACTGCCTCGCCGATTTCGTCGCGCCGAAAGCCTCGGGCGTCGCGGATTACCTCGGAGCGTTCGCCGTCACGGCCGGCCTCGGTGTCGAAAAGAAGATTGCCGAATTCGAGTCGACCCAGGACGACTACTCGGCGATCATGCTGAAAGCGCTGGCCGACCGCCTGGCCGAGGCGTTCGCCGAATGGCTGCACCGCAAGGTGCGCCGAGAGCTGTGGGGTTATGCACCTGACGAGTCGCTCGACGCCGGCGCGCTGATCGACGAGGAATATCGCGGCATCCGTCCGGCGCCCGGCTATCCCGCGTGCCCGGACCACGCGGTGAAGGCGCCGCTTTTCAATCTGTTGCGTGCGCCGGAGATCGGAATGTCGCTGACCGAAAGCTTCGCGATGCTGCCTGCGTCATCGGTGTCGGGATTCTATTTCGCGCATCCCGAGGCGACCTATTTTGCCGTAGGACCGATCGCCGACGACCAGCGCACCGATTTCGCGCGGCGCGCGCAAGCGGATTCGGGCTGACCGCCCAATCTGCCGCGTATGATTACGGAACTTCGACCGCCGCATGCAAACCAACGCGAGAGGGGCTGGGATCCGTTCGTCCCTTCCAGTTCCGGAGCGAGGGAGACGATCCGATGATGATATCGACGACGGACAACGAGGCGCGGCGCACGTCGCCGCTCGCATTCTGGCGGTACGGGCACGATTATCTGCGCGTCGCGCGCACGCTTTCCCGCCAGCACCGCATCCCCTGCGCCGATGCGCAGGTGGCGTATCACGCGGCAGCGCAGGGCATCGAGTTCTCGCTCAAGGCATTCCTGCGCGCACGAGGCGCGACCGTGGAGGAGCTCCGCGACGACGTCGGGCGCTCGCTGTCGAAGGCGCTGGCCCGCAGCGAAGCGCAAGGGCTCGCCCGGATCCCGGCGCCGTGGCGCGCGGCGGTGGCCGAGATCGCGTTCTGTCACCAGGATGCGCAGTTCGTGTATCTGGCCACACCCGTGGGCGCGTTTCCCGAGCTCGATCCGCTGATCGGCGCGGGGATCTTCATTCTCGACTCGATCGCGCCGGACGTCGCTCGCCACTTCGTCGTGAATCTGGGAGGGCAGGCGACGCCCACCGTGGACACGTTCGTCGCCCGGCTGCGCGCCGACCTGACCGCGACCTTCGAAATTGCATTGATCGCCGAAGATGGCGCGGGCGGCCTTACGCATCCGATGCCCGATGCGGCGCCGTCGAGCGGCCGGCTCTACGCGTAACGCACGGCTACTTCGCTCCGAGCGCCTTCGCCGCCTTGGCGACGGCCTTGGGCTTCACCCAGAAGATCGCGCCGAAGCGGCCCTTGCCGCTGCCGATGGCATCGATGGCGATGACGTTGATCTTCGCGGCGGCGAGCTTGTCGAGCACCCGTGTCATCGCGCCGACGCGATCATCGCCGTGGTAGAGGAATCCGGTCTTGCGCTTGGACACCTTGAGGCCCATCTTTTTCGCGGCCTTGCGGAATTTCGCGCTGTCCTCGGGCATGAGATCGAGCTGCGCCTTCCCTCCGCTCGGGAACCCGGAGAAGGCGAGCAGGTTCACGCCTGCGGCGGCGAGTGCGGCCATGATCTTCGCGCCCTGGCCGGCGCGGTTCGGCACCATCGCATAGAAGTAATCGACCCTGCGCAGCGTATTGCTCATCGTGTCCTCCGTGGGGGCAAGCGGCGGCGCCCACGACGAGAACGAGCGTCGCCGGGCGCCGGCCGACGCTTCGATTATGCGCCACGCCCGGATCCGCGGCGCGGATCGCGTGACGTGGAATCGGCGGGGACACGGCGGTAGACTGTGCTCCCGGGCGGGACGGGCTTCCGATCGCCGGCCGGCCTCGACCAGGGAGTCGCCATGCGCTCGTCGCTTTCATTTCGTCGTGTCACCGGCTTCATCCTGCTGGCGCTGGCGCCGGTCGCCCTCGCGTATCCCGACAAGCCCGTCCAGTACGTCATCCCGTTCGTGCCGGGCGGAGAGTCGGACCTTGTGGCGCGACTGCAGGCGCAGGTGTTCTCCGCCAAATTCAAGCAGGAGATGATCGTCGTCAACAAGGCGGGCGCGGGCGGCGCGCTCGCCTGGTCGCAGATGAACAACATGCCCGGCGACGGCCACACGATCGTCGGCGTCAACCTGCCGCACATCGTGCTGCAGCCGCTCGAGCCGGGGACGCAGTTCAAGACCGAGGACATCACGCCGGTCTACTTCTTCCACTACACGCCCGACGCGGTGATCGTCGCCGCCGACAGTCCGTTCAAGACCTTCGCCGATCTCGTCAAGGCGGCGCGCGAAAAGCCGGAGGCCGTCACGATCGCGGGATCGGGCACCAACACGGCGAATCACGTCGCGCAGGTGCGGCTCGATCGCGAGCTCGGCATCAGGACCACGTATGTGCCGTTCAAGGGCACCGGCGACATGATCTCCTCCATTCTCGGCAATCACGTCTCGGCGGCGATGTCCTACTCGACGCTCGCGATCCAGCAGAAGGGCAAGATGCGGATGCTCGCGGTGGCCACCGAAAAGCGCCTGCCGCAGTTCCCGGACGTGCCGACGTTCAAGGAGCTCGGCTACAACTGGGTCGACGGCGCGTACCGGGGGATCGGCGTGCCGAAGTCGACGCCGCAAGCCGTGCGCAAGCAGGTGTCCGACATGATGGACGCGATCAACAAGGATCCGGAGTTGCGCAAGCGGCTGACCGACGACGGGTTCGAGGTCACCGACATCACGCTGGAAATGGTCCCGGCGTTCATGAAGGAGCGCACGCCGCAGTATCTCGATTCGGCGCGCACGCTCGGACTCATCAAATGAGAGCCGCAGGGCCGCCCCAAGGCGATCGCCCCCTGCTGGGGGAAGCGGCGCGAAGCGACGCATCGGGGGAGCACCATGACCGATAAGACGGCCTCCAAGTGGCGCCTGCACGGGGTGCGCGTCGTGCATGCCGGCGAGCTCGACACCAACACGCCGCAAACGCCGGGCATGAATCGCGCCGCGGCGATCACGCACGCGCGCGCCGGCGCGGAAAAGCTGTGGGCCGGCACCGTCGTCATCCACCCCAAGGCGAAGACCGGCGCGCATCATCACGGTCCGGTGGAAAGCGTGATCTACGTCGTCAGCGGGCGGGCGCGGATGAAATGGGGCGATCGGCTGGAGTTCGTTGCCGAAGCGGGTCCCGGCGATTTCATCTACGTTCCGCCGTTCGTGCCGCACCAGGAGATCAACGCGAGCGACGAGCCGCTGTCCTGCGTGCTGTGCCGCAGCGGCCAGGAGCCCGTCGTGGTGAACCTCGACCTGCCCAACGTCGAGCCCAATCCCGAAGAGGTGCACTGGGTCGACAACATCCACCCCGCCCCGAACTCATAATAGGCTGCGTCGCTCGCCGAGTGCGACCGGTTCTAGAGGTCGACCGGCCGGCGCGAGCGCAGCGATTCGGTGAGTGCGATGCCGATCCGGGTCGCCTCGGTGGCATCGGCGAGCGTCAACGGCGGCGCGCGATCCTCGCGCACGATGTCGACGAATTCGGAAAGCTCGCGCAAAAACGCCTCCTCGAAGCGCTCGTAGAACGTCGGCGTGCATTCGTTGCGCACGCCGTGTGCGTCGGAAATCTCGACCCGGTTGAGCCGCGGATTCGCGCCCACCGCGAGCCGGCCGGCGGTGCCCACGATTTCGGTCATCGATTCGTGGCCGTGGGCAAAGGTCCGCGATGCGTACAGCGTCGCCATCGCGCCGCCGGCGAATTCGATGATCGCGACCGCGTTGTCGACATCGTTGCAGGCGGCGAGCCCCTCGTGAATCGCGATCGTGCCGGTCGCATAGACGCGCGTGGCGCGGCCCGCGCCGAGCAGCCAGCGCGCGCCATCGATGTCATGGACGCTCATGTCGAGCAGGATGCCGCCGGACGTGGGCGCGAAGCGGACGAAGAAGCCGTCGGGGTCGTTCTGGTCCGCGCACTGCGAGCGCACGAGGAACGGCCGGCCGATCGCGCCCGCCTCGATCTTGGCGCGCGCGTCGCGATAATGCGGATCGAAGCGGCGTACGAAGCCGATCATCACCTTCTGCCGCGGGTGGCGCGCGGCCTCGTCCTCGACGCGCCGGCAGTCGGCGAGGTCGAGAGCAAGCGGCTTCTCCGAGAACACGTGCTTGCCCGCCTTGAGCGCCGCGATGATCTGGTCGGCGTGCAGCGTCGTCGGCGTCACCAGGAACACGGCGTCGAGGCCCGGATGTGCCAGCATCGCGGCGTAGTCGCCGAACACGTGCGGCACGCCGAGCTCGTCCCGCGCCCATGCAAGCTCCTCCGCCACCGGGCTGCACGCGGCGACAAGCTCGGCGCCTGCCACCTGGCGGGCGAGCATCGTCGCGTGACGCTTGCCGAGGCGGCCGAGACCGGCAATGCCGACCTGCAATCGGGTGGGGTTCATCGGTGACTCCGGCGCAGAAAAAAGCCCCGCGGGACGGCCGCGGGGCTTTGTCGAAGCGTACGTCCTGGATCACATCCGCTCGATGATCGCCGCGATGCCCTGGCCGCCGCCGATGCACATCGTGATCAGCGCATAACGGCCGCCGGTGCGGTGCAGCTCGTACATCGCCTTGACCGTCAGGATCGCACCGGTCGCCCCGATCGGGTGCCCGAGGGCGATGGCGCCGCCGTTCGGGTTGACCTTCTTCGGATCGAGACCGAGCTCCTTCGACACGCCGAGGGCCTGCGCGGCGAACGCCTCGTTCGACTCGATGACATCCATGTCGCCGACCTTGAGCCCGGCCTTCGCGAGCGCTCGCTTCACCGCGCTTACCGGTCCCAGGCCCATGATTTTCGGGTCGATGCCGGCGTGGCCGTAAGCAACGAGCCGCGCCATCGGTTTCAGTCCCTTCTTCGCGGCGGCGGACTTCTCCATCAGCACGACGGCCGCCGCGGCGTCGTTGATGCCGGACGCGTTACCAGCGGTCACCGAGCCGTTTTCCTTGATGAACACCGCCTTCAGCTTCGCCATGCCCTCCATCGACGCGTCGGAGCGCACGTGCTCGTCGGTGTCGAATACCACCGGGCCCTTCTTGCTCTTGAGCTCGATCGGCAGGATCTGGCTCTTGAAATGGCCGGCGGAGATTGCCGCGGCGGCGCGCTTGTGGCTTTCGACGGCGAACGTGTCCTGCACGTTGCGGTCGAGTCCGCACTTCGCGGCGACGTTTTCGGCAGTGACGCCCATGTGGATCGTGTCGAACGGATCGGTCAGCGCGCCGACCATCATGTCCATCATCTTCGACTCGCCCATCCGCGCGCCCCAGCGCTGCGTCAGCGACGCATACGCGGCGCGGCTCATGCTTTCGACGCCCCCGGCGACGGCGGCATCGGTGTCGCCGAGCAGAATGTATTGCGAGGCCGAGACGATCGCCTGCATGCCGCTGCCGCACAGGCGGTTCAGCGTCAGCGCGCCGGTGTCGTGCGGCAGCCCGCCGTTCACGCAGGCAAGGCGCGAAATGTACATGTCCCTGGGTTCGGTGTGGATGACGTTGCCGATCACGCACTGGCCGACCTCGGCCGCATCGATCTTCGCGCGGCTCACCGCCTCCTTGACCACACGCGCGGCAAGGTCGCTCGGCGGAATATCCTTCAGGCTGCCGCCGTAATCGCCGATGGCGGTGCGCACTCCACTCAGGATGACGACTTCGCGTTGCTCACTCATGACCGACCTCCGCAGAAAGGACGTCAATTATCCTGCGAAACCGGATTCTTCGCACGGCAAGGCTTGACTGCGATCAATGACGCGACGGATGCAGCGCCGCGGCGCGTACTGCGGCGAGCGCTAGAGACTAGGCGGCCTTCGGCGCTGCCGGTTTTGCGCCGAGGCTGCCGGGGCCGTACAGCGGCGCGTTGACGTCGGCGAACCCGAGCATCGCGCCGAGCTTGCGGTCGGCTCCGGCATCGAATCCGCATTCGCCCATGAACTTCGCCGGGTTGCGGAACGTGCCGAACAGCATGTCCCACGGCGGGAAATCGGCGTAGTTGTAGTAGTGGACGCCCATCCGGTGGTGGACGCAGTGCGACTCCGGCCGTTGAATGAAGTATCCGAGCCACTGCGGCGTGCGCACGTTCCAGTGCTGGAAGTAGCCGTTGAAGGCGACAAGGTAGCCGATCAACGCGGCGGCGAGCGGATCGAGGCCCAGGACGATCACGGTCACGAAGAGTTGCAGCACCACGTACACGATCATCTCAAGCGGGTGGAAGAACACCGAGCCCGCGATGTCGACGCGCTGCGGGCTGTGGTGGATCTGGTGGAAGCCGCGCCACAGGAACCCGACGTTGTGGGCCGTGCGGTGCCACGCATAGACCACGCCTTCCATCACGCACGTAGCCGACGATGGTGCCGCCGACGACGCCGAGACGCGTTCCATCGAGCCAGCGGTGCGCGTCGAGCCACGGCTGCCGGGATCAGCAGCGGGACGACGACCGAGATCGTCGAGATGATGATCAGGAACAGGATGCCGATCCATTGCCAGCCCTTGCGCGGTGGAAACGCGCGCGCCGGCCAGAGCTTTTCGGTCAAGAGGAACAGGAAGTAGGTGACCGGAATCGATAGCCCGATGATGTCGACGGTGTCCATTGAGGTCCTCCGGGGATATCTTACGCTGTAAGCCTGTTGCGCAATCTTACCCTTACGGCGTAAGATTGCAATATCCCATGCCGCGCAAAGCCGCCGTTGCCGTCCATCGTGGTTCCGCCAAGGCCTCCGTCGCGTGCAGCGCGGACCGGCGCTGCGACGACTCGGACGCCGCTCACCCGCGAGCGCATCCTCGACGCGGCTCTCGCGCTGATCGACCGGGACGGCCTCGCGGCGTTCAGCCTCCGCGGCCTCGGGGCGGCGCTTGGCTGCGAGCCGATGAGCCTCTACCATTATTTTCCGAGCAAGGCGCATCTGCAAGACGCGCTCGTCGACGCCGCGCTGGCGAGCGTCATCACCGATTCGCGCGATACCGACCCGATCGAGCGCCTGCGCGCGATGGCGCACTCCTACCGGGCCCTGGCGCACCGGCACCCGAAGCTCTTTCCGTTGATCGCGGTGCATCGGCTCAATACACCGACCGGCGTCGGCGTGATCGAGCAGGTGCTGACCCTGGTGCATGCCGCGGTCGCCGACGAACGCCTCGCGGCGCAATATTTTCGCGTGCTCGGTTACTACATCACCGGCGCCGCGCTGGATGAAACGGCGGGTTACGCAAACGGTCCATCGGCCGCCGAGCCGGTGAGCGACGCCTACATCGCGGAGAATTGCCCGCTCCTCGCCGTCGCCGCGCGCTATCACCAGCCGGAGTGGTGGCGAAGCACGTTCGAGCTCGGCCTCGAAAGCCTGCTCGGCGCGATGCGCGCTGGATCTCCCGCAGTCGATCCGCCGGACGCGGCAACCCTTCCCCTGCCGAAGCCCGTCATCCACCCGAAGCGATGACGCACCGGCGCGCTCAATGCGCCGCAACGTCGTAGTACCACCACTGGTGCGGGATGAAATCGTTGAGCTTGTAGCCCTTGAGCCACGGCTGCGCGACGACGTTGGTGTACCGGTAGTCGGTCAGGATCCACGGCGCGTAGTCGAAGATGAGGTCGTTCATCCGGTCGAAGAGCGCGGTGCGCTGCGGGCCGTCGGGCAACTTGAGCGATTCCTCGAACAGCGCGTCCATCGCCGGCAGCCGCATCCGCGCATCGTTCGACGTGCCGATGTTGCGGCTGTAGAAGTAGCTGTAGTAGTCGCGGCCGTCCGGGACGGTGCTGATCCAGCCGAGCCCCCACATCATCAGCTGGCCGGCTTCCGACATCTTGTTCAACTCGGGCCACTTGTTCTTGAGAAAGGTGACGCGGACGCCGATCGCATCCATGTTGCGCTTCCACAGCTCGTCGCTGACCCGGGCCGCCGCGTCGGTCGTCGACGCCATCACCAGCGTCAGCGGCTTGCCGTCGGGCAGCTCGCGGTAGCCGTCGCCGTCGCGATCCTTGTAGCCGAAGCGATCGAGCAGCGCGCGGGCGGCGGACGGGTCGTAACCGTAGCGCGCGACGTATTTGGGATCGTGTCCGTACAGCGCGGGAGGCACCGGCTGCGATGCGGCGATCGCCTGGCCATTCAGCATCTGCTTGATGCGCGCGTTGCGATCGTAGCCCATGCTGATCGCCCGGCGCAGCGCGAGCTTCTCCGGCGTGTAGCCGCCCACCAGCGGGTGCGTCGAGATTGAAATAGAAGAACGAGATCGACGGCGACAGCTCGCGGTGGAGAACGATGCCGCGCTTCGCGAGCGCCGGCTTGAGCGCGTCGCCGGAGAGTACGTTCTCGGCCAGGGTCGCCGGGACTTCGAGATAATCGAGAGCGCCGGTGTCGAAGCTGAGGAGGCGCGGCTGTGCCTCCTCGACGACCGCGATGTCGACCGTTCCCACGATCGGCAGCCGCTTGCCGATCAGTCCCTTGGCTGATTGCGGCGTCGTTCGCGGTGCTGCCCGCGCCGGGCGTCGGGTAGAGGACTTCGCGGAACGCCGGGTTCGCCTCCAGAACGATCCGCTGCCCGCGCGTCCACTGCTTCAGCATGTACGGACCCGTGCCGACCGGATGCTCCATGACCCGGTTGCTCGCGTCCTTGTACATGTCGACGACCTCGCGCGCGACCGCGCCGAATTGTCCGGTCGCGAGCCACCACTTGAATGCGTAGTCGGGCCGGTTGAAGCGTATCCGCAGCGTGTAGCGGTCGAGCGCCTGCAGGCCTTCGATCGGCGCGTCGTAATCGAGCGCGCCGGTGGCGCGCGCGCGGGCGAGCACGTCGTCCAGCCCGACCAGGTTCTTTTCCAGCAGGTAGAGCCAGTACGAGCGGACCTTGGGATCGATGATCCGCTTGATCGTGTAGACATAATCGTCGGCCGTGAGCTCGCGCGGCTTGCCCTTGAACGCCGGGTCGGCGGCGAAGTAGATGCCGCGCTTCACCTTGATCGTGTACGTGCGGCCGTCGTCGGTCACGACGGGCAGGCTCTCCGCGGTGTTCGGCACGAGGCGCACCGGCCGCGCGAAGTAGTCGTACGTGTAGAGCGGTTCGAAGATCGCCCGGCACACGTCGAACGAGTAGGTGTCGTAGACCGCCTGCGGATCGAAGCCGTTTTCCGCGATGGGAAATGCGACGTGCAGCGTCTTGGTCATGTCGGCGGCCGCCGCCGGTGCGGCGGCATGCGCGGCCAGCGCAGCGACCAGCAGCACGGCAACGCGGCGGAGCAGGGTCAGCACGATGATTCGTTCCCGCGGGTATCGATCCGGGCTTTATACTGTGCGCAAGTGCCGTCCGGCAAGCGAAAACTCCGGCTGCGCACGATTGGCGTACCATCGGAATTCGCGACCGCGTATTCCGCCTCCCATGCGACTCCCCCAGCGCGGTTCCATCGTCGGCAGCATCCTCGGCATCGTCGTCTGCGGCGGCCTCGGCGGCATCACCGCGTGGTCCATCGTCACGCTGATGGGGTGGGACGGCGCCTTCGGCGCGATCGTGGCGGCGATCATCGGGATGGTCGTCGCGACGGGCGCATGGGCAGCGTTGACTTCGCTGCTGCGCGCGTTCGGCCGCGCGCGATGAGCGCGGGACACGACATCGCCGCAATCGCAACACGCTTGATCAGGGCCTACGACAGCGCGACGCAGATCGCGCCGATCACCGACGAGGATCCGACGTTCGACGTCGCCGCCGCGTACGAGGTCCTGCGCGAAATCGAGAACCGCCGCCGCATTGCCCAGGGCTGGCACACCGTGGGACGCAAGATCGGCTTCACCAACACGACGATCTGGTCGCGCTACGACGTGTATCAGCCGATGTGGGCGCACATCTGGACGCACTCGACGCATTACGCGAAGGACGGCCACGCGACGCTCGCGTTGAAGCCGTTCGTGCAGCCGCGCATCGAGCCCGAGGTCGTGTTCCGCCTTCGACACGCCGTGCCGTCCACCAACGATCCGCTCGAGATCCTGCGTTGCATCGAATGGATCGCGCCCGGGTTCGAAATCGTGCAATCGCATTTCCCGGACTGGAAATTCTCGGCGGCGGACTGCACGGCGGCCTTCGGCCTCCATGGCGCGCTCGTGGTCGGCACGCCGGTCCCGATCACCGATCGCAACCGCGCGCCGCTGGCCGCGGCGCTGTCGACGTTCAAGCTGACGCTGCGCAAGGGCCGCACGATGATCGATTGGGGCGTCGGGGCGAACGTGCTCGGGAGTCCCACGCTGGCGCTCGCGCATCTCGTTCGCGTGCTCGCCACGCAGCCGCAGTTCGAGCCCCTGTCGCCGGGCGAGATCGTGACGACCGGGACGATCACCGACGCGTGGCCGGTCGCGCCGGGCGAGACGTGGGCGAGCGACTACGGCGCGCTCGGGATTGGCGGCGTGACGCTCTCGCTCACGTAGAGGAGCTTCGCGTCGGCAACGCTCACGCGACGGTCAATCCGCGCTTCGCGTGCCAGTCCGCAATGCTCTCCTCCGGGTAGCGCGCAAAGTGCGCATGGCCCTTGCCGGAGGGAACGTCCGCCCATGGCGCCGCGAAGTCCAGCATCAATTCGACTTCTTCCGGCGGTTTCGGCAGCGGCGTGTCGATCGCGGAGGCGAACGGATAGACCCACTCGGGCCATTGCGGATCGAACGCCCACAGCGCGCTGCCGCACTTGGAGCAGAAATGCCGGCGTGCCGTCGACAGCGTCGGGCGCGCGCCAGGCGTGTCGCGAATCCGCGCGCGGTAGACGCTCACCGCCTTGGCGCCGCGCACCTTCAGCGAGGCGGCGTCACCCATGATGTTGATCGCATAGCCGCCGCCACCCGCCGTCTTGCGGCAGATCGAGCAGTAGCAGCGCATGAACGGATAAGGCGTGTGCGAGGCGACGCTGAATTTCACCGCGCCGCAATGACAGGATCCTTCGAGCTTCACGATCGCCTCCTTCGCGGGTAGGGGAGGCGCATGATAACGCGGCGCGGAGCGGGTCAGATCGAGCCGCCGTCGGCGGTGGCGACGACGACGTAGCGCAACGGGCCGCCGGGTTCGACCGCATCGAACGGATAGCAGGTGACGAGCGTCAGCGTGGGCTCCGGCGGGAGCCGCGGGAGGCGGAGGTCGCGCTGATCGGCGATGTCGATCGCGCGTACGCGGTAACTGAAGCGCTTGCCCGCTGCTCCCTCGACGATCAGCGTGTCGCCGACCGCCACGTCGCGGAGGAAGCGGAAGTGCGTATCGCGGTGCGCGGAAATGACGGCGTTGCCGGCCTCGCCGGGAAGCGCGGAGCCATCGTGATGCCCGGGACCGAACGCCAGCGTGCGTCCGCTCGCGCCGGCGAGCACGAGGAGGTCCGCGCCCTGCGCCGGGGCGATGAGCCGCGCGATCGTCGCCGTGTCCGCCCACGGCCAGGGCTTGGCCGGCACGCCGGTCGTTTGCGTGGAAGCCCAGGCGCGATGGAGCAGCACCTGCGCGACGAGCGCCTTCGCGTGGATGTAGAGAGCGTTGCCGGTGAGCGCGAGACCCAGCGCCAGGCATGCGGCGGCAATCCATTTCAGCGCTCGGCCGCGCCGAGGCGTGCGCTGCGCGCCACCGTCGACGGGGGAAGACTCGGTCCTCGGAAAGCGAAACGCAATGCCCGGCGGCGCGGCGCGCATCCAGTTTCGGTGAGGGCCGAACGGTCCTCCCCTGTCGACGGTGGGTTGCATGTCAGCGTCCTTTGGCGTAGACGGGCAGCGTACGGCGCGCGGATGACCACGCGATGACGGCGAAGAGCAGCGCGGCGAGGCCCAGCAGCAGATGCAGGGTCGCCGGCGTCGCTGTCTGCGGGCTGCCGAAGATCGCGTCGAAGGACGCGCCCTCCGGCAGGTTCGTCGGCAGCGCGGTCTTCTGGTCGGCCGTTCCGGACGGGGCCGTCGGTGTCACGTCGACGGCGACGAGGCTCGTGTACTTGCTCACGAGATGGTGCGCGAGCGCGACGTCGATGACGGCGTTGCGGGTATCGGCTTCGGATTCGCCGCCTTTGCGCGCATCGGTGAGCGCTTCGATCTTCGCGCGCGCCCACAGGACACCGATGCCCGGCTCGGCCGCGCTCGCGGACAGCGGCAGGCTGGCGTTCCACGGTGTGCCGCCGCGGCGCCCGCTGACCGTCACGTTGCCCTCGAGCGCGTCGGTTTGCGCGACGACGACGACCGGCTCGCCCGCATAGAGGTCGCCGGGTTCGCGCGGCCATACCTCGGCCCGCCCCGGCCAAGATATCGCGATGTCGGTCAGCACCGGGCTTTCGAGCTTCGTGAAAAGCGCGCCCATCTTTTCGGCCACTTCGCGCACGTCGCCGATGAACGTGAAGGTGCCGCGCCCGTATTGCGCGGCCTTGGACAGGAAGAAGGAGTTGGGCGCGGAGCCGATGCCGATGGTGAACAGGCGCCGATCGGCAACGCGCTGGCGGATGAGATCGATCAGCTCGCCTTCGTTGCCGACCGCGCCGTCGGTGAGGAACACGACCTGGCGCACGAAACCCGGAGCGGCGTCCTGCGTCAGCGCGGCTTCGAGCGCGGGCTTCATCTCGGTGCCGCCGCGCGCGCGAAGCGCCGCGACGAACGAACGCGCACGCGCGATGGTCGCGGGGTCGGCGGGCATCGGCGCGCCGAACAGCGCGCGCGTCACGGAGTTGAATTCGATCACGTTGAAGCGGTCGCCGGGCTGGAGGCGGTCGAGCGCCATCTGCAGCGCCTGTTTCGCCTGCTTGATCGAGGTCCCTTCCATCGATCCCGAGGTGTCGATGATGAATACGGCCTCGCGCGGGCTGCGCGGCGCGTCGGCAGCGGCGGGCGGCGGCACGATCAGCGCGAGCGCGTACGTCTTGCCGTCCTTGTGCTCGGCGAAGAGCGCCGCGGCCGGCGCGGCGGCAATGTCAGGCGTCCACTGAAGCTCGAAGTCACGATTCGCGGGGACGGGGCCGCTGGCGAGGCTGACCGCGTACCGGTGATCCGCCGATTCACTGACGTCGATCCGGTGATAGGGACTGTCGATCTTCGACAGCGCGAAACCGGGATGAAGCTCGACATTGATCGTCACCGGATTGATGAATCCGTCATCGGGATGCGCGACCGGCGGCGTGATGCGCTCGGCGTCGGGCACCTGGTCGGTATTCGTTCCCCATCCGGTGCCGGACTCGCCGTCGACGGCGAACGTGCCCGGGACGTAGCGGGGCGCGACGACCATCGGGAAGCGCAGCCGGAAGGCGCCGGTGTCGTAGCGCAGCGTCTCCTGGTATTCGATCGTGACCGTGATTTCCTCGCCCGGCCCGATGTGCGCCACGTTGGTCGTGAAGACATTCGGGCGCTCCTGCTCGACGAGCGTTGCCTTGCGTCCCTCGGTCTTCGCCTGCTCGTATACGGCGCGCGCCTCGCCGCGCTCGCGGATCTGCCCCGCGATCCGCCGTTGCCCGATCTTCATCTCGAGATGGTCGACGGCGGCCTTCTCCGGCAGCGGAAACACGTAGACGCCTTCCTGCCACTCTGAGGTCGGATTGGCGAAGCGCTGCGTCACCGTCGTGCGCGCGGTCATTCCGCTGACGGCGATGTCGACGTCGGTAAACAGCAGGGGTGCGGCAACCGCGGCCGTCGCTGACTCGCCTTTCAGCATCAGCGTGCCCTGTCCGGGAAGGGGGCCCGCGTCGGCGGCCTGCGCCTGCGTCGACACGATGAAGATGGCGAGTGCCAGCGCGAGGCTCACGACAAGACCCACGGCGAACGCCTCGGCCGCGAATCGCGCGAAGTCGCGGTAGACATGGCCGCGCAGCGGGTGCGCGGCGGTCGGTTGGGAGTTCCTGCTCGTGTTCATCGCGCTGCCCCTTTCGAAGGATGTCGACCCGGGATCGAAGGCGGCGCAAAGATCGGTCGCCCTCAAGCTGCATTGAGGGCCCGGGAAGCGGCAACGGCAGGCGCGAAAAGGGGAAAGCCGGCGAGGAATCGTGGCAACAAAATGGCAAGCACTGCGGTCGCGCACGGGCGAACGCCATGCGACCGTGCTCCAGTCGTGTCCCGAACCCCCTCTCCGCTGCCGGAGAGGGGTGGGATGAGGGAAGGGCTGGAGCCTGGACTGCGTTCAGGCCGCGAACTTGCCGGCCTGGAAGTCCTGCACCGCCGCGATGATCTCGTCCTGAGTGTTCATCACGAACGGGCCGTATTGCGCGATCGGCTCGCCGAGCGGCTTGCCGGCGATCAGCAGCGCGCGCGAGGGCCGATCCGCCTTCAGCACGACGCCATCGCGGTCAGCGCCGTTGCCGAGAATCGCCATCCGCTGCGCCGGCACGTGCGTCGCACCGATGTCGATGCCGCCGCGGTACACGTAGACGAACGCGTTGTGCGACGCCGGCAAGGTCTGCGCGAACGACGAACCTGCGGGCAGCGAGAGGTCGAGATACAAAGGCTCCGTCACCTCGCGCTGCACGGCGCCGTCGACACCCTGGCTCGCGCCCGCGATCACGCGCACGACAACGCCTTCCGGCGTCGTGAACTCCGGAAGCTCGGCGCTCTGGATGTCGCGGTACCACGGCGCGCGCAGCTTGTCCTTCGCCGGCAGGTTGAGCCACAGCTGGAAGCCTTCCATCCGGCCGTCTTCCTGCTCGGGCAGCTCGGAATGGATGACGCCCTTGCCGGCGGTCATCCACTGGACGCCGCCGTTCGACAGCAGGCCCTCGTGGCCCGCGCTGTCGCGATGGCGCATGCGCCCGGCGATCATGTACGTGACAGTCTCGAAGCCACGGTGCGGATGATCGGGGAACCCGCCGATGTAATCCTCGGGGTTGTCGGTGCCGAAGGCATCCAGCATCAGGAACGGATCCAGCCGCCGCTGCAGCGATTGCGTCAGCACGCGCGTGAGCTTGACGCCCGCGCCATCGGAGGTCGCCTGTCCCGCGACCAGCCGCTCGACGTCGCGCGCCCGCGCCACCGCTTCGGGCTGGAGTGGGAGGGTCTTCGTCGTCATCGTGTTCTCCTGGTTCCGTCACGCCTCGTGCGAAGCATGACGCAACGATGTGGGGTCATTGCCGTCGCGATCAAGCGGCCAGCGCTTCGTCGATCTGCTGCTGCGCGGACGCCATCGCCTCGTTCGCGGCTTCCGTGCCCATCGCCAGGCCTTCGGCATAGACGAACTGCACGTCGGTCATGCCGAGAAATCCCAGCACCATCCTGAGGTACGGCACCTGCGTGTCGGCCGGCGTGTTGCGATACTTGCCCCCGCGCGTCAGCGCCACGTAGACCTTCTTGCCCCTGAGCAGGCCTTCCGGTCCGCTCGCCGTGTACCGGAACGTTACCTTGGCGCGCGTGACCGCATCGATCCAGTTCTTGAGCTGCGCCGGAACGCCGAAGTTGTACATCGGCACGCCGAGCACGACGATGTCCGCCGCCTGGATCTCGGCGATCAGCGTGTCGTCCTGCGCGACGCGCGCGGCTTGTTCCTGCGTGTGCTTTTCCGCCGGCGTGAACAGCGCCTGCAGCGCGGCTTCGTCCAGTTCCGGGTGCGGCGTGTGCGCGAGATCGCGAACGGTAACGGCGGCACCGGGTTCGTTGGCCCGAAGCTGCGCGACGATGGCGCTGGCGAGCAGCGTCGATTGCGAGCCTTCGCGTCTGGCGCTGGAATTCACTTGCAGGATCCTCATGGTCTGCTCCGTAGGGATTGATCGGGTGCCCTGAACCCACTATAGTTGTTCCATTGTTGGGTTGAAAGGCATTGAAATGGATAAGATTGTTGCTACAGTGGGACAAAGTTTCGGGCCGATGAAGGTCGAGCCCAACGACCTTTTGCTGTTTGCGCACGTCGTCGACGACGGCAGCTTCACGAAGGCCGCGCTCCGCCTCGGACTTCCCAAATCCACTGTTTCCCGCCGGCTCGCGGCGCTGGAAAGCCAATTGGGTGAGCGCTTGCTCCTGCGCACCACGCGCAAATTCGCGGTGACCGACTTCGGACAAAGCGTGCTCGACCACGCCCGGCAGGTCGCGGTCGAGGTCGAGGCCGCGGCGTCGCTCGCCCAGCATCGGCAGGTCGAGCCGAGCGGCCGCCTGCGCGTGTCGATGCCGTCGGATTTCGCGAGCCTCGTTCTCGGAACGCTCCTCGCCGAGTTCATCGACAGGTACCCGGCCATCGCGCTGGAGGTCGATCTCTCCCCGAGGCGCGTCGACCTCATCGCCGAGAATTTCGATGTTGCGTTGCGGATGGGCGATCTGCCCGACGATGCATCGCTCGCGGCGCGAAGGCTCGCCGTGTTCTCGCACACGCTGTTCGCCTCGCCGTCCTATCTCGAGCGGCGCGGGATGCCGAGCGAACCCGAGGCGCTGATGGAGCACGATGCGCTGCGTCTTCTTGCGCGCGACGGCGAGCCGATCCCATGGCAGCTCCGCCGCGGCGAACAACACTGGGAAGGCATCCCGCCGGCGCGCGCGACCGCGAATTCGCCGGAGCTGTTGCAGCGGCTCGCCCGTGCCGGCGCCGGGATCGCGGCGCTGTCCGATCACTTCGTCGAACCGTATGTCCGCGCGCGCGAGTTGGAGCCGGTCCTCGACGATTGGACGCTGCCGCCGGTGACGGCGTGGGCGGTGTTTCCGGGGCGGCGGCTGATGCCGGCGCGCACGCGTGTGTTCCTCGACGCGCTGCAGGCGAAATTCTCGGGGCCCGAGTGCCAGGCGATCGAGGCGCGCCACGCGAAGCGCGCGCGGCGAAGCTAAGTTTCATCTGCGCGGGCGCGCGGGACAAGCGGCAGCTTCTCAATTACGATACGTGGCCCCGCAAACAGGAGACGCCGCGCCCGATGCTGCGGCACGGAGACAACAATGAAAGCCGGCGCCGACAATCCCCTGGTCGCTCATCTGACCGCCGCGCATCACACGGGCCGTCTCGTGCCCTATGCGGACACACTCGTCCCGCACGACATCGTCGCCGCCTATGCGACGCAATCGCATGTGGCGGAAGCGCTCCGCGCGGACGTGAGCGGCTGGAAAGTCGGGATCCGCCCCGACGGCACCCCGATGACGGCGCCGATTTTCGCTTCGGTCATGAAGACCAGCGGCGCGACTTGGCTCATGCCGGCGGCAGGTCAGCTCGCCGTCGAGGTCGAGCTCGCGCTGCGACTTGCCGACGATCTGCCGGCGCGCTCGCGGCCGTACACGCGCGACGAGGTGGCGGGCGCGGTGAGCGAAGTGCTGATCGGCGTCGAGCTCCTTCACTCGCGCATTGCCGGCAACGACGATCCGCCGTTCTTCCTGATTCTCGCCGACAACCTCGGCAACGCGGGGTACGTGATCGGCGACGCGCTCCGCAATTTCCGCGCGCTCGACCTCGCGCGGCTGCGCTGCCGGATGACGATCGACGGCGTCGTCGCCCACGACAAGGTCGGCGGCCATCCGCAGAACGACCCGTACGCGCCGCTGATCGCGTGCCTCGGCCAGGGCATGATGGGACTCGGCGGTTTCCGCGCCGGGCAGATCGTCACCACGGGCAGCCTGATCACGCCTCTGCGGCCGACGAAACGCATGGCGATCCACGCTGAGCTCGAAGGCATCGGCGCCGTCGCGGTGACGATCGCAAGTCAGCGTCAGTAGGTCGTGCGCCCGCCGCAGAGATCGAACAGCGACCGCCCCACGAGATCGTTCCGATTCACGTCGCGGATTCCGGCAGCGCTCCGCGCGAGTTCTGCAGGCGGTAGACATTGACCTCCGGCGCTTCCGTCGCATCGCCGAACGTGCCGTCGCTGGCGAGTCCGCTGCACAACGCCTGGAACGACGGAGCGTCGTCCCAGCTTTCGACCAGCACGATCCAGCGCGGGATCAGATTCTTCTCGCTGCGCCCCTTCTTCTCCTCCGTCTCGACGGCACTCGCACTTTCGTCGGCGATCAGCAGATGGCAGCCGGCGATGCCCGGAGCTTGCGCCAACTCCGGCAACAGCTCCGCGCACATCCAGCGGCGATGCGCGGCGGCGTTCGCCGCGTCGACGTCGTAGCGGAAGGTCGCGATGAGGCCGCCCTGGCCTTCGCCGAAGCTCGCGGCGACCGTGCAGAGCGAACGTGCGACGCCGCGAAAGTGCGTCAACCGTATCGACGGTCCGCGGCGTCGGATGGTTGAGCCGCGACAGATAGTCGGCCCCGGTCACCGTCGCGGCCGATGCCGTTTCGTACAGGTTGAAAAACTCCGGGAATCCGTCGAGCGCGACATACCGCCTGCCGCGAAGAAACCCGGGGATGCCGAGGCGCTCGGGCATGTGCTCGCGCCCGTGCCATTCGTAAAACTGCGCGCGCCCTTCGGGAGCGATGTCGTGCCAGATGGCGACCGCGCCTGCGCCGGCGAGGCTCATGGCGACTCCTTGATGATCACTGAGGGCTTGCCGCTGGACTTGACAATACACCATGCGGGCGATCCGGAAGCGGTCGCGGTGCTGGTCGCTGCGTTGCACGCTCGAAGAAGGCAGCGATCGAAGGCTCGCCGGATAGCGAGACAGTTTGAATCGAGGCAGCACGGCGAACAATCATGGCCGAAAGATGGCAGTCGCCTTCCCGGCTGTCGTAGCGGCGTTCGGCTGCGCTATAGTCTGCGCGTCGCCTTACCTTTTCGCGCCTCGCCCGCCCTCATGTCCCGTCGCATCGCCATCGTGGAGGACGAGCCCGCCATCCGCGCGAACTACACGGACGTGCTGAAGCGGCAGGGTTACGAGGTCGCGGCTTACGCGAAGCGCAACGAAGCGCTGACGGCGTTCCGCACGCGCCTTCCCGATCTCGCGCTGATCGACATCGGGCTCGCCGACGATGTCGACGGCGGCTTCACGCTGTGCCGCGAGCTCCGCGCGCTGTCGGCGACCGTGCCCATCCTGTTCCTCACCGCGCGCGACTCGGATTTCGACGTCGTCTCGGGATTGCGCCTTGGCGCCGACGACTACCTGACGAAGGACGTGAGCCTGCCGCACCTGACGGCGCGCATCGCGGCGCTGTTCCGGCGCAGCGATCTCCTGAACGCGCCGGCGGCGTTGGACGACGTCGTTGCGCGCGGGCCGCTGACGCTCGACGTGAAGCGCCTCCTCGCGCAGTGGAAAGGCCAGCGCGTCGACTTGACGCTGACCGAGTTCTGGATGGTGCACGCGCTCGCGCGTTTTCCCGGGCATGTGAAGGACCGCGACAGCCTGATGCGCGACGCGCGGATCGTCGTCGACGACAGCACGATCACGTCGCACATCAAGAGGATCCGGCGCAAGTTCGCTGCCATCGACCCGGCGTTCGACCGGATCGATACGGTGTACGGCATGGGATATCGATGGAGCGAGTAGCGCGCTCCCGCTTCGCGCTCGGCATCCGCGCGCAGCTGCTGCTGGTGCTGACGGTGTTCCTGGTCATCCCGTTTCTCGGCTGGAGCTACGTTCGGGAGCTGGAGCGGGTGCTGCGCGATGCGCAGGAGCGCACGCTCGCGGGCACCGCGCAGGCGGTGGCGACCGCGCTGCACGATCGCGCGCGGCTCTTCGACCTGACGCCGGTGCCGCTCGAGTCGCTCGCCACGGAGCGCGGGTCGGACGATGGCGCAGCCGCAACGGCGACGGAACGTCGCGCCGTTCCTCATCCGGGCGCGGTGGCCGAGATCGCCCAGATCCTGCAGGGGATGTCGCGGACGACAGCGCGCATCTGGGTCGTCGACCGCGATCTCGACGTGCTTGCGCGCACGGGCTCGCTGCATCCGCCGCCGCCGCCTCCCGAGCCTGCGCCGGACGGCGTCGAAGGGCTCTGGCGCCGGATCGAGCGCTCGGTGCTGCATCCGTTCTACGCGCTCGTGCTCGCGCAGCCGACCGAGGATTTCGCCGAGGACAGCGCCGGCTCGACGCTGCACGAGGCGCGCGATGTTTCCGGTGCGCTCGCCGGCATTCTCGCCACCGACCGCCGCCTCACGCCCGACGGCCGCGCGGTCGTCGTGTCGGCCGCGCACCCGATCTGGGTCGGCGACGAGGTCCGCGGCGCGGTGATCGTCGAGGAAACGGCGAACTCCGTGCTCGCGGAGCGCAACCGCGCTTTCGAGCGCCTGTTCACGATCGTGCTGGCGGCGCTGCTCATCGGCTCGGTGGCGCTGACCGCCTTCGCATCGCGGCTGACCGCGCGCATCCGCAAGCTGCGCGACGATGCGGAGATGGCGATCGATGCGCAGGGGCGCGTCAAAGTGGATGCGCAGGGGCGCGCGAAGGGCGCGCTGGCCGGGTCGCAGGCGGGCGATGAAATCGGCGACCTGTCGCGGAGCTTCTCGTCGGTGCTCGACCGGCTCTCGCAGTACGCCGGCTATCGCGAGAACATGGCGAGCCGGCTGTCGCACGAGCTGCGGACGCCGCTTGCCGTGGTGCGCTCGTCGCTCGACAATCTGCGCCTGCAGCCGTTGCCCGAGGATGCCCGCGTTTATATCGAGCGCGCGCAGGGCGGGCTGCAGCGTCTCGCGGAGATCCTGACGCGGATGACCGAAGCGACCCGGCTGGAGCAGAGCCTCCGCGACGTCGAGCAGGAGCGATTCGATCTGGGCGCGGTGGTGCGGGGCTGCGTCGACGGTTATCGCCAGGCGTATCGCGAGCGAACGATCGCCTGCGACGTTCCCGTGGAGCCGCTCTTGATCGTCGGCGCGCCGGACCTCATCGCGCAAATGCTGGACAAGCTCGTCGCCAACGCGCACGAATTCGCAGTGCCGGGCACGACGATCGCGATCAGCCTCGTCCACGCCGGAGACAGCGTGCGCCTGACGGTGGAAAACGAAGGCCCGCCGCTGCCGCAGGGCTTGCGCGAGCGCTTGTTCGACTCGATGGTTTCGGTGCGGCCGGGAACGGGCGGCGACGTCCCGCATCTCGGCCTCGGTCTTTACATCGTGCGGCTCATCGCCGAATTTCACGGCGGCACGGCGCGCGCCGAGGATCGCGAAGACGGCAAAGGCGTCGCGGTGACGATCGTGATTCCGGCCGCAGCTGAAGCGTGAACGGCGACCTGCTCGAGTCGATGTTCCCATGACGGACGCCGCACCCGCCGTCCCTCTGGATCTTCCGGCCTATCTGCGCCGTGTCGACTATGCGGGCGACCTTTCGCCGTCGCGGGCGACGCTCGACGCGCTTCATCTGCGCGCATGCGACGGCGATCCCGTTCGAGAATCTCGATATCCTGCTCGGCGTGCCGATTCGCCTCGATCTCGCGAGTCTGCAGGCGAAGCTCGTCGCCGGACGTCGGGGCGGCTACTGCTTCGAGCAGAACGCGCTGTTCGCCTGCGTCCTCGAGGAGCTCGGATTCGAGGTCACAAGGCTCGCCGCCCGCGTGCGCTACGGGACGGACCGCGTGCTGCCGCGCACGCACATGACGCTGCGGGTCGACGTCGATGGCGTGCCCATCCTCGCCGACGTCGGCTTCGGCGCCGACGGGCTGCTGCTGCCCGTGGCGATGGACGGCGAGCCGTCGCGACAGTTCGGCTGGTCGTATCGCGTGGTCGAAGGCGGCGGCACGCACGTGCTGCAGACGCGCCGCGATGCCGTGTGGGACGATCTCTATGCGTTCACGCACGAGCCGCAACTGCCGGTCGACTACGAGATCGCCAATCACTACACGTCCACCCACCCGTCGTCGCGCTTCACCCAGCGCCTGACCGCGCAGCGGCTGGCGGCGGACGTGCGCTGGACGTTGCGCGACCGCGAATTGCTCGAGGACCGCGGCGCGACGACCCGCACTCGCGACATCGAGAACGACGACGAGCTGTTGAAGGTGCTGGCGGATATTTTCGGGCTCCGATTTCCCGCTGCGACGCGGTTCGTGCCGCCGCACGACGCAAGCTGACGCCGGCGCTCGCCACGCGACGGGGGGCATCGGCGATAATGCGGCCCTCGGGCGCGCGCGAGACGCCGCCCTGTGTCCTCGGAATCGATCGATGCCTTCATTCGCCCAAATAATTGCGCATCCGGCACTCGCCTGTGCGGCTCTGCTCACCGCGTCGAACCTCTTCATGACGTTCGCGTGGTACGGGCATCTCAAGCACTTGCAAGGCTCACCCGCCTGGGTGGCGGTTCTCGTGTCATGGGGGATCGCGCTGTTCGAATACGCGTTGATGGTTCCGGCCAACCGCATCGGCTACCGCGTGCTGTCATTGGGGCAGCTCAAGATCCTGCAGGAAGTCGTCACGCTGACGGTGTTCGTTCCGTTCGCCGTGATGTACATGGGCGAGCCGCTGAAGCTTGACTATCTGTGGGCAGCGCTTTGCCTTCTGGGCGCCGTCTACTTCATCTTCCGTGGCTGAGCGCAGCCGCATCGTCGACCGCGGGCGAATCGACAGGGTGAGCGCCGCAATGCCGTTCCTGCGGCTCTATCCGGCGTTCGCGGCCGGCTACCTGCTGTCGTATTTCTATCGCAACGTCAACGCGGTGATCTCGCCGGATTTGACGCGCGAGCTCTCGCTCTCGCCGGGCGCGCTCGGCCTGCTGACGGCCGTCTACTTCGTGGCCTTTGCGGGGATGCAGATTCCCGCGGGCATGCTGCTCGACCGCTACGGCCCGCGCCGCGTCGAGCCTGTGCTGCTGCTGATCGCGGCCGCAGGCGCGCTGCTCTTCGCCTTCTCCGACAGCGAAGGCGGGCTGGTGGCGGCCCGCGCGCTGATCGGCATGGGCGTGGCGATCTGCCTCATGGCGCCGCTCAAGGCGATCGCGACGTGGTACCCGAAGGAGCGGCAGGCATCGCTCGGCGGCTGGATGATGGTCGCGGGAAGCGCCGGGGCGCTCGTCGCCACCGCGCCGCTGGAATTCGCGCTTCGCTTTGTCTCCTGGCGCGTGACGTTTGTCGCCCTTGCGGCTCACGACCTGCGCGGCGGCCTTGCTGATCGCGTGGTTCGTGCCCGACACTCCCGCTGCATCGCGCACCGTCGGACTGCGTGCGCAATGGCGGGGCGTGCGCTCCGTGTTCGCGCACCCTCGCTTCTGGTGGATCGCACCGCTCGCGGCGCTCGGAATCGGCTCGTTCATGGCGCTGCAGGGATTGTGGGCGGTGCCGTGGCTGATCGAGGTCAACGGCTTCGATCGAGCCGTCGCGGCGCAACACCTGCTGGTGATGGGGGTGACGATGCTCGTCGGCTACGTCGCGCTGGGCTTGGGCTCGACGCGTCTCGCGCGCCGCGGGATGCATCCGCGGCATCTCTTTGCCGCCGGCTTCGCGTTGAGCGCGCTGGCGCTGACGGCTATTATTGCCCTGCTTCCGGGAACCTGGCTCTGGTGGGCGCTTTATGGCCTCGGCGCGACCGTCAACGTCCTCGCGTTCACCGTGCTGAACGACGGCTTTGCGATCGAGCTGACAGGTCGCGCCAACACCGCGCTCAATCTCGTCATGTTCATCGGCAGCTTCGCCGCGCAATGGGGGATCGGCATCGTCGTCGATCTTGCGCGGAGCGGACTCGGGCTCGAGATTGCCGGCGGCCTCAAGCTCGCGTTCGCGATCGCGCTCGGCCTCTACGCGCTCGGCTACGCCTGGTTCGCCTGGGGCTGGCGGCGGCACGGTGCGCGCGCGGCGGCGGCGGTTTGAAAGGCGGAGCAGTGGCGGGCGAGCTCGAGGCGCTGCTGCGCGAAGCCGGCGAATGCGTCGCGGCGAAAGACCGCAACGGGGCAATCGCCGCGTATCGCAAAGCGCTCGAGATCGCCCCGGAACGCGCCGAGCTCCATCACAACCTCGGCGTCATGCTGGCGGAGAAGCATCACGACGGCGAGGCGCTCAAGGCCTTCGCGGTGGCCGCACAGCGGCGTCCCGAATGGCCCGAGCCGTGGCTCGCCGCCGGTCACATGCTGTTTGCCCGCGGGCGCTACAAGGAAGCGGCCGGCGCGTTCGAGGCGGCGGTGGCGCGCTCGCCGGAGCGACTTGACGCGAGCTACAACGCTGCGAAAGCGCTCATCCGCACGAAACGCTGGAGCCTCGCGGTGCCGCATCTCACCCGCGCGCGCGAGCTCGCTCCCGCGAACGAGGAGGTCTGGTTCGAGCTTCGCACGCTGCTCTTGCGATTGTCGCGCTTCGAGGAGGCGGCCGCGGATTGCGAGCGGTTCGAGGCGGTGGCGGCGCCGTCGGCGCGTCTCGCGGTCGCCGTCCTCTCGACGCGGATGCACGGAGGCGACGCCGTCCGCGAGGCGGTGGCGCTCGAGCGGGCGCTCGCCTGGCCCTATGCGGAAGCCGACGCCGAGCTCGTCGCGGAATTGCTCGCCCTCCTGCAATACGTCGACGTGCCGCAGGAGCGGCTGTTCTCGATGTACCGGACTTATGACCGGCTGCAGCAGGCGCGGCAGCGCGGGATGGCGCCGCTCGCGCGCCCGCGCGCCGACGGCGATCCCGTGTGGCGCATCGGCTACCTGTCCGCCGATTTTCGCGATCACGTCATGGGCAAGCTGCTGCTGCCGGTGATCGCCGCGCACGATCGATCGCGCTTCGAAGTCCGTGCCTATGCGCTCATGCCACCGGAGAATTCCGATGCCGTTACGGCGCAATGGAAGGAGGCGGTCGACGAGTTCGTCAATGTCGCGGCGCTCGACGATCGCGCCGCCGCCGAGGCCATCGCGGCCGACGACCTCGATCTTCTCGTCGATCTGATGGGCCATTCCTCGTACGCGCGGCCCGGGATTCTGCGCAGCAAGCCCGCGCGGATCGTCGTCACGCATCTCGGTTACCACGGCGCGGTCGGTCTGTCGCAGGTCGACTACAAGATCACCGACCGCTATGCCGACACCCCGGCGACGGCGCGCTGGCAGCTCGAAGCGCAGCTCCCGATCGACACCTGCGTGCTGCCGCTGCGGCATGTGGCACCGGCTCCCGATGCCGCGATGACGCGGCCGGAGCTCGGGCTGCCGGAAAATGCAATCGTCTTCGGTGCCTTCGTCGGCGTGCTCAAGCTTTCGCAGCGTTGCATCAATGTCTGGCGGCGGATTCTCGACGCGGTCCCGGACTCGGTGCTTGCTTTCTCGCCGCGGCGCGACGAGGACCGGCGTGCGCTCGAGCGCAGGGTGACGGGTCTTGGCATCGACGCCTCTCGCCTCGCCTTCCTGCCCTATCGGCGCGGCGACGACGCGTTCAACCGGGCACGCTACCGCGTCATCGATATCGCGCTCGACACGATGCCCTACACGGGAGGCGACACGACGGCCGCGGCGCTCGACGGTGGCGTTCCGGTCGTCACGCGGGTCGGCGCCCGCCATGCCGAGCGCATGGGCTACAGCATCCTCATGCATCTCGGGCTCACGCAAACGATTGCGCAGAGCGACGACGCCTATGTCGAGCTCGCCGTGCGCCTCGCGCGGGAACGCGGATTCCGCGACGACGTGCGTGCTGCCGTGGCGAGCGCGATGCGCGATCCGGCAGCGACCGACCCCGTTCGCTACGCGCGCGCGCTCGAGGACGCCTACCAGCGCGCGCTGACGGCGGGCGTTCGCGCGGGCGATCCGCGATGACGCTGCGCGAGGAGATCGACGCCGGGTCCGCGCACTACGCCGCCGGCCGCTTCGCCGCCGCCGTCGCTGCCTATCGGCGCGCGCGAGCGCTGGCGCCCCGCAATGCCGAGATTCTCCATAACCTCGCCGTGGCGCTTGCGGCGACGAACGAGTTCGACGAAGCGGCAGCGTCGCTTGCGGAAGCGGCCACGCTCGCGCCGGCTTCGCCTGCCCCCTGGCTCGCGCTCGGCCATCTGGAGTTCGGGCGTGACCGGCTGGAGCGCGCCGAAGCGGCGTTCGCCGCGGCGGCGCGGATCGCCCCCGACTCCGTCGAGGCGCTCTACAACCTGGGCTTCGCGCGACACGAGCGATGGCGGTTTTCCGAGGCGGTGGCGCCGCTCGCCGCCGCGCGCGCGCTGGCGCCCGCGAACGAGCAGGTGTGGTACCAGCTCTACAACACGCGACTCGCGGCCGGTGATCGCGAAGGCGCGCTCGCGGACTTTCTCGCGTTCGAGGCCACTGCCGCGGCGACGCCCGTCTTCTTGCGCGCGGCGCTCGAATCGGTGCGCACGCTGGGGGATGCCGCGCGGGAGAACCGTGTCGTGCAGCAGGTGCTCGCGTTCGACTATGGCGCGAACGATGTGGCCACGCTCGCCGGGTTCCTGATGCGGCTTCAGTATTTCGACGTGACCCGCGCCGATCTGAAACGCCTTTACGACATCTACGACCGGCTGATGCGCTCGCGCGTGGAAAGTGTCGGGCCGCTTCTCGCGCCGACGCGCAAGCCCGGACGGACACGAATCGGCTACCTGTCCGCCGATTTCCGGCAGCACGTGATGGGACGCCTGATGTTCGACGTGATCGGCGCGCACGACCGCGACCGCTATTCCATTCACCTCTACTCGCTCGCATCGCCGGCGGCAACGGACGAGCTCACTACGCGGTTTCGCGCGCTTGCCGATCGCTATGTCGAGTTGCCGCCGAGACGCGATCTCGACGCCGCGCACGCCATCGCCGAAGACGACTGCGACGTGCTCGTCGATCTGATGGGCCACACGATGTTCTCGCGGCCGGAAATCCTCGCCTGCAAGCCCGCGCGTCGCATCGTCACCCATCTCGGCGCGCATGGCGCGACCGGTCTTTCGCAGGTCGATTTCAAGATCACGGATCGCTACGCCGACGTCGCCGACGCGGCCGACTACCAGATCGAGCGGCCGCTGCCGATGGATTCCTGCGTGCTGCCTTTCCGGCGCGCGCGTCGCAGAGATGGCGTTGCCACTCCGGCGCGCGATGCGCTCCGCATTGCGCAGGACGCCGTCGTGCTGGGTGAGTTCGTCACCGTGCAGAAGCTCTCGCCGCGCTGCCTCTCGCTGTGGCGCTCGATTCTCGCGCGAGTGCCGCAGGCCGTTCTCCTCTTTTCGCCATCGAACGCGTCCGAGCATCCGGGATACCGGCGCCAGCTCGCCGGCCATGGCATCGACCCCGTGCGGGTCGCCTTCATCCCTCACGGGACCGATGAAGCCTCCGCGCGGGCACGGTACGCCATCGTCGACCTTGTCCTCGACACCGTTCCCTACACGGGCGGTGACACGACATTGGCCGCGCTCGATGCGGGAATACCCGTGATCACGCTCGCCGGCACCCGCCATGCCGAACGGATGAGCGCCAGCATCCTGCTGCACATGGGGCTTCGCGACCTTGTCGCGGATTCCGAGGAAGCCTACGTCGACCGCGCCGTTCGATTGGCGGGCGATGCGAACGCACGCGCGCAGGCGGCGGCCGAAGTGGCGGCGAAGTTCGGCGCCGCGTCGGCGTCGTTCCCGGCGCGCTACACTCGCGACCTCGAGGCTGCTCTCGACGCCGCCGGCGCGTCCGCGCCGCGCGTGCCCACCTGACATCTCCGATGCACCTCCATATCCTCGGCATCTGCGGCACGTTCATGGGCGGTCTCGCCGCGATCGCGAAGGCCGCCGGCCACACGGTCACCGGATGCGACGCCCACGTCTATCCGCCGATGAGCGTCCAGCTCGATGCGCTCGGCATCGGGCTCACCGAAGGATACGATCCCGTCCAGCTCGACACCGTCGCCAAAGATGCGGACGTGTTCGTGATCGGCAACGTGATCACGCGGGGCAACCCGCTCGCCGAAGCGCTGCTCGACTCCGGACGACCCTACATTTCCGGTCCGCAATGGCTGCACGAGAACGTTCTGCGCGGCAAATGGGTGCTCGCCGTGGCCGGCACGCACGGCAAGACCACGACGGCGTCGATGCTCGCGTGGATACTCGAGCGCACCGGGCTCAACCCGGGCTTCCTGATCGGCGGCGTGCCGATGAACTTCGGCGTGTCGGCCCGGCTCGCCGACAGCGCGTTCTTCGTGATCGAGGCCGACGAATACGACACGGCGTTCTTCGACAAGCGCTCGAAGTTCGTCCATTACGGGCCGCGCACCGCGATCCTCAACAATCTCGAGTACGACCACGCCGACATCTTCCCCGACCTCGCCGCGATCGAGACGCAGTTCCACCATCTCGTGCGCACGGTGCCGCGCACGGGGCGGCTCATCGTCAATGCCGAAGAGGAAAGCCTTGGCCGCGTGCTCGCGCGGGGCTGCTGGTCGGAGGTCGAATACTTCTCCGGCGCCGAGCTGGCACCGCCCGAAGGCACGCCGACTCCCGCGTGGCGGATCGCGCCCGACGGCAAGGTGTCGCACGGAAGCGCGCCGCAGGGCATCGTGCGCTGGCCGGCGGATGCGATGCAGCACGGCCGGCACAGCCGCCTCAACGCGCTCGCCGCGCTCGCCGCCGCCCGGCACGCCGGCGTGCCGGTCGACGTGGGCCTCGCCGCCTTCGCCGAATTCCGCGGCGTCAAGCGCAGGCTGGAAGTCCGGGGGACGGTGCGCGGCATCACGGTTTACGACGACTTCGCGCATCATCCGACGGCGATCGCGACGACGATCGACGGCTTGCGGCGCGGCGCGCGTGACACCCGCATCCTGGCGGTGCTGGAGCCACGGTCGCGCACGATGAAGCTCGGCACGATGCGCTCCGCGCTGCCGGCAAGCCTCGCGGGTGCCGATCGCGTGTTCTGCTTCGCGTCCCAGTTGGGCTGGGATGTCGCGGATGCGCTTTCGCCGCTCGGCGCGAAAGCGACGGTCTACGACGACATCGACGAGCATCGTCGACGCGGTCGCCGCCGAAGCGCGTCCCGGCGATCTCGTCCTCGTGATGAGCAACGGCTCGTTTGGCGGCGTCCACGACAAGCTGCTGAAGCGGCTCGCTTTCAATTAGACGAAAGTCCGGCCGGCGCGATCGCCTCGTGACGACGATCGTCTACCTGCACGGCTTTCGCTCGTCGCCGCAAAGCGTGAAGGCGCAATGCTTCGCACGCGCGGTTGCCGCGCTCCCGGCGGCGGCGCGCCCGCGTCTTCATGTGCCGGCGCTGCCGCCCGATCCGGCCTCCGCGATTGCCGCCGTCGCCGATTGGATCGAACGCGAATTGGGGCCGCGATCGGGATCGGAACTGGCGCTCGTCGGCAGCTCGCTCGGCGGATTTTATGCGACCCATCTCGCGGAGCGCTTCGGCGCGCGCGCCGCGCTCATCAATCCGGCGGTTCGGCCGTGGCGCGAGCTGCGCCAATACGTCGGTCCGCAGCGCAACCTCTATTCGGATGAAGCGTTCGAGGTGACGTCCGCGCATTTCGCGCAGCTGCGCGCGCTTCGCGTCGCGCATATCACGCGGCCGACGCGTTATTTCCTGCTCGTGCGCACCGGTGACGAAGTGCTCCCGTGGCACGACGCGGTCGCCTTCTACGCGGGCGCATGGCAATACGTGAAAGGCGGCGGCGATCACGGCTGGACGGATTTCGACGACGAGGTCCCCTCGGTGCTTCGCTTCGCCGGCAGCGCAATTCCATGAGCACGTGTCATGCGGGATTTGCTGCGGTGCAACTCGCCTTTTCAACCACAGTCGCGTAAAATTCGCGCAGTGACGTAGCCCGGTTGTCGCCGCTTCGTGCACTGACTACGGCAGGCCCCCAGCGCCCGGATCACGAGCCCGCGCGCAACTCGCCGCCGTTCCCGTTGTCTGTTCGGCAAACCGACTCTCACGAGGAGCATCGGAATGGATACCCGTTTTCCCGCCGGCGCCGCGCCGGCCGTTGATCTATCCGCAATTTCACCGGCGATCGCCTGCGAGCGCCGGCATGCCGCGCGCAATTACGATCCGTTGCCGGTCGTGATCGCGCACGGCGACGGCTGCTGGCTGTGGGACGAGCACGGCCGCCGTTACCTCGACATGATGAGCGCTTATTCGGCGGTGAGCCACGGCCACGCGCATCCGCGCATCGTGCGCGCGCTGGTCGAGCAGGCGCAGCGCCTCGCCGTCACGTCGCGGGCCTTTCACAACGAGCTCCTGCCGCGGTTCCTCGAGCGGCTCACGCAATTGACGGGTCTCGACCGCGCGCTGCCGGCGAGCGGCGGCGCCGAATCGGTCGAGACCGCGCTCAAGGCCGTGCGCAAATGGGGTCACAAGGTCAAGGGCATTCCCGCCGATCGCGCCGAAGTGATCGTCTGCAAGAGCAACTTCCACGGCCGTTCGATCGCGATCGTCGGCTTTTCGAGCGAGCCGCAGTATCGCGACGGATTCGGTCCGTTCCCCGGCGGCTTCAGGCAGATTCCGTTCGGCGACGCCGACGCGTTGGCGCGCGCGATCGGGCCGCATACGGCGGCGTTCCTGGTCGAGCCGATCCAGGGCGAAGGCGGCATCGTCGTTCCGCCGGCGGGCTATCTCGCCCTGTGCGCGAGGATCTGTCGCGAGCGCAACGTGATGCTGGTGTGCGACGAAATCCAGACGGGCATGGGGCGCACCGGCAAGTTTCTCGCGTGCCAGCACGACAACGTGAAGCCCGACGCCGTGATCCTCGGCAAGGCGCTGGGCGGCGGCCTGCTGCCGGTGTCGGCGGTGGTCGGCACGGAGAGCCTGATGCAGGTGTTCTCGCCCGGCGATCACGGCAGCACGTTCGGCGGCAATCCGCTGGCGTCCGCGGTGGGCCTCGCGGCGCTCGACGTGCTGTTCGACGAAAGGCTGATCGAGCGTTCGGCCGAAATGGGCGCGCATCTGCTCGAACGCCTCCGCACGATCAAGAGCCCGCTCGTCAAGGAGGTGCGCGGCAAGGGTCTCTTCGTCGGCCTCGAGGTCGACGGCGAGCGCTTGACGGCGCGCGACGTCGTCGACCGGCTGCTCGCGCGCGGGATCCTGTCGAAGGACACGCACGGGACGGTCGTGCGCTTCGCCCCGCCGCTCGTCATCGACCGCGAGGCGCTCGACTGGGCGGTCGAGGAAGTGCGCGCGGTGTTCGCGGAGCTCGGCGACGGGCTGAGGCGAGCGGCCTAGATAGCAGCTCGCCGGGGCTATACTTCCGCATGCCCCGCCCCACGCTCGCCGGCAAGCTGGTCGTCGCGATCAGCTCGCGCGCGCTGTTCGACCTCACCGAGAGCCACCGCATCTATACCGAGGCGGGCGTCGATGCGTACCATCGTTACCAGGTCGAGCACGAGGACGAGATCCTCGCGCCGGGTCCGGCGTTCGCGCTGGTGAAGAAGCTGCTGCGCCTCAATCGTCCCGACAAGCAGTACGTCGAGGTGATCCTGCTGTCGCGCAACTCGGCCGACACCGGCCTGCGGGTCTTCAACTCGATCAAGCATTACGGCCTCGACATCACGCGCGCAGCATTTACGAAAGGCGAGCCGACGTCGCGCTATGTGCCGGCATTCGGCGCGCACCTGTTCCTGTCCGCCGACACGGGCGACGTGCGGCACGCGCTCGACGATGGACATGCGGCGGCGACGATCTTTCCGAGCGCAGGTCCGGCGAACGAAAGCGACGGGCTGCGCATCGCGTTCGACGGCGACGCCGTCCTGTTCTCCGACGAAGCCGAGCGCGTGTACCAGGAAAAAGGGCTCGCCGCGTTCGCGCGCAGCGAATCGGATGCGGCGCTGCTGCCGCTGTCCGGCGGGCCGTTCAAGGAATTCCTGGCCGGACTGCATCGGATCCAGGCGGATTTTCCCGACGACGCGAGCCCCATCACCACGGCACTCGTGACGGCGCGCAGCGCGCCGGCGCACGAACGCGTCATTCGAACGCTGCGCGCCTGGAACATCCGGATCGACAAGATGTTCTTTCTGGGCGGCCTCGACAAGGGCGAGATCCTGCGCGCGTTCCGCGCCGACATCTTCTTCGACGATCAGCGAACGCACGTCGAGTCCGCGGCGAAGCACGTCGCCGCGGGCCACGTGCCGCATGGCGTCGTCAACCCGCTCTAGCGACGCCGTGGGCGTGCCTCCGGATCCGTTGCGTCTCGCCCAGTGGCGGCGGACCGTTGCCGAGCACTATGCGGCGTTGCGCACCGCGACCCAGAGCGATCCCGCCGCGGCGGCGGCGCGGTTCCGTCGCGCCCGTGATCGCCTTTTCCGCGAGCATCCGGACAGTCCGATCCCGGCGGAGCGCCGCGGCGAATGGCAGGGCACGCGCTGGTTCGACTACGATCCGGCATGGCGCTACGTCGCCACCGTCGAGCCCGATTCCGCCGGCGTCGAGTTCGAATTCGATCTCGCGAGCGACGGCCGCCTGCGCTGCGCGCGCATCGGCCGTGCACACTTCGCGCAGGATGGCACAGCACGATCGCTCGCGCTGTATTGGCTCGAAGGCTATGGCGGCGGCGTGTGGCTGCCATTTCTGGACGCCACGAGCGGTGCCGAAACCTACGGCGGCGGGCGCTATCTCTACGACACGATCAAAGGAGCGGATCTCGGTGTTGGCGAGAGCTCGATCGTGCTCGACTTCAATTACGCGTACAACCCGTCGTGCGCCTACGACGAGCGCTGGTCGTGCCCGTTGTCGCCGCCGGAAAACCGGCTGCCGTTCGCGGTGACGGCCGGAGAAAAAATCCCCTAGACTGTCATCCGCGCGGCGGCCGCCTCGGCCGAAGCCGCCGCGCCGATGCCGCCAGGCTCGTCATTCGAGCCGTCGCCCGAAGAACGGATATTGCGGATCGCTGTAGCCCGGCGTCGACGGGTGGCCCGGACGCACCAGCGAATCGACGAGCGCTTCGTCCTCGTCGCGCCATGGCGTGCCGATCGCGTCGACGTACTCCCGCCACTGCGCGAGCGTCCGCGGGCCGGCGATCACCGACGAGACGATACGGTTCGCCCACAGCCACGCGAGCGCGAACTGCGTCGCCGTGCGGCCCGTCTTTTTCGCGTGCGCCTCGAGCTTCTCGGCGATCGCCAGCGACTCCGCGCGGAATTCCGTCTCCATCATCCGCTGGTCCTTGACGCCGGCGCGCGAATCCGGCGGCGCGCCGCCGCCGCGGTACTTGCCGGTGAGCACGCCGCGCGCGATCGGCGAATACGGCGCGACGCCGAGGCCGTAATAGTCGCAGGCGGGCAGGATCTCGACTTCGGGCATCCGGTTCAGCAGGTTGTAGTAGGGCTGGCAGACGACCGGCCGCGGCACGCCCTGCGCTTCGCACTCGGCGACGACTTCGGCGATCCGCCAGCCGCGGTAATTCGACACGCCGAAGTAGCGCACCTTGCCGCTGCGGATGAGATCGCCCATCGCGCCGATCGTTTCCGCGAGCGGCGTGTCGGGATCGTCCTTGTGCAGGTAGTAAATGTCGATGCAATCGGTGGCAAGCCGCGCGAGGCTGTCGTCGCATGCCTGCAGCATCCAGCGCCGCGACAAGCCGCCGTCATGCGGCTTTCCCTGAGCCATCGCGTTGGCGACCTTGGTGGCGAGAATCCAGCGCCGGCGGTGCTTGGCGATAGCGGCGCCGACGACGCGCTCGGAGCCGCCCTTGCTGTAGGCGTCGGCCGTGTCGATGAAGTTGACGCCGGCATCGAAGGCCGCATCGACGATGCGCTGCGCCTCGGCGGCATCGGTGCGGTCGGCGAAGGTCATCGTGCCGAGGCAGACCGCCGACACCTCGAGGCCGCTGTCGCCGAGACGGCGGTACTCCATGCCCATCGATTATCCTTCCGGCCCTGTGGCGCGCCGCAGGCGTTCCATGTTGGGCACCGGCAGCGCGCGTCGCAGCACCGTTTCCCCGAGCCAGTCGGCTGCGCGCCGCGCGCGATCCGCGACGGTCTCCGGCGGCATCTGCAGGTAGTCGTCGTTGTAGACGTCGAAGCTGTAGTCGCCGTAATAGCCGATCGCATCGAGGCGGGTGACGAGATTGGCGAGCGCCTCGCTGTGCGCGCCCTCGCCGGGGAAGACGCGAAAGTGCCGGGCGGCGGTCGCCTGCTCTTCGGTCGTCCGGATTTCCTGCCCCATGAAATCGGACAGCTGGACGAGGAAGATCTGGTCGGGGTCGATGCCTTCGGCGTCCTCCGGCGGAACCCCTGCCGCGATGATGTCGAACGCGTCGATCGCGATGCCGAGATTCGGGCAGTTGGCGCGGAAGACGATGTCCCCCGCCGCCGCGAAATCCTTCACCGTGCGGCTCCACGACAAGCCCTTGAACGCGATCCGGATGCCGAGCGGCACGGCAAGCAGCGAGAGCTTCCGGAGGTCGCGGACGATCGAGTCGATGCCGGCGTCGGCGTGCGCGGATGTCGACGCCTCGACGAGGAGGAGCCGGGCGCCGATCGCGCCACAGATCTCCAGCATCGATTTCGCGACGTCGAGCTTGTAGGCGTGAAGCTGGCCCTCGAGTCCCTCGAAGTCGCGCAGCGCTTCGAGCCCCGTGACCGCAAGCCCGGATTCGCGCACGGCGCGAATGCCGGTCGCAGCGCCTCCCGCATGGCCGGCGATGTCGGCGGCCGAGATCATCACCTGCGCGAAGCCCGCGGCCCGCGACGCGGCGAGCTTCGATTCGAGCGAGCCCGCGAGCGACGCGGTGTCGATCCCGATGTCGCTGAAATTCATCGCTCGCCGGCGCGCTAGGCGTGGACCAGCTCGAACATCACGCTGCCGAGCACGGCCTTGGTGAGAGCCCCGCGCTCGCTCGGATGCACTCTTTCCGAGGCCAGGAACTCGACGCCGCGCTTGCCGAGCTCGGCCACGGCGGCGTTCACGTCCGGGGTCCCGAGCCCGATCCGCTGCAGGTGTTCCTCCGCCGGCGCGAAGCGCGCGGTGTCGTCGGGCTCGATCAGCTGCAGATAGAACTTGCGGCACGGGCTCTGCAGCAGGAGTCCCTTCGGCATGATGCCGAAGCGGACATTGTCCGGCAGCGGGGTGAAGCCGAAGATCTGCCCGTAGAACTCGACCCAGTCCGCCGTGCGGTCGGCGCCGATGTACTGGACGACGCCGAAGAAATTCATGCCCGCGATCGCCGGCGGATGCGGATCGACCGTCGGGATCGCGCGGAAGTCGATGTCGTAGATCGAGAAGTCGTCGTAACGGTCGACGAAATAGATGAGGCTCTCGCCGACGCCGTGGATCGCCGGAATGTTGAGCTCCATCGCGCGGGCGCGCACGGGGATCGCCCAGGCGCCGAGCTCGAGCGCGCGCCCGAATGCGGCGTCGGCGTCGCGCACCCGGATCGCGATCGCGCTGATGACGGGCCGCTCGACGGGCTGCACGGTGCGCGGCACGTCGGCCGGCTGCGAGTTCACGATGACGTTCATCGTGCCCTGCCGATAGAGCTCCACCTCGCGCGAGCGGTGCCGCGCGATCGGCCGAAAGCCCATCGTCTCCAGCACCCCGCCCAATGCCTGCGGCTTCGATGTCGCGAATTCGATGAACTCGAGCCCGTCGATGCCGAGCGGGTTATGCGGTTCGGGAACCGCCTCGCGGTCCAGGGTGGGGGTCATGAATCCTCGTCAACCGTCGTCGTCGCTCTTCCACGATCCGTTAAAGCAGCGAATCGCGCTCGCGCGCCGAGATCATAGCGTACCGGCTTGCCGCCGGTCACGGGAGCAGCAGCGAGCCCAGCTCCAGCGCCGCCTGCTGCAGCGGCTGGTAATGGCGCTCGGCCATTTCGCTGCGCGAGACGAGGCGCCCTTGCAGGATGACGTTGAGGCCGGCGACGTAGTTGCCGCCGGCGTCGCGGACCGGCACCGCGAGCGTGCACAGTCGCGGCTCCATCAGCTGGCTCGCGAAGGCATAGCCCGATTCGCGCACCGCGCGCAGCAGCGCATGGAGCTTGGCCACCGTGTTAGGGGTGTATTCGGTGTACGGATGAAAGCGAACGCGCTCGAGGTAACCCTCGAGCTCGCTTTCCGGCAAATGGGCGAGCATGACGTGCCCGATCGACGTGCAGTAGGCGGGAAGGCGGCGCCCGACATTGAGCGACGGCGACATGATCCGCGACGACGTCGAGCGCGCGATATAGACGATCTCGTCGCCGTCGAGCGTCGCGAGCGAGCACGCCTCGTGCAGCGATTCGCCGAGGCGGTCGAGGATCGGCTGCGCGAGCACCGCGATCGGCGATGCGGACAGGTACGCATGGCTGAACGACAGCACGCGCGGCCGCAGGTAGAAGCGCCGGGCGTCGTCCACCGCGACAAAGCCGAGCTTCGCGAGCGTGTGCAGGCTGCGGCGCGCGGCGGCACGCGGAATTCCCGTGCGATGGCTCACCTGCGCAATCGACATCCGCCGCCGCTTGTCGGACAGCGCGAGCAGAACGGCGAGCCCGCGAGCGAGCGCGGTGACGAAATCGGGGTCGTCATCGAATCTCGCGATCGTGTCCGCGGCCACCGCGTCGGGGGCGGTGAACGAGAGCGGGGCGGAGGCCAGCGGCCGCTGCTCGGTGTCGTCGACTTCGACCTCACGCAATGCCGTGCTGCGTTTCACCATGAGGACCTCGCGAATCACGTTCGAGCACGGGGCGCCAGGCGAACCGCCGGAGCCTTTCCCCGCTGAACGTGCGGAAGCTTACCGTAAACTTTGGGCGCAATGCGGATTTTATGGGCGCTATACGCCCACTTAGTCGCTATACGCCCTTGACCCCCTTTGGTGCGGAGCCCTATCGTTACGGCAAATCAGACCCGGGCGCCTGCGATTGCGCCTGCGGCGAACCCCACGCGACGAGGAAACGAGATGGCCGCTCCGGAGATCAAGAAGGGCATCACCGACGAACAGCAGCAGGAGCTCGATGACGTGTTCGCGCGCGCCGCCAAGGCGCTCGCGATCATCGAAACCTACGACCAGGCCCGCGTGGATCGCCTGTGCCAGGCGGTGGCCTGGGCGGTGGCGAACAAGCAGACATTCACGCGTCTCGTCGACATGGGCATCAAGGAATCCGGCCTCGGCGACGCGGTGAGCCGGATGGGCAAGCGGATGAAGATCCGGGGCGTGCTGCGCGACGCATTGCGCCAGAAGAGCGTGGGCATCATCGAGGAGCTGCCCGAAAAGGGCATCGTCAAGTACGCCAAGCCCGCGGGGATCATCGCCTGCATCGTCCCGACGACGAACCCGGACCTGACGCCGGCCGGCAACGCGATCTACGGGATCAAGGCGCGCGACGTCGTGATCTTCTCGCCGCACCCGCGCTCCAAGAAGACATCGTTCGAGACGGTGCGCCTGATGCGCGAGGCGCTCGAGCGCGAAGGCGCGCCCGCCGACATCCTGCAGTGCCTCACGCGCGTCAATATTCCGATGTCGCAGGCGCTGATGGCGCGCGCGGACCTGATCGTCGCGACCGGCGGCCAGCCGATGGTCCGCGCCGCGTACAGCTCCGGCACGCCGGCCTATGGCGTCGGCGCCGGCAACTCGACGATGATCATCGACGAGACGGCGAACATCGAGGAAGCCGCCCGCAACACGCGGCTTTCCAAGACCTCCGACTTCGGCTCCGGGTGCTCGGCGGACGGCAACCTCATCATCGAGGCGTCGATCTTCGACAAGCTGCTCGCGCAGCTGCAGATCGAGGGCGGCTACCTTGCCAGCGATCAGGAAAAAGCGGCGCTGCGCCGCACGATGTGGGACGACGAGGCGCACCGGACGCCGGACACGGTCGCGATCTCGCCGCAGCAGCTCGCCAAGGCGGCAGGCTTCACGATTCCCGCGGACCGCAAGTTCATCATGGTCCACGGCGACGGCATCGGCAGGGACCATCCTTTCTCCGGCGAGAAGCTCACCACGCTGCTGGCCGTCTACAAGTACAAGGGCTTCAACCAGGCGCTCGACATGATGCGCGGCATCTACGAGGTGGGCGGCAAGGGCCACTCGTGCGGCATCTATTCGTTCGACCAGGACCATATCCACCGCCTCGCGCTCGCCGCTCCGGTATCGCGGATCATGGTGCGGCAGCCGCAGTCGAAGGCGAATGCCGGCGCCTTCAACAACGGCATGCCGATGACGTCGAGCCTGGGTTGCGGCACCTGGGGCGGCAACATCGTTTCCGAGAACGTTCATCTCAAGCACTACATGAACACGACATGGGTGTCGGTGCCGATCAAGGAGGACAAGCCCTCCGACGAGGAGCTCTTCGGCACGTTCTACGATCCGGCGCTCGAAGCGGAAGTCGAAACCATCACCACCTGAAGCCGGCGCGGAACCCGATTGGAGGAGCAGTTCATGAAGGACCTGATTGCAAACCAGCTGGTGAAGTACCTCGAGGCGCGCGGCGTCCGCCATATCTTCGGACTGTGCGGCCACACCAACATCGCGGTGCTCGCGGCACTGTCGAAGAGCAGGAAGATCAAGTTCGTCAATACGCGTCACGAGCAGATCGCGGCGCACGCGGCCGACGGCTACGCGCGGGCGTCGAAGACGACCTCCGTCGTGCTGACGCACTTGAGCCCCGGCCTCACCAACGCGGCCACCGGCGTCGCCAACGCGGCGCTCGACTCGATTCCGATGGTCGTCATCGCCGGCGACGTGCCGTCGCACTATTACGGCAAGCACCCGCACCAGGAAGTGAACCTGCACGCCGACGCTTCGCAGTACGAAATCTACCGGCCGTTCGTCAAGCGCGCGTGGCGCGTGGACTCGCCGCATCTCTTCCCCGAGATCATCGAAAAGGCGTTCGCGCTGGCCGAGAGCGGGCGCCCGGGACCGGTGCTGGTCGACGTGCCGATGGACATCTTCTCCAAGGAAATCGACGTCGCGCTGTGGAAGCGCGTGCTCGCCAACTCCAAGGTGATGCGCAAGCCCTCGCTCGACGACGAGACCGCGGAGGAGATCGTCCGCCAGCTGATCAAGGCGAAGACGCCGCTGATGTACGTCGGCGGCGGCATCCTGCTCGCCGACGCGGCCGAGGAGATGCGCGAGTTCGCCGAGCACCTGTCGCTGCCGGTCGCGCACACGCTGATGGGCAAGGGCGCGCTGCCGGACGACCATCCGCTGATCCTCGGGATGACGGGCTTCTGGGGCACGAAGTTCATCAACGACAAGTGCAAGGGCGCCGACTGGATCCTCGGCCTCGGCACGCGGTTCTCCGAGGCGGACTGCAGCTCGTGGGAGGAGGAGTACACGTTCAGCTTCCCGCCGACGAAGCTGATCCAGATCGACATCGACCCCGCCGAGATCGGCCGCAACTACCCGGTTGCGATCGGCGCGGTGGCGGATCTCCGGGAAGCGCTGAAAGTGCTGAACCGCGTCGCGCGCAGGATTGCGCCCAAGGGCGTACAACGGCCGAAGCTGCTCGCCGAGATGGCGGCGAACCGCAAGGCCTTCGTCGCCGGCAACCGGAAGGCGATGGAAAGCAGCGCATGGCCGATGCGTCCCGAGCGGATCCTCGCCGACCTTCGTGCGGCGCTGCCGCGCGATGCACTGATCTGCACGGACGTGGGCTGGAACAAGAACGGTGTCGGTCAGCAATTTCCGATCTACACGCCGGGCACGATCTTACACGCCGGGCGGCTTCGCGACGATGGGCTTCGGGTCGCCGGCCGCGCTGGGAGCGAAGGTCGCGTGTCCCGATCGCGTCGTCGTTGCGCTCGTCGGCGACGGCGGCTTCGGCCAGAACCCGGCGGCGCTCGCCACCGCGTTCGAGGAGGACATCGCGGTGATCTGGGTGATCATGAACAACCACGCGTTCGGCACCATCGCCGGCCTCGAGGCTGCGCACTACGGCACGACGTTCGGAACCGTGTTCGAGAAGAACGGCAAGACCTGGTCGCCGGACTACGCGGCGATCGCACGCGCCTACGGCATCGACGGCGTCAAGGTCGGCTTCGGCAGACGAATTCAAGCCGGCACTGCAGAAGGCGATCAAGTCGAAGCGGCCGGTCGTCATCGACGTCTACATGAAGAACGAGCCGGTGCCGACCGCGGGGCACTGGAACATCATGGACATCTACTCGCCCGGCAAGAAGGTTCATCACGTCGCCACCGACGGCTGAACGCGGACCCGATTGACCTCGCCCATCGCCAAGTTGAGGAGGCACCGGACCATGAAGCACGACTACTCGCTTGCGCACCTGACCGCGCTGTCGCTGACGCCGCCGCAGCTCGTCGACGTCGCGGCGCGCACGGGCTATCGCTACGTGGGCACTGCGCATGACGCGCGTCACGCCCGACGAGGTGCTCTACGACCTCGCGCGCGACAAGGCGCTGATGAAGGAGACCAAGGCGCGGCTCGCCGACACCGGCATCGCCGTGCCACGACGTCGAACTGTTCCGGATGGATCCAGCGCTCGAGCCCGAGAATTTCCTTGCGGAGCTCGATGCCACCGCCGAGCTGGGAGCGCAGCACGTCATCGCCCAGCTTGCCCGATCCCGATCGCGAGCGCAAGACCGCGCGGTTCGCGCGGCTGTGCGATCTCGCGAAGCCGCGCGGCATCTTCGTCAGCCTCGAATTTCCGCACTGGACCGAAACCGGCAAGTCTCGCCGAGGCCGCCCGCGTCGTGCGCGCCGTCAACCGGACGCAACGCCGGCATCCTGGTCGACATGCTGCACTTCGGGCGATCCGACTCGAGCCTCGACGAGCTCGCCGCACTGCCGCGCGAGTGGTTCCGTTTCGCTCACGTCTGCGACGCGGCGAAGGAGGTGCCGCCGACGATGGCGGGCATCATCCGCACGGCGCGCGACGAGCGGCAGTTTCCCGGCGAAGGCGGGATCGACGTCGCGAAATCCTGGCGCGAATGCCGCAGAAGATTCCCTATGCGCTGGAGATTCCCCGCGTCGCGCTGACCAGGGCCGTGGGACCGGAGGAGGTCGCACGCCTCGCTCTCCTCGTGGCGAAGAGCCAGCTCGACGACATGTCCGCCGACCGCCGCGCCGCCGTGCGCGCGCGCACGACCGGCCGTGTGGGCGCCGGCGCCCACTGATTGAACGTTCCAGCGAGCGAAGGAATTCCCGCCATGACCCGCGTCATCGACCTGTCCTTCCGCGCGTTGCGCGCGTTCATCGCCTTCTGTCTCGCCGCGATGGTGGTGCTGGTGTTCGGCAACGTTTTTCTGCGTTATGCGTTCAACTCCGGGATCACGATCTCCGAGGAGCTTTCGCGCTGGCTATTCGTGTGGCTGACGTTCGTCGGCGCGGTCGTTGCGCTGCGCGACCACGCGCACCTCGGCATGGACTCGGTCGTGTCGCGCTTGCCCGCATGGGGCAAGAAGGCGTGCTTCCTGCTCTCCAACGCGCTGATGCTGTACTGCGTCTACCTGTTCTTCGTCGGCAGCTGGCAGCAGACGATCATCAACCTCGACAACATGGCGCCGGCCACCGGACTGTCGTCAGGGTGGTTCTACTACAGCGTCGGCATCTTCTTTTGCGTCGCCGCCGGCGGTCTCCTTCTGCGAAACCTCTGGCGGGCGGTGACCGGACAGGTGACGCGAACAGGACCTGATCCAGGTGCGCGAGTCCGAGGAGGAGGTCGAGGCCGAATTCGCCGGCGAGGTCGACGCGCACGACGCGGGCCCCGGGTCGTCCGCCGGCAAGAAGCGCTGACGGAGGCCATCATGACCATCGCCGTCTTCCTGTTCTCGCTTCTGGGCGCCATGGCGCTCGGAATGCCGATCGCGTTCGCGCTGCTCGTGTGCGGCGTCGCGCTCATGTACCAGCTCAACATGATGGACGCGCAGATCATCGCGCAGAACCTCATCGCCGGCGCCGACAGCTTCCCGCTGATGGCCGCCCCGTTCTTCCTGCTGGCAGGCGAGATCATGAACACCGGCGGCCTGTCGAAACGCATCGTCAACGTGGCGCTCACGCTGGTGGGGCACGTACGAGGCGGCCTCGGCTATGTCGTGATCCTCGCCTCGTGCATCCTGGCCGCGCTGTCGGGCTCGGCCGTCGCCGACGCGGCCGCGCTTTCCGCGCTGTTGTTTCCGATGATGGTCAAGGCCGGCCACGATCCGGCCAAGTCCGCGGGGCTCATCGCCGCCGGCGGCATCATCGGGCCGATCATCCCGCCGTCGATCGGCTTCATCATCTTCGGCGTCGCGGCCGGCCTGTCGATCTCGAAGCTGTTCCTCGCCGGCATCGTGCCGGGCATCCTGATCGGCGTCGGCCTGGCGGTCGCCTGGTGGTTGGAAGTGCGCAAGGAGACGACGGTCGACACCGCCCAAGGCCACAGCGACGGAGGTCATCCACGCGCTCGTCGACGGCGCATGGGCGCTCGCGCTGCCCGGCATCATCATCTTCGGCCTCAAGTTCGGCATCTTCACGCCGACCGAAGCCGCGGTCGTCTGCGCGGTGTACGCGCTGTTCGTCGCGATGTTCATCTACAAGGAACTCAAGTGGACCGATCTCTACCGCGTGTTCGTGACCGCGGCCGAGACGACCGCGATCGTCATGTTCCTGGTGGCGGCAGCGCTCGTGTCGGCGTGGCTCATCACCATCGCCGAGTTGCCCGCGCAGGTGACCGCGCTGCTGCAGCCGTTCATGGGCAGCCCGATGCTGCTCATGATCGCGATGCAGGTCCTCGTCGTGATCGTCGGCACCGCGCTCGACATGACGCCGACGATCCTGATCCTGACGCCGGTGCTGATGCCGATCGTCAAGGCGGCCGGCATCGATCCGATCTACTTCGGCGTGCTGTTCATCATCAACAACTCGATCGGTCTCATCACGCCGCCCGTGGGCACGGTGCTCAACGTCGTCTGCGGCGTCGCGAAGATCAAGATGGACGACATCATCAAGGGTGTGTGGCCGTTCATGATCGCGCAGCTCGTCGTGCTATTTCTGCTGATCGTCTTCCCGAGGCTCGTCACGGGGCCGGCGAAGTGGTTCAGCGGTTGAGGCAGGCGGACTTCTCGAAGGCGCAGTGCGGCTCGGAACATCGATAAAGCGGTTACCGGTAGTGTCACTTTAGAGAGGAGCTTGAAATGAAGCAATCGACGAAATGGATGGCGGCGGTAGCGTGCGGGATGCTGATTGCGGCCGGCGCCGCGCAGGCGCAGGTCCGCGAGCAGACGCTCCGCTGGACTACGCAGAATCCGGCCGGCCACCCGATTACGCTCGGCGGGCAGAAGTTCGCCGACCTGGTCGCGCAGAAGAGCGGCGGCAAGATGCAGGTCAAGCTCTTTCCGGGCGGCGTGCTGGGCGGCGACGTGCAGGTGCTCTCGGCAGTGCAGGGCGGCACGATCGACATGACGTCGATGAACGCCGGCATCCTGCAGGGGCAGGTGAAGGAGTTCGCGATCGTCGACTTCCCGTTCCTGTTCAACGACGCGAAGGAAGCCGACGCCATCCTGGACGGCCCGATCGGCAAGGCGCTTTCCGACAAGCTGCCGGAAAAAGGACTCATCAACCTCGGCTATTGCGACCTGGGCTTCCGCAACGTGACCGACAGCAAGCACGCGATCAAGACGGCGGACGACATCGCCGGTCTCAAGATCCGGGTCATCCAGTCGCCGATCTACATCGACACGTTCAACGCACTGGGCGCCAACGCGGTGCCGATGCCGTTCCCAGAGGTCTACACCGCGCTCGAGCAGAAGACGATCGACGGCCAGGAGAATCCGTTCACCGTGATCGAGGCGAACAAGTTCCAGGAGGTACAGAAATTCCTGGCCGGCACCCGGCACATCTACAATCCGCAGTCGATGTTCATCAGCAAGAAGACCTGGGACCGTCTCAACAAGGACGAGCAACAGGTCCTGATCGGCGGCGGCGACGGAAGCGCAGACGTACCAGCGCAAGGTGTCGCGCGATGCGCAGGACGTCGCGCTCGCGAACCTGAAGAAGACGATGGAATACACGGAGCTGCCGCCCGCCGAGCTCGCGAAGATCCGGACGAAGCTGAAGCCCGTCATCGACAAGTACAGCGCCAGCGTTGGCGCCGACTTCGCGAAGCAGGTCTACGCCGAGATCGACAAGGTCCGCGGCAAGTAATTACCAGGGTTTCTTGGGGGCGCACGGTGCAGCGATGCGCTGCGCCGTGGCCCTGGCTGCCCATCGATCACTGAACGTTCATGCACAAAGTTCGCATCGCGGTTGTCGGCGCCGGGCTCATCGGTCTTCGTCACATCGAGGAGATTCGCAAGAGCCGGAACGCCGAGCTCGCCTCGATCGTCGACGTCTCGGCGGCTGCGGCGAACGTCGCAGCATGAAGCGGGCGTGCCGCTGCATCGCTCGCTTGCCGAGCTTTTCGCCGAGGGTCGCCCGGACGGCGTGGTCATCGCGACACCGAACGCTCTGCACGTCGACGCAGGGACTCGAGTGCGTGGCAGCGGGTGTGCCTGCGCTCGTCGAAAAGCCGATCGGACATACGCTATGCCGAGGGTCTGCGGCTGTGCGAGGCGGCCGAGCGCAGCGGCGTGAAGCTGCTGGTCGGCCACCATCGCCGGCACAGTCCGATCCTGCACAAGGCGGTGGAGATCGTGACATCGGGCATTCTCGGGCCGCTGGTCGGCGTGATGGGCAGCGCCGTGTTCTACAAGCCGGACGCTGAAGGCTATTACGACGGCGCGAACGCGTGGCGGCGGCAGCCGGGTGGCGGCCCGATCCTCATCAACATGATCCACGAGATCGGCAACCTGCGCGCGATGGTCGGCGAGATCGTCGCGGTGCAGGCGTTCGCGTCGAGCGCGACGCGCGGCTTTCGCGGTCGAGGATACCGTCGCGATCAATCTGCGCTTCGAAAACGGCGCCCTGGGGACGTTTCTGCTTTCCGACACCGCGGCCTCGCCGAAGAGCTGGGAGCAGACGTCGCAGGAGAACAAGGCGTATGCGACCTATGAGGACGAGGACGCGTATACGATGATCGGCGCGAACGGCTCGCTCGGCATTCCGACGATGCGCCTCCGATACTTACGAGAGGAACGAGGATCGCTCCTGGTACAAGCCGTTCACGACGCGCACGGTGCCGTTGCAGCGCGACGATCCGCTCGCGCGCCAGATCGAGCACTTTGCCGCGGTGATCCGCGGCGAGGCCGAGCCGCTCGTAACGGCCCGCGACGGGTTGCGGAACCTGCTCGTCACCGACGCCATCGCGGAAGCCGCGCGGTCGGGACGGATCGTCAGCACGTCTGGGCGGCGAGGCCTCGGTGACACCGGGTGCGAGGGCGGCATGATCAGCGGCAAGACGACGCTCATCGCGCACATCGGCTACCCGACCGAGTCGTTCAAGGCGCCGCTCATCTACAACCCGTGGTTCGAGGCGCACGGCATCGACGCGGTCGTCGTGCCGATGGGCGTCAAGGCCGAGGACTATCCGACGACGTTGAAGGCGTTGTTCAGGCTCACCAACATACGCGGCGCGCTGATCACGATGCCGCACAAGGTCACGACCGTCGCGCTGGTCGACGAGTGCACGACGACGGTGAAGATCGCCGGATCGTGCAATGCGGTGCTGCTGCGACCCGACGGCACGCTGCTGGGCGACATGTTCGACGGCACGGGATTCACGCGCGGCCTGCGGCGCAAGGGATTCGCGTTCGCCGGCGCCAAGTGCCTCGTCGTCGGCACCGGCGGTGTCGGATCGGCGATCGCCGCCTCGCTGGCGGCGGACGGAGTCGCTGCGATCGCGCTGTTCGACACCAATTCCGCGTCGGCGGAGGGACTCGCAGAGCGGCTGCGAAAGCACTACCCGAAGCTCGCCGTCGACCTCCGCTCCAACGATCCGGCCGGCTACGACCTCGTCGTCAACTGCACGCCGCTCGGCATGAAACCGTCGGATCCGCTTCCGTTCGACGTCACGCGCCTCGCGCCGACGACGTTCGTCGGCGAGGTCGTGATGAAGCAGGAGATCACGCCGCTGCTGCAGGCGGCGCGCGAGCGCGGATGCCGCTACCAGGTCGGCACCGACATGCTGTTCGAAATGATTCCGGCGTACCTCGAGTTCTTCGGCTTCGGCACGACGACGCCGGACGAGCTGCGCGCCGTGGCCAAGGTCGCGTACTGACGACCATCCGGCTCGACAGCGCAATTCCCTGCAGTATATTCACAATTCCTGAGGAGGTGAACATGGAAAGCCGTATTGGTCGTCTCGCAATTGCAGGCGCAGTGCTGGCCTTTCCACTGATGCTGGCGGCGCAGCAGCAGCCGGTGAAGATCGTCGGCATCGTCGAGCTGTCGGGCGGCGGCGCGACGGCCGGCACGAATTTCGACAATGGCGCGAAGCTCGCCTTCAAGGAAATCAACGCCGCGGGCGGCATTCTCGGACGCAAGATCGACTACGTGTCGATGGACACGCAGACCAATCCCGGCGTCGCCAAGGGGCTCGCGGCCAAGGCCGTCGACGACGGCGCATACGTCGTGCTCGGCCCGATCTTCTCGGGATCGTTCATCGTCAGCATGGCAGAAACCCGCAAGGGCGAGATCCCCAACTTCACTGGCGGCGAAGCGGCCAACATCACGCAGCAGGGCAACCCGTACGTGTTCCGCACGTCGTTCACGCAGGACACCGCAATGCCCAAGTTGGCGCGATACATCAAGGACAAGGTCAAGGCAAAGACGATTGCGATGATCTGGGTCAACAACGACTTCGGCAAAGGCGGTCGCGACACGATGGCGAAGGCGCTCGATGCGCAGGGCATCAAGGTCGTTGCGGACATCTCGACCGATCCGGGGCAGGTCGACTTCTCGGGCGCAGTGCTGAAGGCGAAGCAATCGAATGCCGATGCACTGTTCGTTTATACGAACGAGGAGGAGTCCGCCCGCGCGCTGCGCGAGCTGAAGAAACAGGGCTACGACAAGCCGATCATCGGCGAGACCACGTTGACCGGGCAGAAGGTGATCGAGCTCGCGGGCGACGCCGCGAACGGAGCAACTGCCCACGTCGGTTTGACCGCCGATGCACCGAACCCGAATGTCAAGGCATTCGACCAGAAGTTCCAGGCCGAGTACAAGTACAAGAGCGATCACAACGGGATGAAGGGTTACACCGCAGCCTACATCGTCAAGGCGATCACCGAAAAGAACGGCAAGTTCGACTCGAAGGCGTTCGCGAAGACGCTGCACGGCGCGAAGATCTCGGCGAAGGAGTATCCCGGCGTGCTGATGGACGTCAGTTTCGACGACAAGGGCGACCTCGACCGCGAGAGCTTCCTGGTCACGGTCGTCAACGGCAAGGGCGTGGTGACGGAAACGTTGCCGCCGATCGGCGCCAAGTAACGCGGCTGGAAGCCGGCGACGCGGGGCCTCTGTTCGCGCGCCGGCCGACGCACGTCCAGCGAGGACCGTACCATGGCCGACCTGCTCCAACTCGTCGTATCCGGCTGCGCGACCGGCGCGATCTACGCGCTCGCGGCGCTCGGCTTCACGCTGCTCTGGCAGGCGTCGGGGACGATCAACTTCGCGCAGGGCGAGTTCGTGATGCTGCCGGCGTTCGGCATGCTTTTCTGCATTGCGGCAGGCGCGCCGCCGTGGCTCGCCTTCCTGATCACCTGCGCCATCGCGATGCTCGTACTGGGCTGGGGATTCAAGCGGCTGATCGTCGACCCGCTGATCCGCCACGGCGTCATCCCGCTCGTCATCGCCACGCTCGGTCTGTCGATTGCCCTGAAGACGTTCGTGCGGGCAGGCTACAGCGCCGAGGCGCACCAGTTCTCGAGCCCGTTCACGGCAGGGCAGCTGTCGCTTGCGGGGATCAACATCTCGTACGCCGACATCGGCACGCTGCTGATCGCCGGACTGATCGTGGTCGAGCCTGCAGGCGTTCGTCACACGCACCGTGACCGGCCGGGCGATGCAGGCGGTCGCGCAGAACACCGACGCCGCGCGCGTGCTCGGCATCGACGTCAAGCGGATGGTGCTCTACACGTTCCTGATCAATGCGGTGCTGGCGGTCGTCGCGGCGCTACTGGTCACGCCGACGTATCTCGCCAAGTTCGACATGGGCGACTCGATCGGCCAGAAGGCGTTCTTCGCCGCGATCATCGGCGGCTTCAACCAGACCCGCGGCGCGCTGCGTCGGCGGCGCTGCTGATCGGCGTCCTCGAGAACGTCGTCGGCTTCTACGTGTCGCCGGCGTACAAGGAAGGCGTCGCGCTGATGCTGTTCCTCATCGTGATCCTGTTCCGTCCCGAGGGCCTGCTCGGCAAGGCCGAGGAGCGCAAGGTATGAATTCGCGGGTCAAGCTGGGGATCACTCGTCCTCGCGCTCGCTGGCGATCGCGATCGGCGCCGCCTATCTCAAGCGCAGCGAGGTCTACCTTGCTGACGCTGTACTGCGTCTACCTGATGGCGACGTTCGGGCTCAATCTCACCGTCGGCTACGCCGGCCAGATGTCGCTCGGCCACGCGGCATTCTTCGGCATCGGCGCCTACCACGCCGCGATCCTGCTGAAGCTCGGCTGTGCCGTTCCTGCTCGTATTGCCGGTCGCCGGCCTTTCCTGCTTCGTGCTGGGTCTCGCGCTGGGATTCCCGGCGCTGCGCGTCCAGCACCATTACCTCGCGTTCGCGACGCTCGGATTCAACGTGCTCGTCTACCTCGTCATGCGCAACGAGGAGAAGATCACCGGCGGCACCTTCGGCATCTCGAGCATTCCGCAGACCGGCGATATTCGGTGTCGATCTCGGCGGGCATCTCGCGTTCTTCTACTTCACGCTGGCGTCGCTCGTCGTGCTGGGACTCGCTGCTGTGGTGGCTCCTGCGCTCGCCGTGGGGGCGCGCCTTCGCGGCGCTGCGCGACAATCCGATCCGCGCGGAGAGCCTCGGCGTCAACATCACCGCGTACACGCTGCTCGCGTTCGCGATCGGCGCCGCCTGCGCCGGCGTCGGCGGCGTCTATTTCGCGTCGCTCGTCGAATTCATCGAGCCGGGGCCGTTCCACGTCGCGACGTCGCTGATGATGCTGCTCGCCGTGATCGTCGGCGGCTCCGGGAAAGTTCTTCGGGCCGGTGGTCGGCACGTTCATCACGATCCTGCTGCCGGAACTGCTGCGCGGCTCGAGCGCGCCATCGCTCAAGTTCATGCAGACGTGGTATCTCGCCGTGTTCGGCATCGCCGTCGTCGTGCTGATGGTATGGCTGCCGGGCGGATTGCTGTCGATTCACGAGCGGTTCCGGCGAAAACGGGCGCATGAGGACGCAGCCAATGACGATGCGGAGCCATCGTTCCTCGAAGTCAAGGGCGTGCGCAAGCACTATGGCGCGATCAAGGCGGTCGACGGGGTCTCGCTGTCGGTCGGGCCGGGCGAGATCGTCGGCGTCATCGGGCCGAACGGCTCCGGCAAGACGACGCTCTTCAACAGCATCCTGGGTCAGATCAAGCCCAGCGCCGGCCACGTCGAATTCTGCGGCGAGGACATCACGGGCATGTCGGCGCTCGAGCTGTCGCGCCGCGGCGTCGGCCGCACGTTCCAGACGCTGCAGGTCTTCGGCAAGCTGTCCGTCCGCGACAACCTGATCGTCGCCGCGCAGGAATTCAAGGGAACGCTGCCCGCCCGGCTGTTCGCGCGGCCGGATGCAGGTCTCGGTCACCACGCCGACGAGATGATCGAGCTCTTCCGGCTGAAGCACGTTGCGAAGCTGTACGCCGGGACGCTGTCCTACGGGCAGCAGAAGCTGATCGACATCGCGATGGCGTTCATGGCGGCGCCGCGCCTCGTGCTGCTCGACGAGCCCTGCGCGGGCGTCAACCCGAGCCTCGTCGAAGAGCTGCGCGAGCTTCTCGTCACGCTCAACGAGACGCAGGGCGGCAGCTTCGTCGTGATCGAGCACAACATGGACTTCATCATGAAGCTCTGTCCTCACGTGATCTGCATGGTGGAAGGCAAGGTGCTGGCCGAAGGTTCGCCCCGCGAGGTGCAGGCGAACCGGCAGGTGCTCGAAGCCTACCTGGGCAACTGACCGATGACCGCGGCCGGCAACATCATCGAGTTCGACAAAGTCGTCGCCGGCTACTCGCCGAGCCTCACGATCCTGAACGAGACGACACTCGACGCGCGCCGCGGCGAGATCACGCTGTTGATCGGTCCCAACGGCGCGGGCAAGTCGACGGTGCTGAAGACGCTGTTCGGCATGCTCGTTCCGCGCTCCGGCGAAGTCCGCTTCGAGGGCAAGCGGATCAACGGCAAGCCGCCGCGCGACCTTCTCGCCGACGGCATCGCCTTCGTGCCGCAGGGGCGCAACCTGTTCGGCTCGCTGTCGGTGCGGCACAACCTCGAGCTCGGCGGCATCACGCTGCCCCGCGCGGAGCTGCCCCGACGCATCGACGAGGCGCTGCAGCGTTTCCCGCGCATACGCGAGCGCATCGACAACCAGGCGTCGACGATGTCGGGCGGCGAGCAGAAGCAGCTCGAGATCGGCCGCGCGCTGCTGCTGCGGCCGCGGGTGCTGCTGATCGACGAGCCGTCGATCGGGCTTTCACCCAAGCTCGTCCAGGAGGTGATGTCGCTGCTCCGCGATCTTGCCGACAGCGGCACGACCGTGCTGATGGTCGAGCAGAACGTGCGCACGGCGCTCAAGTACGCGAACCGGGCGCTGGTGCTCGAAATGGGGCGTCTCGCGCTCGACCGGCCGGCGGCGGAGCTGCTCGGCGATCCCGATCTCAATCGGCTGTTCCTGGGTGGGGTCGCCGCCGCCGCGCCCGCTGTTTGACGCACGCGGTGCGATAATGGGCGACCCATGAATCCGGCAAAAGTCATCGATATCAGAGGACGCAAGCTCGGCGCGGAAACGCCGCTGATCTGCACGCCGCTCGTAGGGAAGACGCGTGAGCGGGTCCTGTCCGAGGCAGCGACGGTGGTCGCGAAGAAACCCGATGTCATCGAATGGCGGGTCGACTACTTCGAGGGCATCGGCGATTCGGCCGCCGTGCTGGGCGCTGCGAAGGCGCTGCGCGCCGCCGTCGGCGATGCGCCGATCATCTTCACCCGGCGCTCGATGCGCGAAGGCGGCGAGCGGATCGCGATCGACGACGAGGCCGTCGTCCGTCTCTACGACGTGGTCGGCGCGAGCGGGCTCGTCGACTTCCTCGACTTCGAAATGGGCAATGAACCGGAGCACGTGCGCCGTGTGGTCGCCGATGCGCACGCGCACGGCGCGCGGGTCATTCTCTCGTATCACAACTTCGCCTACACGCCGGGGCAGGATTTTCTCGTTCAGCGCTTCCTCGAGGCGGAGCGGCTGGGGGGCGATGTCGCCAAGGTCGCCGTGATGCCGCGTGACGCCGCCGACGTGCTCTCGCTGCTTGCGCGCGACGGCGCAGGCCGACGCGAAAGCACGCGTTCCGCTGATCAGCATGTCGATGGGCCCGCTCGGGGCGGTCACGCGGATGATCGGCGGCGTCTTCGGCTCCGCGCTGAGCTTCGCCGTCGGCGCCGGCAGCTCGGCGCCGGGGCAGATGCCAATCGACGATCTGAAGGCCGTCTACGATGTGATCCGCCGCTCGCTCGGGCGCGGTTGAGCTGCGGCGCGCCATCTCCGGCGCCCCGAGCACCAGACCTGTTTCCTTGGTTTGTTGCGCTGACCAACCGTTGCGACGCGAACTCGGGCCCGCCTAGCAAGAATCCGGCAGCGCCGTCATACGAGCAACTTGAGTCCGATGCAGAGCAGGCGCCCAATAGCAGATCCGGTAAAACGACTTGCTCGTCGAGCTTGCCCTGAACGACGACGCCGAGCTTGACGCCGATGGGGACGAATGGAAGCAACACAAGAGCTGTCACGAGGTTGGTGAGGTCCAATTGCCCGAGGTACGCGTACGGAAGAATCTTGGCGTAGTTGGAGGCGAAGAAGAACCATACCGTCGTTCCGACGTAGATTCTCCGATCGAGGCGCTGTGGCAACAGGTACGCCATGATCGGCGCGGCGCCCGCGTGCGCTACGAAGCTCGTAAGCCCGGATAGACTCGACCAAAAGACGCCGCGCGGCCACGATGCGGTCGCCGGCGGACGATTGCGTGCCCAGCCAAGGATGTTGTTGAGAGCGAATACGACGGCAATCGCCCCAATCAGGAGCCGCATCAAGTCGCGCGGCGCCAGCGTGAAGACAAGCGTGCCGACCACGATCCCGATGGCGAGGCCCGCGAGCAGGATCGGCATGTTGCGTCGGTCATAGACTCCCCAGAACGCACGCAGCCCGAAGAGGTCGATGCAGCAGAGGATAGGCAGCATCAGCGCGGCGGCCTGCTGCGGCGGCATGACGAGCGCGAGGAGAGGGACGGCCATCCCGCCGAAAAGCCCGGGAATGCCCGTCTTCGAAATTCCGGTGAGCAAGACGACCGGAATTGCGATTGCGTAGAAAAGCGGATCCGTGATGAGCATCGCAGCGAATGGTGCAGACCGGACAGCGGCGCGCCGGATAGCCGGGACAATACGTCATATCGCCTGCGCTGCGCCGATAGTCGCGGGCTATAATCCGCCCCCCAAGCGGCCCGCCCGCTGCCGCATCGAGCACGTTTCCCATGCACGTCTTTTTCGAGGACGACGGCCAGCTGAAGGCCGGCACCGTCCTCGCCGACAACGATACGTCGCTGCAGGTCGAAGCCGCCTCCGGCAAGCGCCTCAAGATCAAGGCGGCGGCGGTGCTCCTGCGCTTCGCCGAGCCCTCGCCTTCCGTGCTCAACGCCGAGGCGCAGAAGCTCGCGGAGGAGCTCGACCCGAATTTCCTGTGGGAAGTGTCGGCCGACGACGAATTCGGATTCGCCGACCTTTCGCGCGAGTATCACGGGCGCACGCCCACCGCGCCGGAATGCGCCGCCGTCGCGCTCGCGCTCGCCGGCGCACCGATGTACTTCTACAAGCGTGGCAAGGGACGCTACCGGAAGGCACCGCCCGACGCGCTCAAGTCCGCGCTCGCCTCCGTCGAGCGCAAGCTCCGCGAGAGCGAGCAGATGGCGCAGTGGGAAGGCGAGTTGCGCGCCCATCGGCTGCCCGAGGCGCTCCGCGCAAAGCTTTCGATGCTGCTCTACCGGCCCGACAAGAACGCGCTCGAGTGGAAGGCGCTCGCGGCCGCGTCCGATGCGTTGCGCACGAATCCGGTGGCGTTGCTCGCACAGTGCGGCGCGATCCCGTCGTCGCACGACTACCACTACAATGCGTTTGTCGCGCATGCCTTTCCCAAGGGCGTCGGGTTTCCGCCGTGGGGAGCGTTGCCGCCGCTTCCCGACCTCCCGTTGTCGGAAGCCCGCGCCTTCTCGATCGACGATCACACGACGACCGAGATCGACGACGCGTTCTCGGTGCGCGAGCTTGCGGGCGGCAATCACGAAATCGGCATCCACATCGCCGCGCCCGCCCTCGCGATCGCGCGCGGCTCCCCGCTCGACGCGATCGCCCGCGCGCGCCTTTCCACCGTGTACATGCCGGGACGCAAGATCACGATGCTGCCCGACGCGGCAATCGACGCGTTCACTCTCGCCGATGGCCGCTCGCCGCCGGCGCTTTCGCTCTACGCCGAAGTCGCGCCGGACGGCACCCTCGTTCGTCACGAGACGCGCGTCGACCGCGTGCCGATCGTCGCCAACCTGCGACTCGACGCCGTCGGCGACGCCTTCGCGAACGCGATGCCGGCGTCCGCCGATCCGCCGTGGACGCCGGAGCTCCGCGTGCTGTGGCGGTTCGCGCAGGCGCTCGCCGCGCAACGCGGCAAGGCCGATTTCCAGCGCACCGAATACAGCTTCTACGTCGACTGGGAGGCATCGCCCGAGGGCAGGGTCGCGATCGTCCCGCGGCCGCGCGGCTCGCCGCAGGACAAGCTCGTCGCGGAGCTGATGATCTTCGTCAACAGCACGTGGGGCCGCGTCCTGGCCGACGCGCACGCTGCCGGCCTGTACCGCACGCAGTCGAACGGCAAGGTGAAGATGAGCACCCGGCCCGGCGAGCATCAGGGACTGGGCGTTTCACACTACCTGTGGGCGAGCTCGCCGCTGCGCCGCTACAGCGACCTCGTGAACCAGCGGCAGCTGATCGCGGCGGTCACCGGCGCGAAGGCGCCCTACGCCGACAACGACGCCGAGCTTCACGCCGCGCTCGTCGACTTCGAGGCGACGTACGCGAGCTACGCGGAGATCCAGGACCGGCTCGAGCACTACTGGTGCCTGCGCTGGCTGCTGCAGGAAGAGGTCACCGAGACCGCCGCCACGGTGATCCGCGACAACCTCGTCCGCTTCGACCGACTGCCACTCGTCGTCCGTCTGCCCGACATGCCGCCGCAGGCGCCCGAGGCGCCGGTCCGGGTCGGCATCGGCCGGATCGACCTGCTGGCGGCCACCCTCGAGTGCCGGTTCCTGGGCACCTGACCCGCCCCGCCATGGGGGCGCCGCGGCGCGGCGCACAGGCTACAATAGGACGCTGACATATTGCGTCCCGCTCACTTGCCGCGCCGACCCGCCTCGCCCCGAACGCTATCGCCCGCGATTCCGGAACCGGAACCCACGGCGAAGCCGACTGTCCCGCGCGCCAAGGCCCCGCCGCGAAAAAAGGCCCCGGCGCCGCCCGTCAGGGACGTGTCCATCGCGCCCGATGCTCCGCGCGCAGCGCCGAAACCCGATGCTCCGCGCGCAGCGCCGAAACCCCGGGTCGCGCGTGCGGTGCCCCTGACACCCGTCGTCGCCGTTCCCGGGACCGCCGCTCCACCCGCGAAAGTCGCGCGCCGCGCGGCGCCGTCCAAGCCCAAGGTCGCTGCCGTCCCGACGGTGCCCGACCAGGTCGTCGCGGCCACCGCCACGATGGCACCTGTCTGGGTTGCCACGCTCGAGGACGACCGTGCCGATCGACTGTTCACCTACACGCTCGGCATCTCGATCCTGATCCACGCCGTGGTGCTGGCGATCAGATTCCATCCGATCGATCTGCAGAAGATGTTCGATCGCGGGCCGCCGCTCGAAGTCGCGCTCGTCAATGCGAAGTCGACGACCAAGCCCACGAAAGCCGACATCCTCGCCCAGGCCAATCTCGACGGCGGCGGCAACACCGACGCTGACCGCCGGGCAAAGACGCCGCTGCCGGTGCTGCCGAAGGACAGCCAGACGGCGGAGATCACCGTTGCCACGCAGAAAGTCCAGACGCTGGAGCAGGAGACGAAGGAGCTGATGACGCGCCTGCAGAGCACGCCGACGGCGCCGTCGACGCAAAGGTCGACCGCGGCGAGCGAGCCCGCGGACCTGCCGACCTCCTCCGAGCTCATGCAACGGACGCTGGAGGCCATGCGTCTCGAAGCGCAGATCGCCAAGGACATGGACGCCTACCAGAAGCGTCCGAAGCGTCGCTTCATCGGCGCCCGCGCCGAGGAATACCGCTTCGCGCGCTACGTCGAGGACTGGCGCCTGAAGATCGAGCGCATCGGCAATCAGAACTATCCCGAGGCGGCGCGCGCGCTGAAGCTCTACGGCAACCTGCTGCTCACGGTGTCCATTCGCGCCGACGGCAGCATCGAGAGCGTTTCGGTCAACCGCTCGTCCGGCCATCGCGTGCTCGACGCCGCCGCCGTGCACATCGTCGAGATGTCGGCGCCGTTCGCCCCGTTTCCCCCCGACGTGAAGCGCGACACGGACATCCTGCATATCACGCGGACGTGGACGTTCACCAAGGGCGACGAGCTGCGCAGCGAGTAGGCGTTGAAGATTTTCCTGCGCGTCGTGGCGGCGCTCGTCGCGATCGCGTTCCTGTGGGTTGCCTGGATCGCCGCGCACATCGGCATGGTACCGCTACAACCCGCCGCGCGAGACCGCGTTCATGGCGCAGCGGATGGACGAGGCGCGGTCCCGGAACCCGGCGCTGCGCTTGCGCTACACATGGGTGCCCTACGCGAAGATATCGCCCAACCTGAAGCGCGCGATGATCGCCGCCGAGGACGCGAAATTCGTCGAGCACTCGGGCTTCGACTGGGATGGCATCCAGAACGCTCTCGACAAGAACGAGAAGAAGGGCCGTGTCGTCGCCGGCGGCTCGACGATCACGCAGCAGCTCGCGAAGAACCTCTTCCTGTCACCGGCGAAGAGTTACGTGCGCAAGGCGGAGGAGGCCGTCGTGACGGTGCTGCTCGAAGCGATGCTGCCGAAGCAGCGCATCCTCGAGCTCTACCTCAACGTGATCGAGTGGGGCAACGGCGTCTTCGGTGCGGAGGCTGCGGCGCAGCGATACTTCGGCATCCCGGCCGCGCAGCTTTCCGCTGAGCAGGCGGCGCGTCTCGCCGCGATGGCCCCTTCACCCCGGCGCTTCGAGCGCAATCCCGATTCCGCCTATCTCGGCGGCCGCGTGGCGACGATCCTCGCGCGGATGCCGGGTGCGGCGGTCCCCTAGGAAGGCCTTTCCGCTTAGAATCGCGGCGTCCGCGCGGTGACTCCTAGTCCCGCCGGCGCACGCGATGGCCGACCTCCTCGACGACAAGACGTCCCAGCTGACCGAACCGCGCGCGAGCGTGCAGAAGGCGCTCGCCGACGTCACCGCGCTGATGCGCAAGCACCGCCTGGTCGAGGGCCTGGTACAGGATCAGCAGGCAAGCGAGGCGCGTGACGAAGCCGCCGAGCTCGCCGAGAGCGCTGTCTACAAGAAGAGCAAGGCGGCACTGCAGAAGAAGCTCGACCGCCTGCACCCCGCTGACATCGCGTACATCCTCGAGGCGCTGCCGCTCGACGAGCGGCTCTACATCTGGGACCTCGTGCGCGCCGCGCGCGACGGCGAAATCCTGCTCGAGGTCTCGGACGCCGTCCGCGAGTCGCTCATCTCGTCGATGGACACCGACGAGCTCGTCGCGGCGACCGAGACGCTCGACGCCGAGGAGATCGCCGATCTGGCGCCTGACCTCCCGCAGGAGGTGATGGACGACGTCTTCTCGAGCCTGCCGGTGGAGGAGCGCGAGCAGCTTCGGGCGGCGATGTCCTTCGACGACGACATGGTCGGCGCGCTGATGGATTTCGAGGACGTCTCGGTGCGCCCCGACGTCACGCTGGAGGTCGTGCTGCGTTATCTCCGTCGGCGCGACGAGCTCCCGAGCCAGACCGACCAGCTCTTCGTCGTCGACCGCAACGAGAAGCTCCTCGGCGTGCTTCCGGTCAACAAGCTCATCGTCACCGATCCCGAGACCACGGTCGAAGCCGTCATGCAGCCGCCGGTGGTCAAGCTCTTGCAGCACGAGAAGGCCGATGCCGCGGCGAGCGCCTTCGAACGCTATGACCTTGTCTCGGCGCCGGTCGTCGACACCAACGACAAGCTCGTCGGCCGCGTTACCGTCGACGAGGTCCTCGATTTCGTGCGCGCGAGCGGCGAGGAGGACCTGTTGGCGCAGGCGGGCCTGCGCGAGGAGGAGGACGTCTTCGCCTCGGTGTGGGCGTCGTTCAAGAACCGGTGGGCGTGGCTCGCGATCAATCTCGTCACCGCGTTTGTCGCATCGCGGGTGATCGGGCTCTTCGAAGGCTCGATCGAAAAGCTGGTCGCGCTGGCGGCGCTGATGCCGATCGTCGCCGGCATCGGCGGCAATTCGGGCAACCAGACGATCACGATGATCGTGCGCGCGATCGCGCTGGGCCAGGTCAGCCGCGAGCACGCGCGGCAGCTGATCCGCAAGGAGTTCATGGTGAGCCTCGCGAACGGCCTCGTCTGGGGCGGCGTGATGGGGTTCGTGGCGATGTGGCTCTACAAGGACGTCTCGCTCGGCCTCGTGATGGTGCTGGCGATGACGCTGAACCTGCTGCTCGCCGCGCTGATGGGGGTGCTGATCCCGATGACGATGCTGAAGCTCGGCCGCGATCCCGCGATCGGCTCGTCGGTGATGATCACCGCGGTCACCGACTCCGGCGGCTTCTTCATCTTCCTCGGTCTCGCCACGCTGTTCCTGGTGCACCGCTAAGAGCGTCTCTCCCGCGGCTGCGCCCTCGCGGCGCCGGAATAGTCCGGGCAAGCCGGCTGTTGGCCGGTGCGAATCCACCAACCATAAGGGAGACTCTGTTGTCCACAGCTACATCCGGCCCTCGCTAGGCATGACCGCCGTTTCTGGCGCGCGCGGAGTACCATCGCGCCATGCGGCTCGGCCCGTCTCCCCTGGGCCGTGCCGCACTTTCCAGGCCGCCCACGATGCCGCCGTTTACCGATGCCCCGCTGCCGCACCCGGAGCTCGTCGCCGCGATCCCGCGGCTCCGCCGCTATGCGCGCGTGCTGACGGGCGATGCCACGCGGGCCGACGATCTCGTGCAGGACACGCTGGCCCGCGCATGGGAGAAGCGGCGCCTGTGGCAGGCGGGAACGGATCTGCGCGCGTGGCTGTTTACCGTGATGCACAACGTCCACGTGAATCAGCTGGCGCTGTTGCGACGCGATGCGGCGAACGTTTCGCTCGATGCCGATACGACCGGCATGGCCTGGCAGCTGCCGGTGCGCGGCAACCAGCTCGATCGCGTGGAGCTCCTCGAAGTGGTCGCGCAGATGGGGCGCCTTCCCGCGGACCAGCGCGAGGTGCTCTTGTTGGCGGCGGTCGAGGAAATGCGCTACGAGGAAATCGCCGCGGTGCTGGCGGTGCCGATCGGGACGGTGATGTCGCGCCTCTCGCGCGCACGGGACAAGCTCCGGCGGCTGGTCGCCGAGCCGGCATCGGTCTTGCGGATCATCAAATGAGCATGAGCCTACTGTCGTGAGCACGTCTCCTCCCAACACGGTCTCCGACCACGATCTCAACGCGTTCGTGGATGGCCAGCTCGCGCCCGAGCAGGTCGCGGTCGTGGAGGCGGCGCTCGCCCGCAATCCCGAGCTCGCCGCGCGCGTGGCCGACTTTCGCGCACAGGGCGCGGCGCTGCGCGATGCGCTCGATCCCGTGCTCGGCGAGACGATTCCCGACCGGCTGCTCGCCGCCGCGACAATCGGCAGGACGGGTACGTCCGCGCGCCTGCGCCGCTGGGGCGCACCCGCGCTGGCGGCGGCGGCGATGCTCGTGCTCGGCGTCGGCGTTGGCTGGTACGGCCGCGACGTGCTGATCGAGCGCGCCGGCACGCCGACGACGTTCGCGCGCTCGGCGGCATTCGCGCATGCGCTCTACGCCGCCGATGCAAGGCGTCCGGTCGAAGTCTGGGCGGCCGAGGAAAAGAGCCTCGTCACGTGGCTCACGAAACGGCTCGGGTTCAAGGTCTACGCACCCGACCTCAACGGCCTCGGCTACTCGCTCGTCGGCGGGCGTCTCGTCGCCGGCAATGAATTTCCGACGGCGCTCTTCATGTACGAGAATGCCGACAAGGAACGGTTGTCGCTGCAGGTGCGCAAGCAATCGGCACACGTTCCGACGCGCGCGGCACCCGCCGGCGACACCGCATTCCGATATTCGGTCGAGAATGGCGTCGGCGTCTTCTACTGGATCGACGACGACTGCGGGTACGCGATCTCCGGCAAGCTCGATCGCGTCCAGCTTCTCAAGGTCGCGCAGGTCGTTTACGGGCAATTGGCTGCGCTCGAGTCCTCCGACGCGAAATAGCCGTCACGCCGCGCATCGCAATTGCGCGGTAGGATTCGGTTCATGCAAAGGATTCCCGCCCGCGTCGGCGACGCCGTCGATGACATCGACACGCCCGCGCTCATCGTCGACCTCGATGCGTTCGAGCGTAACCTCGATCTGATGGCCAACGCGGCGCGCGGCGCGGATATGGCGCTGCGCCCGCACGCGAAGGCGCACAAGTGTCCCGACATCGCGCATCTGCAGATCGAGCGCGGAGCCGTCGGCGTCTGCTGCCAGAAAGTCGACGAGGCGGAGGCGTTCGTCGCCGCCGGCATCCACGACGTGCTCGTGACCAACGAGATTGTGGGGGCGCCGAAGCTCGAGCGACTCGCGGCACTCGCACGTGATGCGACCATCGGCGTGCTGGTCGACGACGCGGCCAATGTCCGCCATCTCGGCGCCGCGTCGCGGGCAGCGGGTGCGACCCTCGACGTGCTGGTCGAGATCGATGTCGGCATGCATCGCTGCGGCGTCGCGCCCGGAGCAAGCGCAGCCGCGCTCGCCCAGCTGGTTGCGCGCACGCCGGCACTGCGCTTTCGCGGCGTGCATGCCTACCACGGTGGGGCGCAGCATCTGCGCGCGCCCGCCGAGCGGCAATCCGCCATCCGGGAAGCGGCGCGGCTCGCGCGCGAGACCAAGGCGGCGATCGAGGCCGGCGGCGTCGCATGCCCTGTCGTCACGGGTGCGGGCACCGGGACCTGGCAGCTCGAGCGCGACAGCGGCGTCTACACGGAACTGCAGCCCGGCTCGTACGTGTTCATGGATGCCGACTATCATCGCAACGCGCTCGCGTCCGATGAGCATCATTTCGAGCAAAGTCTCTATGTCGTCGCCACCGTGATGAGCGCTCCGGTCCGCGAGCGCGCGGTCGTCGACGCGGGTCTGAAGGCGTTCGCCTTCGACTCGGGCCTGCCGCAGGTATGGGGTGCGAGCGGGCTCGACTACGTGAAGGCGTCCGACGAGCACGGTGTGCTCACGGTCGCCGCCGACCGCGACCCACTGCAGCCCGGCGATCGCGTCTGGCTGATTCCGGGACACTGCGACCCGACGGTCAACCTCTACGACTGGATCGTCGGCGTGCGCGGCACGCGCGTGGAGTGCCTGTGGCCGGTCGCGGCGCGCGGGGCGCTTGGTTGATCATAGGATTACCAGGCCGCGCGGCGTGCGCAGCATCGCGGCGAGCCGCGTGTTGCGGTCGTAAGTGACCTGCACGACAGCGGCCAAGCCGAGCGCCGCGAGTGCCGCTCGCGCCGGCGCCGGATCCGAATGCGCGGCCGCGAGCTGCGCGATCGCGACGTTCGACGCGGGCAGCCGGTCGGCCGGATGCGTCTGCACATCCCACTGGATCAGCGTCGGGACGATGCCCTTGCCCGGCCGCTTGCCGTCATCGGGGATCGTGATCCGCCAGCGGTAGTCGCCCCGCTCCATAGGCGTGATCGCGCCCAACGGAATCGGGGACGCCGCCGCCGAGCGCTCGATGTCGGGCGTGCGCGCGACCCAGTGCACGAGCTGAGGCCGCTCGGTCAGCTCCGATTGCAGCGCAATGTCGTCGAGATCGAACCAGCGCGGCCGCGGCGGTTTGGTGCCATCCGGATCGATGGCGATGATCTCGAGATACACGCGCTCGCCGAGACGCAAGAGCGCGTTGTGCGTCCCCATGGCAACGTGCCTGCCGCCGGGGTGGGGTGTCGCGCCGGTCACCTCGGCGACGAACTCGATGCCGTCGGCGAGCGTCGTCGCGGCGAGCACCAGATGGTCGAGCTCGGCGGGCGGCGCCGTCGCGCGGCGCACTTCGGTCATCGCGCTTCGTCGGCAGCGAAGTCCATCTCCACCCGGGCGCCGTTCGGATCGTGGAAGAAGAGCTGCCACGTGCCGCGGTCCGGCAGTCGGCGGCAGTCAAAATGCAAGCCGCGCGCCTCGAGCTTCGCGATCGTCGCCGCAAGACCGCTTGCGGTGAACGCCATGTGGTCGATGACGCCGGACTTGAGCTCGGCGCGCGACCGGCCGCCGATGACATGCAGGATCGCCTGCCCGCCCGCGTAGAGCCACGCGCCGGGAAAATTGAGCGTCGGCCGCGCGCCGGGAGTGAGTCCGAGTAGCTCACCGTAGAACGCGGTGGTCGCATCGACGTCGTCGGTCAGGATCGTAAAGTGATTCATTGCGGTCGCGGGCATGAAACGTCTCCGGAATACGGGGCGGCAAGGAGCAGCAGTTTACGCCAGCGCGTCGCGGATAAAAGCGGCGACCAGCGCCGTCGCCGGCGGTCCTTTAGCGTCGTTGAACGCCAGCGCATCGTCGCCGCCGCTCCAGGCGTGGCCGAGCCCGGCGATGGCGACGTAGCGGACGACGGGCCGCGCGTTCACCCGCCACTCGCGCGTCGTCGTCATCCGGTCGTGATCGAGTCCATGATGCTCGACGTCGGCGGCAGGAAGCCGCGACGCCGATAGCGTCGCCGCGAGCGCCGGGTGGTCGTTGAACCGGAGATATTGCCGAACCAGTGCCGTCGCGTTGGCCAGCGCGACGACAGGGTCGGCTTCGCCGTGAATCGCAAGGAGCGGCATCCGTTGACCGCGCGAGCCGCGCGCGGCCGCCGCGATCGCCTCGACGTCGGTTTCCGGACCGCGCTGCATGACGCCGATCGCGGTGAATGCCGACAGTGCGGCGCCGCAGGCGAGTCCCGAATGGACGACAACGGCGCGCACGAGACCGGCATCGCGCAGGCCGAGCGCCGCGGCGAGGGCACCTCCTGCCGACATGCCGACGACAACGACCCGTGCGGGATCGGCGTGGCGCCAGCGGCGAACCGATCGGATCATCGCGGCGACGATGGCCGTCTCGCCGCGCCCGGCGACGGTGGCGCCATCGAACCAGTTCCAGCACCGCCATGCGTTCGCCGACTCGCTCTGCCGCGGCAGCAGCACGAGCCAGCCGTGCGCATCGGCAATGGCGGCGACGCGCGTGCCCTCGGCGAATTCCTCCGGGCTCTGCTTGCAGCCGTGGCAGAACACGACGAGCGGCGCGCGCTTCCACCACGACCAGCCCGCGGGAACGTAGAGGAGGTACTCGCGCCGCGGCAGGAGCCACGGGAGCGTCGAAAGCCAGCCGCGCAACGCGAAACGCGACCCTTTCGTCCAGTGGCCGGCCGATGGCGCGCGCCGGAACAGCCGCCGGAAAACAGATGCGACCTGCGACCTGAAGCTCACGAGTGAAGGCTCTGGCGGTGCCGCGCCCGCGCTTTAGGGCCTGTTCACACTATGGGCACATACGCGTGCACGGCCGAAAACGCCCAGCGCAAGGCGCGGAGGCGAAGGCGGGTCGAGCACCCGGCAAGACTTCGCAACGCAGTGATGGGCGTTTTCGGCAGCCACCCGAAGGGAACGGGCATCATGGGACGCCACTCGCGTTGCCCTCCTCGCGAAGACGCCCAGTCTTCGCTTCGTCGTGCGCCTTGATTGGCGCCCATGCCGCCCGTTCGCGTTTGCGTCCATAGTGTGAACAGGCCCTAGATTAGGACGATGTCGTACTGCTCCTGCGTGTAGATCGACTCGACCTGCAGCGAGATCGGCTTGCCGATGAAGTCGCCGAGCTGCGCGAGCGACTGCGACTCCTCGTCGAGAAAAAGGTCGATCACCGGTTGCGCGGCGAGAATCCGGAACTCGCGCGCGTTGAACTGTCTTGTCTCACGCAGGATTTCGCGCAGGATCTCGTAGCAGATCGTCTGCGCCGTCTTCAATTCGCCGCGGCCGTGGCAGGTCGGGCAGGACTCACAGAGGACATGCGCAAGTGATTCGCGCGTGCGCTTTCTCGTCATTTCGACGAGACCGAGCTGCGTGAAGCCGTTGACGGTGAGCCGCGTGCGATCACGGTCGAGCGCGCGATTCAACTCCGCCAGCACCGCGTTGCGGTGGTCGGCATTCTCCATGTCGATGAAGTCGATGATGATGATGCCGCCGAGGTTGCGCAGCCGCAGCTGGCGCGCGATCACCTGGGCCGCTTCCAGGTTGGTCTTGAAGATCGTGTCGTCGAAGCTGCGGCCGCCCACGAAGCCGCCGGTGTTGACGTCGATCGTCGTCATCGCCTCCGTCTGGTCGACGATCAGGTAGCCGCCGGACTTGAGATCCACGCGGCGTCCGAGCGCGCGCTCGATCTCGTCCTCCACGCTGTTGAGGTCGAACAACGGCCGCTCGCCGGCGTGATGGTGGATGCGATCGACGAGCGCCGGCGTGTACTCGCGCGCGAACTCCTGCATCTTGACGAAGGTCTCCCGCGAGTCGACGACGATCTTGTCGGTTTCTTCGGTCGCCATGTCGCGCAGCACGCGCTGCGCCAGCGAAAGGTCCTGGTAGAGAAGCGTCGGCGCAGGCTTTTCGAGTGCGCTTTCGTTGAGGTCGTGCCAGAGCTTCGTCAGGTAGTCGATGTCGTTCTTCATCTCCCGCTCGGTGGCGGTCTCGGCCATCGTGCGGATGATGAAGCCGCCGGTCATGCCTTCGGGCAGCAGCAACTGCAGCTTTTCGCGCAGGTTCTCGCGCTCGGCTTCGTCCTCGATCCGCTGCGAAATGCCGATGTGGGAGTCCTGCGGCAGGTAGACGAGCAGCCGGCCCGCGAGGCTCACCTGGGTGGACAGGCGCGCGCCCTTCGTGCCGATCGGATCCTTGATCACCTGGACGAGCAGCGGCTGGCCCTCGTGCAGGATCTTCTCGATCGGCCGCGAATCGGCGCCGCCGTGGCCATTCTGGCGGTGTTCCCAGATGTCGGCGATGTGGAGAAACGCGGCGCGCTCGAGACCGATCTCGACGAACGCGCTCTGCATGCCGGGAAGCACGCGCGCCACGCGCCCGAGGCAGATGTTGCCGACCAGCCCGCGCGCGCTGGCGCGCTCGATGTGCAGCTCCTGCACGACGCCTTGCTCCAGCATCGCGACGCGGGTTTCCTGGGGCGTTACGTTGATGAGGATTTCATGGCTCATCGTTCGGCAAGGTTGGCGATTCGGCCGCGGCCAGCGGCGGGGGTTGCCGCACTTATAGCACGTGGACCCCGATCCGCGCGAGAAGGCTCGCCGTCTCGTAGAGCGGCAGTCCCATCACGCCCGTGTAGCTTCCTTCGAGCCGCATCACGAACGCGGCAGCGCGGCCCTGGATCGCATACGCACCGGCCTTGTCGACCGATTCGCCGGTCGCGACGTAGCGCGCGATCTCGTCGCGCGCGAGCGCGCGAAAGCTGACCGCGGACGTGGCGATCTCGGCGACGACTTCCTCGCCGGCGCTCACTGCGACCGCGGTCATCACGTGGTGCGTGCGCCCGGAAAGCTGCGCCAGCATTCGTGCCGCGTCGGCGCCGTCGCGCGGCTTGCCGAAGATGGTGCCATCGAGCACGACTTCCGTGTCCGCGCCCAGCACCGGCCGTGGCGGCAGGCCGCGACGAAGCATGTGCTGCGCGCCGACGGCGGCTTTCGTGCGGGCGATGCGCTCGACGTAGTGAAGCGCCGGCTCGCCGTCGTGCGCGATTTCGATGACATCGCGCTGGCGACCCGAGGCTTCGCGCAGTCGCAGGAGCTCGAAGGTGACGCCGAGCTGGCGCAGCAATTCCTGCCGGCGCGGGCTGCGGGAGGCGAGATAGAGATCAGGGAAGGGCACGATCGAATCACCTAGTCCCGATGATACGGGTGGCCGGCGATGAGGCTGGTCGCCCGATAGAGCTGCTCGGCGAGCAGCACGCGGACGAGGCCGTGCGGCAGCGTGAGCGCCGAGACGGCGACGACCGCCGCGGCATCGCGCTTGATTGAATCGGCGAGGCCATCGGCGCTGCCGATCACGAAGGCGACGTCGCGCGCGTCGTCGCGCCAGCGCGCGAGCCGGTCGGCGAACTCGCGCGTGGACCATCCGCGCCCGCGCTCGTCGAGCGCCACGACGAGCGCATCCTTGCACGCCGCGACGATGCGTCCGGCCTCGGCGGCGAGCAGCGCGGCGATCGGCTTGCTGCCGTCGCGCGACTCAGGCTTGAGCGCCACGAGCTCGAGCGCGAATTCGCGCGGTAACCGGCGCGCATACTCGTTCCAGCCGGCGCTGACCCAGGCCGGCATCCGGTGACCCAGCGCGACGACGCGCAGTTTCATCGACGGATCGCACCGCGGCGAGGAATGAAAGTCGGGCCGCTAGGCCGCGGCGCGGTCCGACGCTTTCGCCCGCGCGCGCGAAGGCTTCCCCGTCGACCAGAGCTCTTCGAGGTTGTAGTGCGCGCGCACCGCGGGCTGCATGATGTGCACGATGATCTCGCCGGCATCGACCAGCACCCATTCGCCTGTCTCTTCGCCTTCGACGCCCAGTATCGTCGCGCCGGCCTCTTTCAGCTTGTCGCGGACGTGGTGCGCCAGCGCCTTCACCTGCCGGTTCGATTCGGCGGTGGCGATGACGAGGGTGTCATACAGGGTGGTGAGCTTGCGGACATCGAAGACGGTAATGTCGCGGGCCTTGATGTCTTCGAGGGCGGTTACGGCGATCCTGGAGATCTTTCTGCTGGGCACGGGGGCAATCGATAGAGTTGGTTGCGCTCAATATAGGCCAAAACGGCAGGCGGAAGCAAACGGCGCACGGAGTCGATGCCGGCGCCCCCCCGGGCGAGCGCGCTGCGGATCGACGTCGCGGAAATGTCGTGCGGCGTCACCGGCTGGACGACGATGGCGCCGGCAGCGGATGCGGCCAGCGCCCCGACATCGTCGGTCCGGCGGCGCTCCCAATCCGGAAGCAGCGACGGCGCGCGAGTGAGATCGAGCGCCGTCCCCGGGCGGGCGACGACGATGACGTGCGCGAGCTCGAACAGTTCGCGCCACCGATGCCAGGCGGGTAATCCGAGGAACGCATCGGTGCCGACGATCAGCGCGAGCGGGCGCATCGGCGCTTCGGCGCGCAGCTCTTCGAGCGTGAGAACCGTATAGCTGGGTCCGGCGCGCACGATCTCGCGGTCGTCGACCTCGAGCCCCGCATGCCCTGCAATGGCGAGCTTCGCCATCGCGAGGCGATCGGCAGCCGATGCGACCGGCGCCGGCCGGTGCGGCGGATCGCCCGCAGGGACGAGTCGCACCGCAGAAAGCGGCAGCGCCGCCACGAGCTCGCGCGCGAGCTCGAGATGGCCATTGTGGATCGGGTCGAATGTTCCGCCCAGGATGCCGAGTGCGCTGCCGGCCATGGTGTGCCCGCCTCAGAAGCGTGAGCCCGGTTCTTGCAGGAACGCGATTTCCTCCGGCGTGGACGCGCGGCCCAGGATCGCGTTGCGATGCGGAAAGCGGCCGAAGCGGCGGACGATGACCGCGTGCTTTTCCGCCCATTCGAGGTCGCCTCGATTGCCCGACTCGGCAGCGAGCGCGCCGAAGAGCGCCAGCGATCGCTCCTGCGCGGCGAGGTTCTCCGCGTGCTCGAACGGCATGTACAGGAACCAGCGCTCGAACCGATCGAGCGCGCGATCGTCGCCGCGGTCGACAGCGGCCGTCGCCATCGCAAGCGCCTCGGCATCACCGGCGAACGCGCGGGGCGTCTCGCGATGGAGGTTGCGCGTGAATTGATCGAGCAGCAGCACGCGCGCGAGGGTGCCGCGCGGCGTCGCCGTCCAGTCGCGGAACGCGCCGGCAAGCGCGGCGTCGACCGCCGGGCCGAAACGCTCGCCGATCATCGCGTCGAATGCGGCGTCCTTGCGGAACCAGGTCGCGCGCGCGACATGCGGCGGCGGTCCGAACCAGAAGTCGAGGATCTCGGCGGCGAGTGGCTCGACGCTCATCACGCTATCATAGCGGCGAATCGACGAAATCGTGCGCACGTCCTATCGCGACATCTTCCTGCTGGCCTGCTGCCAGGCGCTGCTCCTGACCAACGCGGCCGGTCTCATCACGATGAACGGGCTCGTCGGCTACGAGCTCGCCGGCACGAAGGAGCTCGCCACGCTCGGCGTCACGACGTACGTGCTCGGCTCGGCGATCGCGACGATGCCCGCGTCGCTGTGGATGGCGCGAGTTGGCCGGCGGATGGGATTCATGGCCGGCGCGCTCGTGAACGTCGGCGGCTGCGCGCTGGCGGCGTTCGCGATCCACCAGCGGAGCTTCGCGCTCTATTGCGTGGCGACCGCGGTCATCGGCATCTACAACGCGATCGGGCTGCAATACCGCTTCGCCGCCGCGGAAGTCGCGGCGCCGGCGGACCGGGCGAAGGCGATCTCGCTCGTGCTCGCCGGCGGCATCGTCGGCGGGTTCATCGGGCCGCAGAGCGCGCGCTGGGCGATGAACGTGTTCGCAACACCGTTTCTCGGCTCGTTTCTGGTGCTCGCCGCGTACGCGGTCGTGGCGCTGGCCGTGCAATCGCGCGTGCGCGTTCCGGCGCCGACGGTCGAGGAGCGCTCGGGCGGCGGCCGGCGCCTGCTCACGATCATGCGTCAGCCAACCTTCATCGTCGCCGCGCTGGCGGGTGGCCTGGGTTACGGCCTGATGAACCTCCTGATGACGGCGACGCCCATCGCGATGAGCTTCTGCGACCACCCGTTCGCCGCGGCGGCGTTCGTGATCGAATGGCATGTCGTCGGCATGTATGCGCCCGGCTTCGTCACCGGCACGCTGATTCGCCGCTTCGGTGTCCTCAACGTGATTCTCCTCGGCGTGATGACGGTGATCGCATGCATCGCGGTTGCGCTCAACGGCAATACAGTGGCTCACTTCGTGATCGCACTCGCGCTCCTCGGCGTCGGCTGGAACTTCATGTACACCGGGGGCACGACGCTGCTGACCGAGTGCTACCGGCCGGCGGAGAAGGCGCGCACGCAGGGAGCGAACGATTTCATCGTCTTCGCGACGATGGGCATCTCGTCGCTCGCGTCGGGCGCGATGGTATCGAGCGTGGGCTGGGAGACGATGAATCGCGCGGTGCTGCCGTTCCTGGCGGCGATCGCAGCGGCGGTCTTCTGGCTTGCGTGGCGCCGTCGCGCACGCCCGTCGGTCGCGCGGTGACGCGCGTGCCCGGCGCCGTCAGGGCTCGACCTTGATGCCGTGCCAGAAGGCGACGTAACCGGCGATCGCCTTCGCGGCGTCCTTGGTCACCGGGTAGTACCACGCGCCATCGGGATTGATCTTGTCGCCGACGACGATGTCGTAGTAGCTTGCCGTTCCCTTCCAGCCGCAAACGGTGTGCGACGCGCTGTCGCGGAAATGCTCGCGTTTGATCGACGCCGGCGGAAAGTAGTGGTTGCCTTCGACGACGATCGTCGCGTCGCTTTCAGCGAGCACGGCGCCGTTCCAGGTTGCCTTCGCCATGGCCTCCTCGCTTCAGGATGAGACCGGGACGGCGCGGAATTTCCAGTACACCGCGTCGATGGTCCGGTCGTGGTGGCTCTTGAGGTGCGCCTTCAGCGTTTCGCCGAGCGCGAACGACCGCGGGATCTCGTGGTCCGCCCGGATGAACATCACGGCCCGTCGCTCGTCGAGGATGAGCGAGCGCACGTCCGCCTTGATGCCTTGGCCGGCGAGCCACGCTTCCGCGGCGCGGTCGATCACCGCATCGGAGGTGTCGATCAGCAGGCGGCGGTTGAGCGCGGCGAGGAACAGCGCCATCACGCCCAAGCAGCACGCCGACGACGATGGCCACCAGCGCGTCGAACTCCGGATGCGGGCCCGGCGATCATCGAAACGCCGGCAACGATCAGCGTCAGGACGATGCCCAGCAGCGCCACGGCATCCTCGAGCAGCACCGCGAGGACGGTGACGTTATTGAGATTCTTGCGCAAGCGTCGGATCCCGCCGATCTCCTTCAAGGCGACGGCGAAGGTCCACGATTCGAGCGCCAGCGCGAACACGAGGAGGCTCACGATGAACGGCGTGAACGGCGCGACCTCGACCGGGCTCAGCAGTGCGTGGACGCCGTGATAGACGTTGATGCCGCAGCCGACGAAGAAAACGCTGACCGCCGACACCAGCGCCCAGAAGAATTTCTCCTGGCCGCGGCCGAAGGGATGGACCCGGTCGGGTCCGCCTTTCCCGCGCACTTCGCCGACTTTGAGCAGCAGCTGGTTGCCGACGTCGGCGAGCGAATGGATCGTCTCGGCAAAGAGCGTGGGCGAGCCGGTGACGAACCAGCCGAACCCTTTGGAAGCGGCGATCGCCGAGTTGGTGGCGATCGAAAGCGTGACGGACGAGGACATTCCCCGAAAGCCCGCTAGGGCCGCAGATTGACCCAGCCTTCGCGCTGCCGGCTGATGATGTGCTCCACGCCGGCGCGGACGTAGACCACATCGGGCGCCATGTCGTTGCGCGAGAGCTTGTTCTTCGCCATCGAGTTCTCGCACGCGTAGATCTTCGCGCCGTTGTTCTTCTGCGCCTCGACGACGCGCGAGCTGACCGGTGCGTCGAACTTCAGCATGTTGATCCCCTGGCCGAACGCGACGAGCTCGATTTCGGTGCCGGCGCCATAGACCTCGCGCAGGTTGGCGACGACGTTGAGCGCCTGGTTCCACGTCATCGGATTGCCGTCGCTCACCTGGACGACGATCTTTTCCGCAAGCGCGTGGCCGGCGCCGAAGAGGCATAGGGAGAGGGCAACGACGAGCGCGGCGAGAACGAAACGAAGGCGTGTGTGCATCGATACCTCCTAGGTGCGTATCTGGCCTGCGCCCAGCACGATCCATTTGCGGCTGGTGAGCCCTTCGAGCCCGACCGGCCCGCGCGCGTGCAGCTTCGAGGTCGAGATGCCGATCTCGGCGCCGAGACCGTACTCGAAGCCGTCGGCGAAGCGCGTCGACGCGTTGACCATGACCGAGCTCGAGTCGACCTCGCGCAGAAATCGCATCGCCGCCGCGTAGTCGGCGGTGACGATCGCATCGGTATGGTGCGAGCCGTACTTGGCAATATGCGCCATCGCCATCTCGAGGTCGTCGACGACACGCACGGCCAGGATCGGCGCGAGATACTCCGTGTACCAGTCGTTCTCCGTGGCCGCCTTCATCGTCGGGACCAGGGCGCGCGCGCGCGCGCAGCCGCGGAGCTCCACCCCTTTGGACGCGTAGATCGCCGCGAGCGGCAGCAGCACGCGCTCTGCCACGGCGACATGAATCAGCAGCGTTTCCATCGTGTTGCAGGGCGAGTAACGCTGGGTCTTCGCGTTGTCGGCGATGCGGATCGCCATCTCCGGATCGGCGCGCGCGTCGATGTACACGTGGCAAACTCCGTCGAGGTGCTTGATCACCGGCACTCTCGCGTCCTTCGCGATCCGCTCGATCAGCCCCTTGCCGCCGCGAGGCACGACGACATCGACGTGCTTTTCGTCGGTGATGAGGCAACCGACCGCTGCGCGATCGGTCGTCGCGACGACCTGGACCCCGGATTCCGGGAGCCCGGCCGCGGCAAGGCCTTCATGAACGCACGCTGCGATCGCCTGGTTGCTCGCCAGCGCCTCGCTTCCGCCGCGCAGGATCGTCGCGTTGCCGGCCTTGAGGCACAGCCCCGCGGCGTCGGCCGTGACGTTCGGCCGCGATTCGTAGACGATGCCGATCACGCCGAGCGGCACGCGCATGTGCCCGACTTGAATTCCGGAGGGACGCGAACGCAGATCGCTGATCTCGCCGACGGGGTCCGGCAGCGCGGCGATCTGCTCCAGTCCTGCGGCCATCGCTTCGATGCCGGCCGGCGACAGTGTCAGGCGGTCGACGAACGCTGCGTCGTTCCCCGCGGCGTGCGCGGCGGCGACATCGCGCGCATTGGCGGCCGTGAGCTTCGCGGCATCGCGGCGGATCGCCGCCGCCATCGAGCGCAACGCGTCATTCTTCGTCTGCGTATCGGCGCGCGCGAGCTGCCGCGCGGCGGCGCGCGCGGCGGCACCGACGCCGGCCATGTAGGCGGCGACATCGGCGAACGTGCCGAGACCCGGAATGACGAGGTTGCTCATCCGGAGCATTGTAGCGCCATTCGTCGCGCCGCCGCCCCGCGCGGGACTCGCTTCTACGACTGGGTGACGAAGCGGTAGCCGACGCCGGTCTCGGTCAGCAGATGACGGGGCCGCGCCGGATCCGGCTCCGAGCTTTCGCCGCAGATGCGCCATGTAGATGCGCAGGTAGTGACTGTGCTCGACGTGCGACGGTCCCCAGACCTCGCGCAGCAGCGCGCGGTGCGTGAGCACCTTGCCCGGATGCGCGACGAGTTGCGCGAGCAGCCGGAATTCGACCGGCGTGAGATGCACCGGCGCGCCTCGCGCGTCTGACGCTGCGATTGGCGAGATCGACCGTCGACGTCGCCGAATTCGACCACCGGCGACTCGTTGTCCGACGTGCGCGCGCCGCGGCGAAGCATCGCGCGCAGCCGCGCGGTCAACTCGGCGACGCCAAAGGGCTTCGTCAGGTAGTCGTCGGCACCGGCGTCGAGCGCCGCGACCTTGGCCGTCTCCTCCGTGCGCGCGGACAGCACGAGGATCGGCAGCGCGGAAAACGCGCGCACGTTGCGGATGAAATCGACGCCGTCGGCGTCCGGCAGCCCGAGGTCGAGGATCGCGACGTCGGGCTTGCGCGTACCGGCATCGATGACGCCGCGCGCGACCGTCTCCGACTCGCAGACGCGATACCCGTCGCTTTCGAGCGCCGCGCGGACGAAACGACGGATCTCGGCGATCGTCCTCGACGACGAGGACTTGCGGCGCGATGTCGGCGGGCATCGTCGTCTATTCCGTCTCGGATCCGGTTCGGCGGGCGCAGGCGGGGGCTCGTCGGCCGGCAGCGTGAACACGAAGCGTGCGCCACCGCCGTCGCGATTCTCCGCGCGGATCGTTCCCCGATGAGCTTCGACGATGGCGCGACAGATGGCAAGACCCAGTCCCACCCCGGGGACGACCGATTCCGGATTCCCGCGGGTGAATTTGTCGAAGATCGCGCGCTCTCGCCCCGGGGGCAACCCCGGCCCGCGGTCTTCGATCGCGACTTCGAGCACACCGCCTCCCGCGCTCGCGGCGATGCGAATGGGCGTTCCCGGAGGCGTGTACTTCGCCGCATTCTCGATGAGATTCACGAGAACGCGCTCGATCAGCACGCCGTCGCACAAGATGAGCGGCAAGTCGGCCGGCAGCGCGACCTCGACCGGGCGTCCGACGAGGGACGGCTCGAGCGCGGCGAGCGAGCTCCCGACGAGTTCCTCGAGCGACTGCCAATCCTTTCGCAGGTCGACGCGGCCGGCTTCGAGGCGCGCCATCTCGAGCAGGTTGTCGACGAGCCGCGCGGTGCGCCTCGCCTGGTCGCGAATCGCGAGCGCCTTGGCTTCGCCGCCGCGTTGATCGCCGCGCCCGAGCTCCAGGGACAATGTCTCCGACAGTCCGACGAGCGCGGTGAGCGGCGTGCGCAAGTCATGCGACAGCGCCGACAACACCGAATTGCGCAGCCGCTCCGATTCCATGTCGACTAGCGTGCGTTGCGCGACGGTCACGAAATGCACGCGCTCGAGCGCGATGGCAATCAGGGCGGCGCAGGTCTCGAGCAGTCGGCGCTGCTCGGGCACCATCAGCAGGCCCGCATCGTCGGGCTCGACGACGAGCACGCCGCGGGTGCGCACCGGCGCCTTGAGCGGCAAATACAGCTTCCCGGCGGAGGGCAGCGTGTCGGTTCCGATGCCGGCAGGCTCCGCGTGATCGACGCACCAACGCGCGATCGCCATGTCGACCTCTGGTCCGGCACCTGCGACTGCCGGCCGCAGCGTCTCGTCCTCGTCGAGCGTCAGCACCACGCTCTTCGCGCGTGCGGTTCCGGTGACGAACTGCTCGCCGATTTCCGCCACCTGCTCGGGGGCGAGCGCCGCGGAAAGCTCGCGCGCCATCTCGAAGAGACGCCGCGCCTGCTCTTCGCCCTGCGTTGCGAATCGGGCCTGGTAGCGAAGTCGCGCGGTCAGCTCACCCACGGCAATGCCGACGACCAGCATGACGGCGAACGTGAACAGGTACTGCACATCGCTGACGGCGAACGAGAGCTTCGGCGGGACGAAGAAGAAATCGAACGCAAGCACGTTCACCACAGCCGCGAGCGCGGCGGGTCCGCGCCCGAACAGCAGCGCGGCGCCGACGACGGCCAGCAGGAACAGCATCACGATGTTGGCGAGTTCGAACGCTTGCGACAGCGGCGTGGCCAGCAGCGTCGCCGTGGCCGACAGCGCCAGCGCGCCGAGATATCCGCGCCAAGTGAGCGCCGTCGGCCTGACCCCGGATGCGCGCGGCTCGGCTTCCGAAGCAGACTTGCGCGCGATCGCGAGGAAATCGAGGTCGGGGCGCCATCGCCCCGGCGCGCAGGCGAAGCTTATCGCTCCAGCGAAGAGCGCGCGCCCCGCGACGGGCTTCTTCCGAGCACCAGCGTGCCGAGGTTGTGCGTTCGCGCGTACTCGACGAGCCCGGCGGCGGGATCGGACGCCGGCACGGTTGCAGTCTGGGCGCCCAGCTCCTGCGCAAGCTTCAGGTGTTGCGAGCACGACGCGGCGCCGCGATTCCGGCAGTCCGGCGAGTGCCGGCGTTTCGACGAAGACCGCGTGCCAGCGCGAGTTGAGGGCCGCAGCGAGACGCGCCGCGGCGCGCACCACCGCGTCGTCGCCGCCGCGCGGTCCGACTGCCGGCGAGAAGAGCGTTGCCGGCCTGCCACACGGGCGCGCCCGCGACATGCTCGTCGCGGTAGCTCCGCATCTGCGTATCGACGCGTTCAGCCGTGCGGCGCAGCGCGAGCTCGCGCAGCGCGAGCAGATTGCCCTTGCGAAAGAAGTTCTGCACGGCGCGCTCGGCCTGCTCGCCCATGTAGACCTTGCCCTCGCGCAGGCGCTGCAGCAGATCGTCCGGCGGAAGATCGACCAGCACGACCTCGTCCGCCTGGTCGAATATCCGATCGGGCAGCGTTTCGCGCACCTTGATCCCGGTGATGCCGCCGACGATGTCGTTCAGGCTCTCGAGGTGCTGGACGTTGACGGTCGTGTAGACGTCGATGCCGGACGGCGAGAAGCTCCAGCACGTCCTGGTAGCGCTTCGGGATGCCGCGAGCCCGGCGCGTTCGTGTGCGCGAGCTCGTCGACGAGCAGCAGCGCTGGCTTTCGCGCGAGCGCGGCATCGAGATCGAACTCTTCGAGCGATGCGTCCGCGGTTGTCGGACTTGCGCCGCGGCAGGATCTCGAGTCCCGCGAGAAGCCGGGTCGTGTCCTGCCGGCCGTGGGTCTCGACGACGCCGACAACGACGTCGCGACCCTGTTCGCGCAGCCGCCGCGCATCGGCCAGCATCGCGTACGTCTTGCCGACGCCCGGCGACGCACCGAAAAATACCTTCAGCCGACCTCGGGCGGCGCGAGTCTCGTCCTCGCTGATCTGCGCGAGCAGGGCGTCGGGGTCGGGACGCTCGTCGCGGCGATCGGTCATCCGCCGATTCTAGCCACTTTGTCCAATGCGAGGTTGAGCAGCAGAACGTTGACGCCGGGTTCGCCGAAGAGGCCGAATTGGCGGCCCGCGGTGTGTTCTGCGACCAGCCGCCGCACGTCGTCGACCGGAAGGCCGCGCGCTTTCGCCACGCGCGCGACCTGATATTCAGCAGCGGCCGGGCTGATCTGCGGATCGAGGCCACTCGCCGATGCCGTCACGAGGTCGATCGGCACCCGTGCCTGATTTTCCGGATCGGCCTTGCGCAACGCCTCGACCCGCGTTTTCACCGCGTCCGTGAGCGCCGGATTGAGCGGTCCGAGATTGGATCCGCTCGATGAGCCCGCGTTGTACGGCATGGGCGACGTGGCGGACGGCCGGCTCCAGAAATATTTCGGATCGCTGAACGGCTGGCCGATCAGCTCGCTGCCGACGATCTTGCCGTCGCGCTCGATGAAGCTGCCGGCGGCAGCGCGGGCGAATACACCTTGCGCGATGCCGGTGACCAGCAGCGGGTAAGCCACGCCGGTGACGAGCGTGAGCGCGACCAGCATCAGGATCGCTTGCACGGAACGTGCGAAGCATGGGGTGCTTCTCTCTCAAACAAGGCCGATGGCGGCGAGGATCATGTCGATCGCCTTGATGCCGATGAACGGCAGGACGACGCCGCCCAGCCCGTAAACGAGCAGGAATTTGCGCAGCAGCGCTCCGGCGCCGAGCGGCCGGTAGCGCACACCCTTGAGCGCCAGCGGGATCAGCACGACGATGATCAGCGCGTTGAAGATCACCGCGGACAGGATCGCCGAGGCGGGTGTCGTAAGCCCCATCACATTGAGCGCGGCCAGCTGCGGATACGTCGTGATGAACGCGGCCGGCACGATCGCGAAGTACTTGGCGACGTCGTTGGCGATCGAGAACGTGGTCAGCGCGCCGCGGGTCATCAGCATCTGCTTGCCGATCTCGACGACCTCGATCAGCTTGGTCGGGTTGCTGTCGAGGTCGACCATGTTCCCGGCTTCCTTGGCGGCCTGCGTGCCGGTTCCCATCGCGACGGCGACGTCGGCCTGCGCGAGCGCCGGGCGCGTCGTTGGTGCCGTCGCCCGTCATCGCGACCAGGCGGCCCTCCGCCTGATGGCGCCGAATCAGCGCGAGCTTCGCTTCCGGTGTCGCCTCGGCGAGGAAGTCGTCGACGCCGGCCTCGGCGGCGATCGCGGCGGCGGTGAGGCGGTTGTCGCCGGTGATCATCACCGTCTTGATCCCCATGCGCCGCAACTCGGCGAAACGCTCCTTGATCCCGCCCTTGACGACGTCCTTCAACTCGATCACGCCGAGCACGCGGTCGCCATCGGCGACGACCAGCGGGGTGCTGCCGCGGCGCGCGACGTCCTCGACTGCACGCGCGACTTCGGCGGGATACGCGCCGCCGCGTTCCTGCACGAGACGCTTGATCGCGTCGTCGGCGCCCTTGCGGATCTGCCGCCCGCCGACGTTGACGCCGCTCATGCGGGTGGTCGCGGAAAACGGCACGAAGATCGCCCCCAGCTCGACGATGTTGCGTTCGCGGAAGCCGAACGCCGTTTTCGCGAGTACGACGACGCTGCGTCCCTCCGGCGTCTCGTCCGCGAGCGAGGCGAGCTGCGCCGCGTCTGCGAGATCGCGCGGAATCACGCCGGGCGCCGGCACGAAGGTGCTCGCCTGCCGATTGCCGAGCGTAATCGTGCCCGTCTTGTCGAGCAGCAGGACGTCGACGTCGCCCGCCGCCTCGACCGCGCGCCCCGACGTCGCGAGGACATTCGCGCCGAGCATGCGGCTCATGCCCGCCACGCCGATGGCCGACAGCAGCGCGCCGATCGTGGTCGGAATCAGGCAGACCAGCAGCGCGACCAGCACGGTGATCGAGACCGGCTCGCCGGCATTGGCGGCCTTCACGCTGTAGAGCGAAAACGGCAGCAGCGTGACGGTGGCGAGCAGGAACACGAGCGTCAGCGCGGCGAGCAGGATCTCGAGCGCGATCTCGTTCGGCGTCTTGCGCCGCTTCGCGCTTTCGACCATGGCGATCATGCGATCGAGGAAGGTCTCGCCCGGATCGACCGTGCAGCGCACGACGATCCAGTCTGAAAGTACGCGCGTGCCGCCGGTGACCGCGGAAAAATCGCCGCCTGATTCGCGGATGACGGGGGCGGATTCCCCGGTGATGGCCGATTCGTCCACGGACGCGACGCCTTCTATCACCTCGCCGTCGCAGGGCATGAGATCGCCGGCTTCGACCAGCACGACATTGCCGCGACGCAGGTCCTCGGCGGGCTGGGTCCAGAAACCGCTGCCTTTGTGCGGCTCCTTCAAGCGCTTGGCCCAGACGCTCTGGCGCATGCCGCGCAACGCCGAGGCCTGCGCCTTGCTGCGGCCTTCCGCGAGCGCTTCCGCGAGATTGGCGAAGAGCACGGTGAACCACAGCCAGATAGCAACCGCGCCGATGAACCAGGCGGGTGCTTCGCCGTTGCCGCGCAACGCGTCGATCCACAGCCAGGTCGTGAGAAGGCTGCCGATGAACACCACGAACATGACGGGGTTGCGCGCCTGCGTGCGCGGGTCGAGCTTGCGAAACGAATCGACCAGCGCGGGGCCCAGTAGCGCCTTGTCGAACAGCGGCAGCTTCTTGCGGGTCATGGTTTTGCCTTCAATGGGCGGCGTAGAGCATCAGGTGCTCGACGATCGGGCCGAGCGCCAGTGCCGGAACGAACGTCAGCGCCCCGACGAGCAGCACGACGGAGATCAGCAGCACGACGAAGAGCGGCGTGTGGGTCGGCAGTGTTCCGGCGCCCGTCGGCACCGTCTTCTTGGCCGCCATCGAGCCGGCGATCGCGAGCACCGGCACCATCAGCCAGTAGCGGGCGATCCACATCGCGACGCCCAGCGTCGTGTTGTAGAACGGTGTGTTGGCGCTGAGACCGGCGAAGGCGCTGCCGTTGTTGTTGCCGGTCGACGAGTACGCGTAGAGAATTTCCGAGAATCCGTGCGCGCCCGGGTTGGTAAGACTCGACAGTCCCTCGGGAAGCAGAACGGCGATCGCGGTTCCCGTGAGCACGACGAACGGGGGCACGAGGACCGCGATCATCGCCATCTTCATCTCGAACGCCTCGATCTTCTTGCCGAGATACTCCGGAGTTCGTCCGATCATCAATCCGGCGACGAACACGGCCACCAGCGCGAAGATCAGCATGCCGTAAAGGCCCGAGCCGACGCCGCCGAAGATGACCTCGCCGAGCTCGATCGACCACATCGGCACGAGGCCACCGAGCGGCGTGAACGAATCGTGCATCGAATTGACCGAGCCGTTCGACGCCACGGTCGTCGCCGTCGCCCAGAGCGCGGAATTGGCGATCCCGAACCGTACCTCCTTGCCTTCCATGTTGCCGCCGGCCTGCGCCTGCCCGGCGATCTGGTCGACGCCCAGCGCGTCCAGCAACGGGTTGCCGCGGTTCTCCGCCCAGGCGCACAGCACGAGCAGTGCCACGAATACGATCGTCATCGCCGCGAGCACCGCCCAGCCCTGTCGCGTGTCCTTCACCATGACGCCGAACGTGTAGCAAAGCGCGCCCGAGATCACGAGGATCGACAGGAGCTCCAGGAAATTGGAGAGCGGTGTCGGATTCTCGAACGGATGCGCGCTGTTGACGTTGAAGAAGCCGCCGCCGTTAGTGCCGAGTTGCTTGATCGCGACTTGCGACGCCGCCGGACCGACCGCGATCGTCTGCTCCTTCGCCGTCGCCGGCTCGGTCACCGGATTGCCCTTGTCGTCCTTAAGCGCTTGACCGGCCGCATCGAGCTTCGGATTGTCGTAGTCGACCGGCTGCACGAGCTGCGCCGTCGTGTAGGGCGAAAACGTCTGCACGACGCCTTGCGACACCAATACGACCGCGAGTGCGAGTGACAGGGGCAGCAGAATGTAGAGCGTCGTGCGCGTGAGGTCGACCCAGAAATTGCCGATCGTCGAGGCTGAAGCGCGCTGGAATCCGCGGATCAGCGCAACGAGCACTGCCATGCCGGTCGCGGCCGACACGAAATTCTGCACCGTCAGACCGAGCATCTGAGTCAGATAGCTCATCGTGCTCTCGCCGCCGTAGCCCTGCCAGTTCGTGTTGGTCGCGAAGCTCACCGCCGTGTTGAACGCCGAATCCGGCGACACGGCGGCCATGTCCTGCGGGTTCAGCAACGGAATCCAGTGCTGCAGCCGCTGCAGCGCGTACACCACGACGAGGCCAACGATATTGAATGCAAGCGTGGCGACCGCGTACTCGATCCAGCGCATTTCCTTATTCGGATCGATACCGCACACCTTGTAGAGGACGCGTTCGAGCGGCGCTCCGAGCCGGTTCAGGAACGCGGGCTGTCCTTCATAGACGCGCGCCATGTACGCGCCCAGCGGCTTCGCGAGCGCGAGCAGCACGACGACGTAGAGCGCGAGCTGCAGCCAGCCGTTAGTGGTCATTCGAACCACTCCGGCTTGAGCATCGCGGCGACGAGGTAGACGAACAGCCCCGCCGACACGATGCCACCCAGCGCGTAGAGGTAGGTCATTTGCGGTCCCGGAGGCGTTCGTAGCCGTACACGAGGCCGATGGTCACGGCGGCCAGCCCGGCGGTCAGCAAGAGAAAGGCGATGTCCATCCCGATTTCCTCATAGGACGATGCAGTTGAGTGCGGTCATGCGGCGTCGTGGAAAATGCCGTTCTGAGCGATATCGCGTGCCGTCGCTCGCCGCGCGGGCGTCGAGTGGCGGGCAACCGGGAGCGCGCCGGCACCCGGCGCCGGATCGCGGGTCTCCGCGAGCGGTGTTTGAGAACCGTGACGTCCGCGTGACTGAATTTCGTGGCGTAACGCACGTATCGCGCGCGCCAGCATGGCGATCACGATCAGCGCGGCGACGATGCCCGCGATGATGGCGACACGCCAGAGAAATGTATCAAAGAGGTTGGTCATTTCAGTTAGTCGATCCCAGTGAGTTATCTGTACCCGACAAGGCGGGTCGTTGTTGAACACTCACCAAGATAGGAATTACATGGCAAAGCCAGGGTCAATATTGGGCGGTCCTTCGTAAAAACCGCGTAAAAACCGACGCCGCGAGTTCGGGTCCTAGGCAATGCAAACCTGCAAGAACCTCGTCCGACGGAACTCGTTCCCCCTGTTTCCTAGGCGAAGGTGCGCCGAACGGCTCGGTGCCGCTTTGACTTGGGTCAAACGCCCGGGGCCGCGGTATCGCGACAGTTCCGCCCTTGGACGAATCCCTGGCCGCCGCCGCGGCGATCGCGGCCAGTCATTTACGCCGGCTTTACGCCCGTGGCTGGAAACTTGACAACATTTTCACGAGCGGGCTCCTATGTTGTGCACATTCACCGCAACACGAAATACGAGGATCCAATGATGCACTCCCTATCCATGGCCCAATCGCCTGGCGTCGACCGCGGGCGCGCGGACGATCGTGACGGTGCTCCGGACCGGAAACGCGGCGAACCGCGAAATGGGCCGCAGTCGCCCGGCAACAGCGCGACCGCCGACGCTTCGCCTCAACTGATCGACCTAGACGTCGACGCAAAGGACAAGCACGAGCTCTTCAAGATCGCGGTCGCCATGCTGCACGGTGCGTATGCCATCGATCCCGCGCCGATCCTGCGGGCCCTCTGGCGCCGGGAGGAGGCGGGTTCGACCGGGCTCGGCCTGGGCGTTGCGATTCCCCATGCCAGGGTTCCCGGCATCGCCGAGCCCTTGACGATGCTGCTCCGCTTGCGCGCACCGATCCCGTTCGATGCACCCGATGGCAAGCCGGTGTCCTTGGCGCTCGTGATCATCGTTCCGGTCGACGACGCGACCGAGCAACATCTGCAGCTGCTTGCGCGGTTTGCGAGCCTGTGCACGGATCGGACGTTTCGGACCCGTCTAATGGAAGCGGCAGACGCGGAGGACGTTCGCAGCGTCTTTGTCGAAAGCGGCGCATTGCGTTTATGCCACGAACCCCAGTCTTTATCACCGGTTTACTCGGCGCACCGTATGGTGGTCACCTGCCGACAGGACGCGCGCCGGCGATCGTCGATTTCTCTCTCGGCGCTGTTTTGGTCACGGCCGTAGGAATGGAGCGGACAAGTCATTGGCGCCTGCTTCTGCTTGCTGCGATGGCGCGTCCCGCTCGTTGCTCACGCCTTTCGTCCATCCTACAAGGGAATCGCCATGTTTTCCAACGATCGATTGTCCCGTCTCGCTTCGCTCCTCGCGGTTGCCGCGTTTGTCTCGGGCACCGTGCTGGCGCAAACCCCCGCGCCTGCGCCCGCGGCACCCGCCGCCGCTCCGGCACCCGCCCCCACGCCGGACAACACGTTGACGGCCAACATCGGCCTCTTCAGCCAGTACGGCTTCCGCGGCATCTCGCAGACCGCCGGCAAGCCCGCGGTGCAAGGCGGGTTCGACTACGCGCATTCGAGTGGCTTCTACCTCGGCACGTGGGCGTCGAACATCAGCTGGCTCGAGGATTTCGGCCTGTACAACCGGTCGAGCCTCGAATGGGACTTCTACGGCGGCTTCAAGAACACCTTCCCCGGCAGCGAGGACTGGAGCTACGACGTCGGCCTCTACTACTACTACTACCCGGGCCAACGCATCAACGCGCCCGGCATCTACAACGCCAACACGTTCGAGGGCTACGGCGCCATCGCGTGGAAGTGGGTGAGCGCGAAGGCGAGCTACAACTTCCAGAACTATTTCGGCGCCGAGCCCACCGGCCAGAAGACCGACGGCACCTGGTACATCGACTTCACCGCCAACTATCCGTTCGGCGATTCCGGGTTCACGCTGCTCACGCACTACGGAATTCTCGACGTCCATCACGACGGCAGCGGCAACTCGAAGGTGAGTTACGACGACTGGCGGCTCGGTCTTTCCTACGTCGTCCCCGACGGGCTCTTCAAGAGCGTCGAGATCGGTGCCTATTACACGGGCAATACGGCGAACTCGGGGTTCTACACCGACCTCACCGGCTACAACACCGCCAAGGACGCCGGCATCGTCTACGTCAAGAAGACGTTCTGATCCGGCGGCAACGACTCTCGAGCGACCACTCGCCGTTGGAGAAGTCTCGTACTCAGGTCCGAAACGCGACAACGCTTCCACATAGGGCGAGGGACCACAAGAAAATCAGCACCTCGTTTAACGATGTCCGATAAGCGCTGGACGGAGTGGGGCGCCACGGCGGCCGCCGAACAGCCCGTATAAGGATGACCGAGTTCGATCTCCGCGCACTTGGTTGGGTCGTGACGCGCGACCTGTTGTGGGAAGCCGGGCGGTCACTGGCGGGACGAACGCGACGCATTCCGTCGACTGCGCTGGAAGGGATCAGAGAGCGATGGCAGGGAGTCCAGGCAGCGGCGGCGAAAACTCTCCGGTCCGTTCTTGAGCCGGATCGTTTCGAGTCCGCTATTGCGCTCGATGTCCGCCGAGACGCGCGCCGCAGTTGCCGAATATCTGATCCATTTGAGTACGACGTTCCCGGAACTGTATTCGTTGCAGGTCATGGACGAGCGCTGCCGTCGTGCCGGTGCACGAGCGATTGCTGGGGTTGGTGGTTCGATGATGTTTGGGTACCTTGCCGCTCCCTCCGACCCGTCTAATGGAGGATGTCACGGTTGTACTGTTCGCGATGGGTGCATGGAGCCTGGTAACGCTCTTGCAGCTGCGTTCCGTGCGTAAGCTGCTCGTCCACCTTGCGTGCCGCGGCAGTTATTCCGGGACGCGGGGCCTGTCGTCTTGAATCCAAAGTAGCTCCTGAACCAGCATTCGATCCCGTTACGAGGAAAACAACCGATCCGTCGATAGAAGAGATCGGAGGGCTAAGCAATGGAGTTGCTCGCTGTCACTCTCGTCGGCCTGTTCACGACTTCGTCATCCATGGTCGGCGCCGCGATCGGCCTCTATGCGCCGTTGTCGAAGCGGGTCCTCGCCTGCGTCCTTGCCTTTGCGGCAGGATCGCTCATCAGTGCGCTTGCCATCGAACTCGCCTTCAAGGGAGCGATGGAACTCCATCACCACGGGTTTAACGCTCATTCGGCATGGGCGTTTATTGCTGGCGGATTCGCGGTCGGCGCGATCGTGTACTTCGCCACGTCGTTGCTCTTGGAAAAGAGAGGCGCCGCGGTCCGTCATCCCACGCTGTTCCGCGAGTATGCCTTGGCGCGAAAGCACGAACAGACGAAGGCGTTGATAGGGCTGCTCGCTCAATGCGATCTGTTGCGGCATCTTCCTGCCGAGGCGATCGAGCAAATCTTGCCGAGCATACGAGAGCATCGGGTGAGCGCCGGGCACATTGTGTTTCGCGCGGGCGATCCTGCCGACGCCCTCTACATCGTCGCGCGCGGATCAGTGGAAGTCGTCGCAGCCTCGCAGGGTGGCTCTGGGGAACCGGGTGCGGTAATCGCCGAGCTGGGACCCGGCACGGCATTCGGGGAGATGGGGCTGATCAGCGGTGGCACAAGGACGGCCACGATTCGAACCGTGACGGAAGCAGAGTTGCTCGAAATCGGACGTGAAGCCTTCGATGCTCTGATTGCTGCTGATCCGGTCATGGCACGCGCGATTCAGCATCTCAGCCACGAGCGGGCGATTCGCAATTTGAGCTCCGGCGGATCCAATCCGTCGACGTGGGCGAGATTGGCAAGCCACAGTCTCGAGCACGTCAGTCGCGTCGAGGCGAACAACATGCTGCGCCAAGCCGGAAAGGGAGCGGGCATCGCCATCGTACTGGGGAATATTCTGGACACAATCCCCGGGTGCCTCGTGATCGGCGCCAACTTCAACGGTCTTGCGAACCTCTCGCTCACGCTCATGCTCGGAATGTTTCTCGGTGGCATTCCCGAAGCTGCTGCGAGCGCGGTCATGCTGACTAGGGCAGGCTACAAACCAAGGGTCATCTTTGCGCTGTGGGCGACGGTTCTCCTTGCCGGGATGGTGGCCGCGGTGCTGGGCAAGGTGCTCATTGGAACGTCCGAATCGCTGTCCGCCGTGTTCTGTGAAGCCGTGGCTGGGGGAGCGGTTCTTGCGCTGGTCGCGCACACCATGATCCCCGAGGCGATCCATGAGGGGGGTTCCGTCGTCGTGCTCCCGACCGTGGCCGGATTCCTGTTCGCCCTGTACCTGGCGCTGCCCGAAGCGCTGGGTTGATAGCGGCAATGCGACGCCGTGCCTCCATGCCGGTCGCCGGTTAGCTGCTTTCGTTCAATACCGAAGGGAGGAGAAAATGACCATCGAATGGACTCGCAACTTTCTTCTGGGGTGTACGGTCGCCAACTACGGAGTATTGCTGATGTGGTTCCTGGTCCTCGTGTTCGCGCATGGTTGGATTCTGGACATCCACGGCAGATGGTTTCGACTATCTCGTGACCAATTCGATGCCCTTCACTATGCCGGAATGAGCGCCTTCAAGATAGGAATCATTCTACTCAATCTGATCCCCTTCATCGTTCTCGACCTCAGCGCCCGGGCTTGAGCGTGCGTACGCCTGCGTCTGTACCGAGCAGGATGACATCCGCGCCACGCGCCGCGAAAAGACCCACGGTGACCACGCCGACGATGCCGCGGATCTTCGCTTCCATCGCGACCGGATCCGTGATCGAGAGTCCATGCACGTCGAGGATCACGTTGCCGTTGTCCGTCGTGAAGCCCATTCGCCACTCGGGATGGCCGCCGAGACGCACGAGCTCGCGCGCGACGTAGCTCCGCGCCATCGGGATCACCTCGACCGGCAGCGGAAACTTGCCGAGCACGCCGACGAGCTTCGAGCCGTCGGCGATGCAGACGAACTTGCGCGCCACCGCGGCGACGATCTTTTCGCGCGTCAGCGCACCGCCGCCGCCCTTGATCATCGCGCCGTGCTCGGTCACCTCGTCGGCGCCGTCGACGTAGACCGGCAGGTCGGAAACGTTGTTGAGCTCCTCGACGAAGATCCCGTGGCCCTTGAGCCGCTCGGCGGTCTTCACCGAGCTCGCGACGGCACCCTTGATCCGATGCTTGATCTTCGCCAGCTCGTCGATGAAGAAATTCGCCGTCGAGCCGGTGCCGACGCCGACGATCTCGTCGTCGACGACGTACCTGATCGCTTCGCGGGCGACGGCCTGCTTCAGTTCGTCCTGGGTCATCGGAGGCTCGCGGAACGAAAACGCGTATCGTATCAGCGCGGGCGTTCCCTCGCGGAAACCGGATGATGTTCCCGATCGTCCTTCGCGGAATGAGATGGTTTCCACACAGTGTCCGGCGAGAACTGATCCAAGTTAGCATTCGGTTTGACGCGACCTTCCGAGCACTCCATGACCCCAAAGCAGAAGGCCCGCATCCTGGCCGAAGCGCTCCCGTACATCCGAGCGTTCAACGGCAAGACAATAGTGATTCGCTTTGGCGGCGGTGCGATGGCTGATCCGGCCCTCAAGGCGGGCTTCGCGCGCGACGTCGCGCTTCTTCGCCTCGTGGGCATGAAGCCGATCGTTGTGCACGGCGGCGGGTGGAACATCGACGAGCTGATGCGGCGGATGGGACTCGAGAGCCGGCGCTATCGCGGATTGCGCATCACCGACAAGCGCACGCTGACCATCGTCACAATGGCGCTGAGCGAGCTCAATCAGGAACTGACGCAGCTCATCAATAAGCACGGTGGACGTGCGGTCGGGCTCGACGGTCAGGATGGTCGCTTCATCCGCGCCCGTCCGATGGAAGTCCCGGCGGACAGCCTTGACGCGCCCGACCTCGGCTTCGTCGGCGACGTCGAGAGCATCGATACCGCGCTGATCGAACTCCTCCTCTCGCGCCAGTTCGTTCCCGTGGTGATGCCGATCGGTGTCGCGGTCGACGGCACCGCCTACCACATCAACTCCGACCTTCTTGCCGGGCGGCTGGCGCGCGCCTTGGAGGCCGAAAAGCTCATTCTGATGGCCAACGTCGCCGGTGTGCATGATCGCAACGGGATGCTCGCCTACATTCTGACCGCGAGCGAAGCGGAAGCGCTGCTGCGCGACCATGTCATCGGAAGCGAGATGGAGCCACGCCTGATCGCCGCCTTGCGTGCCGTTCGCGAGGGCGTGCGCTCGGTGCACATCATCGACGGCGGGGCGCAGAACGCGCTCCTGCTGGAAGTGCTGACCGCGGAAGGCGTCGGGACCGCGGTGCGGTCAGACACCGGACCGCACTTCCTCGAGGACAGCAAGGCCTATCTGCAGGCTCAATTCTAGTCAAGACGCGAACGGATGATGGTGCCGGAATCCGCAGCTTGTCGACGACACGGGGCGCCGAAAGTCGTTGAGCTTGGCAGGCCGCTACTTCTTCCGCGGCGGCGGCAGGTCGGTGCACACGCCCTCGAACGCCTCGGCGGCGAGCCCCACCGATTCGCTCAGTGTCGGATGCGGGTGGATCGTGCGGCCGATGTCGACGGCGTCGGCGCCCATCTCGATCGCGAGCGCGATTTCGGCGATCAGGTCGCCGGCGTGCGTGCCGACGATGCCGCCGCCGACGATCCGATGCGTCTCGGCGTCGAACAGGAGCTTCGTGTGCCCTTCATCGCGGCCGTTGGCCAACGCGCGTCCCGACGCAGCCCAGGGGAACAGGGCCTTTTCGACCTTGATGCTCTTCGCCTTGGCTTCGTCCTCGGTGATGCCGACCCACGCGATCTCGGGATCGGTGTACGCGACGGACGGTATGACGCGCGCATCGAAGTAGCTCTTCTCGCCCGCGGCAGCTTCGGCGGCCACGTGGCCCTCGTGCGTCGCCTTGTGCGCCAGCATCGGCTGGCCGACGATGTCGCCGATCGCGAAGATGTGCGGCACGTTGGTGCGCATCTGGTTGTCGACGGGGATGAAGCCGCGATCGGTGACCGCGACGCCGGCCTTGTCGGCGCCGATCTTCTTTCCGTTCGGCGCGCGTCCCACGCTCATCAGCGCCGCGTCATAGGGCTGCGGCTCCTTCGGCGCGTTCGGCCCTTCGAAGGTCACCCACAATGCGTCGGGTTTCGCTTCGACCGCCGTGGTTTTCGTCGACAGCATGATTCGGTCGAAGCGAGGCTTGTTCACCTTCTCCCAGACGCGCACCAGATCGCGGTCGGCGCCCGGCATCAATCCGTCCAGCATTTCGACGACGTCGAGGCGCGAGCCCAGCGTCGAATAGACGGTCCCCATCTCGAGGCCGATGATGCCGCCGCCGATGACGAGCATCCGCTTCGGCACCGATGCGAGCTCCAGCGCGCTCGTCGAGTCGAGCACGCGCGGATCCTCGGGGATGAACGGCAAGCGGACGACCTGCGAACCTGCGGCGATGATCGCCTGCGCGAACTTGACGACCTTCTTCGCGCCGGTCTTCGCCTGCGCCGGACCCTCGGTCAGCTCGACTTCCAGATGATGCGGATCGAGGAATTGCCCGATGCCGCGGACGACCTCGACCTTGCGCGCCTTCGCCATCCCTCCAATGCCGCCGGTCAGCTTGCCGACGACCTTGTTCTTCCAGGCGCGCAGTTTGTCGAGGTCGATCTGTGGCGGGCCGAACGCGATGCCGTGCTCGCCAAGCGTCTTCGCCTCGTCCATCACGGCGGCGATGTGCAGCAACGCCTTCGATGGAATGCACCCGACGTTGAGGCACACGCCGCCCAGCGCCGGATAGCGCTCGACCAGCACCGTCTTGAGTCCTAGATCGGCGGCGCGGAATGCGGCGCTGTAGCCGCCCGGCCCGGAGCCCAGCACGAGCATCTCGCACTCGACGTCCGCTTTGCCGGTGTAAGTCGCTGCGCCGGGTATCGGCGCGGCGGCGTGGCCGGCGGCGCGGGCTTCGCAGGCGCGGACGAAGCGGAAGGTGCCGCGGCGGGGGCGGGCGCCGCTTTGGCGGCCACCGCGGCGGTGCTGTCGAGCACGACGATCGGCGAACCTTCGCTGACCTTGTCGCCAACCTTGACGAGGACCTTTTCGACTTTCCCCGCTGCTGGCGCGGGGACGTCCATCGTCGCCTTGTCGGATTCGAGCGTGACGAGCGAATCCTCGGCCGCGACGACGTCACCCGGCTTGACGAAGACTTCGATGACCGGAACGTCCTTGAAATCCCCGATGTCGGGGACTTTTACGTCAATCGAACTCATAGCATCACCCGGCGCATGTCGGCGAGGAGGCCCGCGAGGTACGCGGTGAAGCGTGCCGCCGCGGCGCCATCGATCACGCGATGGTCATAGGACAACGACAACGGCACCATGAGCCGAGGCGCGAACGCCTTGCCGTCCCACACGGGTTTCGTCTGCGACTTCGACACGCCGAGGATCGCGACCTCGGGCGCGTTGATGATCGGCGTGAACGCGGTGCCGCCGATGCCGCCCAGCGAGATGATCGAGAAGCAGCCGCCCTGCATGTCGGCCGGCCCGAGCTTGCCCTCGCGCGCCTTCGCCGAGAGCTCGCCCATTTCCTTCGCGATCTGCAGACACGCCCTTCTGGTCGGCGTTCTTGATCACCGGAACGACGAGACCATTCGGCGTGTCGGCCGCGAAGCCGATGTGGAAGTACTGCTTGACGATGAGATTGTCGCCGTCGAGCGACGCGTTGAAATCCGGGAATTTCTTCAGCGCGGCGACGCTCGCCCTGATCATGAACGCGAGCATCGTGAGCTTGATGCCGGTCTTCTCGTTTTCCTTGTTGAGGGCGACGCGGAACGCCTCGAGGTCGGTGATGTCGGCTTCGTCGAACTGCGTGACGTGCGGGATCATCACCCAGTTGCGGGCGAGATTGGCGCCGGAGATCTTCTTGATCCGCGACAGCGGCCGCGCCTCGAACGCGCCGAACTTCGCGAAGTCGACCTTCGGCCACGGCAGCAGATTCAATTCGCCGCCACCGCTTATTTGTCCACCGACTCCGCCGCCCGCGGCCGGCCCCGCGCCAGTCATCGCCTGCTTGACGAAGCTCTGCACATCCTCCTGCAGGATGCGGCTCTTCGGCCCGGTGCCTGTGACGCGCGAGAGATCGACACCGAGTTCGCGCGCGAACCTGCGCACCGATGGCGACGCATGCGCGCCTTTGAAGGCTTCGCCATCGACCGGAGCAGTGGCGGGAACCGGCTCGGCTTTCGGCGCGGCCGGAGGCGGGGGAGCGGCTGCGGGAGCTGCCGCAGGCGCGGTGGGCGCAGGCTTCGGCGCTTCGGCGCTCGCCGCCGCGGATGCGGGCTTCGCCGCGCCTACGCCATCCGCCTCCAGCACGACCAGCATCGAACCTTCGCTCACCTTGTCGCCCAGCTTGACGCGGAGCTCCTTCACCTTGCCGGCGGCCGGCGACGGCACGTCCATCGTCGCCTTGTCCGATTCGAGCGACACGAGCGAATCCTCGGCGGCGACGGTGTCGCCCGGCTTGACGAAGATCTCGATGACGGGAACATCGGTGAAATCGCCGATGTCGGGGACCTTGACCTCGATTGTGCTCATCGTCGTCCCCCTACACGGTCCACGGCGCCGGCTTCGCCGGGTCGAGCCCGTACTTCTTCATCGCGTCCGCGACTTTCGAAGGCGGCAGCGCGCCTTCGTCGGCGAGCGCCTTCAGCGCGGCGACGGTGACGTAGTAGCGGTCGACCTCGAAGAACTTGCGGAGCTTCTCCCGCGTGTCCGAGCGTCCGAAGCCGTCGGTGCCGAGCACGACGTAGCGGCGCGGCACGAAGGCGCGGATCTGCTCGGCATACGCGCGCATGTAGTCGGTCGCGGCGACCACCGGGCCGGCGGTGTCGTTGAGGCAGGTCTCGACGTGCGATAGCCGCGGCTTCGCGGTCGGGTGCATCATGTTGTCGCGCGCGACCGCCATCCCCTCTCGGCCGAGCTCCGTGAAGCTGGGGCAGCTCCAGAGATCGGACGCCACACCCCAGTCGCTCTGCAGGAGGTCGGCGGCGGCGATGACTTCGCGGAAGATCGTGCCGCAGCCCAGCAGCTGCACGCGCGGCGCCTTCGCTTTCTTCTCGCCGCCGCGGAACAGGTACATGCCCTTGATGATGCCAGGCGCCGCCCCTTCGGGCATCGCCGGCTGCGTGTAGTTCTCGTTCATCACCGTCAGGTAGTAATAGCAATCCTGCTGCTCGGCGTACATCCTGCGCAGACCGTCCTGGACGATGACCGCGACCTCGTAGCCGAATGTCGGGTCGTACGAAATGCAGTTCGGCACCGTCGCCGAGATCATGTGCGAGTGGCCGTCCTCGTGCTGCAGCCCTTCGCCGTTCAGCGTCGTGCGGCCCGCGGTCCCCCCGAGCAGGAAGCCGCGGGCGCGCATGTCGCCCGCCGCCCACGCAAGGTCGCCGATCCGCTGGAAGCCGAACATCGAGTAGTAGATGTAGAACGGGATCATCGGCACGCCGTGCGTCGAGTACGACGTCGCGGCGGCGATCCAGTCGCACATCCCGCCGGCCTCGTTGATGCCTTCCTGCAGGATCTGCCCGTCCTTCTTCTCCTTGTAGAACATCAGCTGGTCGGCGTCCTCCGGCGTGTAGAGCTGCCCCTGCTGGTTCCAGATGCCGAGCTGGCGGAACATTCCCTCCATCCCGAACGTTCGCGACTCGTCCGGGACGATCGGCACGATCCGCGGCCCGAGGGCCTTGTCGCGCAGCAGCGTCTGCAGGATCTGCACGAACGCCATCGTGGTCGAGATCTCGCGGTCGTCGGTGCTCTTGAGGAAGCGCTCGAACATCGCCAGTTGCGGCACGGGGAGCGCTTCGGCCTTGCGCCGCCGCGCCGGCAGGTAGCCGCCGAGCTCCATCCGCCGCGCCTCCATGTACTGGTACTCCGGCGAGTCCGCGGCGAACAGCACGTACGGGACCTCTTCGAGCTTGTCGTCTGCGACGCGGATCTGGAACCGGTCGCGCATGTGCCGCATCGACTCCAGAGACATCTTCTTCTGCTGATGCGTGATGTTCTGCGCTTCGCCCGACTCCCCCATCCCGAAGCCCTTGATCGTCTTGGCGAGGATCACCGTCGGCTGGCCCTTGTGGTGAACCGCCATGTGAAATGCCGCGTAGACCTTGTGCGAGTCGAGGCCGCCGCGGTTGAGGTGCCATATTTCCTCGTCGGACCAGTCGGCGACGAGGGCCTTGAGCTCCGGCGTATTGAAGAAATGCTCGCGGACGAAGGCGCCGTCCTTGCTCTTGAAGGTCTGGTACTCGCCGTCGACGCATTCCATCATTCGCCGCATCAGGATGCCCTGCTTGTCGCGGGCGAGCAGCGCGTCCCAGCCGGTGCCCCAGACGACCTTGATGACATTCCAGCCGGCGCCGCGGAAGTCGCTTTCCAGTTCCTGGATGATCTTGCCGTTGCCGCGGACGGGACCGTCGAGACGCTGCAGGTTACAGTTGACGACGAAGATCAGGTTGTCGAGGTTCTCGCGCCCAGCCATGCCGATGGCGCCCATCGACTCGGGTTCGTCCATCTCGCCGTCACCGCAGAAGCACCACACCTTGCGGCCCTCGGTTTGCGCGAGGCCGCGGTCCTGAAGATATTTCATGAACCGCGCCTGGTAGATCGCCATCAGCGGTCCAAGGCCCATTGAAACGGTCGGGAACTGCCAGAAGTCCGGCATCAGCCACGGATGCGGATACGACGAGATGCCCTTGCCATCGACCTCCTGCCGGAAATTGTCCATCTGCTCCGGCGTGAGGCGGCCAAGCATGAACGCTCTCGCATAGACGCCCGGTGCCGAGTGGCCCTGGACGAACACGAGGTCGCCGCCGTGGGTGTCCGACGGCGCGTGCCAGAAATGGTTGTAGCCCACGTCGTACAGCGTCGCTGCCGACGCGAAGCTCGCGATATGGCCGCCGACGTTGGTGTCCCTGTTCGCCCGCACGACCATCGCCATCGCGTTCCAGCGGACGTGGTTGCGGATCCGCTCCTCGATCGTCTGATCGCCGGGAAGCTTGACCTGCTTGTCGACCGGGATCGTGTTGATGTACGCGGTGTTCGCCGAGAAGGGCAGATAGGTGCCGGAGCGGCGCGCCTTGTCGATCAGCGCCTCGATCAGGAACTGCGCGCGCTCCGGGCCCTCGTTGGCGAGCACGCCGTCGAGCGCGTCGAGCCATTCCCGAGTTTCCCGGGGGTCGTGATCGGAATCGGTGGTCATCGGAGGATCTCCTGCGGACGGCGGCGCCGCGGGCGTGAGGGCCCGGTGCGCTGGGGGTTCGATTGTATGCGGCGATACGTCCGGCCGCATCGTGGCGGCGGGCGGATCGCGAAGCGCGGTCCGCGCCGATGTTAGCGCAAACTGGAAATGATTTCCATTTTGATCTTCCCGCAATCGGCTTGCGGCGACGCGCGAATTACCGGCGCTTGCCAAGAAGCAATCGAGTCCCGCAAAGGAGGCTCGCGCTTCCGAACACGATGAACCCGACCCGGTAGCTTCCGGTCGCCGTCGCGAGCAGCGCAAAGACCGGCGGCCCGACGACGACTCCCGCGAAAGTGATGAAGCCCGATGCGCCCGTCACCGTCCCCGCCTGGCCGGACGGCGATCGGCGCGCGATCTCGGCCAGCTGAACGCCGTTCCAGCCGATTGCGGTCGCGCCGAAGAACACGCACACCGCGTAGATGAGCGCCAGCGGCCAACCGGCGCCGAATGCCGCCGTCGCAAATGCGCATGACGCGGCGACGACGCCGATCGAGCCGAGCAATACCCGCGGAGGCACCCAGCGGTCGGCCGTCCCGCCCCACGTGATCCGACCGACGATGCCGCCCACGTTGGCCACCGTGAGCGCGAGACCCGCGGCGACGATGCCGAAATGGAGCGTCTCCGTGAGGTAGATGACGAGGAAGCTCGACAGGCAGACCTGCGTGGCGGCGTAGAAGAAGCCGGTCATCGCGAGTTCCGCCAGCGCCCGCGATCCGATCACGATTTTGAGCGGCGCAAAGACGCCGGCCAGCGAAATCGCGCGCCCGGGCTGTCGATCGTCGTCGAGCCGCGCGCGCGTCGGCTCCGCGGCGATGACGATCACGATCCCCAGCGCGGCGATGGCGAGGTAGGTGGCGCGCCATCCTTGCGCGAGCGCGAGCCCCGGCAGCAGCGCGCCGGCCAGGGCGGCGCCGGCCGGGACGCCGGTCTGCTTGATCGAGAACGTGAGCGCCATTCGCGACGGCGGCGCGGTGCGAACCAGCACGTGCGACGACGCAGGCGTGATCGGTCCATAGCCCAGCCCGAGCGCGAGCGGCGCCAGCGCGAGCAGCACGACGAGCGACGACGGCGGCGCCGCGCCGGCGCACACGGCGGCGAGCGATGCCGCGCACAGCAGCACGCACGTCTGCGAGACGCGGATCGCGCCGAAGCGCTCGACGAAGCCGCCGGCGGCAAGGCTGCCGGCCATCGATCCGACGTAAATGATGCCGACGAAGACGCCGATGAGATTTGGCGAGACGTCGAGATCGCTCGCGATCATCGGCGCGAGCACGGAAGTCGCGGTCGCGGCGAGCGAGGTGAACATCTGCAGTGCGAGCGTCACCGCCAGCGCGGTGGCCGCGGCGCGCGCCCGCGGCAGCGACGCCGGATTTGGCCCGTCCGTCATCGCTACGTCGCGTTGCGCGGCGGCGGGACGATCATTTCCGACGGCGTGACGATCGCATCGACGGTGACGTCATGCGGGCCCGCCGGCACGCGATCGACGATCTGCAGGTCGAAGGCGCCGGCGATCCGCGTTGCGTCGCGCGACAGCAGCGGCAGCAGCCGGTCGTAGTAGCCGCCACCGTAGCCGAGCCGCCTGCCTTCGCGGTCGAAGGCGACGCCGGGAACGAGCACCCAGTCGACCGCGACGGGATCGAGCTCCCGGCAATGCGGCAGCGGTTCCGGAATTCCCTGCAGTCCCACGCCGGCATCGCATGCCGGGTCCGCGATCGCGAAAAGCTCCAGCATCCGCGTGATCGCGTTCACGCGGGGGACGGCAACCGTCCGCCCGGCGGCGAGCGCCTGCCGAACGAGCGGCAGCGTGTCCCATTCGCTGCGAAAGGGAAGCGTCAGCAGAACGGTTCGCGCGGCAACGAACGACGGCAACGCGACGAGCTTGCCGACAATCGCGCTGCCGCCTGCGATGCGCGACGCGGAGTCGAGCGAATCCCGGCGCGCGAGCACGTGGCGGCGCAGCGAGAGCTTCGCGTCGCGCAACGCGGTGCCGTGCGGCGCGGCGTCGCCAGGGGGCGGTCCGTTCGTCATCGGGCAATGTTAACGCACCGATTCCGCGAGGCATCCCCGGCAGGTCCTATAATGCCGCCTTCGCCCGAAGGTCCCTCCAATGAAGAACGTCTACCAGACCCATCGCGCGCGCCGCAAGGCGCTGCTTGCGCAAATGCACGCCCAGGCGGGCGGCGGCCTCGCGATCGTGCCGACGGCGCCCGAGTATGCGCGCAACCGCGATTCGCTTTATCCGTACCGGTTCGACAGCTATTTCCATTACGTGTCCGGCTTTCCGGAGCCGGAAGCGGTCGTCGTCCTCGTTGCCGGCAAGGACGGAGCCGAAGGCGACCGTCACCTGCTTTTCTGCCGCGACAAGAACGCGGAACGCGAAATCTGGGACGGCTTCCGGTACGGTCCCGACGCCGCGCGCGAGATCTTCGGCTTCGACGAGGCGCACCCGATCACCGAGCTCGACAAGATGCTCCCGGATCTCGCCTCGGACCAGCCGGCGCTCTTCACGCCGCTCGGCCTCTTCGCGCCGTGGGACCGCAAAGTCACCGATTTATTGAACGAGGTTCGCAGCCGCGCCCGCATCGGTGTCGCCGCGCCCGAGGAAATCATCGACGTGCGCCAGCCGCTCGACGCGTTGCGCCTCGTCAAGGACGAGCATGAGCTGAAGCTGATGCGCCGCGCGGCCGAAATCTCCGCCGGCGCGCATCGCCGTGCGATGGAGAGCACGCGGGTCGGCTGGTACGAATACCAGGTCGAGGCCGAGCTCGCGCATGAGTTCCTGCGCTCCGGGGCGCAGGCGGTCGCCTACCCGTCGATCGTCGCCGGCGGGCCCAATGCGTGCGTGCTGCACTATCGCGACAACAACCGCCAGCTGCAGGAAAACGATCTGCTGCTGATCGATGCCGGGTGCGAATTCCACGGCTACGCGTCGGACATCACGCGCACGTTCCCCGCGGGCGGCCGTTTTACGGGCCCGCAGAAGGACATCTACGAGCTCGTGCTCAGCAGCGCAGCTCGCGTGTCTCGACGCCGTGCGCCCGGGCGCCGACTTCCATGATTATCATATGGTCGCCGAGCGCGTGCTGGCGCAGGGCTATATCGACGTCGGCCTCTGCAAGGGCACGCTCGACGAGGTGCTCGAGAACGGCAGCTACAAGCAGTACTACATGCATCGCGCCGGTCATTGGCTGGGTCTCGATGTGCACGACGCCGGCTCGTATCGCGTGAAGGGCGCGTCGCAGAAGCTCGCTCCGGGGATGGTGCTCACCGTCGAGCCCGGCACCTACATTCGTCCGGCCGACAACGTGCCCGAGCACTTCTGGGACATCGGCGTGCGCATCGAGGACGACGTGCTCGTGACGGCGGCCGGCATCGATAACCTGACCGCGGCGGCGCCAAAGACCGTTGCCGAGGTCGAGGCCGCCTGCCGGCGCTAATCCCCCATCGCCCGGGCGTCGCGCAAAGGGCGCGCCCGCGGCGGACCGAACGATGCTGCACGACCTTGCAATCGTCGGCGCGGGACCCGTCGGGGCGACGCTCGCGCTCGCGGTGTCCGATGCCGATCTCGACGTCGTCGTCCTGGATGCGCGGGCGAAGGGCGAAACGCCGCGCGGTGACCGCATGCTCGCGCTGTCGCACGGCGCGCGCCTCATTTTCGAGCGCCTCGGCGTCTGGGGCGCCATCGCGGCAAGGCGGGGCGCGGTCACGCCGATCACCGCCATCGACATATCGCAGGCGGGCGGGTTCGGGAGCACCCGTCTGACGGCAGACGAAAACGACCTGCCGGCGCTGGGCTACGTGGTCAGCTACCGCGCGCTGCAGGCGGCGCTCGACGCGGCGCTCGCGCGCGCTGGTGTGGGCATCCGTCACGGCGTCGCGGTGACGGCGGTCGGCGGGACGCCCGCCTATGCGGCGGTCGAATGCGAGGGCGGCGACGGACAGCCGATTCTCGCGCGCCTCGCCGCGATCGCCGACGGCACCGGCGCGACCGTGGCCGGCGTGCCGCGCCAACGTCATGATTATGGACAGGTCGCCATCGTCGCAGAACTTTGGCGCGACGTTCCGCAGGACGGCATCGCCTACGAGCGGTTCACCCCGGACGGTCCGCTCGCGCTGTTGCCGCAGGAGGACCACTACGGGCTCGTCTGGACCGCGACGCCGGAGCGCGCCGAAATGCTGCTCACGCTTGCCGACGCCACGTTCCTGGCGCAGCTCGACCGCCATTTTGCGCCGCGCATCAGCGGGTTTGCCCGCGTCGGGCCGCGGCGCACGTTTCCGCTCGCCCTCGAATACGCGATGGCGACGGTCGGCACGCGGTGCGTTGCGCTGGGCAATGCCGCGCAGACGCTGCATCCGGTCGCGGGGCAGGGATTCAACGTCGGCCTGCGCGACGCCTTCGAGCTCGCCCAGGCTGTCATCGATGCGCCGCGGGACACGCTGGGCGACGCCTCGATGCTTCGCCGTCACGCGCGCGGGCGCCGGACCGATCGCTGGGCGGGCATCGCGCTCACCCACGGTCTCGTCAACCTGTTCGGCAACGATGTTGCGCTCGTGCGCTGGCCGCGCGGGTTGGCGCTCACTCTGCTCGACGCGCTGCCGCCGGCGAAGCGCGCGTTCACGCGGGCGATGCTGTTCGGACTGCGGTAGCGCGAAGCGAACGCCCGTGCGTCGCTCGCGATGCGCGATTTTTGCGCATTGCCGCGAGGTTGTCGCGGTGCGACGCATCCATGCAACAGCATCGACGGGGACGCCGCGCAAATGCGCATTCGGCGCTGCGCAGGCGTCGCGGAACGGTTATAATTCTGCCTTCTCCGCGACATCTTCCCGCGCGACCTATTTTCCGCTGACCTTGCGCATCGGACCGCACCTCCTTTCGAACAATCTGGTCGTCGCGCCCATGGCGGGCGTGACCGACCGGCCGTTCCGCCTGCTGTGCAAGCGCTTCGGCGCGGGCTACGCGGTGTCGGAGATGGTGGCGTCGAATCCGCAGCTTCGCGGCACGGAAAAATCGCGCCGCCGCATCGATCACGCGGGTGAGCCGGCGCCGGTTTCGGTGCAGATCGCCGGCGCGGATCCGGCGCAGATGGCCGAGGCGGCCCGCTATAACGTGGAACGCGGCGCGCAGATCATCGACATCAACATGGGCTGCCCGGCGAAGAAGGTATGCAACGTCGCCGCGGGCTCCGCGCTGCTCGCGAACGAGCCGCTCGTCGCGGCGATCCTCGACATCGGTCGTCCGCGCCGTCGATGTCCCCGTGACGCTCAAGATACGGACGGGCACCGACCCGGCGCATCGCAACGCGCTCGCGATTGCGCGCATCGCCGAGGAGGCCGGCATCGCCGCTCTTTCCGTGCACGGCCGCACGCGCGCGTGCGCGTTCACGGGGCCGGTCGAGTATGCGACGATCCGCGAGGTGAAGGCGGCGGTATCGATTCCGGTGATCGCCAACGGCGACATCGGGTCGCCGGAGCAGGCGCGGCGCGTGCTCGCGGAAACGGGCGCCGACGCGGTGATGATCGGCCGCGCGGCGCAGGGGAGGCCCTGGATCTTCCGCGAGATCGCGCACTTCCTCGCGTACGGCGTCCACCTGCCGCCGCCCACCGTTGGCGAGGCGCACGCGGCGATCGTCGCGCATCTGGCCGATCATTACGCGTTCTACGGCGAGGAGCCGGGGTCGCGCATTGCGCGCAAGCACCTCGGCTGGTACACGAAGGACCTCGTTGGCGGAGACGCCTTCCGCCGCGAGATCAACGCCGCGGAGACGGCGGGAGCGCAGCTCTCCGCAGTCGACCGTTTTTTCGCTACACTTGCGCTCCTCGGCGAGCGCCTCGACTATCGCGCGGCAAGCGCCGACGTGTTCGATGCGCGCGACGCCTTCGGTCGCGCACGACATTCATCGCTTCGGGGCGGGGAGGCCCTGGCCGCGTGAGAAAAACACTACGCATCAACGGTGGCAACGAGCTCGGCCGGTCGGTCGAGAAGTCGCTCGACGAATATTTTCGCCGGCTCGATGGCGAACCGCCGCACGGCATCTATGACATGGTGATCATGCACGTCGAGCGCGCACTGATCACGACCGTCATGGTGCGCACCGGCGGCAACCAGACGCAGGCTGCCGACATGCTCGGCATGAATCGCAACACGCTGCGCACCAAGCTCTCGAAGTACGGGATTCGGTAGCAAGAGCGCGACGGCCCGCGACGTTCGTCCCGCCGGCGCCCTCCTCACGACGATGTCCGCCCGCGTCGCCCGAGCGCTGCTGTCCGTGTCCGACAAGTCGGGGCTCGTCGCGTTCGCGACCGGCCTCTCTCGCCTCGGAATCACGCTTTTGTCCACCGGCGGCACCGCGAAAGCGCTCGCGGATGCCGGTCTCGCGGTCGTCGAGATCGGCGACTACACGGGGTTCCCGGAAATGCTGGACGGCCGCGTGAAGACGTTGCACCCGAAGGTGCACGGCGGCATCCTCGCGCGCCGCGACGACCCGGGGCATCAGGCGGCGCTCGAACGGCATTCGATCCCGACGATCGACCTCGTCGTCGTCAATCTCTATCCGTTTCGCGAGACGGTGGCCGCGCCGGGCTGCACGCTCGCGGAGGCCATCGAGAACATCGACATCGGCGGCCCCGCGATGGTGCGTTCGGCCGCGAAAAACTGGCGCGATGTGGGTGTGGTCGTCGATCCGGCCGACTACGAGGCGATCGTCGCGGAGCTCGCGGGCAATGGCGCCGTCCTGTCGACCGCGACGCGCTTCGCGCTCGCCCGAAAGGCGTTCTCGCATACCGCCGCCTACGACGGCGCGATCTCCAACTGGCTCACTGCGCGCGGCGCGGATGGGTCGGTTGCGATGTTTCCCGACCGCTTCAATCTGCAGGCGACGAAAGTCGAGGACCTGCGCTATGGCGAAAACCCGCATCAGCAGGCGGCGTTCTACCGCGACGAGTCTCCCGCCGCCGGCACCATCGCGACTTTCCGGCAGCTGCAGGGGAAGGAACTGTCGTTCAACAACATCGCCGACGGCGACGCCGCGTGGGAGTGCGTGAAGTCGTTCGCCGAGCCCGCCTGTGTGATCGTCAAGCACGCCAATCCGTGCGGCGCGGCGATTGCGGCGTCCCCGCTCCAGGCTTATCGGAACGCCTTCGCGACCGATCCGACCTCCGCGTTCGGCGGCATCATCGCGTTCAACCGCCCGGTCGATGCGGGAACGCTCGAAGCGGTCGCCGCGCAATTCCTCGAAGTGCTGATCGCGCCGGCCTACACGCCCGATGCGCTCGCGGTGATCGCGCAGAAGAAGAACGTCCGCGTGCTCGAGGTGCCCGTCGCGGCGGCGTCATCGGCGGCGCAGCTCGATTTCAAGCGTGTGCGTGGCGGCCTCCTCGTGCAGACGGCGGATGATCGCAACGTGCAGCCTGCGGAGCTCAAGGTGGTCACCAGGCGCGCGCCGACGCCGGCGGAGCTCGCCGACCTCCTGTTCTCGTGGCGCGTTGCAAAATTCGTCAAGTCGAACGCCATCGTCTATTGTTCGGGGGGCCGCACGCTCGGCATCGGCGCCGGCCAGATGAGCCGCGTCGACTCGGCCCGCATCGCCGCGCTCAAGGCCAAGCATGCGGACCTGTCGTTGGCGGGCTCGGTCGTTGCGTCCGATGCGTTCTTTCCGTTTCGCGACGGGCTCGATGTCGTCGCCGACAACGGCGCGACGGCGGTGATTCAGCCCGGGGGCAGCGTGCGCGACGACGAGGTCATCGCCGCCGCCGATGAGCGGGGGCTGACGATGGTATTCACCGGCGTGCGGCATTTTCGTCATTGAGGGGAGTCCGCCATGCAGCGATTGCGATTGTTGTCCCTGCTCGCCGCGTTCATCGGCGTCTTCTCGACCCCGGTGCGCGCGGCCGAATGCGCGGACCTCTGGGAGTGGCTCAACGCCGGCTGCAGGCGCGTCGTCGACACTTATCAGAAAGGGAACAACGAGATCCTGGTCTCGGGCTATGCATGGCACACCCCCTGGACCTGGACGTCCGAGCGGCGGGCAGAGGAAAACGAGCTTCGCCTGGGGCGGCGGCTGGGCGCGCAGCGCTCGATCGCGAAAACGGCGACACCGACACCGTCTACTTCCTCGTGTTCAGCGACTCGCATTACGAGCCCGAATTCAATCTCGGCTACGCCTGGACGACGTGGTGGCGGCCGCGTGACTCGCTGCAGCCGGGCCTCGGCTACACGCTGATGCTGATCTCGCGGCAGGACATCTGGGGCGGCGCGCCATTTCCGGCGATCCTGCCGCTCGTCTCGCTGCGCTACGACAGGTTCACCGTGTTCTCGACCTATATCCCGACGCTGAACGGCGGCATCAACCACGGCAGCATTCTCTACGTCTTCGGGAGAATCGCGATCGATTGACGCGACAGCCATGAACGTCCTCGTCATCGGCGGCGGCGGCCGCGAGCACGCGCTGGCCTGGAAGCTCGCGCAGTCGCCGCGGGTCGGGAAAGTCTTTGTCGCGCCCGGCAATGCGGGCACGGCGCTGGAGCCCGATCTCACCAACGTCCCCATCACCGCGATTCCCGAGCTCGTCGCGTTCGCGCAGAACAAGCCTGTCGCGCTGACCGTCGTCGGTCCGGAGGGTCCGCTTGCCGCGGGCATCGTCGACGCCTTTCGCGCGGCGGGGCTGCCGGTGTTCGGCCCGGTGCAGGCCGCGGCGCGGCTCGAGAGCTCGAAGGACTACGCGAAGGCATTCATGGCGCGGCACGGCATTCCGACCGCGCAATCCCGCACGTTCACCGACGCCGGCGCGGCTCGCGCATATGTGAGCGAGCGCGGCGCGCCGATCGTCGTCAAGGCGGACGGCCTCGCCGCGGGCAAGGGCGTGGTCGTCGCGGCGACGGTGGCGGAGGCGCACGCGGCGATCGATGCGATGCTCGAAGGCAACCTGCTCGGCGCGGCCGGCGCGCGGGTGGTCGTCGAGGACTTCCTCGCGGGCGAGGAGGCGAGCTTCATCGTGATGGTTGACGGCCGCAACGTGCTGCCGCTCGCGTCGTCGCAGGATCACAAGCGCCTGCGCGATGGCGACACCGGCCCCAATACCGGCGGCATGGGCGCGTATTCGCCCGCGCCGGTCGTCACGCCGGCGATGCACGCCCGCATCATGCGCGACGTGATCCTCCCGACGGTGGCCGGCATGGCCGCCGACGGCATCCCGTATTCAGGCTTTCTCTACGCCGGCGTGATGATCGACGACACCGGAACACCGCGCGTGCTCGAATTCAACTGCCGGCTCGGCGATCCGGAAACTCAGCCGATCATGGTGCGGCTCAAATCCGACCTGGTCGATCTCGTGCTGCACGCGATCAACGGGACGCTCGATCGGGTCGAGGCGGAATGGGACCGGCGCGCGGCGCTGGGTGTCGTGCTGGCCGCGCACGGCTACCCGGACGCGCCGCGCAAGGGTGACCTGATCGACGGGCTCGAGCGCGTTACGCCGGCGACGCATCCTGACTGCAAGGTGTTTCACGCGGGAACCGGCATCGAGGACGGCAAGGTCGCGGTGACGGGTGGGCGCGTGCTGTGCGTGACGGCGCTTGGGGATTCCGTGCGGCAGGCGCAGCGCAGCGCGTACGCCGCGATTGCCGAGATCCGGTTTGCCGGGATGCAATACCGGACCGATATCGGGTATCGGGCGGTCGCGACGCGCAAGGGTTGAGCGGCGCTCAGTTCCCGATCGAGCCGAGGAACGCGGAAACGCGCCCCGCCCAACGGCGCCATGGAGCGCCAATCCGCTGTCTTGCCGCAGTTCGCCGCGCCCGGCAGAAGCCTGCTGCCGAGAACGATCGCTGCGCCGCCACGTAAAGCGTGCAGGCGAGCGGCAGGCTGACCCGGCTCGCGCACGTGGCCAGAGACAATGTCGCGTGGCCGAATGTCCTGCATGCCGGCTCGACCACCCACGCGATCAAGGGGTGGCTCACGCGGCGATAAAGACGATATCGCCGGGAAGCAGGTCCGTCGACGTTCCCGGCCGCCTCCTCGGAGCTGCACCAATTGAACTTGCCCGCGCCGGCCACGAATGCGGCATCGACAAAGAGCTTTCTTGGCATATCGTTGTCATGCACCACGAGCGGAGTCTCAATCCTTCCGAATGGAATCCGCTGTTGCCGGATGCGCTCGAAAAGCGCATTTTCGTTGCCCCGAAAATATCCGGGGTCGAAGCCGCCCAGCTGCGCGAACAGCGAAGTCGTGATCACGCAATTCGCGCCCAGCGAAAACCAGCCCTGACTCCGGGCGACCGTCTCCGCCCGAAGATTGATCTGCCCGATGATGGCCCCGAGACGAGTCCGGTTGCGGTTGATTCTCGGCGCCCAGGCAACGGCCGAATCGGGGTGCTCGCGGAAGTGAGCGGCAATGTTGGCGCAGCAATCCGGCAGGAGTTCGGTGTGGCCTTCGACGAAGAAGAGCACATCGCCCTTCGCCGCGCGCTGGCCCGCGATGTAGAAATGGATCTCGCTTGCGGCGTCGTCCGAGTCGGCGTCGATCGGGACGACCGTGTCGCAGCATTGCAGCAGGCGCAGGAAGTGCGGATCCTTGTGGGGCGTGACGCCGACAACCGTGACGATCTCGTATTGCGTTCGCTCCAGCGACTGGGCAAGCGCGGACTCGAGCGTCTTCCATTCCGTGCTCCGCCGATCGAACACGGGAATGATGATCGAGATCAGCATGGCAAGAATCGGCCTCGCGTGCAGTCGAGCAGTGCCCGACGGTCTGCGGTCTCCCGGCAACCGCCGGAACGCCCGTCAAGCCGCAAATTCTAGCGTAGGTTCGGTGGCCGGCGGCAATCGACACCGCGAGGATGTGCCGCGGCGGCGAAGGTGTGCCGCCGCTCTCGGTTTGCGATCGAACGCAACCGGGGTAGCATTGCAGCGCCGATGAACGTCACCGCCGCCCGCGATTATTTTGTCGACCTGCAGGCGCGCATCGTTGCCGGACTGGAGGCGATCGACGGCAGCCCCTTCCGTCGCGATGAATGGACGCGGACCGAGGGCGGCGGCGGCATTGCGCGGCTGCTCGAGGATGGCGCCGTGCTCGAGCGCGCCGGCGTCAACTTCTCGCACGTGAAAGGGAAGGAGCTGCCGGCGTCGGCGACGGCATCGCGCCCGGGAATCGCCGGCCGCGCATGGGAGGCATTGGGCGTCTCGCTCGTGCTGCATCCGCGCAATCCGTATGCGCCGACCGTGCATCTCAACGTGCGGATGTTCGTCGCGCACGCCCGGTCCGCGGACGAGCGACCGGGATCGGAACCGGCAGTGGATGTCTTCTGGTTCGGCGGCGGCATGGACTTGACGCCGTATTACGGTTTCGCCGAAGACGCGATCCACTTTCATCGGACGTGCCGCAACGCGCTGGCCCCGTTCGGCGCCGACGTGCATGCGCAGTACAAGAAATGGTGCGACGATTATTTCTTTCTTCGGCATCGCAGCGAGCCGCGCGGAATCGGCGGCATCTTCTACGACGACTTGAACGAAGGCGGCTACGATCGCTGCCTCGCGCTGACGCGAAGCGTCGGCGACCACTTCCTCCCGGCCTACACGCCGATCCTCGAGCGGCGCAAGGACACGCCGTTCGGCGAGCGCGAGCGTGATTTCCAGGCTTATCGCCGCGGTCGCTACGTCGAATTCAACCTGGTCTGGGATCGCGGCACGCTGTTCGGCCTGCAATCCAACGGCCGCACCGAGGCGATCCTGATGTCGCTGCCGCCGATCGTGAAGTGGCGCTACGACTGGAAGCCCGAGCCCGGCACGCCGGAAGCGCGGCTCTACTCCGATTTTCTCGTGCCGAAGGATTGGGCAGCCCAGGGAACCGCTGCGTGAAGCCGGACGATTCGCATCTCATCGAGACGATGGTGTCGTCCGAGGCCGTATTCGACGGCAAGCTCTTGCACGTCCGCCGCGACGTCGTGCGGCTCCCGGACGGCTCGCTCGCCACGCGCGAGCACATCGTCCACCCGGGCGCGGTGCTGATCGTGCCCGTGCTGCCGGACGGGCGCCTCGTCGTCGAGCGCCAGTTCCGCTATCCGCTCGGTCGCGTGTTCATCGAATTTCCCGCGGGCAAGCTCGACCCGGGCGAATCGGCCCTGGACACCGCGCGACGCGAGCTCCGCGAGGAAGCGGGATACGAGGCGACGCGCTGGACGCCGCTCGGCACGATCCATTCGTTGATCTCCTACACCAACGAGCGGATCGATCTCTTTGTCGCCGAAGGTCTCACGCATGTCGGCGCGAAGCTCGACGCCGGCGAGTTCCTCGACATCGTGACGATGACCGAAGAGGCGCTGCTGGCGGCGCTCGACCGCGGCGAGATCACCGATGCGAAGACGGTCGCGGCGCTGCTCCTCTTCGAGCGACGGCGGCGCGCGTGATCGCACGCCGGCTCGTCATCCGGGGCAGCGTGCAGGGCGTCGGCTACCGCTACGCGATGGTCGAGGCCGCGCTCACGCTGGGCGTGGCCGGCTGGGTGCGCAACCGCCGCGACGGGACCGTCGAGGCGTTCGCGCAGGGCGATGCGGCGGCGGTCGAGGCGATCATCGCGTGGTGTCGGCGAGGTCCCCCGGCGGCGCGGGTCGCCGACGTCGAAGCGTTGCCCGCAGAAATCGACGCTGCGGCCGGCGAATTCACGCACCGGCCCACGGCCTGATCGCCGAAGACGTCGCCGGTTTCAGAAGGACGGCGCGTCGCGGACGCCGAACACGTCCTTCCACGCCGCGTATGAGGCCGCGGTCCACAGCGGCAGCGCAAGCGCCAGCCCGAGGCCCGCGGTGACCATGGCGAATACCAGGAGCACGAGCGAGGCCGCGCCAAACACGAGGAGCGGCAGCGTGTTCCGCGCGAAGGCGACGCCGCTCGCCACGAAGGCCGCGCGCGGCGGAAGGCGCTCGAGCAGCACGAGCAAGGGAACGAACGTGACCGGCAATGCGGCGACGGTGCCGAACGCATAGATGCCGAGCAGCGTCGGCGTCGAGAGCTGCGTCATGCTGTCGAACTCGAGCACATTGGTGTCGGCGATCCACCACGCCGCAATCGCCTGCGCGCCGAGGTCCACGAGGCTCGCGGCCACGACTGCGGTCATCGCGCCGGCGCCCGCGCGGAATGCGAGCACCGCGAGAAGCAACGATGGCGCGGCGCCACGGTCGGCGGCCGCCGACGCATAGATGAGGCCGCACGCGACGAGCGGCGTGAAGATCACCACGGTGAAGGCGAAGGCGCCCGGCAGCGACTTCAGCACGAGCTCGGTGGCAACGGTGACGAACGCGAGCCCGACGAAGGTGAACGGCGCGAACTTGAACAGCCGCATCGCCTCCTCGTACCACGCGAAGGCGCGATGCCAGGGCACTTCGCGCGGTTGGAGATGCGCCGGCGGCGGCGCGGGCTCGGGCATCGTGCCGTCAGGCGGTCGCCTCGCCGAGATAGGCGGTGCGCACGGCGGGATCGTGGAGCAGCGCCTTCGCGTCGCCGGAAAGCGTGATCTCGCCCGACTCCATCACGTAGCCGCGGTGGCTCACTTCCAGCGCGAGCTTGGCGTTCTGCTCGATCAGCAGGATGGTGACGCCTTCCCGCGACACCGCGAGCACCGTCTCGAACACCTTCTGCACCATCAGCGGCGCAAGCCCCATCGACGGCTCGTCCAGCAGCAGAAGCTTCGGCCTCGACATCAGCGCGCGGCCCATCGCGAGCATCTGCTGCTCGCCGCCCGACATCGTGCCGGCGGTCTGGCGCCGGCGCTCCTTGAGGCGGGGAAAGAGACCGAACACGCGCTCGACGTCGGCGCGCACGCCGTCCGCGTCGGAGCGGACGTAGGCACCCATCGCCAGGTTTTCCTCGATCGTCAGCGCGCCGAACACGCCGCGTCCCTCGGGGACCATCGCGAGGCCGCGGCGCACGAGCTCGAACGCGGGCTTGCCCGTGATGTTCGCGCCGGCGTAACGGATCGAACCCGACTTGACGGGCTGGAGGCCGCAGATCCCCTTCAGCGTGGTCGTCTTGCCCGCGCCGTTCGCGCCGATGAGGCATACGAGCTCGCCGGCGCCGACGTGAAGGTCGATCCCCTTGACGGCCTGGATGCCGCCGTAGGCAACCTGGAGGCTCTTGAGCTCGAGGAGAGGAGTATCGCCGGCCGCGGCTCGGTCGGGTTCCATCACGCAGCGCCCTTGAGGTCCAGCGTTATCTCGCCGCCGAGGTACGCGGCGATCACCTTCGGATCCTTCTGCACGTCGGCGGCGCTGCCCTCGGCGATCTTCCTGCCGTAGTCCAGCACCAGCACGCGATCGCAGACGCTCATCACGAGCTTCATGTCGTGCTCGATCAGCAGGATCGTCGTGCCGTCGCGCCGGATGCCGTCGAGCAGGGCGCGCAAAGATGCGGTCTCGGTGGCGTTCATTCCTGCCGCGGGCTCATCGAGCGCCAGGAGCTTGGGCTCCGTGGCGAGCGCGCGCGCGATCTCGAGGCGGCGCTGGTCGCCGTAGGCGAGATGCTTCGCGAGCGAATTCGCGCGCTTCGCGACGCCGACATAGTCGAGAAGCTCGTAGGCGCGCTTCTCGATCGCCTTTTCCTCGGCGCGGGTGTTCGCGCCGCGGAAGATCGCGCCGAACACGTTGGCGTGCGTGCGCACGTGGCGCCCGATCATCACGTTCTCGAGCGCGGACAGGTTCGCGAACAGCCGGATGTTCTGGAACGTCCGCGCGATGCCGCGCTCGGCGACGTCGTTCGGCTTGAGCCCGGTGAGCGGCTGGCCGTCGAAGATGAACTCGCCTTCGTCCTGCTGATAGATGCCGGTCAGCACGTTGAAGAGACTGGTCTTGCCGGCGCCGTTGGGGCCGATCAGCCCGTAGATCTCGCCGTGGCCGATCGTGAAGCCGACCTCCGAGAGCGCATGGACGCCGCCGAAGCGCTTGCTGATCCCCTTCGCTGAGAGCAGCGTCAGATGGCCATCGGCGCTCATGTCGCGGCCTTTGGCGTTTCGAGCTCGCGCTTGCGCAGCGCGGAAGGCAGGATCCCGGCCGGACGGAACAGCATCATCAGCACCAGCGCCAGCCCGAAGAGCAGCATGCGGATCACCTCGGGCTCGATCAGCATCCGGCCGAAGAGCGCTCTTTGCACGGGCTCGACCGTATAGCGCAGCACCTCGGGCACGAACGAGAGCAGCACCGCGCCGAGGATCACGCCCCAGATGTTGCCCATGCCGCCCAGCACCACCATCGACAGCACCATCACCGATTCGACGAGCACGAAGCTCTCCGGGCTGATGAAGCCCTGGATCGCCGAGAAGATGCCGCCGGAGACGCCGCCGAACGACGCGCCCATCGCGAACGCGAGCAGCTTCATGTTGCGGGTGTTGATCCCCATCGCGCGGGCGGCGATCTCGTCCTCGCGGATCGCCTCCCACGCGCGGCCGATGCGCGAGTCCTGCAGCCGCAGGTTGACGACGATGATCGCGAGCAGCACGACGATCAGGAGGTAGTAGTACTTGATCGGCCCGGTGAACATCGATGCCCGCCGATCGTCTCGCTCCTGGGCGAAGCTGAAGCTGCCGATCCGGAAGGGGTCGATCAGCGTGATGCCCTGCGGTCCGTTGGTGATGTTGACGGGCTGCGACAGGTTGTTGAGGAAGATGCGGACGATCTCGCCGAAGCCCAGCGTGACGATCGCGAGATAGTCGCCGCGCAGCTTCAGCGTCGGCGCGCCCAGCAGCACGCCGAACAAGCACGCGACCGCGGCGCCGAGCGGCAGGATGATCCAGAACGGCAGATGCAGGTTGAAATGCGGCGAGGCGAGCAGCGCATACGTGTACGCGCCGACCGCATAGAACGCGATGTAGCCGAAGTCGAGCAGCCCGGCGAAGCCGACCACGATGTTGAGGCCGAGCGAGAGCAGCGCGAACAGGATCGCGAGGTTGGTGATCCGCACCCAGAACGGTGCCGATCTTGGGCCAGCGCGAACGGCAGCACGGACGAGCGCCACGGCGATCAGCACGATGCCGATCCAGGCGGCGCGCGGATGCTTCTTCCGGTCGAGGAGCGCGTGCATGGGCGCTTCCTCAGGCGCGGTCGCGACGCGTTCGCCGAGCAGGCCCGACGGACGGAAGATGAGCACGGTGATGAGGACGAGGAACGCGAACACGTCCTGGTAGTTGCTGCCGAACAGCGTGAGGTTGGGGTCGTTGACGCAGCGCTCGGCGATCGCGTCGGACCAGCCGGAGAGCTGGCACAGGTTGGTGAGATCGCCGACGTAGCCGGCGCCCAGCGCCTCGATGAGGCCGAGCAGCACGCCGCCCAGCATCGCGCCCGCGAGGTTGCCGATGCCGCCCAGCACCGCCGCCGAGAATGCCTTGAGGCCGAGGATGAAGCCCATCTGGTACTGGGCGATCCCGTAATAGGTGCCGACCATCACGCCGGCCATCGCGCCAAGAGCGGCGCCGATGACGAACGTCAGCGAGATCACCGTATTGATGTTGATCCCCATCAGCCCGGCGACCGACTGGTTCTGCGAGGTCGCGCGCATCGCGATGCCGAGCTTCGTCCGGTAGACGAGGCCGAGGAGCCCGGCCATCATCACCACCGAGGTCGCGATGATCGCGACCTGGACGTTGGTGATCGTCGCGCCGTCCGGGTTGCCGGTGAAGTGATAGGAGTGGACGTCGATGATCTGCGGAAACGGGATCGGGTTGCGGCTCCAGATGATCATCGCGAGGTGCTGCAGCACGATCGACAGGCCGATCGCGGTGATCAGCGGCGCCAGGCGCGGCGCGGTGCGCAGCGGCCGGTAGGCGACGCGCTCCAGCGTGTAGCCGACGCCCATGCAGACCGGCACGGCGACCAGCACGCCGGCGGCGACGATCGCGATCGGCGGCAGGCCGGTATGCGCGCCGGTGATCGCCGTGATCACCGAGAAGGACGTCATCGCGCCGATCATCACGACTTCGCCGTGCGCGAAGTTGATGAGCTGGATGATGCCGTACACCATCGTGTAGCCGAGCGCGACGACGGCGTACACGCTGCCGAGCGTGAGGCCGTTGACGATCTGCTGCAGGAAAATGTCCACGAACTCCCCGGTCGATGCCCGCGTCGCTTTTCCCGCGCGCCGCCGGCGATTGTGCGGGCGGTCGGCGGCGAGGGCAATCCCCCCGGCCTCGGCTCGCATGCTCGTGGCGCGCCGGTCGCCCAGCCAAAAAAACGGCGCCCCGAAGGACGCCGTCTTTTCCGTACCTGGGCCTGGTTGCGAACTACTTGCCCGTTATTTGCCCTTCTCCTTCGCCGGGGCCGCGGGCGCCATCGCCGGAGCGGCCGGTGCCATCGCCGGAGCAGGCGCCGCAGCAGGAGCTGCCGCCATCGGGGCCGGCGCGTCGAGCTTGGTGGTCTTGCCGGCCTTGATGATCGCGACCGGAACGACGTTGCCGCCCTTCATCTGGAAGATCGTCATTTCGGCGTCCTTGCGGTCGCCCTTTTCGTCGAACTCGATGTGGCCCGTCGCGCCATCGAACTTGATCTTGCTGATTTCAGGCAGGTATTTGGCCGGGTCGGTCGAGTCCGCATGCTGCATCGCGGCGATCAGGATCTTGGCGCCGTCGTAGAAGAACGGCGCGTATTGCTTCACTTCGCCGTACTTCGCGTTGAACGCCTTCTGGAACTCCTGCGACGCCATCTGCGTCGGGATCCCCGCCTGCGAGCAGTACATGCCCTCGGCGGCAGCGCCGCCAAGCTTGGTCATCTCGCTCGTGCACGCGCCGTCGCCGAACGCGAACGTCGCCTTGATTCCGAGCTCGCGCGCCTGCTTGATCATCGGGCCGCCGGTCGCGTCCATGCCGCCGTAGAAAATGGCGTCCGGATTCTTGCCCTTCATCTTGGTCAGGATCGCCTTGAAGTCGGTGGCCTTGTCGTTCGTCTTCTCACGCGTCACCACCTGGACCCCAGCGGCCTTCAGCGTCTTCTCGACTTCGTTGGCGAGGCCTTCGCCGTAGGCGGTGGCGTCGTCGGCGATCGCGACCTTTTTCGCCTTCAGCTCGTGGGCGAGGTAGGCGGCGACGGCGGGACCTTGCTGGTCGTCGCGACCGACGGTGCGGAACACGACCTTGAAGCCCTGCTCGGTCAGCTTCGGGTTCGTCGCCGAGCCCGAGATCATCGGGAGTGCCGGCCTGGTTGTAGACGGCGGAAGCGGGGATCGACACGCCGGAATTCAGGTGTCCGACGACGCCTGCGACCTTGGCGTCGACGAACTTCTGCGCAATCGTCGGTCCCATCTTCGGGTCGGCCTGGTCGTCTTCGCTCATCATTTCGAACTTGATCGTCTTGCCGCCGATCTTGACCTTCCTTTCGGTGGCTTCGTCGACCGCGAGATGCACGCCGTTTTCGTCGTCCTTGCCGAGGTGCGCGATGCCGCCGGTCAGCGGGCCCGCGTGGCCGATCTTGACCACGACGACATCTTCCGCCGCCGCCGCCGGCGCGCCAGCCTTGGGCGCTTCGGCCTTCTTGGGTTCTTCCTTGCCGCAGCCGTACAGGGCGAGCACGGCCGCCGCGACGACGGTGAGGCCGAGCTTGTGCGTTACGTTCATCTATTTTCTCCACTGAAAAGGGGTTGGCCAAACGGGCAACAGACAATTATTTGCCCTGGGCGGCCCGTCACGCATGTCGATCCCGACGCGTGACGTGGCGCCGTACGGCCGCGGAGACGCGTTGCCGATCCCTGCCGCGCGCGCGGCCACGCTCCGCCGCACGCCGCAGCCTGTCGCGCCGGGACGCGTTCCGTCGCAGCGCGCTTTGCCGCCGGACCGATGGCCTCTAGACTTGCGCCTTTCGAATCCGAAAGGGCGTTTCCGCGCATCCAAGCGGGACGAACACGGGTCCCAAAGGGACGAACGAGTCCCAAGCGGGACGAAATAAGTCCCAAGCGGGACAAACGAGTCCCAAAGGGACGAACGCGTCGCATCCGGCCGGCCGGCCAACCCGGTCCGGCCTGTCAATGGACGGGGATCGCCGGATCGGCGGTCGCCCTGGGGGGTAAGCATGGCAAAGCGATTCACGCGCCGTCGGGTGATCGTCGGAATGGTGGCAATGCTCGTGATAGGTGCCATCGGGGGCAGCGTGGCGATGCGCCTCGTCAAGAAGGACGAGGGCCCCAAAGGGCCGGCGGTGGTCACCCTCGAATTCGCGCCCGCCGACCTGGCGCGCGTCGAGTCCCGCGCCCTTGCGCGATGGCTCCCCGTCTCGGGCGCCGTGCAGCCGGTGCGCCAGGCGACGGTCAAGGCGAAAGTCTCGGGCGACGTCCGCCAGATCACGGTGCGCGAGGGCGAAACCGTGCAGGCGGGGCAGGTCCTCGCGCGGATCGACACCGCCGATCTCGACGCGAAGCTCCTCGAGCGCATCGGCGCGCTGGAATCGGCCAAGGCGCAGCTTGCGCTGGCCGCAGAAGACGCGTGCGACCAACCAGACGCTGCTGAAGCAGAACTTCATCTCGCAGAACGCCTTCGACAATTCCGAGTCGAGCTACAACGTCGCCCTGGGATCGGTCAAATCCGCCGAGGCGCAGGTCCAGATCGCGCGCAACGCGCTGCGCGACGCGGTCGCGATGTCGCCGCTGACCGGCGTGGTCGCCAAGCGCCACGTCCAGCCGGGCGAAAAGGTCGCCTTCGATTCGCCGCTCGTGACGTCGTCGACTTGAAGGACATGGAACTGCAGGCCGCGGTGCCGGCGACCGACGTCCCCGAGCTCATCGATCGGCAAGACCGTCGAGCTCGTCATCGACGGCTTCGGCGACCGCCGCTTCTCGGGCCGCGTCGAGCGGATCAATCCGGCGACCGAGCCGGGCACGCGCTCGTTCCTCGTGTACGTCGGCATCCCGAACGGCGACAGCGCATTGCGCAGCGGGATGTTCGCGACAGGCCGCATCGCGCTCTCGGCGAGCACGCCGGTTGCGACGCTGCCGGCAACCGCCATACGCCTCGAAGTCGGCCAGACATTCGTTTGGACCGTCGAGGGCGGCAAGCTCGTCAAGCGGATCGTTTCGACCGGGGCGCGTGACGACGCTGCCGGCCGCGTCGAGATCAGGACGGCGCTGCCGGCGGGAACGCCGGTGCTGGGCGCGAAATTCGACAACCTGAAGGACGGCGCGCCCGCCGTGGTCAAGGCGCCGTCGGCGGGCCCGATTCCCGCGTCGGCGCCGACATCCGGCTCGACACAGGTCGCAGGCTGAAGAAGCCGCGGGAGAAGACTGCCATGTGGATTACGCGCGTCTCGATCAAGAACCCGGTATTCGCCACGATGGTGATGGTCGGCATCGTGGTGCTCGGCCTGTTCTCGTACGCGCGGCTGCGCGTCGAGCAGATGCCCGATGTCACCCTGCCGTTCGTCGATATCGAGACGATCTATCCGGGCGCGTCGCCCGAGGTCGTCGAGTCGGACGTCACCAAGCCGATCGAGAACGCCGTCAACACCGTTTCCGGCGTCAAGCGGATCTATTCGAATTCGCGTGAAGCGCAAAGCCAGGTGTTCGTCGAGTTCCGCCAGGGCACCGATGTCACCCGCGCGATACAGGATGCGCGCGACAAGATTGCGCTGGTGCGACCGCAGTTCCCCCGCGACGTCAAGGATCCGCAGGTGATACGGGTCGAGATCGAGGACAACCGGCCCACGGTCTCGCTTGCGGTTCTTTCCCCGACGGTCGAGCTGCGCGAGCTCACGTCGCTCACCGACCAGACCATCGTCAAGGCGCTGGAAAACATTCCCGGCGTCGCCCAGGTCGTCGTCAACGGGCGCGTCACGCGGCAGATCCTGATCCAGATCAAGCCCACCGCGCTCAATGCGCTCGGCATCGGCATCGATCAGGTGATCACCGCGATACAGAATGCGAATCAGGACGTCCCGGCGGGACGGATCACCCGCGGCCAGAACGACGCGGTGGTGCGGGTCGAGGGCAAGATCAAGGATCCTGCGCAGTTCGCGCGCGTCGTCGTCGCGCAGCAGATGGGCGTCCCGATCTACCTGTCGCAGGTGGCCGACGTCATCGACGGCGAGAAGGAGCAGGACTCGATTTCGCGCATCAACGGGCGGCCGTCGATCACGATCGACATCCGCAAGGGACAGGACGCCAACATCGTCGAGGTCGGCGCATCCGTCAACGCCGCCCTCGAGTCGCTGAAATCGCGCCTGCCGCCGGACGTCGAAGTGCGACTCGTCTACTCGCAGGCCGATCAGGTCCAGAAGAGCATCGACCGCGTAAAGAGCACGATACTCGAAGGGGCGCTTCTCACGGTGCTGATCGTCTTCCTGTTCCTGCACTCCTGGCGGAGCACGATCATCACCGGGCTCACGCTGCCGATCGCGGTGATCGCGACGTTCATCGCGCTCTACGCCTTCGGCTTCACGCTCAACATGATGACGCTGATGGCGCTGTCGCTGTGCATCGGCCTCCTCATCGACGATGCGATCGTCGTGCGCGAGAACATCGTGCGCCACCTGGGCATGGGCAAGACGCATCCCGCGGCGGCGCGCGAGGGCACCGACGAGATCGGGCTCGCCGTGATGGCGACGACCTTCGCCATCGTGGCGGTGTTCGTCCCGATCGCGTTCATGAAGGGGATCATCGGCCAGTTCTTCTTCCAGTTCGGCCTGACGGTCGCGGTCGCCGTGCTGATGAGCCTGTTCGTCAGCTTCACGCTCGACCCGATGCTGTCGTCGGTCTGGCACGATCCGCCCGGCTCGCGGTTTCGCCGCGCGCCCTGGCTCGGTCGGTTCATGGACCGCGTGGAGAGCGTCGTCGTGCGGCTGCACGAGGTCTACGGGCGCATGCTCGAATGGGCGATCTGCCACCGTGGCGTCGTGCTGCTGCTGGCGGCGCTGGTTTTCGTCGCGAGCTTCGGCATCCTGCCGTTCATCGAGAAGGAGTTCCAGCCGCAGGTCGACGAGAGCTTCATCTCGCTCCGACTCAATACCGCCGTGGGCACGAGTCTCGAGTACACCGACGGCAAGGTGCGCGAGGTCGAAGAGGCGCTGAAGCAGTTCCCCGAAATCGCGCTCGCCATGACGACGATCGGGACGCAGGACGGACGCAATTACGCCCGCGTCAATCTGCGGCTCCTCGATCGGGGCCAGCGCGATCGCTCGCAGAAGGACCTCGAGCGCGCGATCAGGATGGCGCTGAAGCCGATTCCGGGCATCGAGCTCGCGCTCGGCTACGATCGTCCCATCTGGGTGAATCTTCTCGGCCCGGACCCCGACACGCTGAAGACGCTGATCAACGAATTCGCGGAGAAGGTCGCGAAAGTCCCCGGCGTCGCCGACATGGAGACTTCCGAGAAGGCGGCCACACCCGCGCTGTCGATCCGCCTCAACAACGATGCGGCCGCCGACCTCGGCGTGACGGTGCAGCAGGTCGGGTCGTCGATCCGCACGCTGCTCGCCGGCGACACGGTGAGCTACTGGCTCGGCCCTGACGGGCAGAACTACGAGGTCAACGTGCAGCTGCCGAAGGAGGACCGCAGGCTTGCCTCGGGCATCGGCAATCTCTACCTGTCGACCAGCAAGCGTGGCCCCTCCGGCGAGCTCAGGATGGTGCCGCTGCGGCAGGTCGCCGAGATCGTCGAGACGACGAGCCCGCAGATCATCAAGCGGCAGGATCTGCAGCGGCGGGTCGCCCTTTACGCGAACGTCGAAGGACGCGGCGCCGGCAATGTCAGCGACGATATCGGCAAGATCATGAAGGCCACCGAGCTGCCGCCCGGCTATCGCTTCCTCGTGGCCGGACAGCAGGAGGACACGCAGGAATCCTTCAACGCGCTGCTGGCCGCAATGGGTCTCGCGATCATCTTCATCTATCTCGTGCTCGCCTCGCAGTTCTCGAGCTTCACGCAGCCGATCGCGATCATGATGTCGCTGCCGTTCACGCTGATCGGCGTGCTGCTCGCGCTGCTGCTCACCGGAACGTCGCTCAACATCCTGTCGATGATCGGCTTCGTCATGCTGATGGGTCTTGTCACCAAGAACGCCATTCTGCTCGTCGACTTCGCCAACCGAACGCGCCGTGCCGGCGCGAGCCTGCACGACTCGCTGCTGACCGCGGGACAGGTGCGGCTGCGGCCGATCCTGATGACCACGGCCGCGATGATCTTCGGCATGCTGCCTCTCGCGCTCGGTCTCGGCGAGAGCGGCGAGACGCAGGCGCCGATGGGGCGCGCGATCATCGGCGGCGTGATCACGTCGACGCTGCTGACGCTGATCGTCGTTCCGGTCATCTACAGCTATCTCGACGGCTGGACCGAACGCCGCAAGGCGAAGCGCGCGGCGCGCGCCGCACGCCGCGCGGCGGCCGCACCTGAAGCCGCGCACGGGCCCGCGGACTGACGCCGGACGCGTCCGGTTGACATGCGATAATGAACGTAAGCATAATAAATGACCGTCGGTCAGTTATAGCTTTGACCGCGGGTGGGCCGTTGGCGCCGCATGGATACCGAGCAGGCACGCTTCAACATGGTCGAGCAGCAGATCCGCACCTGGGAGGTGCTGGATCCGGAGGTTCTCGACTTGCTGTTCACGGTTCGGCGCGAGGAATTCGTTCCGCCGGCCTATCGGATGCTCGCCTTCGCGGATCTCGAAATTCCGCTGCCGGGCGGCCAGCGGATGTGGACGCCCAAGATGGAGGCGCGCGTCCTCCAGGAGCTGAAGCTCGTCGCCGGCGAAAGTGTGCTCGAGATCGGGACCGGCAGCGGATACCTCACCGCGCTGATGGCGAGCCTGAATGCACGGGTGACGAGCGTGGAAATCGACGAGCGGCTCTCGGCTGCGGCGCAGCCGAAGCTCCTGCGCGCCGGGCTGACGCAGGTCGAGCTCGCCGTGGGCGACGGCGCGCGTGGATGGGGCCGGCAGAGCTACGATGCGATCGTGCTGACCGGATCGACGCCGATCCTGCCCGACGCTTTCGTCAAGCAGCTGAAACCAGGAGGCCGCGTCTTCGCCGTGGTGGGCGAGGCGCCGGCGATGGCGGCACGGATGATGCGCTGGGTCGCCGCCGGATCGGTCACCGAAGAGGACCTCTTCGAGACGGTGATCGAGCCGCTCGTGAACGCCTTCTCGCCGTCGCGGTTCCGATTTTGATTCCGCAAATCGGGCCGCGCGAGCTGCGCAGCTGGCAGACCGATCCGACACGCCCGCAACCCGCGTTGATCGACGTGCGCGAGCCGTGGGAATTCGAGTATTGCCGGATCGAGGGCTCGCTGCTGATTCCGCTCGGCGAGCTCTGCCGCGCGTGTCGGCGAGATCCCCGCCGGCCGGCCGCTCGTGATCGTGTGTCACCACGGGAACCGCAGCGGCTATGCGACGGCGTTGCTGCAGCGGGCGGGATTCGGCGACGTCTTCAACCTCGCGGGGGGCGTCGAGCTGTGGGCCAGCGAAGTCGAGCCGACGATGAGACGCTACTGAGGCTATTGAGCAGAACCGGATTGAACGATGGAACGCACATGACGACTCGACCATTCGCTGCCCTTGCGCTGACCATGGCGCTCGCAGCAATCTCCCTCTCGGCCCCGGCCCGCGGCGAGGATCTCTTGCAGATCTATCGCGAGGCCGTGACGAACGATCCCGCGATCGCTTCCGCGCAGGCGAACTGGCAGGCCACGCAGGAAGCGGTGCCGCAGGCGCGCGCCGGTCTCCTGCCGGCCGCATCGGTGGCGGCCGGCGCGTCGCAGAACCAGTACGACGCGAGCGTCAAGACCGATCCGAAGACCGATATTTCGCATCACTACGCGCAGTACAACGCGCTGGTGTCGGCATCGCAGCCGCTGTTCCGCTACCAGAACATCGTCGCGCTCGACCAGGCGAAGCAGCAGGTCGCGCAGTCGAACGACGTTCTGGAGCTTGCGCGCCAGGACCTCATCCTGCGCGTCGCCACCGCTTATTTCGACGTGCTGCTCGCCCAGTTCAACGTCGAGCTGGCGGACAGCCAGAAGAAGGCCGTCGTCGAGTCGCTGGCGCAGGCGAAGCGCAACTTCGAGGTCGGCGTCGCGACGATCACCGACACCAACGAAGCGCAGGCGAAGTACGACCAGATCGTGGCGCAGGAAATCGCGACCAAGAACGATTACGACAACAAGGTCACCGCGCTCCGCGCGATCATCGGCCGCTACCCGAAGGAATTGAAGCGGGTCGGTCCGGGACTGGTTCCGGTGCCGCCCGATCCCGACAATCTCCAGTACTGGGTCGAGCGCTCGCGGACGGACAACCTCAACGTCAAGGTCGCCGACAAGAACTTCGAGATCGCCACGCTGCAGATCGACAAGGCGAAGGCGGGCCATTACCCGACGCTCGACCTCGTGGCGAGCTACGGGTACGTCAACTCCGCGGGGGCATCGATCAGCCTTGGCTTCACCAACTCTTCGACGCAAGGCATCATCGGAGTGAATCTTGCCGTTCCGCTCTATCAGGGCGGCTTCGTCGACTCGCAGGTGCGCCAGGCGCTTGCACTGCAGGACAGGGCGCGCCAGGACCTCGAGTTCGCGCGCCGCACGGCATTCACGCTGGCGCAGACTGGCTACACCGGCGTCGTGAGCTCGGTCGCATCGGTCAAGGCGTTCGAGCAGGCGGTCGTGTCGGCGGAGTCCGCGTATCAGTCGAACGTGCTCGGGCAGGAGGTCGGCGTGCGCACGTTCCTCGACGTGCTGACCGTCCAGCAGAACGTGTATTCGACACGGCGCGATCTCGCGCAAGCCTACTTCAATTACCTGATCGGCGGGCTGCGTCTCAAGGCCGCGATCGGCACGCTGAGCGACAGCGACCTCGAGAACGTCAACCGCCAGTTGAGGGGTTAGCGGGCTTCCCGCAGCGTTGCCGGCAACTGTGGCGCAAGCCACGCCCACAGGCGCTCCGCCGCGCCCCGATGCGCGACGTGGAAGGCGATGGCGGCGGCACGCATCTGCTCGCGTCGCGCCGGAACCTCGATGAGCGCGGCGACCGTCCCGATCAATGCCGTCGCGTCGGCAACTTCGATCGCCGCGCCCGCCGCAATGGCGGTCCGTGTCGCCTCCGCGAAGTTGAACGTATGCGGTCCGACGATCGTCGGACATCCCGCCGCGATCGGCTCGATCAGGTTCTGGCCGCCCAGCGGCAGCAGGCTGCCGCCCACGAAGGCGGCCTCGGCGGCCGCGTAGTACGCGCCGAGCTCGCCCATCGAATCGCCCAGCAGCACGCCGACATCGCTCGGCACCGGCGCATTGTCGCTGCGGCGGACAAACGGAACGCCGCGCGAGCGTAGCAGCTCCGCCACCGCGTCGAAACGCTGCGGATGACGCGGGACGATGACCGCCAATGTCCCGCCGGGCAGCGGCCGCGCGCGCAGCGCGTCGGTGATCAGCGCTTCCTCGCCATCGCGCGTCGACGCCGCGACGAAGACCGGTCGCTGCGCGCCGAAAAGCACCTTGAACTCGCGGCCGAGCGCCAATGCGCCGGCGGACACTTCGAGATCGAACTTGAGATTGCCGGTGACCGCCGGCGTGCGCGCGCCGAGTGCGGCAAGGCGTAGCGCATCGGCTTCGGCCTGCGCGGCGACGCCGGTCAGCGCGGCGAGCATCGGACGGGTGAGCGAGGGCACGCGCGCGTAGCCCGCGGCCGAGCGTGCCGAAAGCCGCGCGTTGACGAGGAACAGCGGGATTCCCGCGGCGGCGGAAAGGGCGACGACATTTGGCCAAAGCTCGGTTTCCATGAGGAGGCCGGCGGCGGGCTTCCAGTGCGCCAGAAACGCACGCACGGCAAACGGGGCGTCGTAGGGGAGCCACGCCTGCACGACGCGCTCGCCGAAGAGGGCTCGTCCCGCGGCGCGTCCCGTTGCCGTCATGTGGGTGACGAGGATCGTTGCCGCCGGAAACTCCCTTTGCGCATGCTCGACCAGCGGAACGCTGGCGCGCGTCTCGCCGAGCGACACCGCATGAATCCAGAACACGGGCGGCCGCACGGTTGGCGCCGCCCGATACCGGCCGAAGCGCTCGCCGATGTGCTCGCGATACCCTGGTTCCCTGCGACCGCGCCAGAGGAGGCGCAGCGGCAGGAACGGCAACGCGAGGTAGACGAGAGCGGTGTAGAGCGCGCGCATCATTGTTGCGGGTGCCTCAGCAACGCGGTGCGCGCTGCAGCAGCGCGCCGGCGGCGGCTTCGACGTCACCGACCGTGGGTATGAGGCCGACGCCTCCGAGATCGCGGGCCAGGACGCTCGCGCGCTCGACGCCCGCGAGGCGCGGATCGGTGGCAACGAACAACGATACGGTGGGCGTGCCGAGCGCCGCCGCGAGGTGCACGAGGCCGGTGTCGACGCCGACGACGAGCGCCGCGCGCTTCATCAGCGTCGCAAGCGCCGGCAGCGACTGCCTGGGCGGCACGCTCGCCGCGGCGTCGGCTTCGGCCAACCGCCCGCTCCGCGCCCGCTCGCGCTCGTCCCCCCATGGCAACATTATCGCGAAGCCCGAGCGCGCGAACGACGCGATCAAGGCGCGCCAATTCGTCTCCGGCCACAGCTTGTCGTCGCGGCTCGTGGCGTGCAGCATGACGACGAACGGCCGTGGCGGAATCGGCGCGTCCGCCGCCGGGGCCGGCGCCTCGAGACTGAAACGGGGCGGCCCGTCGGCGCGATAGCCCAGCGCGCCGGCGGCAAGCTGCCGGCAGCGATCGATCAGGTGCTGGTGGGGATCGATCGCGTGGTGATGGCGATGCGCAAGTGTGGCAATCGGCTCGCGGATGCTCGCGCGATCGGGCCCGTGACCCGGGCCGCGGGCGAGCCACGACAGGTAGGCGCCCTTGATCTGCTCCTGCAGGTCGAGCACGGCGACGTAGTGTTCGCGCCGCAACGCGCGGCGGAACCGAGCCGCCTCGCGCCAGGTTTCGGGATCGAACGGGCGGTGCCGCCAGCGGCGGAGCGCAACCGGAATCACCCGGCGGATGCGACGGTCGAGCGCAACGAGCGACACGAACGCGTCTTCCGCGACCCAGTCGATCGCGAGCTCCGGGCGATGCTCGCGGACGTCGGAGACGAGCGCGAGCGCATGGACGATGTCGCCCAGCGACGAAGGCCGCACGACCAATACCGAATTCATGGGAGCTCGAACACGACGGCTGAATCCGCATGGAGCGCCAGGCCGACCGAAACCCCGTAGAATGCGCGCAGTTCACAGCGCGGAACCCAGGCTTCCCATAACGCTACGCGCATGTCCGGGCCGCTTCCCTTGAGTCTTTGTGTCATCACGCGCGACGCCGCCGGCGAGATCGCGGAGTGCCTCGCGTCGGCGTCGTTCGCCGGCGACGTGGTCGTCGTCGATTCGGGCAGCCGCGATGATACCGTGGAAATCGCGCGGCGCAGCGGTGCGCGCGTCATCGATCGCGATTGGACGGGGTTCGGAGCGCAGAAGAATTTTGCGGTCGGCGCGGCGGCGAACGACTGGGTGCTCTGCCTCGATGCGGACGAGCGCGTAACCCCGGAGATGGCGGCGTCGATCGCCGCCGAGATGGCGGCGCCGCGCGCTCTTGCCTACGCGTTCGCGCGCCGCAACCGCTTTCTCGGCCGCTGGCTCGCGCACGGCGAAGGCTATCCCGACTGGAACGTGCGCCTGTTCGATCGCCGCCGCGCGCGCTGGAGCGACGATCCCGTCCACGAGCACGTGCTCGCCGACGGGCCGGTTGCGCGGCTTGCCGGCGATCTGCTCCACGCTTCCGCCGAATCGCTCGACGCGTATCTCGCGAAACAGAACCGGTACACCACGCTGCAGGCCGCGGCGATGCACGCACGCGGCGAGCGCGCGGGAGCGCTGCGGCTCGTGATGTCGCCGCTCCTCCGATTCCTGCGGTTCTACGTGCTGAAGCTCGGCTTTCTCGATGGCGTTCCCGGCCTCGTCCACATCGCGATCGGCTGCCAGAACAGCTTTCTCAAGTACGCGAAGCTGCGCGCACTGGGTCAGCAGACGTCGCAATGAGCGCTCGCACCCGGACGACGGCACGTGCTCGTCACCGGAGCGGCCGGATTCATCGGCATGCACGTCGCGCAGCGCCTGCTTGCCGACGGCATCGCCGTCACCGGGGCCGACAATCTCGATCCGTACTATGACGTCGCGCTGAAGGAGGCGCGGCTCGCGCGCCTGTTCGCGCATCCGGCGTTCGACTACGCGCACGTCGATCTCGCGGACACCGAGGCCGCTGCGGCGCTCTTTCGCGACGGCGGATTCACCGACGTGATCCATCTCGCGGCGCAGCCCGGCGTGCGCCATTCGCTGACGAATCCCGGTGCCTACATCGTCAACAACGTCGTCGCGTTCGGTCACGTCATCGAAGGCTGCCGGCACGCGCGAATAGCGCATCTCGTCTACGCATCCTCGTCGAGCGTCTATGGCGCGAATCACACGCTGCCGTTCTCCGAGGACCAGAGCGTCGATCATCCGGTCAGCCTGTACGCGGCGACGAAGAAGGCGAACGAGCTGATCGCGCACAGCTACAGCCATCTCTACGCCCTCCCGACGACGGGCCTGCGCTTCTTCACCGTCTACGGTCCCTGGGGCCGCCCCGACATGGCGCCGATGCTGTTCGCCAAGGCGATTCTCGCGGGGACGCCGATCCGGGTGTTCAACGACGGCAGAATGCGGCGCGACTTCACCTACATCGACGACATCGTCGAGGGCGTGGTGCGGGTGCTCGAGCGGCCGCCGGCGCGCGACGGCGACCGCGCGCCCTACGCGATCTACAACATCGGCAACCACGAGGCGGTCGAGCTCGAGACGTTCATCGCGACGCTCGCCGGGCTGCTGGGCCGAGCGGCGATCAAGGAGTACGCGCCGATGCAGCCGGGCGATGTGCCGGCGACCTACGCGGCGATCGACCGGCTGTCCGCGCTGACGGGCTTCTCGCCGTCGACGCCGCTCGCGACGGGGCTGGCGCGATTCGTCGACTGGTACCGCGAATACTTCAGAGTCGCTGGCTGAATGCGCGTAGATGCTAAAATCACACTCCTTTCGCGACCGCGCATCCCGCGGTCCGGGCGCAGCGCAACTCATCTTCTCCCATGATCCTCGTCACCGGCGGTGCAGGGTTTATCGGCGCCAACTTCGTGCTCGACTGGATCGCCGCGGGCCTCGATCCCGTCGTCAACCTCGACAAGCTCACCTACGCCGGCAATCTCGGCAATCTCGCAGCGCTCGAAGGTGACGCGCGGCACACGTTCGTCCGCGGTGACATCGGGGACAGCTCGCTGGTCGAGACGTTGCTCACGCGTCATCGGCCGCGGGCGATCGTGAATTTCGCGGCCGAGAGCCATGTCGATCGCTCGATCCACGGTCCCGCCGATTTCATCGCCACCAACGTCGTTGGCACCTTCGCGCTCCTGCAGACGGTGCGCGCGTGGTGGTCCACGCTTCCGAACCCCGAGCGCAGCGCCTTCCGCTTCCTGCACGTGTCGACGGACGAGGTTTATGGCTCGCTCGGTCCCGGCGATCCCGCGTTTTCGGAATGCACGCCCTACGCGCCCAACAGTCCCTATTCCGCGTCGAAGGCCGCGTCCGATCACCTGGTGCGCGCATGGCATCACACGTACGGGCTGCCCGTCGTCACGACGAACTGCTCGAACAACTACGGCCCGCGGCAGTTTCCCGAGAAGCTGATCCCGCTGATGATCGTCAATGCGCTGTCCGGCAAGCCGCTGCCCGTCTACGGCGACGGCGGCAACGTGCGCGACTGGCTCTACGTCGGAGATCATTGCGCGGCCATTCGCGCGACGCTGGCGGGCGGACGTCCCGGCGCGACGTACACCGTCGGCGGCAACGCCGAGATGACGAATCTCGACGTCGTGCGCACCGTCTGCGGCATCCTCGCGGAGTTGCGGCCCGGTCGCGACTACGCTTCGCAGATCGCGTTCGTGACCGATCGGCCGGGCCATGACCGCCGCTACGCCATCGACGCGTCGACGATCCGGCGCGAGCTCCGCTGGGCGCCGACGGAAACCTTCGCCACGGGCATGCGCAAGACCATCGAATGGTATCTCGACAACGGCGCCTGGCTCGCCAGCGTGACGAGCGGCGAGTACCAGAGATGGATTGCGCGCAACTACGAGACAGTCGCATGAGCGAGCGGGGCAATGCCAAGGCCCGAAGGGCGCGTCCGCGAGCGATTGCGTGCGGCCGACCGCTGCAGCGATACGCACACCGAGATTGTGCGGAGGCCGCCGGCGTGACTGCCGGTTTGAGGCCATGACGCGGAAGGGCATCATTCTCGCCGGCGGATCGGGCACGCGCCTCTTCCCGGTCACGCAAGTCGTCTCGAAGCAGCTCCTGCCGGTGTACGACAAGCCGATGATCTACTATCCGCTGTCGACGCTGATGCTCGCCGGAATCCGCGACATCCTCCTCATCTCCACGCCCGAGGACACGCCCCGCTTCGCGCAGCTGCTGGGCGACGGCTCCCAATGGGGGCTCCGCCTCAGCTACGCGGTGCAGCCGCAACCGGGCGGCCTTGCACAGGCGTTCATCATCGGCCGCGAATTCATCGGCGGCGACCTGTGCGCGCTGGTGCTGGGCGATAACATCTTCTACGGGCACGACTGGTCGGTGCAGCTCACGCGCGCGAACGAGCGCACCAGCGGCGCGACGGTGTTCGCCTACCCGGTTTCCGATCCCGAGCGTTACGGCGTCGCCGAGTTCGACGAGGACGGCCGCGTGCTCTCCCTCGAGGAAAAGCCGAAGGCGCCGAAGTCGCGCTACGCCGTCACCGGCCTCTACTTCTACGACAACCGGGTGCTCGACGTGGCGGCGAAGCTTTCGCCGTCTGCGCGGGGCGAGCTCGAGATCACCGATGTCAACAAGGTGTACCTCGAATGGGGCGAGCTCGCCTGCGAGGTGATGGGACGCGGGATGGCGTGGCTCGACACGGGCACGCACGAATCGCTGCTCGAGGCGGCGCAGTACATCGAGACGATCGAGCGGCGGCAGGGGTTGAAGATCGCGTGCCCCGAGGAGATCGCCTACCGCCTGGGCTACATCGACGCCGCGCAGGTCGAGCGTCTCGGAATCGCGCTCGCGAAGAACGGGTACGGCAAGTACCTGCTCGAGCTGCTGCGCGAGCCCAACGTCCGGTTCCGATGAAGGTCGTCGCAACCGACCTGCCCGACGTCAAGCGCCTCGAGCCGCGCGTGTTCACCGACGACCGCGGGTATTTCTTCGAGAGCTGGAATGCGCGCGTGCTGGCGGACGCCGGCATCGACGCGACATTCGTGCAGGATAACCATTCGCAGTCGAGGCACGGCGTGCTGCGCGGTCTCCATTACCAGGTCGAGCACGCGCAGGGCAAGCTCGTGCGGTGCGTCGCCGGCGAGGTGTTCGACGTCGCCGTCGACCTTCGCCGCAGCTCGCCCACCTTCGGCCGCTCGGTCGGCGTCGTCCTCTCGGCGGGGAATCGCACGATGCTGTGGATTCCTCCCGGCTTCGCGCACGGATTCGTCGTGCTCTCCGAGGCGGCGGAATTCCTCTACAAGACGACCGACTACTGGTATCCCGAGCACGAGCGCACACTGTTGTGGAACGATCCGGCGCTCGCGATTCGCTGGCCGGTCGCGGCGCCGACGGTCAACGCGAAGGACGCCGGCGGCGTGCCGCTCGCCGCGGCCGACGTTTATTCGTAAGCGGCGATGCGACGCCCGACGTTCCTCGTCACCGGCGCGAACGGACAACTGGGTTTCGAGCTCGCGCGGCTGCTGCCGCCCCTCGGCGACGTCGTCGCCGCGGATCGCTCCCGGCTCGATCTCGCCGACGCAGATGCGGTGGTTGCCGCCGTGCGTGGCTCCAAGCCGGATGTCATTGTCAACGCCGGCGCCTACACGGCGGTCGATCTCGCCGAGAAGGAGCCCGAACGGGCGGCGGCGGTCAACGCGCGCGCGCCGGGCATCCTCGCCGAGGAAGCGAAGCGGATCGGCGCCGTGCTGATCCACTATTCGACCGACTACGTGTTCGACGGCGCGCGCACGTCACCGTACCCCGAGAGCGCACCGACCGCGCCGCTCAACGTCTACGGAGCGACCAAGCTCGACGGCGAACGGGCGATCGGCGCCGTCGGCGGCGCTGCGCTCGTCTTCCGCACGAGCTGGGTCTACGGGCTGCGCGGCAAGAATTTCCTGCTGACGATTCGAAGGCTTGCCGCCGAGCGCGACGAGTTGCGGATCGTCGCCGACCAGATCGGCGTGCCGAACTGGTGCCGCACGCTGGCCGAGGCGACGGTGCGGATCGCCGGCGCGGGTCCGGCGCCGCTGGCGGATCGCGCGGGGCTCTATCACCTGAGCGCAACGGGTGCGGCGAGCTGGCACGATTTCGCGCGCGCGATCGTCGGCGACGTCGTGACGCCGCGCATCGTGCCGATCGCGACCGCGGAGTATCCGCTGCCGGCGCGCCGGCCGGCCTACGGCGTGCTCGACACCGCCCGGTTCGAGTCGACGTTCGGCTTCGCGCTGCCCGATTGGCGCGACGTGCTCGCGCGTTGCCTCGCGAGCCCCGCCGAGCCGGACGCTTTCTAGAATCTGTAGGTGCAGCGGGCGGCGCTGCCGACCGCGATTGCACGACCGACGCCGTCGGTGACGATCGCGTTCATCCCGAACGTCACGCCTCCCAACGCCTCGTTCGTGCGGTAGCGGGCGAGCGTGGGCAGCGGCTCGATGCCGCGAACGGCCGTCGCCTGGTCGGTCGTCGTGGTCACGCAACGTGTGCAGGGCTTGACCAGCTCGATCGCCACGCCATCGACTTCGATTGTGGCGATATGGTCCTCATCCCAGGCGGGCAGGCCCGAGAGCACGAGATTCGGGCGGAAGCGGTTCATCGGCAAAGGGGAGCCCGGACCCGAGCTTTCGGCGATCCGTGCGTTGAGGTCCGCGAGCGAGGCGTCGCTCGTGACGAGCAGCGGATACGCATCGGCGAACATCGTGTGCGCACCCGAGTCGCCGACGAACTGCGGATTGCAGCGGCGCTCGTGCACCGCATCGAAGCGCACGAGCCGGGCGGAAACGCCGAGCGCCGCGGCGAGCCAGGCGGCCACTTCGGGTCCCGCATCGTGCGCGGGCACCGTGCTGCCCCAGACGACGACCTCGCGGGTGGCCGCGCGTGAATCCGCGGACACGTCGATCGCCACGCCGCCGTGAAGCGACAGCCTGAGCGCGCCGCCGTCGATGGCGACCTCGACCAGGGCGAGGCGCGGCACTTCGCGCTGCGTGATGAACTGCCCGTCGTCATCGACGATCATCCACTCCCGATCGCCGGCGGAAAGTGGCTCGTGGTCGAGCTCGAGACCGCGCGTGGCGACACGAGCATGCGTCACTGCGATGCCGCGGCAGCTCTTGACAGGGTAGACGTTGATGCCGGCGACGATGGCCGTGCTCACGGACGCCGCGGTCACGTCGCGCCCGGCATCCGGAATCGTCACTGCAGCCCGGTGGTGTACTCGGCGACCGCCTTCATCTGGGCATCGGTCATGCGGCTGGCGATCGTCGCCATGATCCTGCCCTTGACGTCCTTGCCCTCCTTGTCCGCACCGCGCTCGCCGGCCTTGAATGCCTTGAGCTGCGCGTACGAGTACTCACCGTACTGGCCCGCGAGGCGCGGATAGTTCTTCGGAATGCCCGTTCCGGTGGGTGCGTGACAGGCGGCACAGGCAGGCACGCCCGCCGCGGCATCGCCGCCGCGATACAGCTTTTGCCCCGCCCGGACCAGCGTCGCGTCCCTGGCCGACATCGGTTTTGGCGTCTGCTGCGAAAAATAGACACCCAGGGCGACCATATCCTCGGGCGTGAGCGCCGCCGCCATCCCTTGCATGACCGGGTTCTGACGGATTCCCGCCTTGAAGTGCGCGAGCTGCAGCGCGATGTAGCCGGCGGGCTGCCCGGCCAGGCGCGGATTCACTGCCGTCGGGCTGTTGCCGTCGGCGCCATGACAGGCGGCGCAAACCTGATTCACGATGGCTTGCGCCTTGGCGAGGTCGGGCTTGGCGGCGGCATCCTCGGCGATCGCGGGCGCCGCGGCACACCAACCGAGGGCTGCTACCAGCAGCAGCAAGGGTTTCATATCGAGGCAGCTCCTCCCTGGACCGCGGATGGCGCGCCGGCGTCGATCCGGCACAACCCGCGCGGCGCCGGTTCAACGGCGCCGAAACATCGTATTGTAACGGATGCCCCATGGCCGGCCAAAAGCCGCCGGACGCGAACGTCATCCTCGGGAACCCGCGCAGTGAACCATCCGTTGCAGCAAGCCGAATTCGTGCTGTCGATCGCGAACGACGCGCAACTGCCGCCGCCGGGGCCGCCGGAAATCGCGTTCGCAGGGCGTTCGAACGCGGGCAAATCGACGGCGATCAACGTGCTCGCCAACCGCACCCGGCTCGCGTTCGCAAGCAAGACGCCCGGCCGGACCCAGCAGATCAATTTCTTCCGGCTGCGCTCCGGCGCGCTCCTGGCCGATCTTCCCGGGTACGGCTACGCCGCGGTGCCGCTCGACTTGAAGCGCCACTGGCAGGGCTTCCTCGGCCGTTATGTCGCGACCCGACAGTCGCTCGTCGGCGTCGTGCTGATCGTCGACGCGCGACACGGCCTCGCGGACCTGGACGTGGAGCTCCTCGGAAGCTTCCTCGGAAGCGGCCGGCCGGTGCTGCTGCTCGCGACCAAGATGGACAAGCTCACCGCATCGAAGCAGCGCGACGCGGAGCAGGCCATCGGCGAAGCGGTTGCCGCCGCCTTTCCCGCGCACGCCGCGCAGGTCACAATCGTGCCTTTCTCGGCGACGCGGCGCATCGGCATTGCGGCCGCCGAAGCCGTGCTGGGCGCGTGGCTCGCGCAAGGAGATACCGGCGGGCGACGACGACGCTTCGCCCGCGCCCAAAGAAAAGGCCCCGCGAACAAGGGGAGTGTCGCGGGGCCCGAAACGCCCGACGCGGGGTTGAACACCGCGAGGGCACCCGCTCAGGGAGGGAAGCGGGAGACGTTGCCGTCCGTGTGGATAGACTGTCGGCTACGAACGGAGTTCCGCGGATTGCGCACGCAAGAAATCCTTGATCGCATTGTGGAGTTACGCTTGACGCTGCGCGGCACATGACGACGCCGCGCGGCCGACGAATCGACAACAACGACAACGAGGTTATGCAACATGAGCTTCGACTTTTCCGGCCGCTTTCCGGCCACGCGAATGCGGCGGATGCGACGCGACGACTTTTCGCGCCGTTTGATGCGCGAGCATCGCCTCGGCACGGACGATCTCATCTATCCGGTCTTCGTGCTCGACGGCACGAAGCGCGAGGAGCCGGTGCCGTCGCTTCCGGGAATCTCGCGCCGCAGCGTCGATCTGTTGCTCGCGGAGGCCGAGCGCTGCGTCGCGCTGGGCATTCCGGCGCTCGCGCTCTTCCCGGTGATTCCGCCAGAGGAAAAATCGGCGGATGCCGCCGAGGCGTGGAACCCGAACGGCGTGGTGCCGCGCACGGTAAAGGCGCTGAAGGCGCGGTTTCCGGAGCTCGGCATCATCACCGATGTCGCCCTCGACCCCTACACGAGCCACGGGCAGGACGGCCTCATCGACGGCACCGGGTATGTGATCAACGACGAGACGGTGGTCGCGCTGTCGCGGCAGGCGCTCTGCCACGCCGACGCCGGCGCCGACATGGTGGCGCCTTCCGACATGATGGACGGGCGCATCGGCGCGATCCGCGCGGCGCTCGACGGCAGCCAGTTCCAGCGCACGCGGATCCTTGCGTATTCCGCCAAGTACGCGTCGTCGTTCTACGGGCCGTTCCGCGACGCGGTCGGGTCGAGCGGCAACTTCGGCTCCGGCAACAAGTACACGTATCAGATGGACCCGTCCAATTCGGACGAGGCGCTGCGCGAAGTCCGCCTCGACCTCGACGAAGGCGCCGACATGGTGATGGTGAAGCCCGGGCTTCCCTATCTCGACATCGTCCGCCGCGTGAAGGACGCGTTCGGCGCGCCGACGGCGGTCTACCAGGTGTCGGGCGAATACGCGATGCTGAAGGCCGCGGCGGCGAATGGCTGGATCGACGAGCGCGCGGGCGCGCTGGAGGTGCTGATGGCGTTCAAGCGCGCGGGCGCCGATGCGATCCTCACCTACTTCGCGGTCGCCGCCGCGCAATGGCTCGCCGAGGGCCGACGCTAGGCTTCCACTGACGCGAGCAGCGCGGCGAGCGCGCCGGCGCCGAGGCGAGGCTCCTCGTCTCGCCGCGGGCGGTTGCGCCATTCGCTCGGTGTGAGGATCGCCACGCGCAGGCCGCCGCGCGGTGTGTCGATCACGAGGTGCGCGCCGCCGTCGCCGTCGCGCGCGGGCAGCGCCGCGTAGCGCACGCCGTCGTTGGCGAGCGCAATCTCCACGGCCTTGGCGTCGTCGGCGACGAGCTCCAGCCGGATGTCGCTGTGCACCGTCGCCCAGCCCGCCGCGACCCCGCCGACCAGCAACGGATCCCAGGCCGCGAGGCGCTTCATCCAGGACAGGGCCTCTTCGCGCTGCGCACGGAGGCTTGCGGCGTGCGCGTCCGCGGCGAACAGCGCGTGATAGCTCGTGAGCGCGACCTCGATCTCCTCGTTGGACGGCAGCGGCGCCGACTCGGGCAGCATCAGCTGCCGCGCGGCCTTGCGCTTCGCGAGCGCCCAGTCCGCGAGCCCATGCTCGGCGATGAGGCGCGCGGCCGTGTGGGCGATGCGCTCGCGATCATGGCGCGCGCGCGTTTCACCGTGCCGCGCGCGGTCGCGGGCTCGTTCATTGGCGGCGAAGCGGCGCGGCATCAGAACAGCTGGTCGCGGATGTCCTTGACCGGCGTGCCGGCGGGCGTCAAGCTTTCCTCGCGTCCCCGCGGCGGGAATTCGGAGAAGAAGAACTCCGTGAGGCCGCCCTCGTCGCGCAGGCCCGTGTCCGCGTTGACCTTCACCGCGACCACGCCGTCGGGCATCGGTACTTCGGCTGGTGGCGTACCTTTCAGCACCTTCGCCATGTACGAAATCCAGATCGGGAGTGCAGCTTGCGCGCCGGTTTCGCCTGACCCGAGCGTCTTGGGCTGGTCGAAGCCGATCCACGCAACGGCCACCAGCGAGGCGTTGTAGCCGCAGAACCAGGCGTCGACGAATTCGTTGGTCGTACCCGTCTTGCCGCCGAGGTCGGTACGGTTGAGGCTCAGCGCGCGCGTCGCGGTGCCGACGCGAACGACGTCCTTGAGAAGCGAAGTCATGATCCACGCATTGCGCGGGTCGATCGCCCGCTCGGCCCCCTCGCGCGCGATGGCGGGCGCGGCTTCCGACAGGACGTTGCCCCGTGCGTCGACGATCTTCGCAATGAGGTAGGGTGCGACGCGGTAGCCGCCGTTGGCGAACACGGCGTAGGCATCGACCATCTGCAGCGGCGTTGCCGAGCCGGCGCCCAGCCCCATGGTGAGGTAAGGCGGGTGAAGCTTGGGGTCGAAGCCGAAACGGGCGATATAGTCCTGCGCGTACTGCGGACCGATCGCCTGCAGCACGCGGACGGTGACGAGGTTCTTCGACTTCGCGAGCGCCGCGCGCACGCGCATCGGGCCCTCGTACTTGCCGTCGTAGTTCTTGGGCTCCCAATCCTCGCCACCTGCCTGGGCGGCCGGGACGAAGAACGGTGCATCGTTGACCACGGTCGCCGGGGTGAACCCCTTCTCCAGGGCTGCGGAGTAGATGAACGGCTTGAACGACGACCCTGGCTGCCGCTGCGCCTGCGTCACATGATTGAACTTGCTGCGGTCGAAGTCGAAGCCGCCGATCAGCGAAAGGAGCGCGCCGTCCGTGGGGCGCATCGACACGAACGCCGATTCGACCAGCGGGACCTGCGCGATGCTCCAGTAGCCCTTGTCCTCGCGCATCACGCGGACGACGGCACCCGGACGGATCCGCGTCGCGGGAGGCGACTTGTCGCGAAGAGACGAAGCGGCGAACTTGAGGCCGTCTCCCGTGATCTCCATCGTCTCGCCGTCGGCGATGACGACCTTGACCGCGGTACTCTTCGCTTCGACGACGACGGCCGGCACCAGCCCCTCGCTGTCCGGCGCGTCCTGGAACACGCGCTCGAGCGCCGCCTCGCGCTCGCCGGCATCGTCCGGCAGGCTGATGTAGGCCTCCGGCCCGCGATAGCCGTGACGGCGGTCGTAGTCGATCGCCCCTCGCCGCAGTGCAGCATAAGCGGCTTCCTGGTCTGCCTTGCGGATCGTCGTGTAGACCGTCAGTCCCTTCGTGTAGGCATCGTCGCCGTAGGCGTCGAACACCACCTGCCGCGCCATTTCGGCGACGTATTCGGCGTGGGTGGAGATCGTTTCGCGCAATCCCTGGCGGACGGCCAGTGGCGCGCTTTGTGCTTCCCGATACTGGTCGTCGTTGATGAAGCGGAGCTCATGCATACGCCGAAGGACATAGAGCTGGCGGGTCTTGGCCCGGCGGGGGTTGCTCACCGGATTGAAGGCGGACGGCGCCTTGGGCAGCCCGGCCAGCATGGCGGCCTCGGCGGCCGTCACGTCCTTCAGCGGCTTGCCGAAATAGATCTGGGACGCTGCCGCGAAACCGTAGGCCCGCTGGCCCAGAAAGATCTGGTTTACGTAAAGCTGGAGGATATCGTCCTTGCCGAGGTTGGCCTCGATCTTCCAGGCCAGCAGGACCTCCCGCAGCTTCCGGGTGATCGTCTTTTCGCGGGTGAGGAAGAAATTGCGGGCCACCTGCATGGTGATCGTGCCGGCGCCTTGTTGCGTGCCGCTCGTGAGATTGCTTGCCGCCGCCCGCAGAACGCTGAGATAGTCCACCCCCCCGTGGGAATAGAAACGCTCATCTTCGGCCGCCAAAATGGCTTTTTTCATCACATCCGGCACTTCGGCGATAGTCACGATCGCGCGGCGCTCCTCCCCGAATTCCCCGAGGAGGTCCCCCTCCGCCGAGACGATCCGGAGCGGGATCTTGGGCTGGTAGTCGGTCAGGCTTTCGAGTGACGGGAGCGTGGGATAAAGGAGCGCCAGCACGAACGCCAGGAGCAGGCCGCCGACGACCGCCAGGCCAAGCAGGACGGACCCGACGTAGAGGAGCCACCGGTTTAGCATGGAGGAATAAAACTTGCCGGACGGGCAGGGGGAGGCCCCCAATTATATGCGGGGTTGCAACAACACAATCCCGCCGAGGCAAACAATTTGACAAGATTCATACTTGCTGCCAACCTTTAATGTAAATTGTCAGCATTAGGCAGACGACGCCATGATCGCTGAAAAGCTCAGTTCCGCCCTCGACATCTTCACCGTGAAGTCGCCGGCTTTGATCGGCGTCGACATCAGCTCGACGTCGATCAAGCTGGTCGAGCTCGTGGACGTCGGCAAGGGTGTCCACCGCCTCGAGCGATATGTGGTCGAGGGGCTGCCGAAGGACGTCGTGACCGACGGCAACATCGCCAACCTGGACCAGGTGAGCGACGGGCTGAAGCGGGCCTGGAAGCGGCTTGGCACCCGGAACCGCAACGTCGCGCTCGCCCTGCCCGCCGCCATGGTGATCACCAAGAAGATCATCGTGCCCTCCGGCCAGAAGGAGGAGGACCTCGAGCTCACGGTCGAGGCCGAGGCGAACCAGTACATCCCGTTCGCGCTCGACGAGGTCAACCTCGACTTCCAGATCCTCGGCCCGGCCCCGAACAACCCGGACGAAGTCGAGATTCTGATCGCAGCGTCGCGGAAGGAAAAGGTCGAGGACCGGGTGGCGATCGCCGAGGCGGCCGGGTTGAAGCCCCGGGTCATGGACGTCGAAAGCTACGCGACGCAGGAGGCTTTCCGGCTGATCGCCCCGTCGCTGCCCGCCAACGGCCGCGACCAGAATATCGCGCTGGTCGACATCGGGGCCCACGTCACCCACTTCTACGTGCTCCGCAACGATCAATTCCTGTTCTCCCGCGACCAGGCGTTCGGCGGCAATCAGCTGACCTACGACATCCAGCGCGCCTTCAACCTGTCGCCCGAGGAAGCCGAGTCGGCGAAAAAGAACCAGGGACTCCCCGAGAACTATGACGCCGATGTGCTCCAACCGTTCATGGAGACGCTGGCGCTGGAGGTCACCCGGGCGCTGCAGTTCTTCTTCACCTCGACCTCCTACAGCCAGGTCGACCAGATCGTCCTCGCCGGCGGCGGCGCCCTGCTGCCTGGGCTGGACGAGCTCGTCGCGAAGCGGGCGGGAGTGGCGACAGTGGTCGCCAACCCGTTCGGCAGCATGGCGGTGGCCGACAGCATCCGGCCGCGGCAGCTCGCCCAGGATGCGCCGCTGCTGCTCATCGCCACCGGCCTCGCGATGCGGAGCTTCGAATGACGATCCGCGTCAACCTGCTGCCGCACCGCGAGCAGAAGCGCCAGGCGCGGCAACGGCAGTTCGTCTCCGTTGCGATCGGGCTCGCGATCCTGAGCCTTGCGGTGGTCGGTCTCGTCCACGTCGTCTTCGTCACCCAGATCGAGAACCAGCAAAGCCGCAACAAGCTCCTCAAGGACGAGATCGCCAAGCTCGACGAGCAGATCAAGGAGATCGACAAGCTCCGCGAGCAGACGCAGGCGCTCCTGTCGCGCAAGCAGGTCGTCGAGACGCTGCAGACCAACCGCACCGAGGCCGTCCACCTGCTCGACCAGATGGTCCGGCAGCTGCCTGACGGGGTCTACCTCCGCACCCTGAAGCAGGCGGGTCCCAAGGTCACCGCCGTCGGTTACGCCCAGTCCAACGCCCGGGTCTCGACGCTGATGCGCAACATCGAGGCGTCGCCGTGGCTCACCCAGCCCGAGCTGGTCGAAATCAAGTCGATCCCGCTGCCCGGCGCCAAGGACAAGGACACGCGCGTCAACGAATTCACGCTGACCTTCCAGCTGAAGCGGGCGCCGCCGCCGCCGGAAATAAAGGCGCCGGGGCCAGGGACGCCCGCTCCTGCAGGGACACCGCCGGCGCCACCCGCCAAGAAGGGGACGGCATGACGCTCGACGACCTTCGCAGCCTCAACTTCCGCGACATCGGCAACTGGCCGCTGCTGCCGAAGGCGCTGGCGCTCGGCGGCCTCTTCATCGCGATCCTCATCGCCGGGGCGCTGCTCGACTGGAAGGACCAGTACGACACTCTCGATAAGGTCAAGTCCGAGGAGGCGACTCTCAGGGAGCAATACGTCGTCAAGAAAGGCAAGGCGATCAACTACCAGCTGTACGCCCAGCAGCTGCAGGAGATCGAGCAGTCGTTCGGCGCGCTCTTGAAGCAGCTCCCGAACAAGGCGGAAATGGATGCGCTGCTCACCGACATCAACCAGGCCGGCCTCGGCCGCGGGCTGCAGTTCGAATTGTTCAAGCCGGCGGCGACCGAACGGGCGGCCGATTTCTACGCCGAGCTGCCCATCAACATCAGGATCACCGGCAACTATCACGACATGGGGGCGTTCGCGAGCGACGTCGCGCAGCTGCCGCGGATCGTCACGCTGAACGACGTCGCGGTCAACAACGACAAGGGCGTGCTTACGATGGATGCCGTGGCGAAGACCTTCCGCTACCTCGACGAGGAGGAGATCGCGAAGCAGCGCAAGGCGGCGAAGGACGCCAAGGACAAGAAGGACAAGGCCAAGAGATGAGACGCTGGCTGACGATTGCGGCGGTTGCCGTTGTCGCGCTCGCGGGCTGCGGCGGCGAGAGCCATCAGGATCTTCGCGCCTGGATGGCCGCGCAGGGCGCCGGCGTAAAGGGCAAGCTCGACCCGCTGCCCCAGATGAAGCCGTACGAGCCCTTCGCCTACAACGCGTTCGACCTGCCGGACCCGTTCAAGCCGCGCAAGATCGAGCCGCAGAAGGGCGCGAGCAAGCTCGCCCCCGATCTCGCCCGCCGCAAGGAGCCGCTGGAGTCGTACCCGCTCGAGTCGCTCAACATGGTCGGCACGCTGGAAAAGGGCAAGGCGGTGTACGCGCTGGTGCGCACGCCGGACAAGGATCTCTATCAGGTGCGCCAAGGGAACTACCTCGGTCAGAACTACGGCGTCATCACCGGCGTGAGCGACGGCGAGATAAAGCTGAAGGAGCTCGTGCAGGACGGGGCAGGCGACTGGACGGAGCGGTCCAGCACGCTGCAGCTCATCCAGAACGATGCCAAAAACACGGGAGCGAAAAGATGAGCGCGTTCGACTGGCACAACACCGTATCGGTCCCCGGGCGAACGGCCCGCCGGGCGTTCGTGTGGCTCGCCGCCGCGCTGGCCCTGGCGAACGCAGCCACCGCCTTCGGGCAGGGCGCCAACAGCATCGATTCGCTGACGGTGTCGAAGGGAACCTCCGGCAACACCATCGTCAAGTTCGTCTTGAAGAGCGCTCCCGCCAATCCGCCCGCCGGGTTCGCCATCGCGAGCCCCCCGCGGATCGCGCTCGATTTCCTCGACACCGGCAACGGGCTCGGCGCCACGCAGCGGGTGCTCGACGATCCCGCCGTGCGCAGCCTCAACGTGATCCAGTCCGGCAACCGGACGCGCGTCGTCTTCAACCTCAACAAGCCGCAGACGTTTTCGACGCAGGTGGAAGGCAACGCGGTGCTCGTCACGCTGTTCGACCAGAGCGAGCGGCTCGACGCCAAGACGCAGGTCGTGGAGCGCTTCGCCGAGGCGCGTCCGGCCGACGTGACGCACGCGCTGCGCGACGTCGATTTCCGCCGCGGCGCGAACGGCGAAGGTCGCGTCGTCGTCGACCTGTCCGACAACGGCACCGGCATCGACATCCGCCAGCAGGGCAAGAACCTGATCGTCGACTTCATCAAGACGAACCTGCCGCGCAACCTCGAGCGGCGGCTCGACGTCCAGGACTTCGGCACGCCGATCGTCGCCGTCGACACGTTCAACCAGGGCGGCAACACGCGCATGGTCATCGAGCCGAAGGGACTCTGGGAGCATTCCGCCTACCAGACCGACAACCGGTTCATCATCGAAGTGCGGGCCGTCCAGGAGGATCCGAACAGGCTGATCCAGGGCGCCAAGCTCGGGTACAAGGGCGAGAAGCTGTCGCTCAACTTCCAGAACGTGGAAGTGCGCTCGGTGCTGCAGGTGATCGCCGATTTCACGGGCCTCAACATCATCACCAGCGACACGGTCGGCGGCAGCCTGACGTTGCGCCTGAAGGACATTCCGTGGGATCAGGCGCTCGACATCATCATGCAGACCAAGGGCCTCGACATGCGCAAGAACGGCAACGTCGTTCTGATCGCGCCGCGCGAGGAGCTGGCCCTCAAGGAAAAGCAGCAGCTCGAGAACGCGCTCCAGATCGCGCAGCTCGAGCCGCTCGTGACCGAGTCGTTCCAGCTCAACTACATGAAGGTGCACGGATTTCGAGCGCTTCCTCGCGAGCAACCGGCAGCAGCGTTTCGGTGCGGGTGCCGGGCAGACGGCGACTACCGGCGGCCAGGGCTCGATCATCTCGGAACGCGGCGTCGTGATCGGCGACCCGCGCACCAACATCGTGATCGTCTCCGACACCGCCTCGCGGCTCGAGGAGGTGCGCAAGCTTCTCCGCCAGCTCGACACGCCGATCCGTCAGGTCGTGATCGAGGCGCGGATCGTCATCGCGAGCGACAAGTTCAGCAAGCAGCTCGGCGTGCGCTTCGGCGCGCAGACGGGGTTCACGTTCAACAAATACGCCGTCGGACAGGGCGGCAGCCTCGACACGCAACCGGTCGTCCATCTGCACGGGCGACAAGCTCGTCCGCGACACGCGGACGCAGACGCCGTTCGAGCTCGCGTCGGGCATCGCGTCTGCGGGGTATTCGGACAGTCCGCAGCTCAACGTCAACCTGCCGGTCGTCAACCCGGCCGGGCAGCTCGCGCTGACACTCATCAACCTCGGCAGCGGCAATCTCATCAACCTCGAGCTGTCCGCGCTCGAAGTCCGACAGGCGCGGAAAGGTGATATCCAGCCCGCGCGTGGTGACGGTCGACAATCGAGAAGGCAGCACATCGAGCAGGGCACCGAAATCCCGTCGTGACGCCCGGCACGCGAATTCGCCCGCGACGGTGACCTATCAAGCAAGGCGGTGCTGCGGCTCGAGGTGACGCCGCAGATCACGCCGGACAACCGAATCATCATGACGGTGGAAGTCCGCAAGGACAACGTCGGGCGTTCCGGTTCCGATCTGGGCGGTGGACTTCCGCATGCCTCGATCGACACCAGCAACGTGCTTGACGCAAATCCACATCAACAACGGCGACACGGCGGTCATCGGCGGGATCTTCGAGGAAACCATCACCAACGACGTCACCAAGGTGCCGGTGCTGGGCGACATACCCTTCCTCGGCTACCTGTTCAAGACCACCGGCCGCACCAGCGAAAAGCAGGAGCTCCTCATCTTCCTCACGCCGCGCGTGGTGAAGGAAACGCTCAACACGGTGAAGTAAGCCCGCGTCGCGACCTGCCGCGTCTGGCAGGTCGTTGCGGCGCGACTCGGTTGCGTGGTGAATCCTTTCGGCGTCGGGTTCGTCGCCAACTGAATTCACTTACAATGCTGCGGTGCAACTTCAACGCGGCAATCTCTTTCTGGTGGGGCTTCCCGGCGCGGGAAAATCGACGCTCGGGAGAATGCTCGCGCGGCGTCTCGGCCTCGTCTTCGTCGATGCGGACGCCGAGCTCGAAACCCGCCTCGGCGTGACGATTCCGACGATTTTCGAAATCGAAGGAGAGGCCGCCTTCCGCGATCGCGAGGAGGCGATCCTCGCGTCGCTGGTGGAGCGCAGCGGGATCGTTCTCGCAACCGGCGGCGGCGTGGTGATACGCGCGGAGAACCGGACGCGGCTCAGAAGCAACGGAACCGTCCTCTATCTGCACGCAGAGCCGTCCACGCTGCGCGAGCGCACGCGCAAGAGCAGGCACCGCCCGCTGCTCAACGCCGCCGATCCGCTCGCCCGTCTGGCCGAGCTCTACGCGCAGCGCGACCCGCTGTACCGCGAAGTTGCGCACAGCGTCATCGAATCCGATCGCGAGCGGGTGATGCGCTTCGCACTGGAGCTCGAGGGCGAGCGCGACGCGGCGGCGCCTTCATGAGCGGACGCTCGCCGATGCAGACGCTCACGGTCGCGCTTGGCGCGCGCAGCTATCCGATCCATATCGGCGCGGGGACGCTGCGCGAGGCGGGGCGGCTGCTCGCGCCGGTCCTCGCCGCGCCGCGCGTGGTGGTCATCAGCAATCCGACGATCGCAAAAGCGTGGCTCCCGCCGTTGCGCGACGCGCTTGGCAGCGCGCGAATCGCGTCCGAGACGCTCCTCGTCCCCGACGGCGAGATCCACAAGAGCTGGGATGCGCTGCACGACGTGCTGACGCGGCTTCTCGAGCAGAAGGCGGAGCGGTCGACCACGATCATTGCGCTGGGAGGCGGCGTCGTCGGCGACATCGCCGGGTTCGCCGCCGCGATCTACCAGCGCGGCATGCCGTTCGTGCAGATTCCGACCACGCTGCTCGCGCAGGTCGACTCCTCGGTCGGCGGCAAGACCGGCGTCAACCATCCGCTCGGCAAGAACATGATCGGCGCGTTCTACCAGCCGCGCGCGGTGCTGATCGATACCGAATGCCTTGCCACGCTGCCGGCGCGCGAGCTTTCCGCGGGGCTTGCCGAAGTCGCGAAGTACGGCGCCATCCGGGAACGGGCGTTCTTCGACTGGCTGGAGGGGCATTTCGATGCTCTGCTGGCGCGCGAGCCCGCTGCGCTGACGCACGCGATCGCGCAGAGTTGCGGGATCAAGGCCGCAATCGTCGCGGCGGACGAGCGCGAAGCGGGCGAGCGCGCGCTGCTCAATTTCGGTCACACGTTCGGCCACGCGATCGAGGCCGAGGCCGGCTTCGGCACCTGGCTGCACGGCGAAGCGGTTGCGGCGGGCATGGTGATCGCCGCCACGCTGTCCCAGCGGGTGGCGGGACTCGCCATCGACGATGCGCAGCGACTGACGCGTCTGCTCGAGCGGGCGCGCCTGCCGGTTCGCCCGCCGCCGATATCCTACGAGCGGTGGATCGAGCACATGTCGCGCGACAAGAAGAGCGCGGGCGGGACCGTGCGCTTCGTCTTGCTGGAGTCGCTCGGGCGCGCCGTTGTCCGATCGGGCGTCGCCGACGCCGATCTGCGCGCCGCGCTCGCCGTCTGATCGATCCCCGGAAACGCGAACGGCGCCCGCGAGGCGCCGTTCGCGTGATGTCGCCGCAGCGTCAGCTGCAGGTGATCGTTGCCGACGCGATCAGTTTGGTCGCGCTCGAGTCGACGAACGTGATCGATCGTGACGCCGCTGCCTGTCGGGAGCGCCGCTGACGGAGACCGGCGTTCCCGCCGTAGGCACCGGCGACGGCGAGATGATCGGCGCCGGGACCGGGTTCGCCGCACGACGCTGTACGGCGCGGTGCCGCCGACGACGATGAACTGGAACGTCTTGCCGGTACATGCGGTGCTGGTCATCGCGGCCGGGCTCATCGTCATACGGCCGACGGCGGCGGTGCGCGCCGGCCTTGCCGACTTCGTTCGTCAGCAGCGGCGACGCGCTCCCGGTATGGTGCGGCCCGTGGCGTCGGTGATCGCGTACTGCATGTTGACGAAACAGGCGCCATTGGTCGTCGCGGTGAAGCTGCCGCCGTTCGTCAGGACCGGAACGCCGCCTAGGGCGACCACTCCCGGGAACGGTCGCCGCGACCTTGTAGGGCGGCGTGCCGCCGAAGATGTAGTACTGGACGACGACGCCGCTCGAGCACGTGTTCGCGTCCGGACCGTCGATGGTGACCGTTCCGCGTCGGAATGACCGACAGGATCTGGCTGCCGTCGGTGACCTCCTGGATGAGGAAGTTACCGGTGACCTGGTTGCCGGTGGTGACGTCCGTCGCCCGGATGGTGGCGATCTGCGTTGGCGCGTTGGCGTTGACGGCGATGCCGACTGACGCCGTGCCGTTCTGGTCGGTGACGACCGTGAGCGTCGAGGCGAGCGGTGCCGACGGATTCGACGTCTGGATTGCATAGGCGCCGAACACCACGTCGAAGCGGACCTGGCGGCCGGGTATCCCGCCGCCGCCGGGAGCGGTGACGACGACCGACGCCGTGCCGGTGCCGCCCGAGCAGAGGCTGTTGCCGACCGAGCAGTCGCCGTTCGGACGTGATCGTGATGAGGTTGGGCAGGAGCGGTGCCGGGGTGACCGTGACCGTCGAGATGGCCGTGGTTCCGGCATTGTCCTGCGCGGTGATGACCACCGTCGTGGCGGCCCCGACGTTGGAGGCAAGCAGCAGCACCGTATTGCCCGGCGACGGCCTGCGTCACCGGCAGGACTGCGGGGTTGCTGGAGAAAGCGAAGTAGGGTGCGACGCCGCCGCGTGATCGTCAGCGTCGTCGGCACGCCGGAATAGACGGTCGCGTCGGGCGGGAGCACGGTCAGCGGACCCGGAGCGACCGGCCCGGGCGCATACGGATTGTTCGGCGCGCCGCTGCCGCCGCCGCAGGCAGACAGTGCGAGCACCCCCGCGATCGCGAACATGCCGAGCAGGGGCCGCAGCCAAGCGGCGGGCAGGCGGTTTTCCGTCATGGTGGAATTCCTGATGATGTTGTCCTAAAGATGGCGTCGGCGGATGCTGATTTGAACGCTGCAACAAGCATCTAGCCCACTTTGTTCAGATTAAAGCCTAAGAAGGCCCACGGCGCAAGTCTTTTGCCCCGGTGGCGGCGACCGTCCGGCGGTCAGTGTTGCGCGCCGGACGGAATGCTCCTGCCGGGCCACGGTGCTGCCTTGTCGCAATGCAGCATCGGGACTAACATGAATAGGTTTCGGCAGCGTTCCGTGAAGGTCCGCGCGCCCTGGGATCCCGGGGCCTTTTTTGGACAGGCTGAGGTCAATCGTGAAAGAAGGATCGAGCGAAGAGTCGCATCGTCCGCCTGCTCGCCAGGGTCTCTACGATCCCGCCAACGAGCACGATGCCTGCGGGCTCGGCTTCATCGCCCACATCAAGGGGCAGAAGACCCATGCGATCGTCACGCAGGGGCTGTCCATCCTCAAGAACCTGACGCATCGCGGGGCGACCGGCGCGGACCCGCTGCAAGGCGATGGCGCGGGCATCCTGATCCAGGTCCCGGACGCCTTCCTGCGCCGCGCGTGCGGCCGGCAGGGACTGACCCTACCCGCCGCGGGCCATTACGGCGTCGGCATGGTGTTCCTGCCCAAGGAGCCCGCCTCGCGGATGGCGTGCGAGCAGGAAATCGAACGTGCCATCGCGAGTGAAGGCCAGATCCTGCTCGGCTGGCGCGACGTGCCGACCGACAACAGCGGACTGTCGGTGCGCACCAAGGAAGTCGAGCCGGTGATCCGGCAGGTGTTCATCGCGCGCGGGTCGAACGACCTGGACCAGGACGCGCTCGAGCGCAAGCTCTACATCATCCGCAAGAAATCGGGCCACGCGATCCAGGCGCTCAAGCTGCGGCACGGCAAGGAATTCTACGTGCCGTCGATGTCCTCGCGGACGCTCGTCTACAAGGGCATGCTGCTCGCGCATCAGGTCGGCGAATATTTCCGCGACCTGAAGGACCCGAGCATGGTGTCGGCGCTGGCGATGGTCCACCAGCGGTTCTCGACGAACACGTTCCCGACGTGGGACCTCGCGCACCCGTTCCGGCTCGTCTGCCACAACGGCGAGATCAACACGCTGCGCGGCAACGTCAACTGGATACGCGCCCGCCAGCAGGGCATCTCCAGCGCGGTCCTCGGCAAGGATCTCGACAAGATCTGGCCGCTGATCTACGACGGACAGTCGGACTCGGCGTCGTTCGACAACGCGCTCGAGCTCCTCGTGATGGGCGGGTACTCGCTCGCGCACGCGATGATGCTGATGATCCCGGAAGCCTGGGCCGGCAATCCGCTGATGGACGAGGACCGCCGCGCGTTCTACGAATATCACGCGGCGCTGATGGAGCCGTGGGACGGCCCCGCCGCGATGGCGTTCACCGACGGCCGGCAGATCGGCGCCACGCTCGACCGCAACGGCCTGCGGCCCGCGCGCTTCATCGTCACCGACGACGATTATGTCGTGATGGCCTCGGAAGTCGGCGTGCTCGACATCCCCGAGCGCAAGGTCGTCAAGAAATGGCGTCTCCAGCCGGGGAAGATGCTGCTCGTCGACACCGAGCAGGGCCGCATCGTCGACGACGAGGAGTTGAAGCGCACGCTCGCGAGCGCGAAGCCCTACCGCGCGTGGATCGAGCGGTCGCGGATCGCGCTCGACGACCTGCCGGAACCGGCGCCGCCGCAGCTTACCGACGTGCCGCTGCTCGATCGGCAGCAGGCGTTCGGCTACACGCAGGAGGATCTCAAGGTGATCCTCGCGCCGATGGCGGCAACGGGCGAGGAGGCCGTCGGGTCGATGGGCAACGACGCCGCGCTGCCCGTGCTGTCGGAGCGGCCGAAAGTCCTCTACAGCTACTTCAAGCAGCTCTTCGCGCAGGTGACGAACCCGCCGATCGATCCGATCCGCGAGGAGCTCGTGATGTCGCTCGTCACGTTCATCGGACCGCGGCCGAACCTCCTCGGCATCGACGAAACCGATCCGCCGGCGCGTTTGGAAACGCTGCAGCCGATCCTCACCAACGACGCGATGGAGAAGATCCGCCATATCGCGCTGTTCACGGGCGGCGCGTTTCGCGCCTGGGAGCTCGACATCTGCTATCCGGCGGCCTGGGGCGCGAACGGAATGGAGGCGGCGCTGGCCTCGCTGTGCGCCGAGGCCGAGGACGCGATCCATCTCGGCTACAACATCCTGATCGTATCCGACCGCAAGGTGTCGGCGGCACTGTTGCCGATCCCGGCGCTGCTCGCGACGGCCGCGGTCCACCAGCACCTCGTGCGCAAGGGGCTGCGCACGAGCACGGGGCTCGTCGTCGAGACCGGATCGGCGCGCGAAGTGCATCATTTCGCGCTGCTCGCGGGCTACGGCGCCGAGGCGATCCATCCCTATCTCGCGCTGGAGACGCTGGCCTCGTTCGCGGATGTCGTCCCCGGCGTTTCGCCGCAGGAAGCGGCGTACCGCTACATCAAGGCGATCAGCAAGGGGCTCTACAAGGTGATGTCGAAGATGGGCATCTCGACCTACCAGTCCTATTGCGGCGCGCAGATCTTCGAGGCGGTCGGGCTCGCGCGCGAGCTCGTCGACAAGTATTTCACCGGCACGTCGAGCAACGTCGAAGGCATCGGGCTGCCCGAGGTCGCCGTGGAGGCCGCGCGGCTCCACGCCGCCGGGTTCGGCAACGATCCGTTGCTCGCGCACGCGCTCGATGCCGGCGGCGAGTACGCGTATCGCGTGCGCGGCGAGGAGCACATGTGGACGCCCGACTCGATCGCCAAGCTGCAGCACGCCACGCGCTCGGGCAGCTTCGCGACGTACCGGGATTACGCGGCGCTGATCAACGACCAGAGCGAGCGGATGCTGACGCTGCGCGGGCTCTTCGAGTTCCGGTTCGCGCCCGCGCCGATTCCGATCGAGGAGGTCGAGCCGGCGGCGGACATCGTCAAGCGCTTCGCCACCGGCGCGATGAGCCTCGGGTCGATCTCGACCGAGGCGCACACGACACTCGCCGTCGCGATGAACCGCATCGGCGGGAAGTCGAACACCGGCGAGGGCGGCGAGGATGCGCATCGCTACCCGCTCGTCAAGGCGGGTGAGACGCTGAAGTCGCGGATCGAGTCCGCCGTCGTCGACATCGCGCTCAAGGAAGGCGATTCGCTGCGCTCGAAGATCAAGCAGGTCGCCTCCGCGCGGTTCGGCGTCACCGCCGAGTACCTGTCGTCGGCGGACCAGATCCAGATCAAGATGGCGCAGGGCGCGAAGCCCGGCGAGGGCGGACAGCTGCCGGGCCACAAGGTATCCGAGTACATCGCGAAGCTGCGTTTCGCGGTTGCCGGCGTCGGCCTCATCTCGCCGGCGCCGCACCACGACATCTACTCGATCGAGGATCTCGCGCAGCTGATCCACGATCTCAAGAACGCGAATCCGCGTGCGTCGATCTCGGTGAAGCTGGTGAGCGAAACCGGCGTCGGCACGGTCGCCGCGGGCGTCGCGAAGGCGAAGGCGGACCACGTGACGATCGCCGGCCACGACGGCGGCACTGGCGCGTCGCCGGTGTCGTCGATCAAGCATGCGGGCACGCCGTGGGAGCTCGGCCTCGCCGAGACGCAGCAGACGCTCGTGCTGAACCGCCTGCGCGGACGCATCGCCGTGCAGGTCGACGGGCAGATCAAGACCGGCCGCGACGTCGTCGTCGGCGCGCTGCTCGGCGCCGATGAGTTCGGCTTCTCGACGGCGCCGCTGGTCGCCGAGGGCTGCATCATGATGCGCAAGTGCCATCTCAACACGTGTCCCGTGGGGGTGGCGACGCAGGATCCGGAGCTGCGGAAGAAATTCACCGGCAAGCCCGAGCACGTCGTCAACTATTTCTTCTTCGTCGCCGAGGAAGCGCGCGAGCTGATGGCGAAGCTCGGCATCCGCAGGTTCGACGACCTGATCGGCCGCGCCGACCTCCTCGACACGCGGCGCGGCATCGAGCACTGGAAGGCGAAAGGGCTCGACTTCACGCGGATCTTCCACCAGCCGCCGATGCCGCCCGAGGTCGCCCGCCACCGCTGCGAGGAGCAGGACCATCGTCTCGCGGGCGCGCTCGACCACGCGCTGATCGCCGCGGCGGCACCGGCGCTCGACAAGAAGCAGCCGGTGCGCCACGCCTCGAAGATCCGCAATGCGAACCGGTCGGTCGGCGCGATGCTCTCCGGCATGATCGCGACCCGGTACGGACACGCGGGCCTGCCGGACGACACGATCCACGTGGCCTTCGACGGGATCGCCGGCCAGAGCTTCGGCGCCTTCCTCGCGCACGGCGTGACGTTCGAGCTGCAGGGCGCTACCAACGATTACGTGGGCAAGGGGCTGTCCGGCGGGCGGATCGTCGTCTATCCCGATCCGGCGTGCGCGGCGAAACCGGAGGACAACATTGTCGTCGGCAACACGGTGATGTACGGCGCGATCGCCGGCGAAGCCTATTACCGCGGGATCGCGGGCGAGCGCTTCTGCGTGCGCAATTCGGGTGCGATCGCGGTCGTCGAAGGCACCGGCGATCACGGGTGCGAATACATGACCGGCGGGACGGTCGCCGTGCTCGGTCGAACGGGGCGCAATTTCGCGGCCGGCATGAGCGGCGGCATCGCTTACGTCTACGACGAGGACGGCACGTTCGCGTCGCGCTGCAATGCCTCGATGGTCGCGCTGCTGCCGGTGCTCGCGGAAGCCGAGCAGGCGAAGGCCGAGCACGAGGAAGCGCTCGCCGGCAAGGGTTTCACGCGTCACGCCGGCCGCGCCGACGAGCCGCTGCTCCGCGAGCTGATCGAGCGACATCTGCGCTACACGGGCAGCACGCGTGCTCTTGCGATCCTCGACGGCTGGGACGTCGCGCGCGGGAAGTTCGTCAAGGTGTTCCCGCACGAATACCGGCGCGCGCTGACGGAGATGCACGCGAAGCAGGTGCAGGCGAAGGCCGCAACGACGGCCCGCCATAAGGAAGCTGCGTGATGGAAGCTGCGTGATGGGCAAGATCACCGGCTTCATCGAGCTCGAGCGAATAGAGGAGGTGGCGCTGCGGCCCGCGGAGCGCGTGCGCAATTACCGCGAATTCGTCCTCGCGCTCAAGGATGACGCAGCATCGAAGCAGGGCGCGCGCTGCATGGACTGCGGGATCCCGTTCTGCATGTCCGGTTGTCCCGTCAACAACGTCATTCCCGACTGGAACGATCTCGTCTACCGGGAGCAGTGGCGCGCCGCGCTCGACGTGCTGCACTCGACGAACAACTTTCCCGAATTCACGGGTCGTGTGTGCCCCGCGCCGTGCGAGGCGTCGTGCACGCTCAACATCAACAACGATCCTGTCGGCATCAAGTCGATCGAGCACTTCATCATCGACAAGGGCTTCGAAGAAGGCTGGGTCGTGCCGCAACCGCCGCTCGCGAAGACCGGCAAGCGCGTGGCGGTGATCGGCTCCGGACCGGCGGGGCTCGCCTGCGCGCAGCAGCTCGCGCGCGCCGGCCACGACGTCGTCGTGCTCGAGAAGGCCGACCGCATCGGCGGGCTGCTCCGCTACGGCATTCCCGACTTCAAGATGGAGAAGCCGGCCATCGACCGCCGGATGGCGCAGATGTCGCTCGAAGGCGTCGTGTTCCGGCCGAACGTCGAGGTCGGCAACGACGTTTCCGCCGAGGATCTTCTCGCCGAGTACGACGCCGTCGTCATGGCGGGAGGAGCGGAGGCGCCGCGCGACCTCCCGGTTCCCGGGCGCGATCTCGACGGCGTCCACTTCGCGATGGAATTCCTGCCGCAGCAAAACAAGGTCATCGCCGGCGACGCGGTCAAGGATCAGATCAAGGCGACGGGCAAGCATGTCGTCGTGATCGGCGGCGGCGATACGGGGTCCGACTGCGTCGGCACCTCGAACCGGCACGGCGCGGCGTCGGTCACCCAGTTCGAGCTCCTGCCGCAGCCGCCCGAGCACGAGAACAAGCTGCTCACGTGGCCGTACTGGCCGGTCAAGCTGCGCACATCATCGTCGCAGGAAGAGGGTTGTGCCCGCGACTGGTCCGTCGCGACCAAACGCTTCGAGGGCAGGAACAACAAGGTCGAAAAGCTCGTCGCGGTTCGCCTCGAATGGCAGAAGGGTGCCGACGGCCAGGTCAAGATGGTCGAGGTGCCGGGCAGCGAATTCGAGGTCAGGGCCGAGCTCGTGCTGCTCGCGATGGGCTTTCTCGGTCCCGCCGCCCCGAGCCTGCTCGCGCAGCTCGGCGTTGCGCGCGACGCCCGCAGCAACGTCAAGGCGAATACCGACGACTATGCGACGTCGGTGCGGAAGGTCTTCGCCGCGGGCGACATGCGCCGCGGGCAGTCGCTCGTCGTGTGGGCGATCCGCGAGGGCCGTCAATGCGCGCGCGCGGTCGACCTGTTCCTGATGGGCGCGTCGCAGCTGCCGCGCTGATGTCATCACTCGTGACGCTGGACCTCGCGGCCTGGCGCCCGGTGCTCACGCCGGAAGCGCAGCGCGACATCGCGCGCGCGCTCGAAAGCGGATCGGTGCTCGTGCTGCCGCGACTGGGCTTCGCGTTGTCCGAAAGCGAGCGCCGCTTCCTGTCACCGGAGTGGTCCGACGGTCGCGCGAAGAACATCAGTCTCGACGGCGCGGCGCTCAAGGGCGCGAGAGGCGCGGCGGCCGATCGCTCGGATCTGGCCGCGATGATCGCGCGCTTTGCGGCGAATGCGGCGGATCTCGTGAGGGCGCTCTTTCCCGCGTATGCCCCCTTCGTCACGCGCGCGCGGACGAGCTACCGGCCGCAGCCGGCGGTCGGTCGCGCCGTGTCGTGGCGCAAGGACGATGCGCGCCTGCACGTCGATGCCTTCCCGTCACGACCGAATCGCGGCGAGCGGATCCTGCGCGTGTTCTCGAACGTGAGCCTCACGGAGCCGCGCGTCTGGCGTGTCGGTGAACCATTCGAGGCGATGGCGAAGACGCTGCTGCCGCGGATCGCCCCTCCGCTGCCGGGCGCCGCGGCGGTGCTCGCGGCTCTCCATGTGACGAAGGGAGTTCGCACCGAGTACGACCACTTGATGCTGGGACTCCACGACCGCGCGAAGGCGGATCTCGCGTACCAGCGCGACTCCCCGCAGGAGACCGCCCGGTTCGCGCCCGGCACGACGTGGCTCTGCTTCTCCGATCAGGTGATGCATGCGGCGCTGTCGGGGCAGTACATGCTGGAGCAGACGATCCATCTGCCGCTCGCGGCCCTCTACGAACCCGCGCGCGCGCCGCTCGCGATCCTCGAACGCCTGACCGGCCGGGTGCTGACGCCCGCGCACTGAACGCCGTGTTCCGCGACCCGCGGGCTTGCCCGCGACGTCGCGTATCGCTACCCTCCGACGATGGAAATCCTCGAAAACGATACGTTTCTGCGCGCGCTCAACCGCGAGCCCACGCCCTGGACGCCCGTGTGGCTGATGCGCCAGGCCGGTCGCTACCTGCCCGAATACAACGCAACGCGGGCGAAAGCGGGGAGCTTTCTCGCGCTTGCGCACACGCCATCGCTCGCGACCGAAGTCACGCTGCAGCCGCTCGATCGTTACCCGCTCGATGCCGCGATCCTCTTTTCCGACATCCTGACCGTGCCGGATGCGATGGGGCTCGGCCTCGACTTCGCCGCCGGCGAAGGCCCGCGCTTCGCACGCACGACCGCGGATGCGGCGACGATCGGTGCGCTGCAGGTGCCCGACATGGGCAAGCTGCGCTATGTGTTCGACGCAGTGCGCGAGATCAAGAAGGCGCTTCACGGGCGCGTCCCGCTGATCGGGTTCGCGGGAAGCCCGTTCACGCTGGCGTGTTACATGATCGAAGGCGGGGGCAGCGCCGATTTCGCCGCAGTGCGAAAGATGGTCTGCGCGCGGCCCGATCTGTTGCAGCGACTCGTCGACGTCAACGGCCAGGCGGTCGCTGCCTATCTCAACGAGCAGATCAAGGCGGGCGCCGACGCGGTGATGCTGTTCGACACGTGGGGCGGATTGCTGACGGCGGGCGCGTACCGGGCGTTTTCTCTCGCATCGATGCGCGCCGTGCTGACCTCGCTCGCGCCGGCACCCGATGGCCGCCGGGTGCCTACGATCGTGTTCACGAAAGGCGGCGGGCAATGGCTCGACGACATCGCCGCCTGCGGGGCCGCAGGCGTCGGGCTCGACTGGACCGTCGATCTGGCCGACGCGCGCCGCCGCGTGGGTGCCAAGGTTGCGCTGCAGGGCAATCTCGACCCGCTGGTGCTGCTGACTGATCCGGAGACCGTCGCGCGCGCGGCCGCGGCCGTCGTGGCGGCCGCGGGCCCCGCGCCGGGGCACATCTTCAATCTCGGACACGGCATCGTGCCGGCCACGCCTCCCGAGAATGTCGCCGCGCTGGTCGAGAGCGTGCACCGCGCCTCGCGAAAAGCGCCGCAGACGGCCTGAAGGCATACGGCTCGGGCGAGCACCGCGAACGCCGGGCTTGACAACGAAGTGATTTGAGGGTTTTCCCTGCTACTTATGCACATTCGCGTGCTTGCGACGCACGCGGCGGTGCGCTTCCGCACACACCGTCGGATGGTCCGCGTAATCCACTGAATTAAAAAAGAAAAAGTTTTTTGCTCGCAATGCGCGCCGAAGCGAACCGAGGCGGGGGTCTCCCAAGGCGGGACGCGAGCGATCACTTACGCACAACGTTATCCACAGCAGGGGTGGGTCGTTTTTTGCGTTCTATATAAACCAAGGACTTGGCTTCGATTGCTGCGACGCGTGATGAAGATTTCGAACACTACAACCTGTGCGCGTCGCTGCGCGAGTGCGGGTTGATGCGATGGCGATCGCCCGGGTAGCGCTTCCCGTTGCGACCCGCACGACGTTCGACTACTGGGTGCCAGCCGGGCTCGCGATCGACCGCGGATTCATCGTCCGCGTGCGCCTTGGCAAGCGGGCGCTGACGGGCGTTGTCGTCGATGTCGCCGCGACGACCGACATCACGCAGGAGAAGCTGCAGCCGATCCACGAAGCGAGCGAGCTGCCTCCGTTATCGAGCGATCTCCTGCGCCTTGCAGACTTCGTTGCAGGCTACTACCAGGAGCCGCTCGGGCTCGTGCTTGCGCAGATGGTGCCCCCGGTTGGACAGCGCGTGGGTGCACGCTCATTTTTGGCCCCCGCAGTCGCCGCTCGCGCAACGCCTCACCGAAGATGGGCGCGCCGCGCTCGCAACTTCGCTCGGCCGCGCGCCCCGGGCGCGCGAACTGTTCGAACGGTTTCACGCGGCGGAAGGAGGGGTGATGCCTGCCGCCGAAATCGCGGCGTTGCCGGCGCACGTTCGCGCCTGGGTCCGGCGCTGGCGCGAAGCGGGATGGATCGATGATGCGTTGCCGCCGGGGCCGGCCGATCCGCCGCCTCGCGCGGGAACGCCGCTCAACGAAGCGCAGCAGCAAGCGGTTGCCGCGATCGTGCGAGCGCACGGAAGATTCGCGCCGTTCCTTCTCGATGGCATCACGGGAAGCGGCAAGACGGAGGTCTATCTCGCAGCCGCAGCGCGTTGTATCGCCGCGGGGCGTCAGGCCCTGCTGCTCGTCCCCGAGATCAACCTGACGCCGCAGTTGCTGCAGCGGATTGCGCGGGCGCTGCCGGGACGGCGCGCGGTGGCCCTGCACAGTCGGCTTCCGGCAGCGCTTCGGCGTCGCCACTGGCGCGCGGCGGCCGCCGGCGAGCCCGACCTCGTCGTCGGCACGCGGCTCGCGGTGTTCGCGCCGATGCCGCGTCTCGGGCTTGTCGTCGTCGACGAGGAGAACGACGGCTCGTTCAAGCAGCAGGACGGCGTGCGCTACCACGGGCGCGACGTCGCGGTCTGGCGCGCCCGCGAGCAGGGCGTCCCGATCGTGCTCGGCACGGCGACGCCGTCGCTGGAATCCCTCCATCAGGTGCAGCGCGGTCGCTATGAGCGCCTCGTGCTGCCGGAGCGGGCGGTCGCGGCGGCGACGCCTCCCGCGGTCGTGCTTGCGCCGCATCGCGATCCCGCCGCGGTCGAAGGTATCGGCACGCGGCTGCGCGCCGCGATCGCGGCGCGGCTCGAGCGCGGGCAGCAATCGCTCGTCTTCATCAACCGTCGCGGCTTCGCGCCATCGCTCATGTGCGCTTCATGCGGATGGCAGGCCGGGTGCGCGCGCTGCAGCGCGCGCCTTGTCGTGCATCGGGATGCGGGGCTCGTCCGCTGCCATCACTGCGGGCATGCCGAGCGGCTGCCGCCGGCGTGTCCCGAATGCGGCAACGTGGACCTCGTGCCGCGCGGCTTCGGAACGCAGCGGCTCGAGCGTGCGCTGACGGAGCTCTTTCCGGCGGCGCGGATTGCGCGCATCGATCGCGACAGCACGCGGCGCCAGGGCGTCTTTGCCGATGTCCGCGAGCGAATGGATGCCGGGCTCGTCGACATCCTCGTCGGCACGCAGATGCTGGCGAAGGGGCACGATTTCCCGCGCCTCACGCTGGTCGGCGTGCTGGGCGCCGACAACGCGCTCTACAGCGCCGATTTTCGCGCCACCGAGCGCCTCGCGGCGCTGCTGTTCCAGGTCGCCGGCCGGGCGGGGCGCGCGGCGCTGCCCGGCGAAGTCGTCGTGCAGACCGATTTCCCGGAGCATCCGCTCTACCGCGCCCTTGCCATGAACGCCTACGGTGAATTCGCGGCGAGCCTGATGGCTGAGCGTCGCGCCGCCTCGCTCCCTCCGTTCGCGCATCTCGCGCTGGTGACGGCCGAGGCGCCGGCACGCGATGCCGTCGACGCGTTTCTTCACGAGGTGCGCAAGGAAGGAGAAGCGATCGCCCGGCGGATGGGTGGCGGTGTCACGGTGTTTCCACCTGTGCCGGCGGCGCTGGCCCGTCGCGCGGGCATGGAACGCGGGCAGGTGCTCGCGCAGAGCGAAGATCGCGGCGCGCTGCAGCGATTCCTCCCGGGCTGGCGAAGCGCTTTCGAAGCGCTGCCGGGAAGGCGCGTGCGCTTCGCGCTCGACGTCGACCCGGCGGGGTTCGCGTAGGTCGGGCCCGACCACGCGTCGTCTATAATCGAGAATTCCGTCACCGCTTGCTGCGGCGATGGAATTCTCCCGCGAATTGAAACGGCGCGACCCGCGCTGCGCAATTCGCGGTTTTTGTGGCGCAACCGACAGCACTCTTCGCCGGCGTCGTGGTGAACGATCTGAAATCGCAAATAGGCTCATGGCTCGCGCAAGGGCTGGCCGCGGTCGCGCCCGAGCGCGCCGGTGCGCCCATCGTCGTCGAGCGGCCGAAGGTCGCGGCGCACGGCGACTACGCGACGAACGTCGCGCTCCAGCACGCCAAGGCGCTGAAGCGCAACCCGCGCGAATTCGCGCAGGCGCTCGTCGCCGCGCTACCTTCGGCGGACTGGCTCGCCAGGACGGAAATCGCGGGCGCGGGATTCGTCAATCTCTTTCTCACCCCGGCGGCGCGCCAGCAAATCGTCGGCGAAATTCTCTCCGCTCGTGAGAGCTTCGGCCGCAGCGACATGCGCAACGGTGAACGCGTCATGGTCGAGTTCGTGTCCGCGAACCCGACCGGCCCGCTCCACGTCGGCCACGGCCGGCAGGCCGCGCTGGGCGATGCCATCGCCACGCTGCTCGAGTGGCAAGGGGCGCAGGTGACGCGCGAGTTCTACTACAACGACGCGGGCCAGCAGATCGAGAATCTCGCGGTGTCGGTGCGCGCGCGCGCGCAGGAGATCCTGGGTGAGCACCCGGCGTTTCCCGAAGACGGGTATCGCGGCGAATACATTCGCGAGCTCGCGCAGCGATATCTCGACGAGGTGGGGCACGATCTCGGCGATATCGAGACGATCCGCAAGTTCGCGGTGGCGGAGCTGCGCAAGGAGCAGGATCGCGACCTCGTCGCGTTCGGCGTCCGCTTCGACAACTACTATCTCGAGAGCTCGCTCTACACGACAGGACGGGTCGACAAGACGGTGCAGCGTCTCGTCACCTCGGGGCGCACCTACGAGGAGGACGGCGCGCTGTGGCTGCGGACCACCGAGTTCGGCGACGACAAGGATCGCGTCATGCGGAAGTCCGACGGCGGCTACACGTACTTCGTGCCCGACGTCGCGTATCACGTCACCAAATGGGAGCGCGGATTCGCGCGCGCGATCAACGTCCAGGGCGGGGATCACCACAGCACCGTGACGCGCGTGCGCGCCGGACTGCAGGCAGTGGGGCTCGGTATACCGCCAGGCTATCCCGACTACGTGCTGCACAAGATGGTGACGGTAATGAAAGGCGGCGAGGAGGTAAAGCTCAGCAAGCGCGCCGGCAGCTATGTGACGCTGCGCGAGCTGATCGACGAAGTCGGGCGTGACGCCGTCCGTTTCTTTCTCGTCAACCGCAAGGCCGACACCGAATTCACGTTCGACGTCGACCTCGCGCGCTCGCAGACCGAGGAGAATCCGGTCTATTACGTCCAGTATGCGCACGCGCGTGTTTCGTCGGTGCTGAAGCAGGTGGGCATCGCGGTCGCCGACGCGCCGGCGGCGCTTGCCGGCGCGGATCTCGCGCCGCTCGTGAGCCCGTACGAGGAGGCGCTCCTGCGCCGGCTCGCGGATTTCCCCGCCGAGCTCGCCATCGCGGCGCGGGACATGGCCCCGCACGTCCTCACGCTGTACTTGAAGGAATTGGCCGCCGAATTCCACAGTTACTATAATGCGGAACGCTTCCTCGTCGACGACGAGCGCGTGAAGCGCGCGCGCCTCGCCCTGGTCGTCGCGACGGGGCAGGTGCTGCGCAACGCGCTCGCCGTGCTTGGCATCAGCGCGCCCGACGCGATGTAAGGACGCTGCAACCGGAATCACCGAGCCCTCATGACCCACCGCCACCGCCCTCGAGCACGCACCGCCGCAACGACGACGCGTTCGCCGCGCAAAGCCGGCGCGGGCGGCACGCTGCTCGGCCTTTTCATCGGCATTGCGCTTGGCCTGGCGCTCGCGGCGGGGGTCGCCTTCTACCTGATGCGCGCAGGCAATCCCTACCAGAGCGTGTCGCCCGCCAAGGATTCCGCGCGCGAGTCAGGCCGCGATCCCGCCAGGATCGCGAAGGGCGAGCCGGCAGCCGCCGAGAAGCCGCGCTTCGATTTCTACAAGATCCTGCCGGGCATCGAGGAGCCGAAGATGCCCGCGAAAGCCGCCGACAAGCCCGCGCCCGGACAAGGCGACCGTCGAGCGCGCGATCACGCCCGACAAGGCGATCGCCAAGGTCGAGGAACGCCCCCCGGCGGAGGCGCCGCGAGCGCCGAAAGCGCAGGATCGCTTCTGGCTGCAGGCAGGATCTTTCGCCGCGGAGCCGGAGGCCGAGAACCTGAAGGCGCGCCTGGCGCTCGCCGGGTGGGAGGCCGCGGTGCAGCCGGCCACGCTGCCGGACAAAGGCGTGCGCTACCGCGTGCGGCTCGGTCCGTACGACAACACCGACGAGCTCAATCGCGTCAAGGGCGAGCTCGGCAAGCGCGGCTTCGACGTCGCCGTGATCAAGTATTGAGAGGCATGGACGCCGGCGTCATGGCGGCGGGCAAACCGCTCCGCGCGCAGCGCCGACCGCGCATCGCCGTCGCGGGAACTCCAGCCGGCGCGGCCTGACCAACCTTGCTCCATTTCCATCGCCAACCGCGGCGCCGTTGCGCCGCCCATAGGGAGACCGTCACGATGTCCACGCTGCAGATTCTGTTCGGCCGCTTGCCGCGGCTTGCCGCCGCGTTTCTTCTTGCGCTGTCGCTGCCGGCGATCGCACAGACGGCCGCGCCGCAGGAAGGCCGTGAGTACGTCCGTCTCAAGAACGCGGTGCCGGTGGAAACCGGCAACAAGATCGAGGTCATCGAATTCTTTTCGTACGGCTGTCCCCACTGCGGCGAATTCGAGCCGTTGCTCCACGAGTGGGTCAAGAAGCTGCCGCCCGATGTCCAGTTTCGCCGCGTGCCGGTGAGCTTCCAGCCGAAGTGGGTCCCGCTCGCGAAGGAGTACTACACGCTGGAGGCGCTCGGCGAGGATTCGCGGCTGTCGCCCGAGATGTTCATCGCCATCCACGGCAAGGGCGTCAACATGGCGGACGAGAAGACGTTCTTCGACTGGGCGGCAAGCCATGGCCTCGACCGGAAGAAGGTCGAGGACATGTACAACTCGTTCTCGATGTCCGGCAAGATGAACCGTGCTCTCCAGCAGGCGAAGACGTTCAATACGCAATCGGTGCCGCTCATCGTCATCGACGGCAAGTTTGTCGTCTCGACCGAGAAGGTGGGCACCCATGCGGCGATGCTGCCCGTGATGGACGCGCTCATCGTCAAGGCGCGCGCCGAGCGGCCGAAGACCTGAACGTCTTCATCACCGGCGCGAGCAGCGGCATCGGCGCCGCGCTGGCGCGGCATTATGCGGCGCGCGGCGACACTGTCGGCCTCTTTGCGCGCCGGCGGAGCCTCCTCGATGCGCTCGTCGCCGAGCTTCCGGGCGGTCGGGCCATCGCCTTCGAAGGGGATGTCCGCGACGCCGCGGCGCTCGCTCGCGCCGCCGGTGAATTCATCGCGCGCCTGGGCGCGGCCGACGTGGTGATCGCGAACGCCGGCGTTTCCCGCGGCACGCTGACCGAGCACGCCGAGGACGCCGCTGCGTTCCGCGAAGTGATGGACATCAACGTGCTGGGGATCGTCCACACGTTCGCGCCGTTCATCGCGCCGATGCGCGCGGCGCGGCGCGGCGCGCTCGCCGGCATCGCGAGCGTCGCCGGATTTCGCGGGTTGCCGGGCGCAGGCGCCTATTCGGCGTCGAAGGCTGCCGCCATCGCGTATCTGGAGAGCCTGCGCCTCGAGCTCGCGGGAACGGGCATCGCCGTCGTCACGGTTTGCCCCGGCTATATCGCCACGCCGATGACCGCCGGCAATCCGTACCCGATGCCCTTCCTGATGAAAGCGGAACGCGCTGCGCCGCTGATTGCGCGGGCGATCGCGCGCCGGCGCCGTTTTTACGTGCTGCCGTGGCAAATGGCGATCGTGGGTCGGATGCTGAAGCTCCTGCCGCGGCCGCTCTACGATTTCGCGTTCGCGCACGCGCCGCGCAAGCCCCGTCGTCCCGAGTGACAGCACGCAGCGCGCCGGAGCAAAATAGAGCCGCCCTCGCGGCGGCTCTTCTGCGTTGCATGCAAGCGTCGCGTCAGATCGGCATGCGCAGGCCGACGGTGACGGCCCAGTAATTGCCGTCGCCCTTGCCGGCGGTTCCCGAACCGGAAATGAAGCCGGTCACGCCGCCGAAGTCCGTGGCGGCGCCGACATTGAACAGCGCGTAGTTGTTGTCGGGCTTGGGCGCCGGGATGCTGTAGCTGCCGCCGAGCGTGTTCGACGACGCGGTCACGTCGCGGTCCTTGTCGAGCGAATCGTATTCCCACGTCGCGCGAGCCCACGGGCGGATGCTGCCGAACGTGCCCGCGACCTGCCAGCCGACGCTCCACAGCAGTTGTTCGTTCGATTGCTGGCCGTAGGTGAGCGCCGTGCTGTCTGCACCCGTTTCCGAGAACTGCCGGACGATCGCCTTCGTGTACGTCATGCGCGCATACGGGCCGTGCAGGATGTCCTGGTACTTGAACCAGTAGCCGCCGAGCAGCCGTCCCGTGTATTCGTAGCCGCGCGTCTGCCCGCTTTCGTTGCGCACGGCGGCGCCGAGGTCGATGTTGCGGTTGACGTCGCTGTAGTCGAGACTCCCGGCGCCGAGCGTCGCGCCGACATACCACGGGCCTTCGCCGTAACCGGCATACACGCGTGAACACCGGCTGGCGCAGCGTGTAGCCGCCGCCCGCGCCGCCGAAGTCGCCCTTGTTGTCGGTGTAGGCGAACATCAGTCCCGCGAGCAGCGTGCTCGTTGACCTTCATGTCGCCGCCGACGGCGACCGTGTTCTCGTGGGCCGTGCCGTTGTTCGGTCCGGCGTTCATGTCGATGCTGCCGTAGTCGTACGCGGCCCACGCCTCGAGCTTCCTCGGCGTCCGCGGCGAGTTGAGGCCGGACCACATCCGCCCGTCGAGCGTGCGGAAGTTCGGCGTCCTCGACGCGCAACGGCGCGTCGCCGAGTGCCGCGATCTGCTGTGGCGCCTCGATGAACGAGATCGCGTACGTCGGCCATGATCCGGTGGGCAGCCGGTCGTCGGATGGTCATCGTTCGACGAAGAGATAGGTCTGCGGCGCGTCCGGGCGACACAAGCGTCGACGGCGTGCACAGCGAAGGCGAACCTGGTCGTACAGCAGCCGGGCATTGACGCGTTCGTGAAACCGTACAGGCCGGGATTCGCGCAGTATTTCGTTCGAAGCGCGAAGCTCGTTGAACGCGAATCGCCTGGACACGCCGACGCGCGTTCAACGTCGCCGATCAGCGTGCGTATTGAAGAGCTTGGCCAGCGCGGTAAGTTGTGCGGCCCTGTCCGGATACGCGACCCCGAACGGGGTCTTGCCGAGGTCGGGCACGTTCCACACCATGATGTACCGCGCGCCGGCGGCCTGCAGAATCGCGACCTGCTTGCCCAGGTTGGTCGCCGCAGTGGCCCAGCGCCGCCTGCACCTTGTCGCGGCTGTTGCCTGGCCGGCGGCGAACGCGCTGAACTGCATGAAGAAGTCGTCGCCACCCCCGTTGATCGCGTAGATCGCGTTCGGATCGGCCGGGCCCTTTGCGAGAAATTGCGGGACCTGTGTCGCGACCGGCACGGCCGCGGCGGGCGGAAGAGCGGGGGTCGACACGCCCGGCAGCGTCCGTTACGCGTGCGCCGCCGTACGCGTAATTCGTGCCGCCCTGGCAGGTCGATGGAATCGCAGTGAAACCGAAGTGGCTCGCAAAGACCTGCGTCCAGACCGGGCCCGGGTTCGTCGTGAACAGGCCTGGTGCCCGGCGGTAGATCCGACTTGTAGTTGCCGGAGTCGGTCAGGCTGTCGCCGAAGAAGATCACATTGGAGAACTGCGCGGCGGCGGGGCCGGAGAGGGCTAGCGCGACGGCGCCGGCGAGAAGGGTGCGCTGGAAGGTCCGCATGACGGGGTCTCCTGAATGATTATTAGTGCAAGAAGAATGAGGTCGACCGCTTGCAATTCTAATCCAAAATCGGAGACGCGCTCCGCGGCGCGGACGCTGCACGCGCCGGAGGCGTCAACGGCGGCGCACCCCGGCCCGTTTAGGGAAACATGTCGAGAGGAGCGTCCATGCATACCTGCCGTGAAGCGCCGCAAGACGCGCGCGCCGCCGCGCCTACGCCGTCGCGCGCGCGCGCTGGCGTGGCTGCTGGCCACCGCGCTGCTCGCGATCGGTGCGCCTTTCGCGGCGCTCGCCGACGACGACCTTCCGGGCCGCGTGGGGCGCATCGCCGAATTCGCCGGGCAGCTCTATCTCGCGCCCGAGGATCGCGCGAGCGAATGGCAGCCGATCGGCCTCAACTATCCCGTCGCATCGGGCGACAACGTGTGGGTCGGCGGCGGCGGCCGCGCCGAGGTCGATTACGGCGGCGGCCAGTTCCGCCTCGCGGGCGACACCAATCTGCACGTGTCGCGGCTGGACGAGAACCAGCTCGCGCTGTTCGTCGCGCAGGGTCGCCTCATCGTGCGCGTGCGCTTCCTCGATGCGGGCGACTCCGCGCGCATCGATGCGCCCAATGCGCAGATCCAGCTGACGCGCCCGGGGCTCTATCGGATCGATGTCGCGCCGGAACGCCAATCGACCGCAGTGAGCGTGCGCGAAGGCGAGGCGATCGTCGCGCTCGCAGGCGGCTCGCAGCAGACGCTCCCGGGGCAGACGGCCATCGTGACGGGACCGGACCCCGCCTATGCCGACGTGCGCAACGGTGTCGGCCTGGACGATTTCGACGCGTACAGCGCGAGCCGCGATCGCCGCTACGAGCGTCCGCGCACGACGGCGTATGTCTCGCCGCAGATGGTGGGTTACGCGGATCTCGATGCCTATGGCAGCTGGGAGTCGACGCCGGATTACGGGCCCGTCTGGTATCCGAGCGCGGTCGCGCCCGACTGGGCTCCGTATCGCGACGGCTATTGGACCAATGTAGGCGCGTGGGGCTTCACCTGGGTGGATGCCGCGCCATGGGGCTACGCGCCGTTCCACTATGGTCGCTGGGCGTGGGTCCGTGGTCGCTGGGGCTGGTGCCCGGGAACGTTTGTCGCGCGGCCGCGTTGGGCGCCCGCGCTGGTGGGCTGGGTCGGCGGCGCGCGCTGGGGACTGTCCGTCAACGCCGGCGCGCCGGTTTACGGCTGGGTGCCGCTGGGATGGGGCGAGCCGTTCCATCCGTGGTGGGGACATTGCTCGTACAACTGCTGGGCGACGTACAACCGCCCGTACGCGGTCAACGTCGCGACGCGGCCGGCGAATCCGCCGTCGCACTTCCGCAATTCCGATTTTCCCAATGCGATGACCGCAGTTTCGGGCGCTACGCTGCAGAGGCGGCTGCCTGTCGCGTCCAATCGCGTGACGGTGCCGACGCATCTGATGGCCAATGCGCCGGTGCTCGCCGCCGCCCCCGCGGTCGCCGCGGCACCACTGCGCATTCCGGGAACGCGCGCCGGCACCGCCGGGACGCCGCCACCCGCGTCGACGTTCTATCCGATGACGCGATCGGGACGGCAAACGCCGCAGCCGCTGTCGCGTCCGGTCGAAGCCGCAGCGCCCGCCTCCGCGGGCGGCTGCGCAGAGCATGACGCGTCCGGGAGGCACCGCGACGCAAGCGCCCGCCGTTGCCCCGGCGCCGTTCACGCGGCCGGCGCCGGTTGTCGCGCCACCCGTTGCCAACGCGCCGGTCACGACCAACGGTCCCGCGCGTGCTGATGCTCGTACTGATGCGCGTACTGATGCGATCTCGCGCAAGCCGCCGTCGCCGCCGGCGCAAGCGGCAAGCGTTCCCGCGCCTCCCGCGCAGTCGTCGTCGGCGCAGCCTTATGCGGCGCCCCTCGCACGTCCGGCGCCGACACGACCGCCGGCGTCCGAGCGTATCGGCGCGATGCCGCCCGCGCCCGCAGCGCACCCGATGCCGCCACCGGCGCCCGCACCCAGCGCGCAGGTTCCGATGCAGCATCCGCAGGCGGTGCCGGCACCCGCTCTCGTACGTCCGGACGGTCGCGCCGAACACGCGAATCCGCCGAAGCCCGTGCCCGCGAAGCCCGAGCCCGTACCGGGAGCGCCCGCGAAACCGTGAGCGTGCCGCGCGAGTTCCACGCGCGGAGGAGCGACGCTTACCGCAGGAGCGACTCTTACGGCGCTACGAGCGCGAGTCGCTTTCCGCCGTCGACGAGCTTCACGCGATCGCCCTCGTGCACGGCAGGCTGGCTGCTGTAGATGAAGGTTCGCTGCTGGCCGCCGTCCATCTTGATCCCGACGGACCACTGGGTCTTCGTGTTCTTGTTCTGCTCGACCTTGTTGCCGACGTAGGCGCCGCCCGCGGCGCCGGCGACCGTCGCTACCGTCTTGCCGGTGCCGCCGCCGATCTGGTGCCCGAGCACGCCGCCGAGAACGCCGCCTGCAACCATGCCGACACCCGACGTCGAGCCTTTCACCTCGTTCGCGCGGACGGAGGTCACGACGCCGCAGTCGGTGCATTTGGGTGCGGGCGACTGTGCAAACGCCGGGCCGGCGGTTAACGCCGCGGCGAGAACGACGATTTCGCCGAGGCGCGTGGTGGAACGGTTCATGGCATTTCTCCGGAACGGGATGATCGATTCACTATAGAACAATGGGCGCTCGAATTCACTTCCCGTCCGCGCGGATTCGCGCGTAAGCGCCGGGCGCGGGCTCGATGACCTTGAGCTTGCCCTTCCCCGGGACGCGCGCCGGAACTTCCCTGCCTCGGTACGGGGAGAGCCACTTCGCCCAATCGGGCCACCACGAGCCTTCATGCGGCTTCGCGCCGGCGAGCCACGCGTCGGCATCGGCCGGCAGCTTGTCGTTGACCCAGTAGTTGTACTTGTTGGCGGCAGGCGGGTTGATCATCCCCGCGATGTGTCCCGAGCCCGACAGCACGAAACGCGCCTTGCCGGAAACGAGCTGCGGGCCGGCATACGTCGTCTTCCACGGCGCGATGTGGTCCTCGATGGCGGAGGCGAAGTACACCGGAACCGTGATCTTCGACAGGTCGATCGGCACGCCGAGGAGCGTGATGCCGCCCGGCTCGCGCAGCAGGTTCTTCATGTACATGTTGCGCAGATAGAAGCTGTGCATCGTCGCCGGCATGCGCGTCGCATCCTGGTTCCAGTGCAAGAGATCGAACGGGAACGGGTCGCGCCCCATCAGGTAGTTGTTGATGACGAACGACCAGATGAGGTCGTTGGCGCGCAGCATGTTGAACGTGGTCGCCATCTCGCCGCCTTCGAGGTAGCCGCGCTCGGACATCTTGCGCTCCAGCGAGGCGACCTGGTCCTCGTCGATGAACACCTCGAGCTCTCCGCTTCGCGTGAAGTCGACGAGCGAGGTCATGAACGTCGCGCTGACGATCCGCTTGTCCTTTTTCGCCGCCATGTAGGCGAGCAGCGCCGCGAGCAGGGTGCCGCCGAGGCAGTAGCCGAGCGCGTTGACCTCGGTCTCGCCGGTCGCCTTCGCGATCGCGTCGAGCGCCGTCAGCGGGCCTTCGCGGAGGTAGTCCTCGAAATCCTTGTGCGCGAGCTTCGCGTCGGGATTGACCCAGGAGATCACGAACACGGTGGTCCCCTGGTCGACCGTCCACTTGATCAGCGAATTCTTCTCGCGCAGATCCATGATGTAGTACTTGTTGATCCAGGGCGGGATCACCAGCAGCGGCCGCTGCGCGACCTTTTTCGTCGCGGGCTCGTACTGGATCAGCTGCATCAGGTCGTTCTGGAAGACGACCTTGCCGGGCGTGGTCGCGATGTTGACGCCGAGCTCGAACGCCTTCGTGTCCGTCATCGATATCTTGAGCTGGCCGTTGCCGCGCTTGATGTCGTCGAGCAGGTTGTTGAGCCCGCGGACGAGGTTCTGGCCGCCGCTCGTGACCGTCTCGCGGAACACCTCGGGGTTGGTCAGCGCGAAGTTCGACGGCGCGAGCGCGTCGATGTACTGGCGCGTGAAGAAATCCACCTTGCGCTTCGTGGCGTCGTCCAGCCCCTCGACGCTCGCGACCGTCTCGTGCAGCCAGCGCGCGGTGATGAGGTAACCCTGCTTGACGTAATCGAACAGGAAATACCTTTCCCAATCCTCGTGGCGAAAGCGCTTGTCCGCCTTGCCCGGCGCGGCGACGGGTTCCGTCGGGGCGCCCATGAGCTTCAAGGTCGACGTATGCCAGAGATTCATGTACTCCGCCCACAGCTGCATCTGCGTCTCCGCGAGCTTGTACGGATTCGCGAGTATCTTCGACGCCATTTCCATGAACGCCTTGCCGATGCCGAGCTCGTCGGCGACGAGCGAGGTGCCGCCGCCCTTGGCCTGGTTGGCGGCGAAGTCGCCGATCAGCTCGGCGCTCTTGTCGGCGGCGGCGACGAGCGATTGCGCAAAAGCGACGGGGTCGTAGCCTTTCGCGGTTGCGCTGGCGGCCTCGGGGGCGGACGTTTTCCTGGTGGCGGCGGACATATCGTGATTTTCCCTCGTTGGAATTTTTTCTCAGGCGCTTGCGGACGCGAAACGAATGGCGCCGTCGGCGGCGACAGCGCGGGTGATGCGGCCGGCCCGCCACAGGTGGTTGAGATGGGCGATCGCTTCGCCCATCGCGAAATAGCGCTGCTGCAGGTCGAGCTCGCGCCGAAACAGCACGGGGACGACATCGGCGGCGCTGACGGGGGCGCTTGCCGCGTCCACCGCCGCGACGAGCTCGGACAGTCGCGCCGCATGATGGGCGCGAAGCTGCGCGACGCGGACGACGATCCCGCGGAACGGCAGCCCATGCGACGGCAGCACCAGCGTGTCGGGTGGCAGGGATTCGAACGCGGCGATCGATTCGAGGAAGGCGCCGAGCGGGTCGCCGTCGGGTTCCGGCGCCCAGACGCTCACATTGGTGCTGATCCGCGGGAGCAGCATGTCCCCCGAGATGAGCACGTTGCGTTCCGCCGAGTGGAACGCGGCATGCTCGGGCGAATGGCCATGGCCTTCGATCAGGCGCCACGACGTGCCCCCTGCGGCGCGCACGTCGCCGTCGCGCAGCCGGTCGAACGATTGCGGCAGCTCCGGCACGCCGCGTCGATAGTGATTGCCGCGCGTGTCCATCGCCGCGACGTGCTCGGCTGCCATTCCGTGCCGCTCGAAAAAGCGGACCGTCGGGCCGGGCCCGTAGCCCGCATGCTGGCCGAAGAGCGCATGCGCGGTAAGGTATTCCGCATGGGTCATCGCGACCGGAGCATCGAACCGGGCGGAGAGCCATCCGGCGTTGCCGACGTGGTCGGGGTGGCAATGCGTCGCGATGATGCGGCGGATCGGCCGGCCCGCGAGCGTCGTCGCGAAATGCCGTTCCCACACCGCGCGCGTCGCGGCGTCGCCGAACCCGCAATCGACGAGGGTGAATCCGTCGTCTTCGGCAATAAGCCAGAGATTGATGTGGTCGAGCGCGAACGGCAACGGCATCCGCAGCCAGTGGACCCGCGGCGCGACCTCGATCGCTTCGCCGGAGGCCGGCGCTTTCGCGAACGGGTAGTCGAGCACGGCGGGGAGGGAGGCGGTCATGGCGTTCGCGGGCGTCGCGGAAGCGGCTTCGGGGCTCGCGCCTCGTGCGCGTGGCGCACCGCTTTTGTGCAGCGCAACATCCTCGGCGATACCGCCGGGCATGTCAAGCCGATATGGTATCGTGATCCGCTTCCGGCAAGCCCGCCGCAAGCTTCCCGCCGCTCGATTTTCGTGCCGCCTCCGATGCCTGCAGCACATTCCGCCGCCGCCCGCTCCCCGGCCGATGCCGCCGGCGCGACCTATTCGATTTCCGATCTCGCCCAGGAATTCGCCCTCACGACCCGGGCGATCAGGTTCTACGAGGACGAAGGGCTTCTCGCCCCGCTCCGGCGCGGGCAGACCCGCGTCTACGGCGAGCGTGAACGGACGCGCATCAAGCTCATCCTGCGCGGCAAGCGGCTCGGGCTCGCCCTCTCGGAGATACGCGAGCTTTTCGACATCTATGCGACGACCGGCAACGAGCGGCCGCAGCTCGCCAAGTTCCTGCAGATGCTCGCCGACCGGCGCGCGATGCTGCTGCAGCAGCGCGAGGACATCGACGCCGTGCTGGTCGAAATCGGCCTCCTGGAGCGCGACTGCCGCCGGCGCCTGAAGCCGTCTCGCGCGGCGCATCGCGCTCGAGTTGACGTTTACGTAAACGTCACGTACAGTCGCCGACCGGCTCTCGTCGACCCGTGCGACGCGAGCCCCGACCCCATCCCGGACACGCCAACGTGGACACCGCCGCCCCTGCCCCCACGGCCGCGAACCGCTGGACGCCCGCCGATCCCGACTTCGAGGAACGCGTGCGCTCGAGCTTCGCGCGCCAGGGCGCGATGCGCACGCTCGGCGCGACGCTCGAGACCGTGGCGCCCGGTCATTGCGCGATCTCGCTCGTCCCGCGGCCCGAGATCGCGCAGCAGCATGGCTACGTTCATGCCGGCGTGGTCGCGGCGATCGCCGATTCCGCCGGCGGCTACGCGGGCTACACGCTGTTTCCGCGGGATTCGTCGGTGCTGACGGTCGAATACAAGCTCAACCTGCTCGCTCCGGCGGCCGGCGAGCGGCTGGTCGCGGAGGGCATGGTCGTCAAATCCGGCCGCACGCTGGTGATCACGCGCGGCGAAGTGCACGCGACGACGGCGGGCAAGCGCACGCTGGTCGCGATCATGCAGCAGACGCTGATGGTCATGCACGGCAAGTCCGATTCATGACGACGGCGTTGCGCAACCCCGAGGATCGCTGATGCCGAACTCCCCTGCGCTCGATTTCAATCACGGCGAGACGATCGACATGCTGCGCGAGACCGTGCGGCAGTTCGCTGCCGACGAGATCGCGCCACGCGCCGCCGATATCGATCGCACGAACCAGTTTCCGCCGGACCTGTGGCGCAAGATGGGCGATCTCGGCCTCCTCGGCATCACCGTCGAGGAGGACTACGGCGGCACGGCGATGGGCTATCTCGCGCACATCGTGGCGATGGAGGAGATCAGCCGGGCGTCGGCGTCGGTCGGCCTGTCGTACGGCGCGCACTCGAATCTCTGCGTCAACCAGATCCGCCGCAACGGCAGCGACACGCAGAAGCGCAACTATTTGCCCAAGCTCGTTTCGGGCGAGCACGTCGGCGCGCTGGCGATGAGCGAGCCCGGATCGGGCTCCGACGTCGTGTCGATGCGGTTGAAGGCCGACCGCAAGGGCGATCAGTTACGTGCTCAACGGCAGCAAGATGTGGATCACCAACGGCCCCGAGGCCGACACGCTCGTCGTCTACGCCAAGACCGATCCCGCCGCCGGCCCGCGCGGCATCACCGCGTTCCTGATCGAGAAAGGCATGCCGGGATTTTCGACCGCGCAAAAGCTCGACAAGCTCGGCATGCGCGGCTCGAACACCTGCGAGCTGGTGTTCGAGAATTGCGCGGTGCCGGCCGCCAACGTCCTCGGCGCCGAAGGGCAGGGCGTCAACGTCCTGATGAGCGGACTCGACTACGAGCGCGCGGTGCTCGCGGGCGGGCCGCTCGGCATCATGGCCGCGTGCATGGACATCGTCCTGCCGTACGTGCATGAGCGCTCGCAGTTCGGCCAGCCGATCGGCGAATTCCAGCTCATGCAGGGGAAGCTCGCCGACATGTACACGACGATGAACGCGTGCCGCGCGTACGTCTATGCGGTTGGCCAGGCGCTCGACCGCGGCGGCCTTTCCGGCCGTTCCGCGCGCAAGGATGCCGCCGGCGCGATTCTGTACGCGTCGGAGAAGGCGACGTGGATGGCGGGCGAGGCGATCCAGGCGCTCGGCGGCAACGGCTACATCAACGACTACGCGACCGGGCGCCTGTGGCGTGACGCCAAGCTCTACGAGATCGGCGCGGGCACGTCGGAGATCCGGCGGATGCTGGTGGGGCGCGAGCTGTTCAACGAGACCAAATGACATGGCGCTCGTACTGAAGCCGGCGTGCGAGAAATGCGCGGCGCCATTGCCGCCGGCGGCGGTCGACGCGCGAATCTGCAGCTACGAGTGCACATTCTGCGCGCGCTGCGCCGACGCGATGGACGGCATCTGCCCGAATTGCGGCGGCGAGCTCGTGCCGCGGCCGCGGCGTGTCGCGACGCCGCTCGAATGAAAAGGACACGCGAATGCTGAACGATCCGATTGTCATCGTAGGCGCGGCCCGAACGCCGATGGGCGGGTTTCATGGGCGATTTCGCGCCGCTGGCGGCGAGCGATCTCGGCGCGGTCGCGATCAAGGCCGCCGTCGAGCGCGCCGGCATCAAGCCCGCCGACGTGCAGGAAGTGATCATGGGCAACGTGCTTCCCGCCGGCCAGGGGCAGGCGCCGGCGCGCCAGGCGTCGATCAAGGCCGGCCTTCCGCTTGCGACCGGCTGTACGACAGTCAACAAGATGTGCGGCTCGGCGATGAAGGCGGCGATGCTCGCGCACGATCTCATCGCCGCGGGCACCAACGACATCATGGTCGCCGGCGGAATGGAGTCGATGACCAACGCGCCGTACCTGCTGCCGAAGGCGCGCGCCGGCTACCGGATGGGCCACCAGACCGTGGTCGACCACATGTTCATGGACGGCCTCGAGGACGCGTACGACAAGGGCCGCCTGATGGGCACGTTCGCCGAGGAATGCGCGGGCAAGTACGCGTTCACGCGCGAGGCGCAGGACGCCTTTGCGCTGACCTCGCTCTCGCGCGCGCTCGCCGCGAACAACGATGGCACGTTCGCGTGGGAGATCGCGCCGGTCACCGTCGCCGGAAAGAAAGGGCAGCGTCGTGATCGCGAACGACGAGCAGCCGGCCAAGGCGTCGCCCGACAAGATCCCGACGCTGAAGCCCGCGTTCCGCAAGGACGGCACCGTCACGGCGGCGAACTCGAGCTCGATCTCCGACGGCGCGGCGGCGCTCGTGCTGATGCGCCGCTCGACGGCGGAAAAGCGCGGCCTGAAGCCGCTCGCCGTGATTCTCGCGCACGCGACGCACGCGCAGGAGCCGGGGCTCTTCACGACGGCGCCCGTCGGTGCGATCGCGAAGCTCTACGAGAAGACGGGATGGACGACCGAGGACGTCGACCTCTTCGAGATCAACGAGGCCTTCGCCGTCGTCACCATGGCCGCGATGAAGGACCACGGCATTCCGCACGAGCGGGTCAATGTCCACGGCGGCGCGACCGCGCTCGGGCATCCGATCGGCGCCTCCGGCGCGCGGATCCTGGTCACGCTGATCGGCGCCTTGCGCAAGCACGGCAAGAAGCGCGGCGTCGCGGCGCTTTGCATCGGCGGCGGCGAAGCGACCGCGATGGCGATCGAGCTTCTCTGAGGCGATCGGCGATGCGACGTGCGTTCATCACCGGAGCGGGCCGCGGAATCGGCTTCGAGCTCGCGCACCCTACCGCGGCGCCGGCCGGCGGGCGATCGCCAGTGCGCCGGCGCCGCCATCGCGGTGACCGATGCCATCGCTCGACAATTTCCTGCTGTTCGTCGTCGCCAGCGTGCTGCTGGTGCTGACGCCGGGGCCGAACCTGCTGTACCTCGTCTCGCGCACGCTGTGCCAGGGACGCGTGGCGGGACTCGTGTCGCTGGCCGGCACGACCACCGGCTTCGTCGTGCACATTCTCGCCGCGTCGCTCGGACTCTCCGCGGTCTTTCTCGCGGTGCCGGTCGCCTACGACGCGCTCCGCTGGGCGGGCGCCGCGTATCTCGTCTACCTTGCCTGGGACTCGGTCCGGTCGGGCGCGGCGGGCTCTTCGCGCCGCGCTCGCTGCCGGCGGCGGCTCCGGCGAAGCTCTTCCGCATGGGCCTTCTCACGAGCATTCTCAATCCCAAGGTCGCGCTTTTCTATCTCGCGCTCTTTCCGCAGTTCATCGATCCTTCGCGCGGCAGCGTCCTCGGCCAGTCGCTCGTGCTCGGCGCGACGCAGATCGTGATCGCGGTCATAGGGGACACGATGTTCGTGCTCGCGGCCGCGGTCATCGCGCGCTGGCTCGCCACCCGTCCGCTGTGGGCGGCGGTGCAGCGCTGGGTGCTGGCGGGTGTATTCGTGGCGATCGCCGCGAAGCTCGCGCTCGGTGAGCGCCGATGACGCCCGCGCCGCGCCCGTCGAGAATCTACGCGCAGCTCGTGCTCGTCGCCATCATGTGGGGCGGCACGTTCATCGCGGGGCGGATCGCCGCGGCGCAGATGACCGCGCCGGTGGCGGCGCTTTGGCGTTACGTGATCGCGACCGTGGCCTTGCTGGCGCTGGCGTTCGCGATCGAGCGCGGATTGCCGCGCCTCTCGCGCAGGCAGTGGGTTGGCGTTTGCCTGCTGGGAGCGACCGGCGTTACCGCCTACAACCTTTTCTTCATGTTCGGCATGGAGACCGTGTCGGCGTCGCGCGGGTCGCTGATCATCGCGACGGTGCCCGCGGCGACGCTGCTCGGCGGCGCGCTCTTCCTCCACGAGCCGTTGACGCTCCGCCGGGTGGCGGGGGTCCTCATTGCGCTACTCGGGGTGGCCGTCGAGCTCGGGCACGGCAATCCGCTGGTGCTCTTCGGCGGTCACGCGGGCATCGGCGAGGCCGCGCTGTTCGGGTGCGTGCTCGCATGGGCCGCGTATACGCTGATCGGCAAGCGCATGCTCGTCGGGCTGTCGCCGCTCGCGGCGACGACCTACGCGGCGCTGACCGGAACCGCGATGCTCGCGGTCGTATGCGCGGTCAACGGCGATCTCGCGCTGCCGCAGGCCACCTCCAGGGGCTGGATGGCGCTCGCCTACATGGGAATCTTCGGAACCGCCATCGCGTTCGTCTGGTTCTACGACGGCGTGATCACGATCGGCCCGGCGCGCTCGATGGTGTTCGTGAACCTCGTCCCGCTCTTCGCCATCGCGTTCGCGATGCTCCTGCTCGGCGAAAAGCTGGAGCTCTCGATGGTGGCGGGCGCGGCGCTCGTGATCGCGGGCGTGTTCATCATCAACCGGCCGGACCGCACGGAACCCGCGGCGTCCGTCGCCGCCGTCCGGTGACGTCATGATCCTGACCGAAATGCAGCAGCATATCCGCGACGCGATGCGCTCGTTCGCGCAGGGTGAGCTCGCGCCGAATGCCGCGCGCTGGGACCGCGAGGGCCATTTCCCGCGCGACGAGCTGCGCGCGCTGGGGGCGCTGGGCGCGCTCGGCGTCGTGATCCCCGAGCAGTGGGGCGGCGCGGGCCTCGACTACGTGTCGCTCGCGCTCGCGCTGGAGGAGATTGCCGCGGGCGACGGCGCGACATCGACGATCGTGAGTGTCCAGAACTCGGTGGTCTGCGGGCCCATCGCGGCGTTCGGCACCGAAGCGCAGAAGGAGCGCTGGCTGACGCCCCTCGCGCGCGGCGAGTTGCTCGGCTGCTTTTGCCTGACCGAGCCGCAGGTCGGGTCGGACGCGGGCGCGATTGCGATGCGCGCGGAGCGGCGGGGCGACGCGTACGTTCTCGATGGCGTCAAGCAGTTCATCACCACCGGCAAGAACGCGGACGTCGCGGTCGTCTTTGCCGTGACCGACAAGGCGGCCGGCAAGAAGGGAATTTCCGCGTTCATCGTCGATACGAAGAGCGCCGGCTACGTCGTCGCGCGCGTCGAGGAGAAGCTCGGCCAGCGCGCATCCGACACCGCGCAGATCGTGTTCGACAAATGCGAAGTCCCGGCGGCAAACCTGCTCGGCAGCGAAGGCCAGGGCTACCGGATCGCGCTGTCGAATCTCGAGGCCGGCCGGATCGGCATCGCCGCGCAGGCAGTCGGCATGGCGCGCGCGGCCTTCGAGGCTGCGCTCGCCTACGCGCGCGAGCGAACGAGCTTCGGCCGGCCGCTGACCGCGCACCAGGCCGTCAACTTCAAGCTCGCGGACATGGCCACCGAGATCGAGGTCGCGCGCCAGATGGTGTGGCACGCGGCCGCGCTGCGCGACGCCGGCCTGCCGTGCCTCAAGGAAGCCTCGATGGCGAAGCTGTTCGCATCCGAGATGGCCGAGCGCGTGTGCTCCGCCGCGATCCAGGTCCACGGCGGCTATGGTTATGTCAACGATTTTCCGGTCGAGCGGATTTACCGCGACGTCCGCGTCTGCCAGATCTACGAGGGCACCAGCGAAATCCAGCGGCTCGTGATCGGCCGCGCCATTGCCGGCTGAAGCGGCGAGAAGGGGAACGCACGATGGCAGCGCCAATCGATTTCTACTTCGACTTCTCGTCGCCCTACGGCTATCTCGCCTCGCAGAAGATCGAGGCGCTGGCCGCGAAGCATGGCCGCGGCGTCGACTGGCACCCGGTCCTGCTCGGGGTGGTGTTCCGGCAGACGGGCACCTCGCCGCTGACCGAGGTTCCGCTGAAGGGCGACTACTCGCGCCGGGATTTCGAGCGCAGCGCGCGCTTTCACGGGCTGCCGAAATTCACGATGCCGTCGCGGTTTCCGATTCCGTCGCAGGCTCCGGCGCGGATCGTGCTGTGGCAGAAGGCGCGGGAACCGGCTGCGGCGACGAGGCTCGTCAAGGCGTTCTTCCACGCCTTCTTCGTCGACGACATCGACATTTCCACGCCCGACAACGCCGTCGCGGTGGCGACGAAGGCCGGTGTCGACGCCACCGCGGCGCGCGCGGCGATCGACGATCCGGCGATCAAGGAAACGCTGAAGAAGGAAGTCGACGCAGCGATTGCTCGCGGCGTCTTCGGCTCGCCGTTCGTCTTCGTCGATGGTGAGCCGTTCTGGGGGCTCGACCGCTTCGACCAGGTCGACAAGTGGCTCGCGACCGGAGGCTTCTAGGGACGCCATGGCAGCCTACACGCTGTACTGCTTCGCGCAATCCGGCAACGCGTACAAGCCGGCGCTGGCGCTCGCGCTCGCCGGCGCCGACTGGGCGCCGCGCTTCGTCGACTTCTTCAACGGCGAGACGCGCACGCCGGAATACCGGGCGGTGAACGTGATGGGCGAGGTGCCGGTCCTCGAGCACGATGGCCAGCGGCTGTCGCAATCGGGCGTCATCCTCGACTACCTCGCCGATTCGCTCGGCAAGTTCGGCCCCGCCGACGACGCCGAACGCCGCGAGATCCTGCGCTGGCTCCTGTGGGACAACCACAAGCTCACGAGCTACACGGCGACCTACCGCTTCCTGCGCACGTTCACCAGGAACGCCGATCCCGCGGTGCTGGAGGTTTTCAGGAAGCGCGCCGAAACTGCGTGGGGCGTGCTCGACGCGCACCTCGCCGGCCGCCGCTATGTCGTCGACGACCGGCTGACGATCGCCGACCTCTCGCTGTGCGGCTATCTGTTCTTCGCGGACGAAATCGGCGTCGACTGGGTCGCGTACCCGGGCATTCAACGCTGGCTCGAGCGGATACAATCGGAACCGCGCTGGGCACATCCCTACAAGCTGATGCCGGGCCACCCGCTGCCCGCCTGATCCTGCCATGCCCGTCATCGAATCGAAGATCGATCCGCGCGACGCGACGTTCGCGTCGAATCGCGATGCGATGACGGCGCTCGTCACCGACCTCAAAGCGCAGATCGAGCTGATCGAGCAGGGCGGCGGCAAAGGCCCGCGGGCCAAGCATGCAGCGCGCGGCAAGCTCCTTCCGCGCGAGCGCGTGCGCGCGCTGATCGATCCGGGTTCGCCGTTCCTGGAATTCTCGCCGCTCGCCGCGCACGGCATGTATGGCGACAACATTGCGGCGGCCGGCATCATCACCGGCATCGGCCGCATCGCGGGGCGCGAATGCGTCATCGTGTGCAACGACGCGACCGTCAAGGGCGGCACGTATTACCCGCTCACCGTGAAGAAGCACGTCCGGGCGCAGGAGATCGCGCGCGAGAACCGGCTGCCCTGCGTGTATCTCGTCGACTCCGGGGGGGCGAACCTGCCCAATCAGGTGGATGTCTTCCCGGACCGCGATCATTTCGGACGCATTTTCTACAACCAGGCGAACATGTCGGCGGAAGGGATTCCGCAGATCGCCGTCGTGATGGGATCCTGCACCGCCGGCGGCGCCTATGTCCCCGCGATGGCCGACGAATCGATCATCGTCAAGGAGCAGGGGACGATCTTCCTGGGCGGACCGCCGCTCGTGAAGGCCGCGACCGGCGAAATCGTGTCGGCCGAGGAGCTGGGCGGCGCCGACGTCCACACGCGGATCTCCGGCGTCGCCGATCATTTCGCGCAGGACGACCATCACGCGCTCGCCATCGCGCGGCGCATCGTCGGCAATCTCAACCGGCCGAAGCGCGTCGACATCGAGATCGCCGAGCCGGAGGCACCGAAATACGCCGCGGAAGAGATCTATGGCGTCATCAGCGCCGACATCAAGAAGCCTTACGATGTCCGCGAGGTGATCGCGCGGATCGTCGACGGCAGCGAGTTCGACGAGTTCAAGGCGCGCTACGGCACGACGCTCGTCACCGGGTTCGCGCGGATCTGGGGCTACCCGGTCGGAATCGTCGCCAACAATGGAATCCTGTTCTCGGAATCGGCGCAGAAGGGCGCGCATTTCATCGAGCTCTGCGCGCAGCGCCGCATTCCGCTCGTGTTTCTGCAAAACGTGACGGGCTTCATGGTCGGACAGAAGTACGAGGCGGGCGGCATCGCCCGCGACGGCGCGAAGATGGTGACCGCAGTCTCCTGCGCGCAAGTGCCGAAGTTCACCGTCATCATCGGCGGCAGCTACGGCGCCGGCAACTACGGCATGTGCGGCCGCGCGTTCGGTCCGCGTTTCCTCTGGATGTGGCCGAATGCCCGCATTTCGGTGATGGGCGGCGAGCAGGCGGCGATCGTGCTCGCGACGGTGCGCCGCGATGCGCTCGAGGCGAAGGGTGGCACCTGGAGCGCCGCCGACGAGGAAGCGTTTCGCGCGCCGATCCGTGCGCAATACGAGAAGGAAGGCCACCCGTATTTCGCCAGCGCGCGGCTGTGGGACGACGGCGTCATCGATCCCGCCGACACGCGCCGCGTGCTCGGGCTCGCGATCTCGGCGTCGCTCAATCGACCAATCGAAGCGACGACGTTCGGCGTGTTCCGGATGTGAGGCAGCGGATGGCGTACACCAAACCGGCAGCGAAGACGAAGTCGAGCAAGACACGCAAGCATCCGTCGCTGATCACCGCGTCGTACACGGCGCTGACGATCGAAATCCGCAACGGCATCGCGCTCCTCGCGCTCGCGCGTCCTGACGTGCATAACGCGTTCGACGAGACGCTGATCGCCGAAGTCACGGCGGCTTTGCGCGCGCTCGACGACGACGATGCGGTGCGCGCCGTGGTTCTGCTGGGTGCCGGGCGCAGCTTTTGCGCCGGCGCCGACCTCAACTGGATGAAGAGGATGGCCGCGTACGGCCGCGCGGAGAATCTCGCCGACGCGAAGGCGCTGGCCACGATGCTCGTCACGCTCAATACGCTGACGAAACCCACGATCGCCCGGGTTCATGGCGCGGCCTACGGCGGCGGCGTCGGGCTGGTCGCATGCTGCGATATCGCGATCGCGGCGCAGGAGGCGACCTTCTCGCTGTCGGAGGCCAAGCTCGGGCTGATCCCGGCGACGATCAGCCCTTACGTGATCGAGGCGATCGGCGCGCGGATGGCGCGGCGCTATTTCCTCACCGCCGAGCGTTTTGACGCCGCGGAAGCGTACCGGATCGGTCTCGTGCACGACATCGTGCAGGCCGGCGACCTCGACAATCGGATCAACGAGGTGCTCGGTGCGCTCGTCGTCGCCGGACCGCGCGCGCAGGCGGAATCGAAGGCGCTGATCCGCGCGGTCGCGAATCGGCCTGTCGGCGCTTCGGTGATCGCCGACACCGCGGCACGCATTGCCCGCGTGCGCGCGACGCCGGAAGCGAAGGAAGGCGTGGCGGCCTTTCTCGGCAAGCGGCCGCCGGGGTGGGTGCCTCGTGAGGTGAGCGACGAATGAGCGAGGGGGCGAGTCGGCAGCGAGCCAAGGTCCGGGGACGCCCGCGCGAGCAGGGCGAAGCCAAGGAGCGAAGCTCGCGTCCCCGAGCGATTGAGGCGGCCGACAGCATGGTATTCCGATGAAAATTGAACCGTTCGGAGGCCGCGGATGAATACGCTTCCCGGGCTCGCGCAATTCGACACGTGGCAGCTGATCGCGCTGGCGGCGGCGGTCGGCTGGGCGAGCGGAATCAGGCTCTATGCGGTTCTCTTTGTCGTCGGCGGTCTCGGCTACCTGCATTGGGTCGAGCTCCCCGGCGGCCTCGCGGCGCTCGCGCATCCGTGGGTGCTGGCGGCGTCCGGTTTCATGTTCTGCGTCGAGTTCTTCGCCGACAAGGTACCGGGCGTCGACACGCTGTGGGACACCGTGCACACGTTCATCCGGATTCCGGCGGGCGCGGCGCTCGCGGCCAGCGTGTTCGGCGATTCGTCCGCCGCCGCGACGCTGGCGGCCGCCATTCTCGGCGGCTCGCTCGCCGCCGGCAGCCATTTCGCGAAGGCCGGTGGCCGCGCGGTGATCAACACCTCGCCCGAGCCCTTTTCGAACTGGGCGGCATCGTTCGGCGAGGATATCGCGGTAGGCACCGTGCTGTGGCTCGCTTTCGCGCATCCCGTTGCGGCCCTTGTCGTGCTCGCGGTGCTGGTTGGCATTACGATCTGGCTGATTCCGAAGCTGTGGCGCTTCATCCGCGCGCTGCTGCGCAAGGTCACCGGCGAAGGCGCCGCGCAGCGGCCGAACAGCCACGCCGATGTTTGACAAGATCCTGATCGCGAACCGCGGCGAGATTGCGGTGCGCGTCGCGCGCACCGCGCGGCGTATGGGCATCCGCACGGTGGCCGTCTATTCCGATGCCGATCGTGAGGCGCTGCATGTCGCGGCCTGCGACGAAGCGTATCGGCTCGGGCCGCCGCCGCCGCGCGAGAGCTATCTGGATGGCGAGGCGATCATCGCGATCGCGCAACGAGCGGGTGCTCAGGCGATTCATCCGGGGTACGGCTTCCTGTCCGAGAACGAGCTGTTTGCCGCGGCCTGCGCGCGTGCGGGCCTCGTCTTCATCGGCCCGCCGCCGTCCGCAATCGCGGCGATGGGCTCCAAGTCCGCCGCGAAGCGGATCATGGGCGCCGCCGGCGTTCCGCTCGTCCCAGGCTATCACGGCGATGACCAGACACCCGCGTTGCTCGCGAGCGAAGCCGCGAAGATCGGTTATCCGGTGCTGATCAAGGCGACCGCCGGAGGCGGCGGCAAGGGCATGAAGATTGTCGAGCGTGCCGGGGATTTCGAGGCAGCGCTTGCGTCCGCGCAGCGCGAGGCGCAATCGTCGTTCGGCGACGATCGCGTGCTGATCGAGAAATACCTGACCTCGCCCCGGCACATCGAGATCCAGGTCTTCGCCGATACGCACGGCGCGGCCGTCTATCTGTTCGAGCGCGATTGCTCGGTGCAGCGGCGCCATCAGAAAGTGCTCGAAGAGGCGCCGGCTCCCGGCATGAAGGACGCGCATCGCCGCGCGATGGGCGAAGCGGCGGTCGCCGCGGCGAAGGCGATCGGCTATGTCGGCGCCGGCACCGTCGAATTCATCGCTGCCGACAGCTTCGCGCGCGACGGATCGTTCTATTTCATGGAAATGAACACGCGGCTGCAGGTCGAGCATCCGGTCACCGAAATGATCACCGGGCAGGACCTCGTCGAATGGCAGCTGCGCGTGGCGGCCGGCGAACCGCTGCCGAAGAAACAGGCGGAGCTTGCGATCGACGGGCACGCGATCGAGGCGCGCATCTACGCCGAGGACCCGGATCGCGGGTTCCTGCCGTCGATCGGGCGGCTCGTCCATCTCGCCGCGCCCGCGACCGATGTGGAGGTGCGTGTCGACACCGGCGTGCGCGCAGGCGACGAGATCTCGCCCTGGTACGATCCGATGATCGCCAAGCTGATCGCCCACGGGGAGGATCGCGCAACGGCGCTGCGGCGACTGTCGGAGGCGCTCGCCGCGTACGAAATCGTCGGTGTCGCGACCAATGTCGCCTTCCTGCAGCGCGTCGTCGCGCACGATGCGTTCGCGTCGGGCAACGTCGACACGGGGCTCATCGGCCGCAATCAGGCGGCATTGTTTGCCCCGCCGCCTCCGCTGCCTGACGATGCGCTCCTTGCGGCAGCGCTCGCCGAAGTGGACCGGCTCGCCACCGCGCGTGCCGTCGCGGCGCGCGCGACAAGAGATCCGCATTCGCCGTGGCACGCCGTCGATTCGTGGTGGCCGAACAGCAACCGGCATGCGGTTTCCTTCGTTTTCGCCGACGGCGAGGCGAGGCACGAGGTCGCCGTGCGCGGCGACGGCGCGCCGTGGCGCGTCACGTTGCCGTCGGGCGAGATCCCGGTCACGGTCGCCGCGCGTGATGGACAGCTCGATATCGCAACCGGCAACGCCGAGTTCCATGCCACGGTGATCCCGTTGGGAGACGAGCGTCACGTCTTCTGCCGTGGCGCGCACCACAAATTGCTGCTGATCGACCCGCTCGCGCATGCGGGCGAGGCCGAGACGACGGCGGCCATCTCACCGCCCCGATGTCGGGTACCGTCGTCGCGGTCCTCGTGAAGACCGGGGACAAGGTCGCCCGCGGCGCGCCGCTGATGATCCTCGAGGCGATGAAGATGGAGCACACGATCACCGCGCCGGGCGACGGCACGGTCGCCGCGGTCAACTATCGCGCGGGTGAGCGGGTGAAGGAAGGCGCGGATCTCGTCGATATCGACAACGCCTAGCGGCCGATGAGGATCCTGCTGCAGATGCCCGGGCGCGACGTCGACGCGTGGCGCGCGGCGCTCGCGGCGGCGCTGCCGGAGGCGGAGATCGCCGTGTGGCCGGAGGTATCCACCGAACCGGACTACGCGCTCGTCTGGCGTCCTCCACCCGAGCTCTTCACACGCGTGGGTGCACCGAAGGCGATTTTCAATCTCGGCGCCGGCGTCGACGCGCTCCTCGGCGTTCCGACGCTGCCGCCCGACGTGCCCGTGATACGGCTCACCGACGCGGGCATGGCGGAACAGATGGCCGAATACGTGACGCTGGCCGTGCTCCGCGCCTACCGCGAGATGGACGTCTACGCGCTGCAACAGCGCGATGGCCGTTGGGAACCGCGACCGCGCCTCGCGAAGGCCGGGTTCGGCGTCGGCCTCATGGGCTTCGGCGTGCTGGGTCAGGCGGTCGCAACCGCGCTCGCGCCCTTCCGGTTCCCTCTGGCCTGCTGGAGTCGCACCCGCAAAACGCTGCAAGGAATGACGAGCTTCGCCGGGACCGACGAGCTGCCGGCATTTCTCGCGCTGGCGAACGTGCTCGTTTGCACGCTGCCGGCCACACCCGAGACCGATGGGATTCTGGATCGTTCCGCGCTGTCGCAACTTCCGCGGGATGCGCACGTGGTGAACATCGCGCGCGGCAGCCTCATCGTCGATGCGGATCTGATTGCGCTCCTGGACTCCGGCCATCTCGCCGGCGCGACGCTCGATGTGTTCAGGACCGAACCGCTGCCCGCCGACCATCCCTTCTGGCATCATCCGCGCGTGACCGTGACGCCGCACGTTTCGGCAGCGACGCTGATCCCGGAGTCCGTCGCGCAGGTCGCGGCGAAAATCCGCCGTCTCGAGAACGGTGAGGCGGTGAGCGGCGGAATCGATCGGCAGCGCGGATACTGAAGGGTCGAATCGGAGCCAATGAACAACGCGATGACGCTGCCGCCCAAGGTGCGCCTGGTCGAGGTCGGGCCGCGCGACGGGCTGCAGAACGAGAAAGCGACGGTTGCGACCGCCGTCAAGATCGCGCTCATCGATCGGCTGACGGACGCGGGATTCCCAGCGATCGAGGCCACCGCGTTCGTGTCGCCGAAGTGGGTGCCGCAGATGGCCGATGCCGCTGACGTCATGGCCGGCATTCGTCGGGGGGAAGGCGTGCGCTACCCCGTGCTGACGCCGAACATGAAGGGCTTCGAGGCGGCGCTGGCCGCGAAGGCCGACGAAGTGGCGGTCTTCGTCGCGGCGTCTGAGACCTTTTCCCGCAAGAACATCAACTGCAGCATCGCGGAGAGCCTCGAGCGCGCGCAGCCGATCTATGCGGCGGCCGCCGCGAATGGAATCCGCGTGCGCGGCTACATCTCGTGCGTGCTGGGTTGCCCGTACGAAGGCGAAGTCGACCCTGCGAAGGTCGCGGAAGTCGCGGATGCGCTCCACAGATGGGATCGTACGAAGTGTCGCTCGGCGACACCATCGGCGATCGGCACCGCGGGCAAGACGAAGGCGCTGCTCGCGACCGTCGCGGCACGCGTGCCCATTGAGCGACTCGCGGGGCATTTCCACGACACGTACGGTCAGGCGCTGACCAACGTCTATGCCGCGATGGAAATGGGCGTGGCCACGTTCGACTGCTCGGTCGCCGGGCTCGGCGGCTGCCCGTACGCGAAGGGCGCAACCGGCAATCTGGCGAGCGAGGACGTCCTCTACATGCTGGACGGGCTCGGCATCGAAACCGGAGTCGACATGACCAAGCTGCGCGCCGCCGGTCAATTCATCTCGGACGTGCTCGGCCGGCCGCCGGTGTCGCGCGTGGCGCGCGCGCTGGCCGCCAAGAGTCCGTTGGAGACGACATGAACGCAATGGCGGGCAGCCGCATCGCGCCGGCAGACGAAGTGGCGTCGCCGTGCATCAGTGTCTGCGAGCTCGATCCCGCAACCGGCCTCTGCCGCGGCTGCCTGCGGACGCTGGACGAGATCGCGGCGTGGAGCGTGCTGGACGCGAACGGGAAGAGGGCAGTGCTGGCGGCGCTGCCTGCGCGACGCGTCGCGCAGAAGCCATTGCGATGATCGCCGACTGGTACTTCGATTTCGTCTCGCCGTTCGCCTATCTGCAGAGCGAGCAGCTCGCCGCGCTCGCGCCGCGCATCACCGTCCGTTACAAGCCCGTGTTGTTCGCCGGATTGCTCGATGCGAACGGCCAGAAGGGTCCGGCCGAGATCCCCGCGAAGCGCGCGTTCACCTATCGCTTCGTGCTGTGGCAGGCGAAGAAGCTGGGGATAAAGCTCAAGTTTCCGCCGGAGCATCCGTTCAATCCGCTGCCGCTTTTGCGTCTCGCGATCGCCTGCGACTGCACGCCGGACGCGGTGCATCGCATCTTTCGCTTCGTCTGGGCCGACGGGCGCCTTCCCGACCTGCCGATCGAATGGGCGGAGCTCGCGGCGGCGCTCGGGTTGCCGGATGCCTACGCGCGCATCGCAGCGCAGGAAGTCAAGGACGAGCTCCGCCGCAACACCGATGAAGCAATCGCCCGAGGTGTGTTCGGCGTGCCGACACTGGCGATCGGCGACGCGTTCTTCTGGGGCGCGGATGCGACGCCGATGGCGGCCGACTACGTTGCCGCGGGCTGTCGTTTCACCGATCCGGAATACGCGCGCATCGCCGAATTGCCGATCGGCGCCGAGCGCAAGGTCCCGGCGGCAACCCCCGGCAAGCGCAAGACGCGCGTCGTCGGGACGGCGAGCTGAGGACGCGGGACGCTTGCCGTCAGGGCAGCAATCCCAATGCCGCAAGCCCGGCATCGTCGTAGCCCGCTTCGCGCAGGACTTCCACGGTGTGCTCGCCCTGCGCCGGCGCGTCACGGCTGACCGCGAAATCGTGTCCGGACAGCTTGAACGGCGGCGCGTACTGTCGCGAGCCATCCGGTCGATCGACGATCATCCCGCGCGCGATGAATTGCGGGTCCGCGAGCGCCTCGTCGAGCGAATTGACCGGCGTGACGCAGCAATCGACGTCGGCAAAGGTGTCGATCCAGTGGGCAAGCGGCGCGCGCGGCGAACACCGCCTCCAGCTCGTGCCGCACCCGCTTTCCTTCCTCGCCGAGCGCGAGTCCGCCCTGTGCGAGGTCCGGCCGTTCAATCGTCGCGCAAAGCGTCTGCCAGAACTTGTCTTCGAGCGCGCCGACGGCGAGCCAGCGGCCATCCTGCGTTCCATAGACGCCGTAGCAGGGGACGCCGCCGGTCAGCAGATCCTCGCCGCGCGGCAGCGTGCGACCCCACTGCGTCAACGCATGCAGCGCGAAGATGTTGTGCGCGAGCGCCGCGTCGGCCATCGCGACGTCGACATAGCGGCCGCGCCCGGTGCGCTGCGCGCCGACGAGCGCCGCGAGGATCGCGATGGCCGCCGCGGCGGCGCCGCCGAGGAGATCCGCGACCTGGAGGTTGGACAGCGCCGGCGGTCCGTCGCGTACGCCGGTCTGCTCCAGCACGCCGGCATAGCCCAGATAATTGATGTCGTGCCCCGCGGCCAGCGCGCGGGGACCCGTCTGGCCGTAGCCGGATATCGATGCATAGACGATGCGCGGATTGGTCGCGGCGATCGTGTCGTAGTCGACGGCGAGATTCGCAACCACGCCGGGCCGGAAGCTCTCGACGATCACGTCGGCGTGCCGCGCAAGCGCTAGAAACGCATCGCGGCCACGCGCGTCCTTGAGGTTCAGCGCCGCGCTGCGCTTGTTGCGGTTGACGGCGCGGAAGAACGCCGACACGGTGCCGGGCCGATTGCCCAGGTGTCGTGCGTAGTCGCCGGCGCTGGTGTCCTCGATCTTGACGACGTCGGCGCCGAGGTCGGCGAGATAGAGCGTGCAGACCGGGCCCGGCAGAAGGCGCGTGAGGTCGAGCACGCGAAGTCCCGCGAGGGGTCCCATGCTTGATTCTGTCGTCACAGCAGATCGGCGCCGGGAATCCCGAGATCGCGCTTGATGGCGCGGGCGGTCCCGAGAGCATCGTCCAGTTTGCGTCCGAGGCAGGTGACGTGCCCCATCTTGCGCCCGCGGCGCGGCTCTGCCTTGCCGTACAGATGCAGCTTCGCCTGCGGGTGCCGCAGCACCCGCGACCAGTCCGGCTCGCGCGGCGTCCGCGCGTCGCGATCCGCGAACCACAGGTCGCCCAGCAGGTTGACCATCACCGCTGGCTCGTGCTGCCGCGTGTCGCCCATCGGCAGTCCGGCCAGCACGCGCGCCTGCTGCTCGAATTGCGAGGTCACGCAGGCGTCGATCGTGTAGTGGCCGCTGTTGTGCGGGCGCGGGGCGATCTCGTTGACGAGGAGCAGGCCGTCACCGGTCACGAACATCTCGACGCACAGCACGCCGCGATAGTCGAGCTTGTCGGCGATGGCGGTCGCGATCGCCAGCGCCTGCTTCGCGAGGTCGGCGGACACGCGCGCGGGGACGATCGACACGTCGAGAATGCCGTCGCGGTGCAGGTTCTCGGCGACGGGCCACGCGCGCGACTCGTCGCGCTCGTCGCGGGCGACGATGACGGAGACTTCGCAGGCCAGCGTCACGAAGCGCTCGAGCACGCACGGCGCGCCTCCCATTTCGCCGAACGCGGCGGCAACGTCCTCCGGCGTGCGGACGCGGATCTGCCCCTTGCCGTCGTAACCCATGCGCGCGCTCTTGACGATGCCCGGGACGAGCGCGGGATCGGCCGCGCTTGCATCGGCGGGCGTGCGCAGCACCGCGAACGGAGTCACCGCGAAGCCGTGGCCCGCGAGGAACGTCTTTTCGCTGATCCGGTCCTGCGCGATCGCCACGCTCGCGGCCGCGGGCGTCACGCGCAGCGACCGCGCGAGGTAATCGAGCGCCGCGGCGGGAACGTTCTCGAATTCGGTCGTCGCCGCGGCGGCGAGCGAACTGAGGGTCTTCGAGGGCGGCCGGGTCCTGGTAGTCGGCGCGGAGGTGGCGATCCGCGACGCTGCCCGCCGGGCTCGCGGCACCCGGATCCAGCACCACGACCTTGTAGCCCAGGCTTTGCGCGGCCATGCAGAACATCCGGCCGAGCTGGCCGCCGCCCAGGAGCCCGAGCCAGGCGCCGGGAGCGATCATCGTCACGATCCCGACTTGCTCCCCTCGTGCGGCACGTGCATCGCGCGGGCCGTCGCCGTCTGCTTCACGCGGAACGCGGCCAGCCTTTTCGCGACGGCGGGGTCGGTGGCGGCGACGAGCGCGACGGCGAACAAGCCGGCGTTCGCGGCACCTGCTTCGCCGATCGCGAACGTGGCGACCGGGATGCCCTTCGGCATCTGGACGATCGAGAAGAGCGAGTCCTCGCCGCGCATGTATTTCGACGGCACCGGGACGCCCAGCACCGGGACCGTCGTCTTCGACGCGAGCATCCCGGGCAGGTGCGCCGCGCCGCCCGCGCCGGCGATGATGCAGCGGAGGCCGCGGGGAAGCGCGTCCTCGGCGTACTCGAACATGTCGTCGGGCATCCGGTGCGCGGAGAGCACGCGCGCTTCGTAGCCGATGCCGAACGCGTCGAGCTGCACCGCGGCGTGGCGCATGATGTCCCAGTCGCTGTCGCTGCCCATCACGACGCCCACCAGCGGCGCGCCCTTGCGTTGTGCCATCGCCCCTCCCAGGATGTCCGCCGGATTTTATCCCGAACCGTCGCTCGCGTCCGTGGTCTCATAGCCGCGCGCGCGAAACAGCGCCGCCGGTTGCCGAGCGGTGCCCGCGTCGCCGACAATGGACCCCATGCAACGCCTCTTCCTTGGCCTCGTCCTCGCCACGATCGCACTTTCCCCCGGCGTCGTGCGCGCGGCGCCCGAGCCCTCCGACGACGATTTCCTGGCGGCGAAATCCGCCTTCGATCGCGGCCAGCGGGCGCGCTTCGATGCGCTCGCGCCGCGGCTCGCGGGGCACGTGCTCGAGGCCTATGTCGAATACTGGCAATTGTCCGGGCGCCTCGACACCGCGGGCGCCGGCGAAGTGGACGCGTTTCTGGCCAAATGGGCCGATGCGCCACTCGCCGACCGCCTGCGCATCGACTATCTCAAAGTGCTGGGCAAGCGGGGCGACTGGGTGGCGTTCGACGCACTGTATCCCGCGGTCGCGGGCGAGGACGTCGAGCTCGCATGCTACGGCGTTCTCGCCCGCCGTCAGCGCGAAGGCGACGCGGCGCTCGCCGCCGCGAAGCCGCTGTGGTTCAGCGGGCAGACCACGCCCGACGCCTGCGAGCCGCTGTTTGCGGCGCTCATCAACAACGGCGAGCTGTCGGCCGCCGATCGCCGCGCGCGGTTCCGTCTGGCGGCGGAGGCGGGAAACGTCCGCCTTGCGCGGGTCATCGGCGAGGACCTTCCCCTCGACAATCGGATCCCGACGCGCGAGTTCATGGCGGTCGAACGTGACCCGCGCGCGCGCTCTGGCGAAGGGCGAATTCGCCTGGAAGTCGCAAGGCGGGCGCGAGCTCGCGCTCTACGCGCTCGAGCGGGCGGCGCGCAGCGACGCCGCCGGCGTGCGAGCGGCATGGGAAAAGCAGCGTGCGCAGCTGCCCGAGCCCGATCGCCTTTACGGCAATGCGCGGATCGCCTTTCACGCGGCGCGCCAGCTCGACCCGCGCGCCAACGACTGGTTCCGCGAAGCGGCCGGGGCGCCGATGAACGAGGCGCAGCGCGCGTGGCGCGTGCGCGCGGCATTGCGCGCGGCTGCCTGGAGCGACGTCGAGGCGGCGATCGCCGCGATGCCGAGCGCACAGGCGCAGGAACCCGCGTGGCGGTACTGGAAGGCGCGCGCGCTCGCCGCCGCCGGGCGCACCGACGACGCGAACGCGATCTACGCGGGGCTCGCCGGCGAATTCCATTTCTATGGCCTGCTGGCGGCGGAAGCGCTGGGACGCCGGATCGAGCCGGTCAGCGATCCGAGCCGGCCGTCGCCGGCGGCGCTCGCGCTGTTCGGCGCACAGCCGGGCATCCGCCGCGCGGTGAAGCTGGCCGAGCTCGACCTCCGCGCCGAATCGCAGCGCGAATGGCTCTATGTCGTGCGTGGCCGCGACGACGAAGGCTTGCTGCTCGCCGCAGACTACGCGCGCCGCGTCGGACTCTACGATCGCGCGATCAACACCGCCGACCGGACCAAGGAGCGGCACGATTTCGGATTGCGCTACATGATGCCGTTTCGCGAGCACTTCGCGGCCGCCGCGCACGATCAGGCGGTCGACGAGGCGCTGCTGTTGAGCATCGCGCGCCAGGAGTCGCGCTTTGCACCGGACATCATCTCGTCGGCGGGCGCCGTCGGCCTGATGCAGCTGATGCCGATGACCGCCCGCTGGGTCGCGAAGCAGCTCGGGCGCAGCGATTACCGGTCGTCGCAGATCGGGGAGCTCGCGACCAACACGCAGTTCGGCGCGTTCTATTTCAAGTACTGCCAGGACCGGCTCGAAGGCATGCCGGCGCTCGCCGCCGCTGCGTATAATGCGGGGCCCGGGCGCGCGCAGGCCTGGCGCAACGGCGCGCCGCTCGAAGGCGCCATCTGGGTCGAATCGATTCCGTTCAACGAGACGCGGGACTACGTGAAAAAGGTGCTCGCCAACGCGATGTTCTATGCGCGCGAGCTCGAGCAGCCGTACGTCCCGCTGTCGACCCGTCTCGGTATCGTGCCGCCGCGCACGATCTCCCCGGCAGGCGCCGAGGCCGTCTCCCCGATCGCCGCCAAGGTGCCGTGACGATGGCTGCCGAGACCGTTCTGGTGCTGGGCGGCAGCGGCTTCGTCGGCCGTCATCTGGTGAGCCGGCTCGTGCGCGCGGGCAAGCGCGTGGTCGTGCCCACGCGCCGGCGCGAATCCGCGCGTCACCTCATCCTGCTGCCGACCGTCGACGTGGTCGAAGGCAACATCCACGACCCCGCGACGCTCGCGCGGCTCGCCGCCGGCGCCTCGGCGGTCGTCAATCTCGTCGGCATCCTGAACGAGTCGGGCCGCGACACGTTCGCGCGCGTGCACACGGAGCTCGCGCAAAAGATCGTCGCCGCGTGCCGCGCCGCCGGCGTGCGCCGCTTCGTGCAGATGAGCGCGCTCAATGCCGATCCCGAGGGGCCTTCCAGGTACTTGCGGAGCAAGGGCGAAGCGGAGGCGGCGATCGTCGCCTCGGGGCTCGACTGGACGATTTTCGAGCCGTCGGTGATCTTCGGCCGCGAGGATCGGTTCCTCAACCTGTTCGCCACGCTCGAGCGCCATCTTCCGGTGATGGCGATCGCCGCCGCGCAAACGCGATTCCAGCCCGTCTTCGTGGGCGATGTCGCGCATTGCTTCGATCATGCGCTCGCCGACGACGCGACGATCGGGCAGAAATATCCCCTCTGTGGCCCGGACGTGTACACGCTGCGCGAGCTGGTTGCCTTCGTCGGCAAGCTGACCGGCCACGAGCGGCCGATCGTCGCGCTTCCGACTGCGCTCGGACGGTTGCAGGCACGCGTCCTCGAGCTCCTGCCGGGCACGCCGATGAGCCGCGACAATTTGGCCTCGATGCGGAAGGACAGCGTGTGCGGCTGCGCCTTTCCCCCGGCTTCGGCATCGTCCCGGCAGCGCTCGCCGCGGTCGCGCCCACCTATCTCGGGCCCGAGGCGGCAAAGTCCCGCTACGACGCCTATCGGTCGCAGGTCGGACGCTGACGAACCGCAACGCTCGCGGCGCGCAGGCCGTGCAAATCTACCGCGTCGGGGGATCGGTCCGCGACGAGCTCCTGGGCCGGGACCCGGGGGACCGCGACTGGGTCGTCGTCGGGGCTACGCCCGAGATGATGATCGCGTCGGGCTACCGGCCGGTCGGCCGCGATTTCCCCGTCTTCCTGCATCCGGAGACGCGCGAGGAGCACGCGCTTGCGCGGACCGAGCGCAAGCACGGGCGCGGCTACCGTGGCTTCGAATTCTTCGCCTCGCCCGACGTCACGCTCGAGCAGGATCTCGCGCGCCGCGACCTCACGATCAACGCCATGGCGCGCGCCGAGGACGGCACGCTGATCGATCCTTTCGGCGGCGCGGCGGACTTGCGCGCACGCACGCTCCGCCACGTCTCGGCGGCATTCGCCGAGGATCCGCTGCGCGTGCTGCGCGTCGCCCGTTTCGCCGCGCGCTTCGACTTCACCGTCGCGCCGGAGACCGAGGCGTTGTTGCGCATCCTCGCTGCGTCGGGCGAGCTTGCGACGCTCGCGCCGGAACGCGTCTGGCAGGAGCTCGCGACCGGGCTGATGGAGCCGCACCCGTCGCGGATGCTCTCGGTGCTGCGCGAGTGCGGCGCGCTCGCGCAATTGCTGCCGGAGGTCAACGCTCTTTACGGCGTGCCGCAACATGTCCACGACCATCCGGAGATCGATACCGGCGTGCATCTCGCCCGCGCGCTCGATTACGCGGCGGCAAAAGCAGTTCGGGCTGACCGTCCGCTACGGAGTGCTCGCGCACGATCTCGGCAAGGGAGCGACGCCGCGCCGCGCGTGGCCGGACCACTCGGGGCACGAGGCGCGCAGCGTCCGTCTTGCGGAACGGATGTCGGCGCGCCTCAAGGTTCCGCTCGACTGCCGTGACGCGGGAAGGCTCGTGGCGCGCTGGCACGGCGTCGTCCATGCCGCGCGCGAGCAGACGCCCGCGGGGCTTCTCGACTTGCTGATGGCGGCCGATGCGCTGCGGCGCCCGGAGCGGCTCGACGCGCTCATCGAGGCCTGCGAATGCGACGCGCTGTCGCTGCCGGGACGCAGTGGCGACTATGCGCAGGGACAATTCGTGCGCGATGCGCTGTCGATCGTGAAAGGCGTCGACGCCGCGGCGGTGGCGCGCGGTGCGCGCGCGCGCAGTGCCGCGAAGACGCGAAGCGCCGCTGACTCCGTTGCGAAGGCGGTGCGCGCCGCGCGCCTCGAGGCGCTGCGCGCCTGGAAGAAGTCGGTGCGCCCGCCGGTCCTCAAATCCGGTACGCGACCGCGCGCATCACGTCCGCGGCGGCGCGCATCAGGCGCCTGACCGGAAACGGCAGCTCCGCTGCTCCGGCGGCGTGCGCCTGCGCGCCGTGGCGCGCCTCGTCGTCGCGCATCTGCTCGACGATCGCGCGGCTCCGTCCATCGCCTGCGGGGAGCTGCTCGATATGGCCCGTCAGGTGGTCCTCGACCTGCCGCTCGGTCTCGACGACGAATCCGAGATTGACCGCATCGCTCGCCGCGCCCGCGAGGACGCCGATCGCGAAGGCGCCGCCATACCAGATCGGGTTCAGCAACGACGTGCGATCCGACAGCTCGGCAAGCCGCTGCCGGGTCCATGCGAGGTGCTCTTCCTCCTCGCGCGCCGCCTGACCAAATTGCTGCCGGATGGCCGGGTTGCGCGCGACGAGCGCCTGCGCGGCGTAGAGCGCCTGCGCGCAGATTTCGCCTGTGTGATTGACGCGCATCAGGCCCGCGGCATGACGGCGTTCCTCCGGTGTGAGCTCGCCATCCACGATGTTGGCGCCGGGCGTCGGGCGCGACGATGTCGCGTGTCCGGAAATGGTGCGCAGCGCGCGGTCGAAGCCGATGACGAGATCGTCGAGCATGGTGCGAAAGATTGTAGCAGCCGCCGCCTTGGCGATCGTGGCGCCCGGGGTCAAAAAAAACGGGCGCCCGGAGGCGCCCGTGTGATCACTTCAAACGTTGCACTGTTGCTGTTGGTCCCGGTGATTCTTAGAAGAAGTGAACCAGGCCGAACACCGAGACCGCCCGGATCGCCGCCCGGCGTGTTGTACGAAGCATCGGCAGCGGTCGGGTTGTACGGGTTGATGTTGAAGTTGTACGCCGCGTTGTCCTTGTTGGCGATCTTGTTGTAGCCGACGTAGGTCAGCGTGCGCTTCGACAGCGGATACGTGTAGCTGACTTCGTACTGCGTGCGCCGCGAGTTCGGACCCTTGACGATGCCGCCGACACGCGCGTAATCGGGCGCCGAGCCGGTGACGTTGTTCGCTTGGCCGTAGAAGACGTACAGCTGGCCCGGGCCGAGGTTGCCCGTGAGGCTCACACCCCAGATGTTGCGCTTCAGGTCGCCGCCCGCCAGACCGCCGTTGTCGTACTTCAGCAGTTCGTACACCGCGCCGACGCGGAGGATGCTGAAGCTGTACGCGCCTGCCACCGAGAACGCGTAGTCCTTGAGCTCCCTGCCGGTGTTGCTCGATCCTGCCGGCGCAGTCGGGTCGACGTCGGGACGAGCCCACGTCCACGAACGCCGTCGTTGCCGGTATAGGCGACGCCCAGCGAGATCGGGCCGTTGTTGTAGAGCGCATTCGCGCTGAAGATGCTCGCGTTGTTGGTGGTCGGCGTCGTGAGTGGTGGCGTTCGGGTCGGCGTAGTTGGTGCCCTGCATGCCGTACTGGAAGCTCGCCGTGAAGCCCGAAAGGTTCGGCGTGTCGTAAGCGGACCGAGTTCGCGACGCGATCGTCGAAGCCGCCGATGTTCGTCGACAGGAAGCCTTGCGCCCACAGCGAAGCCGTCGACAGGATCGACGTCGTCAACGTCGGGACGTTACCGAAGATCGGGTGGATGTCGTCGTACGGCGTCAGGAAGCGGCCCATCTTGAACGTGCCCCAGCCGCCCTGCAGGCCGACGAAGGATTCGCGGCCGGCCAGCGTGCCGCCCGACTGCGCCGGGTTGATCGACGATTCGACCTGGAAGATTGCGTTCAGCCCGCCGCCCAGCGATTCGGTGCCGCGCAGTCCGAAGCGCGACGAGTTCGTGCCTTCCGGTAGACGGTTCGGATTGGTCGTGATACAGCCGCCTTGGTTCAGCGTCTTGTTGCAGGTCGCCGGCTGCACGACGTTGTTGTTGTAGATCTGGCCCTTCACCAACTCGACGTCGAGATTGACGCGACCATACAGCGTGACGTTTGCCGTCTGCGCTTGCGCCAGCGGGGCGGCAAGTACGCCTGCGACGGCCAAAGCGACGAGCTTTTTGTTCATGAACCCTCTCCTCTAACAGATAAAATTGGCAAGGAAACGGCGCGGTTCTGCGCTTGCCATCGGAACCTTCTCAGCGATGTCGAGAAGTTGCGATCATTGTGCCAAACCCGTCGCGCTCGTGGCAAGGCAAACTCCCGATGGGGACGAAGGCATTGTGTCCCTGTTGCTAAAACGCGACAGGAATCGCGTCCCGGCGGTGGACAATCGTTCGGACGAGAGCGGAATTCAGGATGAAAAAGGCGGGCTAACGTCATGATCGGCCGTGGAAAAATGCAAAATTCTCCCCTTACTGGGGCCAGCGGGCCGCTCGCGGCCGATTTTCGCGGCTTTTCTTGCGCCTGGAAGCGTCGGAAACGGGCGGTTGGCGCCCGTTTCGCGCGGCGGCCATCAACGTGCACCCGGACGCGCGGTGGCTGACTTCGGCCCTCTGCCGGGGTCGCCCGCGCTGCTCGCATTTCTCTTGGCGACCGCCGGTATCGCTGCCCTCCGGCATTGGGCGGAGCTTTTGCCGCAGGCCCGACCGACCGATCGCTCGCTCCACGATCGGCCGGTGCTGCGCATCGGCGGCGTCGCGATCTGGGCGGGGTTCATCCCGGCTGCGGGGCTCGCATCGCCCGTCGGCACCCTGGCGACCCCGGTTTGGATCGCCGCGTGGCTTGCGGTGGCTATTGTTTCGCTGATCGACGATTGGCGCGGCGTGCACCCCGTGCCCCGCCTCGCAGTGCACGGAGCCGCAGCGTTGCTCGCGGCCGGCGCATTGGCCGGCACGATCACCGCGCCACCTCTGTCGCGGGCGCTCGACGTCGCGCTGATGGCGCTCGCGATCGCGTGGGCGGCCAATCTCTTCAACTTCATGGACGGCAACGACGGGCTCGCCGCGCTGATGGCGTTGTGCGGATTCGGGTGCTATGCGATCGCCGCGGCGATGGCGGGCGCCCCTGCCGAGGCTTACGCGGCGCTTGCCGCGGCGACAGTGCCGTTTCTCGCCGTCAACCTCCCCCCGGCGCGGGCCTTCATGGGCGACGTGGGCGCGGTGCCGATGGGCTTTCTCGCGGCGGCGTTCGGCGTCGCCGGATGGCGGGCGGGCGTCTGGCCTGCCTGGTTCCCGCTGCTCGTGTTCCTGCCGTTCGTGGTGGACGCGACGGCGACGCTGTTCCGCCGGGCGCTCCTCCGCGAGCGCGTGTGGGAGGCGCACCGGACGCACTATTACCAGCGTCTTCACCAGCTGGGCGCGCGTCATCGCGGCACTCTCGCCGCTTATGGCGGTCTCATGGCGGGCACCGCCGCGACGGCGCTGTGCGTGCTGGCGTTTCGGCCGGCCGCCGGCTGGTGGGCGGTGGCGGCGTGGACGGCGATTCTGGCGGCACTTTTCGCGCGCATTGATTATCATTGGAGCCGAAAGAGATTTCCCCCGTGATGACGCCGTCCCGAAACTGGCGCGCCTCGCTCGCCTTCCTGCATGATCTTTGCGCGGCGGCCCTCGCGTGGGTGGCGATCTACTGGCTGCGGTTCAACCTCGAGTTCCGGGACCCGTACTACCCGGACATGATCTGGACGCTCGCCTGGATCGTGCCGCTGCAGGGTGCGCTCTTCCTCGCGTTCGGCCTCTACCGCGGCTTGTGGCGGTTCGCGAGCATGCCCGACCTGCAGCGCATCGCGATGGCGGCGGGGCTGGGCGCGCTCCTCATTCCGCTCGTGCTCGTCATGCTGCAGCTGCAGTCGGTCGTGCCGCGCAGCGTGCTCGTCTTCTATCCGATCGTGCTGATCTTCATCATGGCCGGCGATCGCTTCGCCTACCGGATCTGGAAGGAGCATCGCCTCTACTCGCCGCTCCTGGCATTGGGGGAACCCGTGCTCGTCGTCGGCGCCGGCGAAGCGGGCGCGCGGCTCACCTTCGATCTCGCGCGAAGCCGGCAGTGGCGCGTAGTCGGCCTGCTGGACGACGATCAAGCCAAGCAGGGCCGGCTGCTGCGCAACGTCAGCGTGCTGGGTCCGATCGCGAGCCTGCCGCAGTGGGCGCACAAGTACGGCGTGCGCAAGGTCATCATCGCGCTGCCCTCGGCCGCGCATGGCGTGCGCCGCCGCGTCGCGGAAATCTGCGCCGACAATCGCCTCGAGGCGCTCACCGTGCCGTCGTACGAGGATCTCATCAGCGGCCGGCTCGCGCTCACGACGATCCGCACGATCGAGCTCGACGACCTGCTGGGACGCGACCCGGTGCAGCTCGACAGCGAGGGCCTCGCGGACTGGCTCGGCAACCGCGTCGCGCTCGTCACCGGCGCCGGCGGTTCGATCGGCGCCGAGCTCTGCCGCCAGATCGCGCGGTTCCGGCCGGCGAAGCTCGTCCTGTTCGATATCTCGGAGGCGGCGCTCTACGAGATCAAGATGTCGCTGACCGACGCGTTTCCGCAGCTGCCCGTCGCGGCGGTCGTCGGCGACGTGAAGCACGCCGCCTTGGTCGACGAAGTGCTGGCGCGCGAGCGTCCGAGCGTCATCTTCCACGCGGCCGCCTACAAGCACGTCCCGCTGATGGAGGAGACGAACGCGTGGGCGGCCGTGCGCAACAACGCCTACGGGACATGGGTGCTGGCGCGGGCGGCGATTGCGGCCAAGGTCGAGAAGTTCGTGCTCGTGTCGACCGACAAGGCGGTGAACCCGACCAACGTGATGGGCGCAACGAAGCGGCTCGCCGAAATCGTCTGCCAGAGCCTGCAGGGCGGCGGCACGCAATTCGTGCTCGTGCGGTTCGGCAACGTGTTCGGCAGCGCGGGCAGCGTGATCCCGCGCTTCTCCGAGCAGATCGCGCGCGGCGGCCCGGTGACGGTCACGCATCCCGACATCACGCGTTTTTTCATGTCGCTGTCGGAAGCCACGCAGCTGCTCTTGCAGGCAGGCCTGCAGGGCAAGGGCGGCGAGATCCTCGCGCTCGACATGGGCGAGCCGGTGCGCATCGTCGACCTCGCGCACGACATGATCCGGTTGTCGGGTGCCGACCCGGACCGCGTCCCGATCGTGTTCACGGGCCTTCGTCCCGGCGAAAAGCTCTACGAGGAGCCGCTCGCCTCCGAGGAAACGACGCTGCCGACGACGCATCCGAAGCTGCGCATTGCGCAGGCGCGCGCGGCGAACCGCGACGCGATCGGACAGATGGTCGCGTGGTGCGAGCGCGACCGCGCCGCCGACGACGCCGAAGTGCGGGCGCGTCTCAAGGCCTGGATTCCCGAGTACGCTCCCTCCGCCGGCGCTCCGGTTCAGCCCATACCGAGCGAGGCGGCGCACGGCGAGACGGCTGCTCCGGTGGCCGTACCGCTGCGCGGGCCGCGCAGGCGCTGATGTCGCGGGCCCGCGCCGCCCGCAACTCCACAAGCACGTGTTCCAGCGCAATGTTCCGCCTGCCGTGGGCTCATCGCTGCAAGTCAGCCAGGCGGCGGTTCCTCCTGCGCGTCAGCGGGAGGGGGCGTCTTCGGGACGTCGGTGACGGGTGGAGCGAAGGCTGCGTCGGCGACGGCCGCGGGATGGGCATCCGGCGGCGCATTGTCGGGCCGATCGGATTGCGGCGGCGGGGATGATGCGGCGGGTGGCGACGCTGGCGGAGGACGCACGGTTTCCGCGCTGCGGGTCGTCGACGGCGCGTCGACGGGCGGCCGCGGGACGCGGTTTCCGCGCGCCGCCTTCGCCTGCACGGTGGCGGCGAGGAGGTCGCGGTACAACAGCACGAGCTGCAGCGTAATCGCTGCCGGGGTGAGCGGCAGCACGGCACGGCGCGCGTTGGCGCCCAAGCGCCGGCGCGTGTTTGCGTCGAGCAGCGTTCGCATCTGCGCCGCGAGCCCGGCGATGTCGCCCGCGGGACAGACGAGCCCGGCGTCGTTGGCAAGCACGAGCTCCGCGGCGCCGGATTTCGTGCTGGTGACCACGGGAAGCTCGCAGGCCATCGCCTCCAGCGTGGATTCCGGCGCGGGATCGTAGAGGGTCGGCAGGACGAACGCGTCGGCGGCTCCGTACCACCCTCGCGGATCGGTGTCGAGGTCGGCGATCGTCACCCGCTCGGCGACGCCGAAGGACCGCGCGAGCTCGCGATAGCGCGCCGCGTGGAGCGCGCGCCCGGCGATCATGAGGTGCGCCGGCGGCGGCAATTCGCCCAGTGCCTCGATCGCGGCGCCCGCACCGCTGTGCTCGTATCCCGAACCGGCCAGCAGGAAGACGGTCGCCGCTTCGTCGATCCGGTGGCGCTGCAGCACCGCGGCGCGGACGGCGCGCAGCGCCGGATGGAAGGCATCGCTGTCGACGGCGTTGTAGACGACGTGCAGCTTCGACTGCGGCAGCCCGAAGCGATCGATGATTTCGTCGCGCACCATTTTCGAGTTGCAGATCACCGCCTGCAGCCAGGGACTCGCGAACAGGCGCCGCTCGACCCTGCTCATGTAGAGGTTGTAGGGCGATGCCCTGAGACGAAGCCGCTCCAAGGCGGAGGCGCCCTTCAGTCGCTCTTCCAGCCACACCGCATGCACGCCGTCGCGGGCGCGATAGATGTCGCAGCAAAGCAGCCGCTCGTGCGATTCGACGAGATTGGCCTTCGAGCGGGAGATCGCCCGGCATGCCGAGCGCGCGAAACCCCATTCACGCAGGAAGCTTCCCGCATACCACGGATCGCAGATCACGGGCTCGATCAGCTGCAGCTTGGTCTGCGGCCACGAGCGCGTGTACAGCGAGATCGCGACGTTGCGCTCGAGCAGCGCTTCCAGGGCGCCCTCGAAGAATCGCTCGGCGCCGGCGGCAGGGGCGTAACGCTGGCGGATGATCGCGAGGCGCATCAGTAAGGCCGCGAACCGAAGCGGTGATTCGACATGGCAACGAACGATAGCAAAAAAGAAACGCGTGCGGGGTCGGAGCGCCCGACCAGTCAGGGCTCACTCGCCGGCCGACGCATGCCCGGCGGACCATTGCGCGCACCCGATTTCGCGGGTTCGCCGTTCCGGTACAATCGTCGCCCGGCCCTTCGGAGCCCGCCCAGAGGCTCGTTCCGCTCCTTCCGCCATGCCCCTCGACGCCGTCAACGCCGCCCTGAAGGCGCAGATCCTTGCCGAGGCGCTTCCCTACATCCAGCGCTTTCACGACAAGGTCATCGTCATCAAGTACGGCGGCAATGCGATGACGGAGCCTGCGCTGAAGGCGGGCTTCGCGCGTGATGTCGTCATGCTGAAGCTCGTGGGGATGAATCCGGTGATCGTCCACGGCGGCGGCCCCCAGATCGGCGACCTGCTGAAGAAAATGGGGATCGAGAGCGAATTCCGGCAGGGGATGCGCGTCACCGACGACCGGGTCATGAACGTGGTGGAGATGGTGCTGGGCGAGCTCAACCAGGAGATCGTGGGCCTCATCAACCAGCAAGGCGGCAAGGCGGTCGGCCTCACCGGGCAGGACGGCGCGTTCATCCACGCGCGGAAGATGCTGCTGAAGAGCGAGACCGTCGACGGCGAGATGGTCGACATCGGGCTCGTCGGCGAGATCGACCGGATCGACCCGGAAATCATCCAGCTGCTCGATTCGCGCGACTTCATCCCGGTGATCGCGCCGATCGGCGTGGGCGGCGACGGCGAGGCTTACAACATCAACGCCGACCTCGTCGCGGGCAAGCTCGCCGAAACGCTGCTTGCCGAGAAGCTCGTGCTGATGACGAACACGGTCGGCGTGCTCGACAAGGACGGCAACCTGCTGACCGGGCTCACCGCGCGCGAGATCGACGCGCTGTTCGCCGACGGCACGATTCACGGCGGCATGCTGCCGAAGATCGGGTCGGCGCTCGACGCGGTGCGCAACGGCGTCGCGAGCTCGCACATCATCGACGGCCGCGTCGAGCATGCGCTGCTGCTCGAGGTGCTGACCAACGAGGGCGTCGGCACGATGATCCGCGCCGACGACACCGCGCCCGTTCACGCACGCGCGAAGCGCAAGCAGGGTTAGGGCGGGCCCGACGATGGCCGCGAGGCACGGCGAACGCCGACTCCAGATCCTGCAGACGCTCGCGTCGATGCTGGAGAACCCGCGCGGCGACAAGGTCACGACGGCGGCGCTCGCGGCGAAGCTCGACGTGTCCGAGGCCGCGCTCTACCGTCATTTCGCGAGCAAGGCGCAGATGTTCGAAGGGCTGATCGAGTTCATCGAAACCACGCTCTTCACGCTCATCAACAAGATCGCTGCCGAAACGCAGGATGGCGCCGCCCAGGCGCAGCAGATCGTCGGCGTGCTGCTCGGTTTCGCGGAGAAGAACCCCGGCATGACGCGGGTGCTGATCGGCGATGCGCTCGTCAACGAGGACGAGCGCCTGCAGGCGCGGATGAACCAGTTCTACGACCGCCTCGAGGCGTCGCTGCGCCAGGCGCTGCGGATTGCCCAGGCGGCGGGGGCGTGGCCCGGCGATCCGAACGCCGAGGCCGGCGTGCTCATCGCATTCGTCCTCGGACGCTGGCAGCTGTTCGCCAAGAGCGGCTTCAAGCGGCCGCCGCAGGAACATTGGGAGCTGGAGCGCAAATTCCTGTTTGGCGCCTAGGTGCAAGACGTAGTTCGTCGAGCGCCGAAGCCGGTCGATACGCGCGACATCGCGAGCGCGCGAACCCCCAAGGGACGAGCCCATGGCATTGCAGCAACTGAGCGACGAGCAGGTGCGGACGTGGACGCGCGCGCAGAAGGACGAATGGTGGCTCCGCAACGTCTATCGCGGCGACATGGCGCAATTGACGATCCGCTCGGCCATCACGGGTGCGCTGCTCGGCGGCGTGCTGGCGGCGACGGCACTCTACATCGCCGCCAAGACCGGCATCACGATCGGCGTCGGGCTCACTTCGGTGATCCTCGCATTCGCGCTCTATCGTCTGATGCATGACGCCGGGATCGGCAAGGACTTCACCATCCTCGAGAACAACTGCACGCAGTCGATCGCCACTGCGGCCGGCTACATGGTGTCGCCGATGATCTCGAGCCTCGCGGCCTACATGCTGGTCACCGAGAGGATCATTCCGTGGGCGCACATGATCGCGTGGATGTGCGTGGTGGCGATCCTCGGCGTTCTGCTCGCGTTCCCGCTGAAGCGACGCTTCGTCAACGACGAGCAGCTGCCGTTTCCGGAAGGGCGCGCAAGCGGCGTGGTGCTCGACGCGCTCTACACGGGCCACGCCGCCGCCGGCATGTTCAAGGCGCGGTTGCTCGCGTGGACGGCGGTCTGCGCGGGACTCTACCAGTTCGTCGTCAGCGACGGCTGGATGAATCTGTTGCAGTTCAAGATCCTGCGCATGAACCACTGGGCGGGCATGAAGGAGCCGTGGACGTTTCACGACCGGCTCGACACGTACTACTACGCGGCTGCGGCGAAAGCGAACCTCTACATTCCGACGATCCTCGGCACCGACATCCGCCAGCTCGGGCTGCGCCTCACCCTCGACGCGGCGATGCTCGGCATCGGCGGGCTGATGGGCATCGCGGTCGCGACGAGCTGCCTGCTCGGCGCGTTCATCAATTTCGTGATCCTGGCGCCGATCATGATCCAGGCGGGAGACATCGCCGCCCGCATCGGTCCCACCGGCGCGGTCGTGCCGATCTCGCGCGTGGAAATCGTCAACCAGTGGTCATTGTGGTGGGGAGTGACGATGATGGTCGTGGGCTCGCTCGTGAGCCTGTTCGGCCGCCCGGAGATCTTCAAGGGACTCTTCAAGCGCAGCGCGAAGGGCGACGGCCCCGACGTCCTGAAGCACATCGAATTCCCGCTGTGGATTTCCGCCGTTGGCGTGCCGGTCTTCAGCGTGCTGGGGGCGTGGGTCTCCCACCAGTTCTTCGGGGTGCCTTGGCTCCTCGCGTTCATCTCGCTGCCGCTCATCTTCGTGCTCTCGGTGATCTGCACGAACTCGATGGCGCTCACGTCGTGGACGCCCACGGGCGCGCTCTCCAAGATCACCCAGTTTTCGATAGGTGCGATCGACCGCACGAATCCGGCGAGCAACCTCATCCCGGCCGGCATGACGGGCGAAATCGCGGCCAACGCCGCGAACCTTCTCTCCGACATCAAGCCCGGCTACATGCTCGGCGGCAAGCCGCGCCAGCAGGCCGTCGGCCACGTGATCGGCATTTTCGCGGGCGCGATCGCCTGCGTGCCGCTGTTCTTCCTGCTTTTCCTCCAGCCCGATGCCAATGGCGTGCGCTCGGTGTCGACGATGGTCTCCGACAATTTCGCCTTTCCTGCGGCGCTGCAGTGGAAGGGCGTGGCCGAGCTGATCGCGAAGGGATTCAGCGCGCTCCGTGATTCGGCGGTCGTGTCGATGATCGTGGCGGCGGTCGCCGCCGCCGCGATCGAGATCGCGCGCATCGTCACGAAAGGACGGTTCCCGCTCTCCGCGGTCTCGATCGGCCTCGGTACGGTGCTGCCGCCCGAAGCTACTCTTGGGATGTGGGCCGGAGCGATGATCTTCTGGGTGATGCGGCGCAAGTACTCAGCGCCGGGCACGCCGGGCAACCGCTTCTGGGTCGAGGGCATGGAGCCGATTTGCGCCGGATTGATCTCCGGGTCCGCGCTGATGGGGATCGGCAATGCGATCGTCAATGTGCTGATCTGATCGTCGAGGCCAATCGGCCGTTCTGCTAGGCCGCCTGCACCGTGGAAGGCGCAAGCACGCAGCCGGAGATCTTCCAGCGCCCGTCCTTCTGCTTTTCCATCGTGTACAGCGCGACCTGCACCGTGTTGTCGGGAGCGACGAGGCGCAGCGGCTGGATGACGTTGCCGTCGATCACCGCGCCTTCGAGGAACTCGGTGTAGCGGGCGGTGACGAGCGGGACGTACGCCGTTTGCACCATCGCGAGAAAATTCTCGGGACTCCCGAACTGCGCGCGGATCCCGGGCGCCGCATGCGTGAAGGCCCTGGCGGCGTCACCGACGACGAGCGCGGCGCGCTGCTCGCCGATCACCTTCTTGATCGCCTTCCATTCGGCCGCGGGCAGCGTCGAGGCGCCGGCGGGCGGCGCGGAACGTCCGCGCGGGCGACCGCGAGCAGCGCAACCGCAAGCAGCAGCAGCGCGGCAATGCCTGGCGAACGGAACACGGGTCGCGTCATGATCGCCCTCCGCAAACGGGACAATGGGGATCGCGCGGGACACGCACTTCGCGCCAGCGCATCGCCTGCGCGTCGAGCAGCAGCAGGCGGCCCGCGATCGTTTCGCCGACGCCGGCGACGAGCTTCAGCGCCTCGCCGGCCTGCGTTGCGCCGATGATGCCGACGAGCGGCGCGAACACGCCCATGATCGCGCACCGCATTTCCTCCAGCGCCTCGCCCTCGCCGAACAGGCAGTGGTAGCACGGCGCCTCCGGATCGCGCGTGTCGAACACCGCGACCTGCCCGTCGAAGCGGATCGCCGCTCCGGAGACCAGCGGCTTGCTCGCGGCAACGCAGGCACGGTTGACCGCGTGCCGCGTCGCGAAATTGTCGCTGCAGTCGAGCACCACGTCGGCGCGCGCGACCAGCGGCGCGAGCTCGTCGGGTCCGACGCGCGCGGCGACCGTCTCGATGCGGACGTCGGGATTGACCGCGCCGAGGCGCGCCTTTGCCGCATCGACCTTGCGCGCGCCGACGTCGGCGGTGGCGAACAGGAGCTGGCGCTGCAGGTTCGTGAGGTCGACGGTGTCAGGATCGCAGAGCGTGATCGTGCCGATCCCTGCGGCGGCCATGAATTGGGCGGCCGGTGCGCCGAGCCCGCCCGCGCCGACAATGAGCGCGTGAGCGGCGGCGAATTTCTCCTGCGCGTCGATTCCGAGCTCGGGCAGCAGGATGTGCCGGCTGTAGCGGAGGAGCTGCGCATCGTCCATCGACGGTCACTCCACAAACGAAAACGCCCGGCGGGGCCGGGCGCTTCGCGTCGGTTCGATCGCGGCTACTCCGGCTTCACCTGCGCGACCGCCTTGGCGGACGCGATGACCGGCTGGCCCTTGAGATGGTTCAGCGCCTGCGTGAGCTGGAAGTCATCCGTGGCGCCGAACTCGAAGCGTGGCGTGACCGGCTCGGAGGCGGACTTGTCGGTGACCTTCGACGACACGCTCTTGTCGAGGCTCTTGACGGCCTCGAGCGCGCGCGCCTTGGCGACGTCGGCGGTCTGACCCTCGAGGTGGCCCTGGAGGTTCGCTTCCTTGACGAGAGGGGATGCGCGGCCGTCGTCGACGGCGATGTCGGGCTCGATGCCCTTCGCCTGGATCGAGCGACCGGACGGCGTGTAGTAACGCGCGGTCGTCAGCTTGAGCCCGGCGTTGTTGCCAAGCGGCAGGATCGTCTGCACCGACCCTTTGCCGAAGGTCTGCGCGCCGAGCACGGTGGCGCGCTTGTGGTCCTGCAGCGCGCCGGCGACGATCTCGGACGCCGAGGCCGTGCCGCCGTCGACCAGCACGACGATCGGCACCTTCTTGACCCCCGCCGGCAGATCCTTGAGGTAATCCTCGCCGCGGCGCGTGTAGTCTTCCTTGCGCGCCGACAGGCGCATCCGGGCATCCGCGGTCCGCCCGTCCGTGTAAACGACGAGCGCGTCCTTCGGCAGGAACGCCGCGGACACCGCGACCGCCTGGTTGAGGAGGCCGCCCGGGTCGCTGCGGAGGTCGAGCACGAGACCCTTCAGGTCACCCTGCTTGTAGAAATCCTTGAGCGCCTTCGACAGGTCCTCGGCGGTGCGGTCCTGGAACTGGCGCACGCGCACGTAGGCGTAGCCCGGCTCCAGCATCTTCGCGCGGACGCTCTTGACGTTGATCTCCTCGCGCACGAGCGTGAACGTGAGCGGAGCTTCGGCATCCTTGCGCACGACCGTCAGCACGACCGAGGTGCCCGGCTTGCCGCGCATCCGGTCGACCGCCTTGGAAAGCGGCATCCCGCGGGTAGCGTCGTTGTCTATCTTGACGATGAGGTCGCCCGACTTGATCCCCGCCTTGAACGCCGGCGTGTCCTCGATCGGGGAAACCACGCGGACGATGCCGTCTTCGACGCCGACCTCGATCCCGAGGCCGCCGAACTTGCCCTGCGTCGAGATCTGCAGATCCTTGAAGGCTTCGGCGTCGAGGAAGTCGGAATGCGGGTCGAGCCCGTGCACCATTCCGTTGATGGCTTCCTTGATGAGCTTGTCGTCGGAGACGGGCTCGACGTAATCCGACTTGATCTTGCCGAAGACCGCGGACAGGAGCTGCAGGTCCTCGTACGGAATCGGCATCCGGGCATCGCGCTGCGCGACCGCCGAGAAGTTGAGCGAAAGCAGGACGCCCAGCACCGCGCCCAACCCGATCAGTCCTGCCTTCTTCCAGTTTCCCATCGTTCGATCCTTAAAGCATGCGATTCGAGGGGAGTCGCCCGCTCGACCCGCGATTTCCCGATCCCACAGTATACCCCCGGCGCGCCGTCGGCGAGGGAAGCCAGAGCCCATTGCATGCGCCGGCGCCATGCAGCCTTGCAGTTTGCCGGCGCTCCGAAATATCAGTGTCGTAGTGATGGCGGTGGAAATCAATGCCTTGCTGCAATTCCGATGCCCGGCGTTGGCATCGGGCAGACCGGCGGCGACTCGGATTCCAAGCTGCGGCGACTCGGATTCGGACCCGCGCCGCCCCTCCCAACCGCCGCTCTCGTTCCACCTCCACGCGTGAGGCAACGGGTTGGCCGACAAGTTCCGTCGCTGCGCGATGACGCGCGGACGCAGCGTCGTCCTACAGAAAAGCGAGGAGGGAGTGGCCGGTCATCTCGGCCGGCGGGGGGAGGCCCATCATTGCAAGCAGCGTGGGCGCGATGTCCTGCAGCGAGCCCTCCTTCGCGATCGTCGCCGCGCGCCCCGCGTAAACGCAGGGGACCCGATTCAGCGTGTGGGCGGTATGCGGCTGGCCCGTCGCCGCGTCGTACATCTGCTCGGCATTGCCGTGGTCGGCGGTGATCAGCACTTCGCCGCCGGCCGCTCGCGCGGCGGCGACCACGCGGCCAATGCAGGTGTCGAGCGCCTCGACGGCCCGTATCGCGGCGTCGAAGTTCCCGGTGTGGCCCACCATGTCGCCGTTCGCGTAGTTGCAGACGATGGCGTCGTATTTGCCGCCGGCGATCGCGGCGACCAGCTTGTCGGTCACCTCGGGGGCGCTCATCTCGGGCTGCAGATCGTAGGTCGCCACCCGCGGCGAAGGCACGAGGATCCGGTCCTCGCCGGGATAGACGGCCTCGACGCCGCCGCTGAAGAAATAGGTCACGTGCGCGTACTTCTCGGTCTCCGCGATGCGGAGCTGGGCGAGGCCGAGGTGCGCGAGATAATCGCCGAAGCTGTTGGCGACGGACTGCGGGCCGAAGGCGACCGGCAGACGGGCGAACTCGTCGCCGTACCGGGTGAGGCAGACGTAGCGCGCAAGCCGCGGCACGCGGCGGCGCACGAAACCGTCGAACGCCGGGTCGGTGAGCGCGCGCGTGATCTGCCGCGCACGGTCGGCGCGGAAATTCATGAACACGACGACGTCGCCATCCGCCATCGTCGCGGCGCGGCCCTCCGCGTCGAGGATGGCGGTCGCTTGCACGAATTCGTCGGTTTCACCGCGCGCGTAGGCCGCCGCGAGCGCGGTCTGCGGGTCAGGCGCCGAATGGGCGGCGCGACCGTCGACGAGAAGATCGTAGGCCGCCTGGATCCGCTCCCAGCGCTTGTCGCGGTCCATTGCGTAATAGCGGCCGCAGATCGAGGCGATGCGCGCGCCGGCGAATCCGGCGCAGACGCCGGACAGGAACGCGAGCGACGGCCCCGCACTCTTGGGTGGCGTGTCGCGGCCGTCGAGAAAGGCGTGGACGTAGACGCGCGGGGCGCCGCCGTTCGCGGCCAACCCCACCATCGCGGCGATCTGGCGCTCGTGGCTGTGCACGCCGCCGGGCGAGGCGAGCCCCAGCAGGTGGACCGCCGCGCCGTTGGCTTTCGCGACGGCGACGGCCTCGGTCAGCACTGGATTGCGCGCAAACTCGCCGGTCGCGATCGCATGGTCGATGCGCGTGAAGTCCTGGTAGACGACACGGCCCGCGCCGATATTGAGATGCCCGACCTCGGAATTCCCCATCTGGCCCGCGGGCAATCCGACGTCGAGCTCCGACGCATCGATCGACGTGTGCGGGCACGAGGCGAGCAGGCGGTCCCAGTTCGGCATCCGCGCGCGGCTGATGGCGTTATCCGGCGCGTCCTCCCGGCAGCCGAAGCCGTCGAGAATCAGCAGGACGACCGGGCGGGCAACGGTTTTGACGGCGGGGTTCATCGCGGCGTGGGAGAGGATGCGACGGCGACGAATGCGCCCGGAGGCGCGCCCGTCAGGCCCGTCATCGGCGTGCGCTATCATTTTACCTTTGTCCCCTTCGAAGTCCCTGCATCCGATGGCTTTCCTGCAAAACACCACCAACCTGATGCTGCTGGGCGTGCTCCTGCTCTCCGGCGGCATGCTGATCTGGCCTTTCGTGCAGCGCCGCTTCTCGCCGGTGAAGGACGTCAACAACATCGAGGCCACGCAGCTCATCAACCGCCGCAACGCCGTGCTGCTCGACGTGCGCGAGCCGAAGGAATTCGAAGGCGGCCGGTTGCCCGGTGCGATCCATATTCCGTTGTCGCAGCTGACGAGCCGCGTGTCGGAGCTCGGCAAGCTCACCTCGCGGCCGGTCGTCGCGTACTGTGACCTCGGACGGCGGAGCCGGATGGCCGCCGGCACGCTCGAGAAGGCGGGATTCAAGGAGATCTTTTCGCTCCACGGCGGAATCGCCGCCTGGAAGAAGGACGGCCTGCCGGTGGAGAAGTGAGGTGGCCGCCGGCGCGCCGACGATCACGATGTACACGACGGCGACCTGTCCTTTCTGCGTCCGCGCCGAGCGCTATCTCGGCGCAAGGGGCGTGACGGCGATTTCCAAGATCCGCATCGACCTCGATCCCAACGAACGGACGGCGATGATGCAACGGACCGGCCGCCGCACCGTCCCCCAGATCTACGTCGGCGACGTGCACGTGGGCGGCTACGAGGATCTGGTCGCGCTCGACCACGCGGGCGGGCTCGCGCCGCTGCTGGCGGGCGCGGGTGGCTGAAGCGAACCGGGACGGGCGCGCGCGCCTTGCGGCGGCAGTTCGCGTAAAATCACGCGTTTGCCCTCATTCCGAAGGAACGCACCATGGCCGACTTCCAGCAACCCGCTCCCGCGACCGACAACGCGGCTGTCTTCTCGATCGACAAGGTCTACGTCAAGGATCTGTCGCTCGAATGTCCCGGCTCGCCGCAGTCGTTCAAGACGACCGAGCAGTCGCAGGTCGAGGTCGGCCTCCGCACCCGCGGCGAGCAGATCGAGCCCGACATGTACGAGTGCGTGCTCACCATCACGCTGACCGCGAAGACCAGCGACCGGACGCTCTTTCTCGTCGAAGCCTCGCAGGCGGGGATCTTCACGATCCGCGGCATCCCGCCCGAGCACATGCAGCCGGTGATCGCGATCAACTGCCCGAACGTGCTCTTCCCGTATTTGCGGGAAACGCTGGCCGACGCGGTCGGGCGCGCCGGTTTTCCGCCGGTGCATCTCGCGCCGATCAATTTCGAGGCGCTCTACCAGCAGCAGCTGGCGCAGATGCAGCAGCCGGCGCCGGCCACGGCCGCGAACTGAACGTCGCGATGGCGCGCCGCGTTGCGCTGGCCGCTGCCGCATTCGGCGCGCTCGCGCTGACGGGCGTCGCGGCCGCTGCGGACTATCGCTCGATCGCCGATCCGGCGGCGGTGCTGTACGACGCGCCGTCGGCCAAGGCGAAGCCGCTTTTCGTGCTCGGTCGCGACACGCCGCTCGAGGTGATTGTCGCGGTCGAGGGCTGGAGCAAGGTGCGCGATGCCGGCGGCACGATCGGCTGGGTCGAGCGCAAGTCGCTGGCGGACAAGCGGACCCTGGTCGTGCGGGTGCCGCTCGCCGAGGTGCGCGCGAATCCCGACGACAACGCTCCGCTCGTCTTTCGCGCCGAGCAGAGCGTGCTCCTCGACCTGGCCGAGACGGCGTCCTCGGCGGCGACCACGGCCGCACCCGGCTGGGTCAAGGTCCGCCACCGCGACGGGCAGACGGGCTTCGTCCGCATCACGCAGGTGTTCGGCCTCTAGAGCGGACCGGGCGCGAGTCTCCCGATGACGACGTCGGTCGCGGTGCTGGGCGCGGGCGCGTGGGGAACGGCGCTGGCGTCGCACCTCGCCCGCCGCGACGATGTCCACGTGACGCTGTGGGCGCGCGATGCGGCAGCGTGACGGAGATCGCCGCTTCCCGGCGCAACGAGCGCTACCTGCCCGGCATCGCGTTGTCCGAGGCGCTGTCAGTAAGCGCCGACTTCGCGGCTGCCGCACGTGCAGACCTTCTGATTGGCGCCACTCCGATCGCGGCGCTCGGCGATCTCGCCGACCAGTTGGCACGCGCCGGCGCGCGGGCGCCGCTCGTCTGGTTGTCGAAGGGATTCGTCGTTACGCCCGCCGGCCCGGGGCTCGCGCATCAACTGATCGGCCCGCGCTGGCCGGCGCCGGTCGGCGTGGTCTCGGGCCCGAGCTTCGCCGAGGAGGTGGCGCGCGGGCTGCCGACGGCGGTCGCGGTCGCGGCGACCGACCCGGCGCTCGCGGCCGAGGTTGCGTCGCTGCTGCGTGCCGACACGCTGCGCGCCTATGAAAGCGACGACTTCGCCGGCGTCGAGGTCGGCGGCGCGTTGAAGAACGTGCTCGCAATTGCCGCCGGCGCGAGCGACGGGCTCGGCTTCGGCCACAACGCGCGCGCCGCGCTCATCACCCGCGGACTGGCGGAGACCGGGCGGCTGTCCGGCGTGCTCGGCGGCAGGCGGGAGACGCTGATGGGACTCGCGGGCCTTGGCGATCTCGTGCTCACGTGCACCGGCGATCTCTCGCGCAACCGGCGCGTCGGGCTCGCGCTCGCCCGTGGCCGCACGCTGGCGCAAACGCTGGCGGAACTCGGTCACGTCGCCGAAGGGGTCGCCGCGGCACGGGCGGCCCACGCGCTTGCGCTCCAGCACGCGATCGAGATGCCGATCGCCGACGCCGTGTATCGTGTCCTGTACGAAGATCTGTCCCCGCGTGACGCGGTCCTCGCGCTCTTGCGGCGCGAGCCGAGGGCGGAAGCGGGATGAGGAGGTGAGATGTTCAGTTTCCGGTCGAGTTGCCGCACGCGAGCCGCGGCGGTCGTGGCATTGATGGCGGCAACGCTCGGTGGCGCCCAGGGCGCCGAAACGCCGTTCTTTCCGCCGGCCACACCTGCACGGCCGGTGGTGGAGACGCTGCACGGCGTGACGCTGACCGACCGCTATCGCTGGCTCGAGAACGGCAAGGATCCCGCCGTCGAATCGTGGAGCCGCGCGCAGCATGCGGCGACGATCAATTATCTCGACCGCAATGCGCCGGCGATTCCCGGCATGCGCGACGAGATCGCGCGCAATTACGACCGCGACCGGACGTATCCGCCGTTCTTCAAGCACGGCCGCGAGTTCTTCCAGCGCGCAAAGAAGGGCGAGCCGCAAGCGAAGCTCTACACGCGGCTCGACGGCAAGGAGGTGCTGCTCGTCGATCCGATGGCGATCGACCCTTCGGGCAAGACGAAGATCGGCAGCGTGATTCCGAACCGCGACGCGACCCGCGCGGCCGTCGGCATCTACGCGCGCGGCTCGGAAATCCAGGATTTCCGCATCATCGACACGACCACCGGCGCGCAGATCGGCCCGCTCATCACCGGGCTGCGCTCGTTCGGCTGGGCGCGCGACGAGGCGTTCGCGTTCGTCTCGCCGCGCACCGCCGAATCGGACGCGCGGCAGGAGCCGCACCGCTGCTACCGCCACAAGCTCGGCGCGGACCGGGCGACCGACGAACTGCTGATCAAGATGGACGACGCGAAGAACTGGTGCATGGTCTACGAGCCCGAGGATGCGCCGTTGACGGTGTTCGAGACCGGCGATTTCTGGTCGAACACGATCCGGATCCGGCCGGTCGCCTCGACCGCCGAGCCGCGGACGATCTACACAAGCGACAAGTTCCAGGCGGACGCGATCTTTCGCAAGGACCGCATGTACTTCCGCACCAATCGCGACGCGCCCAACTGGAAGCTGATGGCCGCGAGCTACGCCAATCCCGAATTCGCCGATTGGACGACGCTGATCCCGGAGGGCGCGACAGTGCTCGACGCAGGTTGCCGTCACACGCACCGGCATCGTCGCGCGCGACCGCGAGGACGTGCTCACTCGTCTCGCGCTCTACGGCCTCGACGGCAAGCGTCTCCGTGATCTGCCGCCGCCCGTGTTCGGCAGCATCTCGAGCCTTGGCTACGACCTCGATGCGGACACCGTCTACGCCGGCCTCGCCTCGCACACGCTGCCGCCGTCGGAGTACGCGCTTGCGGGCGAGGCATTCGCCTGGAAGCTCGTCTGGCAGGACGAGGCGCCGCTCGATGCGTCGACCTTCGTGTCGAAGCGGGTGTATGTGCCCGCGAAGGACGGCTCGAAGATTCCGGTGTTCATCGTCCACCGCAAGGACCTGAAGCAGGACGGCGCAAATCCGACGCTGCTCGCCGGCTACGGTGGCTTCAACATCGCCGTCGAGCCGTATTACATGGGCGGCTGGTATCCCTTCATCAGCCGCGGCGGCGTGTTCGTCGACGCCGGCGTGCGCGGGGGCTCGGAGTACGGCGAGACCTGGCACGAGCAGGCGATGTTTGCGCGCAAGCAGAACACGTTCGACGACATGGTGGCCGTCGCCGAATGGCTGATCGCCGAGAAATACACGCAGCCCGCCAAGCTCGCCGTCGAGGGCGGCAGCAACGGCGGGCTCACCGTCGGCGCCTTGCTCACGCAGCGCCCGGATCTGTTCCGCGCCGCCATCTGCCAGGTGCCGCTGCTCGACATGGTCCGCTATCACAAGTTCCTGATCGCGCGCTACTGGATCGCCGAGTACGGCGACCCGGATCGCGCGGCGGACTTCCGCTGGATCCTCCGCTACTCGCCGTACCAGAACGTGCGCGCGGGCGTGAACATGCCGGAAACGCTGGTCGTCGCCGGCGAGTACGACTCGCGCGTCGATCCGCTGCACGCGAAGAAATTCGTTGCCGAAGTGCAGAACAATCCGGGCCAGGTGTCGCCGTTCCTGCTCTACATGGATTTCGACAGCGGCCACGGCACCGGCAAGACGACGCAGCAGCGCGTCGTCGATCGCGACTACGAGCTGCGTTTCGTGATGAACGCGCTGGGGATGAGCGGCGCGCCCGCGCCCGTCGCGAAATGACGATCAGCCCGCGCCGGTGAACCCGGCCTGGCGCCACGCTTCGTAGACGGCGACGGCGACCGCGTTCGACAGGTTGAGGCTGCGCACGCCCGGCCGCATCGGGATGCGCAGGCGCGCCGCCGGCGCGAATTGCGCGATCACGCCTTCGGGCAGGCCCGAGGTCTCGCAGCCGAAGACCAGCACGTCGCCGGCGGCGAATCGCGCGTCATAGAGCGAAATGTCCCCGCTCGTCGTCAATGCGAACCAGCGGCGCGGCGCGGGCGCATCGAGCGCCGCGCGGCACGCTGCGAAATCGGGATGAACGCGAACGCGCGCGTATTCGTGGTAGTCGAGGCCGGCGCGCTTGAGCTCGCGATCCTCCATCCGGAAGCCGAGCGGCTCGACGAGATGGAGGTCGGTGGCCGTGTTGGCGGTCAGGCGGATGACGTTTCCCGTGTTGGGCGGAATTTCCGGGTGGACGAGGACGACGGCGAACATCGCTCTTTGCGCTCCATGTCGAGCGTCAGAGCTTACGGCATCGCGGGTCGGCAACGCCAACGTCAAGCGTCGCTCGACCGCAGCGTGCGGGCAACGACCCAGCACTCGACATCGGCGGCCCCCGCGCGCACAAGGGCGCGCGCGGCCTCGGCCAGAGTAGCGCCGGTGGTCATCACATCGTCGACCAGCGCGATCCGGGCGCCGCGAACGTCCCCGTGCACTGCAAACGCGCCGCGGACGTTGCGCGCACGCGCCTTCCACGGCAGCGCCGCCTGCGGCGTCGCGCCGGCGACGCGCGCAAGCGGCGCCATCAACGGCAGGCCGACCGCGCGCGCCGCGCGGGCGCCGATTTCACGCGCCTGGTTGAATCCGCGATCGCGCTGCCGCGATTGCGCCAGCGGCAGCGCCACCACCCGGTCTGGCCGCTCCTTCGTCGTGCGCGTCGCCAACGACGCGCGCGCGGCACCCGCCAGCGCGGCACCCGCCCAATCGGCCAGCGCGAGACGGCCTCGGTACTTGAGCTGCTGCAGGAGCCGGTCGGCGGGGAACGCATAGACGAAGGCCGCGATCGTGCGCGACCACGGCGGCGGATGCGCAAGACAGGCGCCGCAGACGAGCCCATTCGATGTGGGGAGCGCGCAGGCCGGGCAGGCTGCGGTGAGGCGCGGCAGCTCCGCTGCGCAGGGGCCGCACAGCAGCTCGTCGCCGCAATCGGCGACGCACAGCTCGCAGCGCTGCGGCAGCGCGCTCCGCGCGACGCGCACAACGTAGTCAAGTAAGGCAGTCAAATGTTTCGGTCAATCGATTTGACAATGGTTCTTGCTCCCCCGACACTCGAAACGCCCGCGAGGACGGCAGGAGGCGTTTCCCGCGCGCGACGTGCAGCTGTCGCTGCGCACGCCGAACTTCCGCTCGAATCTAACGCACGGGGCCCGCGCGATGCCATCCGCCGAACGTATGATCAATGCCGACCGTTCGCGGTCCGCCGGCAAGCCACCGGCGGTCAGATGGACGGTCCCGGCGATCGAGGCACTCTTCGCGCTGCCGTTTCCCGAGCTCATCTTCCGCGCGCAACAGATCCATCGCGAGCATCACTCGCCGAACGCGGTGCAGCTTTCGACGCTGCTGTCCGTCAAGACCGGCGGCTGCCCCGAGGACTGCGGCTACTGCCCGCAGGCGAAGCGCTATCACACCGGCGTCGACGACGAGAAGCTCGTCGAGCTTTCCACGGTGCTTGCCGCTGCGCGGGCGGCGAAGGCGCAAGGCGCCACCCGTTTCTGCATGGGCGCCGCATGGCGCGGACCCAAGGACCGCGACCTCGTGCCCGTGCTCGAGATGGTGCGCAGCGTCAAGGCGCTTGGAATGGAAACCTGCTGCACGCTCGGCATGCTGAAGGACGGCCAGGCCGAGGCGCTCCGCTCCGCCGGGCTCGACTTCTACAATCACAACCTCGACACGGCGCCGGAATTCTACGGCGAGGTGATTACCACGCGCGACTACGACGACCGTCTCGATACGCTCGCGCGCGTTCGCGGCGCGGGCCTCGCCGTCTGCTGCGGCGGCATCGTCGGCATGGGCGAGTCGCGGGCGCAACGCGCGGGGTTGATCGCACAGCTCGCGAATCTCGATCCCTATCCGGAGTCGGTGCCGATCAATCACCTGGTGCAGGTCGAGGGAACGCCGCTGCACGAGCGTTTCGGCGGCACTCCCGCGCTCGATCCGCTGGAGTTCGTCCGCACGATCGCGGTGGCGCGCATCACCATGCCAAAGGCGATGGTGCGGCTCTCCGCAGGACGCCGGGAGCTGGGCGACGCGGCGCAGGCGCTGTGTTTCGTCGCCGGCGCGAACTCGATCTTCTACGGCGACAAGCTCCTCACGACCGGCAATCCGGAGGCCGCGGCCGACCGCGCGCTGTTCGCGTCGCTCGGACTCTCCGCGATGGATGCGCCGGCTGGGTGAATCAAGCGTGCCGGCCGCGCTCATCGCCGCTCTTGAGCGCGACCTCGCCGACCGCGCCGCGGCCGGCCTCGCGCGTGAGCGCCGCATCGTCGATTCGCCGCAAGGTCCTCGCGTCATCGTCGACGGCCGCGAGCTCGTCGCGTTCGCGAGCAACGATTACCTCGGCCTCGCCAACCATCCGGCGCTGATCGCGGCGGTCGCTGCGGCGGCGTCGCGCTGGGGTGTGGGTGCAGGCGCATCGCATCTCGTTTCCGGCCATTGTCGTCCGCACGAAGCGCTGGAGAACGAATTGGCGGCCTTCGTGCGGCCGTGTGCCCGCGCGCGGGCGCTGACGTTTTCATCGGGTTATCTCGCCAACCTCGCGATCTTGACGGCGCTCGCCGGCCGCGGTGACGCGATCTTCGCCGACCGGCTCAATCACGCGTGCCTCAACGACGGCGCGCTTCTCTCCCGCGCGGAGTTCGTCCGTTACGCCCACGGTGATACTGCGGCGCTGCGCGCGCGGCTCGCGTCGGCGAAGGCACCGCGCAAGCTGATCGCGACCGACGCGGTGTTCAGCATGGACGGCGATCTCGCGCCGCTGCCGGCGCTGCTCGCGCTCGCCGAGGAATTCGACGCGTGGCTGGTGGTCGACGATGCGCATGGCTTCGGCGTGCTGGGTGAGGGTCGCGGATCGCTCGCCGAAATGGGCATTGCGTCCGAGCGCATCGTGCTCATGGGCACGCTGGGCAAGGCCGCGGGTGTCGCGGGCGCGTTCGTCGCCGCGCATCCTGCCGTCATCGATACGCTGGTGCAGACGGCGCGTCCGTACATCTACACGACGGCGCCCCCGCCGCTTTTGGCCGAGGCGCTTCGCGCGAGCCTTGCGATGATCCGCGACGACGCGCCGCGGCGCGCTCATCTCGCGACGCTGATCGAGCGGTTTCGCGAGCGGATGCGCGCGCTCCCGTTCGCGCTTGCGAATTCACGCACCGCCATCCAGCCGCTGATCGTCGGAGCCAACGAAACCGCTGTCGGGCTTTCCGCGGCGCTGCTGCAACGAGGCTTCTGGGTTCCGGCGATCCGTCCGCCGACCGTCCCGCAGGGGACCGCCCGGCTGCGCGTATCGCTGACTGCGGCGCACACGAACGCCGATGTCGACGCACTCTGCGCTGCGCTCGCCGAGCTCGCGCCCGCATTCGCGGCAGCTGTCTCGCGATGAAGAGCGTGCTGCACGTCGAATCGTCCGGTCACGGTCCGCCGCTCGCGCTGCTGCACGGATGGGCGATGCACTCGGGCGTCTGGGGCGGCCTCGCCGCGACGCTCGCCAAGCGGCATCGTGTCCACGCGGTCGATTTGCCGGGGCACGGCTTCAGCGCGCCGGCCCCTTCGTTCACGATCGACGGCGTCGTCCGCCTGCTCGACGCCGCGTTCGCCGCGGAGCGCTCGCCCCTCGTCGTCGTCGGCTGGTCGCTCGGCGGCCAGATCGCTCTCAAGTGGGCGCTCGCGCATCCGGAGCGCATTGCGCGGCTGGTGCTGGTCGCGACCACGCCGCGCTTCGCCGCCGGTGACGGCTGGGAGCCTGCGATGTCGGCGCAGACGCTGCAACGCTTCGGCGACGAGCTCGAAGTCGCGTGGAAGGCGACGGTGCTGCGCTTCCTCACGCTGCAGATGCGCGGCAGCGAGCACGGGCATGCGGCGCTCGCCTCGTTGCGCAACGAGCTCTACGCGCGCGGCGAACCGTCGCGACGAACGCTCTCGGAGGCGCTCGCGGCGCTGTCGACGTCGGATCTTCGCGCGGCGGTTCCGCGCATCGCGCACCCCGCGCTGGTCGTTGCCGGGGAGCGCGACACGCTCGCGCCGGCCGCGGCCGGCAAATGGCTCGCGACGACGATGCCCAATGCCGACTTCGTGTCGGTCGACGGCGCCGCGCATGTGCCGTTCCTCTCGCACCCCGACGCCTTCGGTCGAGCGCTCGCCGAATTCCTCGATGCCCGCTGATCTCCCGCGCGAACCCGATGCCGCCGCGATCGATCCGCGCGCGGTGCGGCGGCAGTTCGCGCGCGCCGCAGCAACCTACGACGCGGCAGCGGTGCTGCAGCGCGAAGTCGGCGCGCGGATGATGGAACGGCTCGACCTGGTCAAGCTCGCGCCGATGGCGGTTCTCGATGCAGGATGCGGCACCGGAGAAGCGCTGCCCGAGCTCGCCGCGCGCTATCCGCAGTCGCGTCGCGTCGCGCTCGACAACGCGTTGCCGATGCTCGCGGCCGCACGCGAGCGAACCGGCGCAAGCCGGTCGCTGCTCGACAAGCTGCTCTCGCCGCTGGGGGGCCGCGCCCCCGGTGCGCCCGCGCTGGTCTGCGGCGATCTCGCCGCGCTTCCTTTCGCGGCGGCCACGTTTGGTCTCGTATGGAGCAATCTCGCGCTGCAATGGGTCGCGGAGCTGCCGCGCGCCATCGCCGAGATCCACCGCGTGCTCGAAGTCGGCGGGCTCGTCACGTTCACGACGTTCGGCCCCGACACGCTGAAGGAGCTGCGCGCGGCGTTCACCGCCGTCGACGCGCACCCGCACGTCGGACGGTTCACCGACATGCACGATATCGGCGATCTGCTCGTGCACTCCGGCTTCGCCGATCCCGTGATGCAGATGGAAATGCTGACGCTCACCTATCCCGACGCGCGATCGATGGCGCATGACCTCAAGGCGATCGGCGCGACCAATGCGACGGTTGGCCGGCGCCGGGGCCTCACCGGCCGCAGGCGCTTCGAGCGCGCGCTCGCTGCGCTGGAAGCGATGCCGGGGCGCGCGGCGGATGGCCGCATCCCCGCGACGTTCGAGGTGATCTACGGCCACGCATGGAAGGTGGCGCCGCGGCGCACACCGGAGGGTCATGCGATCGTGACCTTTGCGCGATGAGCACGGTCGGGCCACGCGCGAATGGGCCGTTGCCGGCTGGAGTCTTCATCACCGGCACCGACACGGGAGTGGGGAAGACGCTGGTGGCGGCCGGGCTGCTGCGCGGGCTGGTCGCGCGCGGGTCTCGCGCCGTCGGCATGAAGCCGGTGGCCGCCGGCATCGTTCAGGGCGCGGCCCGCAACGACGACGTCACGGCGCTCTTCGCCGCAGGCAACGTCGAAGCGCCGCTGGCGGACGTGAATCCGTACGCGTTCGCGCCGGCGATCGCTCCGCATCTCGCCGCCGCTCGCGCAGGGGTCGCCATCGATCTCGACCGCATCGCGTCGGCGTACGATCGGCTTTGCGCGCTCGCCGACGTGGTGATCGTCGAAGGCGCGGGCGGCGCGATGGTCCCCCTCGGTGCACGGATCGACATGCTCGACGTTGCCGCGCGGCTGGATCTGCCGGTCGTGCTGGTGGTCGGCATTCGGCTGGGCTGCCTCAATCACGCGCTTCTCTCCGCGCAAGCCATCGCGGCGCGCGGACTCGCATTCGCCGGCTGGATCGCCAATCGGATCGATCCGGCGATGACAGCGGGCGACGCCAACGTTTCCGCGTTGCAGGATCGGCTCCCGGCGCCGCTGCTCGAGGACCTTCGCTGGCTCGACGGCGAAACGCGTCAGCCGACGTTGTCAGGAGCGCTGCACTTCCTCGGTCTCGGGTGACCGACGCGCGCCGCCGCGACCCTCGGCTTCGTCTACCGGCGCTCGCGCGTTCCGTGCTAACATTCCGCGCCTTTTGCAGCAATCCGGCGTGGCACTGCAGGCTTCGAATACGGAAAAACGCATTCCGATCATCGGGATGAGTCTCCCCTGGAGCCCTGGGCCGCGCGGCGGGATCGATGCCAGGCGCCGAATCCCCACCGATAGTCATCGCATCCGGGTTCCGCGTGGCGCCCTCGCGAGGCTATGCGCGGGTGCCGTGACGCCAGGCGTCCGGCGTTGGCATCGACGGCGGGTTTCGCACCACCAACGCAGCACGCGCGAGGGAAGCATGGCAGGCAACAAGATTCGGGCCGGCGTCAGGCTCATGCAGGCGGGATTGGCAGCGGCGCTGGCGGCGCCTGCGGCGGCGTTCGCGGCGCGCGAATGGAACCTGCAGCCGCCGGTCACGCCGATCGCGCGGCAGATGTACGACCTGCACACGTTCATCATGTGGATCTGCGTTGTGATCTTCGTCGCCGTCTTCGGCGTGATGTTCTACTCGATCTTCAAGCACCGGAAGTCGGTCGGGCACGAAGCGCACCAGTTCCACGAAAACACGACGGTCGAGATCGTCTGGACCGTGATCCCGTTCCTGATCCTCCTCTTCATGGCGTTCCCCGCGACCAAGACGGTGCTCGCGATGAAGGACACGACCGAGCCGGGACTGACGGTCAAGATCACCGGTTACCAGTGGAAGTGGAACTACGACTACCTGCAGGAGGGCGTGAGCTACTACTCGAACCTCGCGACGCCGACGGCGCAGATCGAGAACCTGGAACCCAAGGGCGAGCACTACCTGCTCGAGGTCGACCGTCCGCTGGTCGTCCCGGTCGACACCAAGATCCGCGTATTGATCACCGCCGGCGACGTGATCCATTCGTGGTGGGTCCCCGCGTTCGGCGTCAAGCAGGATGCGATTCCGGGCTTCGTTCGCGACTCATGGTTCAAGGCGGAGGAGGTCGGAACCTATCGCGGCCAGTGCGCCGAGCTTTGCGGGAAGGAGCACGGCTTCATGCCGATCGTCGTCCAGGTCGTGTCGAAGGACGACTACGCGAACTGGATCAAGACCCGGAAGAATGAAGCCGCCGCGGCCGGCGACGATCCGGCCAAGGTCTGGGACCTGAAGGACCTCGTCGCGCGCGGCGCGACGGTGTACGCCGCCAACTGCGTGGCTTGCCATCAGGCGACCGGCAAGGGCGCCCCGCCCGCGTTCCCGCCGCTCGACGGCTCGAAGGTCGTCAACGGCCCCAAGCTCGCGCAGATCCACACGGTGCTGAACGGCGTCGAGCGCGACGGCAAGCCGACGGCGATGATCGCGTGGGGCAAGTCGCTCTCCGACACCGACATCGCGGCGGTCATCACGTACACGCGCAACAGCTGGGGCAACCACACCGGCGAAGCGATCCAGCCTTCCGAAGTCAAGGTCGCACGGCAGTAAGCCGCCGAACAATCCGGAGACCCTCATGAGCAGTGTCACCCACGATCACGCCCCCGGCTACGGCCACGTCGACGACGGGCACGCGCATCACCCCTCGGGGATCATGCGCTGGCTGACGACGACCAACCACAAGGACATCGGCACGATGTACCTGTGGTTCTCGTTCACGATGTTCATGGTCGGCGGCACGATGGCGATGGTCATCCGCGCCGAGCTCTTCCAGCCCGGCCTGCAGATCGTCAACCCCGAGTTCTTCAACTCGATGACGACGCTGCACGGGCTCATCATGGTGTTCGGCGCCATCATGCCGGCGGCGGTCGGCTTCGCAAACTGGCAGATCCCGATGATGATCGGCGCGCCCGACATGGCGTTCGCGCGGATGAACAACTGGAGCTTCTGGCTGCTGCCGCCCGCCGCGATCCTGCTCCTCACGTCGCTGCTCGTTCCCGGCGGCGCCGCCTCCGGCGGCTGGACGATGTACCCCCCGCTGACGGTGCAAGCCGGCATGGGGATGGACCTCACGATCTTCGCGGTCCACATCCTGGGCGCGTCGTCGATCATGGGCTCGATCAACATCATCACGACGATCCTGAACCTGCGCGCACCGGGCATGACGATGATGAAGCTGCCGCTCTTCTGCTGGGCGTGGCTCATCACGGCGTATCTGCTGATCGCGGTGATGCCGGTGCTCGCCGGCGCGGTGACGATGCTGCTCACCGACCGCCACTTCGGCACCACGTTCTTCAACGCGGCCGGCGGCGGCGACCCGGTGCTCTTTCAGCACGTGTTCTGGTTCTTCGGGCATCCGGAGGTCTACATCATCATCCTGCCGGCATTCGGGATCATCTCGCAGATCATCCCGGCGTTCTCGCGCAAGCCGCTGTTCGGCTACGCATCGATGGTCTACGCGCTGGCCGCGATCGCGATCCTGTCGTTCATCGTCTGGGCGCACCACATGTTCACCGTCGGCATGCCGGCCGCGGGTCTGCTGTTCTTCATGTACGCGACGATGCTGATCGCGGTGCCGACCGGCGTGAAGGTGTTCAACTGGCTCGCCACGATGTGGAAGGGCTCGATTACGCTCGAATCGCCGATGCTGTTCGCGATCGGCTTCCTGTTCCTGTTCACGATGGGCGGCTTCACCGGTCTCGTGCTCGCGATCACGCCGGTCGACATCCAGCTGCAGGACACCTATTACGTCGTCGCCCACTTCCACTACGTGATGGTAGCCGGCAGCCTCTTCGCGTTCTTCGGCGGCGTCTACTTCTGGATCCCGAAGTGGACCGGCACGATGTACGACGAGCGCCTGGGCAAGATCCACTTCTGGTCGTCGATGCTCGCGTTCAACCTGACGTTCTTCCCGATGCACTTCCTCGGCCTCGCGGGCATGCCGCGCCGGATTCCCGACTACGCGCAGCAGTTCGCCGACTGGAACATGGTGGCGTCGATCGGCGCGTTCTGGTTCGGCGCATCGCAGCTCCTGTTCCTGTACATCGTGCTGAAATGCGTAATGGGCAAGGGCGAGAGGGCGCCGGCAAAGCCATGGGAAGGCGCGGATACGCTCGAGTGGACGCTGCCGTCGCCAGCGCCGTATCACACGTTCGAAACTCCTCCCGTTATCAAATAGGACCCGAGCCCTCCGGGTGAACCTGGAGGGCTCGACTCTGGGATGAACTCCGTCAATTCCACCTCGACCGGCGATCGCAAGGCGGCGAACGTGCGGACCGCGCTGGTGTTCGCGTCGATCGCCGCGGTGTTCTTCGTCGGCGTCATCGTCGCGCATGCCTACGGCGGCCCTCTGGTGGGCGCCGGCGTCATGGGAGCGGCGGTGCTGCTGTTCCTCGCGTTCGCCATCGGCAGGAGCTTGCGCAAATGAGCGACGTCGGCGATCCGCGGCGCAGCAACCGCCGGCTGCTCGGCAAGCTCCTCGTGATCGTCGTCGCGATGTTCGGGTTCGGCTACGGCCTCGTTCCGTTCTACGACAAGATATGCGAGGCGACGGGTCTCCGCGACATCGCCGTCGCCGACGAGGCGAAGAACACGCAGATCGATGCGGCACGCGCGGTGCGAATCGAGCTCGACTCGAACGTCAACAGGATGCCCTGGGCGTTCCGGCCGCTGGAGGTCATCGTCAGCGTGCATCCCGGCGAAGTGCGGCAGGTCGTCTACGAGATCTCCAACCGGACCGACCACGCGATGACCGGCCAGGCGATCCCGAGCTACGGACCCCGCGAGGCCGCGCAATACTTCCGCAAGCTCGAGTGCTTCTGCTTCACCAAGCAGACGCTGCAAGCCGGCGAGACGCGGCAGATGCCGGTGGTGTTCGTCGTCGATCCGGCGCTGCCGAAGGACATCGCGACGATCACGCTGTCGTACACATTCTTCGAAGTCGAAGGCGCGGGAAAAATCTCTAGTGGAGCGGCGGGCGCCGGATAACCCGCGCCCGCCTTTTGTTTAGGAGTTACTCCGATGTCGACACAAGAAGCCGCGAAGCCGTATTACTTCATCCCGCAGCCGTCGCACTGGCCGGTGGTCGGCGCGGTCGCACTGCTGCTGATGGGAATGGGCGCGGCCTTCTGGTTCAACAACTTCGCCGCGGGTCCGTGGATGGTCCTCGCGGGATTTTGCGTGCTGCTGGTGATGATGTTCGGCTGGTTCGGCACCGTGATCGGCGAATCGGAGGGCCATCAATACAACAAGAAGGTGGATCTCTCGTTCCGCTGGAGCATGAGCTGGTTCATCTTCTCCGAGGTGATGTTCTTCGCCGCGTTCTTCGGCGCGCTCTTCTACATCCGCAACCTGTCGGCGCCGGACCTCGGCAGCCTCGGCTCGAAGATCCTCTGGCCCGATTACAACTATTCATGGCCGACCGTCGGCCCGTACATCCGCGAAGCGTTCACGCCGATGGCGGCGATGGGCATTCCGCTGCTCAACACGATCATCCTGCTGTCGTCGGGTTTCACGCTGACCGTCGCGCATCACGCGCTGAAGGCCAATCATCGAGGCGCGCTGAAGCTGTGGCTGTTCGCGACGATCGTGCTGGGCTTCACGTTCCTCGGCTTCCAGGCGTTCGAGTATTTCCACGCTTACAGCGAGTTGAACCTCAAGCTGTCGACCGGCGTCTACGGGTCGACGTTCTTCATGCTGACCGGATTCCACGGCTTTCATGTGACGATCGGCGCGATCATGCTGTCGGTGATGCTCGCGCGGATCCTCAGGGGCCACTTCACGCCGGACCACCACTTCGCGTTCGAGGCGGCATCGTGGTACTGGCACTTCGTGGACGTCGTCTGGCTGCTGCTCTTCGTCCTGGTCTACTGGCTCTAGCGACCGGCGAACGCGCCTGGAAAGCCGCGCGGCGGTCGCGCGCGAGCGGCAAGCTGGGGCCCGGCCGAAGGCAAGGGGGAGCGAGCGATCGCGAGTCGACGCGAGCGGCGACCCCCGGCGCAACAATTCGCACAACAGCGCGGAGGCCGCGGCGGCTACTTCTATCGCAGTCCGGTCGGCGCGATCCAGCCCATGCGGTAGGAGATGACGAGGAAGGCGACGACGCTCGCCGACAGCGCGACGCGCACGGCGAGCATCTTCACCATCCGCGTGCCCTGGCCGTGGTCGCGATAGAGGAAATAGAGCGCCGAGAACAGGCTCGCGATGACGGCGATGAGCCCGGCGACGACGATGATTTTCATCCTGTTTGCAGTGTAGGCGAAGCTCGCGGCAATGCCAAACCCGAAGGATTCGACACGCTCGCCGCCGCGCCGGTTCCGGCCGCGCGCGCTGCCGACCGTCGCCACGATCGTCGCGGTGACCGTCTTCGTCGCCGCGGGGCAGTGGCAACAGCGGCGGATGCACGACAAGGAAGCGCTGCGCGCGCAATTCGATGCGGCCGCGGCACAGGCGCCCGTTGCCGTCGCAACCCTGCCCGAGTCGACCGACTGGGCCGCGCTCCGCTATCGCACAGTCACCGCCGCCGGCGAATACGATGCGCGTCGGCAGCTTCTCCTCGACAACCGCGTGCACGACGGACGGGCCGGGTATCACGTGATCACGCCGCTCGTTCTCGCCGACGGCCGCACGGTGCTCGTCAACCGGGGGTGGACGCCTCAGGGCCCGACGCGCGCCGCGCTTCCGCAAGTTGCGCCGCCTGGCGGCCCGGTCGCCGTGCACGGCCGCATCGAGTTGCCCCCGACCGGCGTCTTCGAGCTCGCCAAGGAAACCGCGAGCGGGCCGGTGTGGCAGAACGTCGACCCCGCGAGGTTTTCAGCGGCGACGGGAGTCGCGGCGCTGCCCGTGATGATCGAAGCGACGGCGGCGCCGACTCCGGACGATGGCCTCGTCCGCGATTGGCCGGCGCCGGACTTCGGCGTCGACAAGCATCGGATCTACATGGTCCAGTGGTACAGCTTCGCGGCGCTTGCGATCGTCCTGTGGATCGTTCTCAACCTGCGCCGGGCGAAACCGCCTTCCAATGCCTGAAACGACAAGTGATCAGAGTGCCGCCGCCGCGCGCGCCCGACGCACGCTGCTGCTGATCGCCGCGACGTGCGTCGCGCCGGTCATCGCGTCGTATGCGATCTACTACTTCTATCCGCGCAGCGCGCAGGTCAATTACGGGACGCTGCTGCCGACTGCTCCTGCACCGGATCTCGTGGGCACGACCGCCGATGGCGCGCCGTTCCGGCTCGCCGACCTTCGGGGGCGCTGGGTGCTGCTCGCCGGCGGCACGACGGGGTGCGACGCTGGCTGCGAGCGAACGCTCTACGCGACGCGACAGGCGCACACGATGCAGGGCAAGGAGCGGGACCGTGTCGTTCGCGTCTGGCTCGATGCCGGCGGGACGCCGCCTGCGCCGGAATTGCGGGCCGCGCACCCCGGGCTCGTCGTCGCCCGCGTGGCAGCGGACGCGCTCGCAGCGTTGCCCGGTGCGCATCCGGGCATCTGGCTCATCGATCCGCTCGGCAACCTCGTCCTGGCCTACCCCGCCGATCCGGACATCAAGGGGCTGGCGAAGGATCTCGCGCGGGTGCTGCGGGCGTCGGGGATCGGGTAGCGGCGCGGCGGCGAGCGATGGTAAAATCCCCGGCTTTCCGCGACGACGCGCACGCGGCTCGATGACCTCTTCATGACCACACTCGCCCTCGCGGAAGTCCGCTTCCGGCAGTTTCTCGCGCTGACCAAGCCGCGCGTGGTGTCGCTCATCGTCTTCGTCGCGATGATCGGCATGTTCCTCGCGGTTCCCGGCGTGCCGCCGCCGATGCCCGTCGTCTTCGGAACGCTCGGCATCGCGCTCGTGGCGGGCGCTGCCGCGGCGATCAACTGCCTCGTCGAGCAGAAGATCGATGCGCTGATGGCGCGCACTCGCCGCCGGCCGCTGCCGGCGGGCGAAATCTCGTCGCTGACGACCCTCGCGTTCGCCACGCTGGTCGGCGGCGTGGGGCTGTTCGTGCTCTTCCATTTCGTGAACCCGTTGACGATGTGGCTCACGCTCGCGACGTTCGTCGGCTATGCGATCGTCTACACGGTGCTTCTCAAGCCGGCGACGCCGCAGAACATCGTGATCGGGGGCGCTTCCGGCGCGATGCCGCCCGTCCTCGGCTGGGCGGCCGTCACCAACGACGTCGCGCCCGACGCGCTTCTGCTGTTCCTCATCATCTTCGTCTGGACGCCGCCGCATTTCTGGTCGCTCGCGCTCTACCGCGCGCAGGATTACGCGAAAGCGGGGCTGCCGATGCTGCCGGTGACGCACGGCCGCCGTTTCACGCAGCTGATGATCGTCCTCTACACCGTGGCGCTCGTCGCGGTGTCGCTGCTGCCCTTCGCCGTCCGGATGAGCGGTTTCCTCTACCTCGCCGGTGCGCTCGGGCTGGGCGCGGTGTTCCTGCTCTACGCGATTGCGCTGTATCGGGACTACAGCATCGAGCTCGCGCGCGCGACGTTCAAGTATTCGGTCTGGTATCTCGCAGCGCTCTTCTCGGTGCTGCTCGTCGATCACTACTGGCATTGATGCTCGCGCTGAGGAGGCTTGCGGTCGTCATCTTCGCGGCATTGGCGATGGCGGCGTGCGGGTCCGGCGCGCCGAAATTCATGGCCTCCGACGTGACCGGCACGACGTTCGGCCGCGATTTCCACCTGACCGATCACAACGGGAAGCCGCGCACGCTCGCCGACTACCGCGGCAAGGCCGTCGTCATGTTCTTCGGCTACACGCAATGCCCCGACGTGTGCCCGACCACGCTGTCCGAGCTCGCGGAGGCGATGAAGCGGCTCGGCGCGGACGCCGACCGCGTGCAGGTGCTCTTCGTCACGGTCGACCCGGAGCGCGACACCCAGGATCTCCTGTCGAAATACGTGCCCGCGTTCGACCCGCGATTCGTCGGCCTGTACGGCGACGCGGACGCGACGGCGCGCACGGCGAAGGAATTCAAGGTCATCTACCAGAAGCAGCCGGGCGCCACACCCGGCACCTACACCGTCGATCATTCGGCCGGGACGTTCATCTTCGACCCGAGCGGCAAGCTGCGCGTGTACGTCGGCTACGGGCAGGGGCCCGACGTGTTCGCGCACGATATTCGGGAATTGCTCCGGACGCCAACGTCCTAAAGACGCCGCGGAGACGGTTCAATGTCTCCCGACGATGGGCACTCCCAGGCAGAGGTGACGAGCATGCGACTCTGGGGCGTGTCGATGGTGCGCAACGAGGCGGACGTGATCGAAGCCTTCGTCCGCCACAATCTCGAAGCGCTCGACGGCCTCGCGATTGTCGATCACGGGTCGTTCGACGGGACCGCAGAGATCCTGGGCGAGCTGCAGCGAGAGGGCTTGTCGTTGCGCATCATCGGGGACCGGGAGCCCGCGTTCCTCCAATCGTCGCGCATTACGGATGTCGCGAGGGAAACGCTGCGCGACCAGGGCGCGGACTTCGTGTTCGCCCTCGATGCCGACGAGTTCCTGCGCGTGCCGAGCCGCGAGCACCTCGAGAGGGCGCTTCTCGACGTTCCGCCAGGGATGCACGCGGTCGCACACTGGTTGACGTACGTTCCTGATTCGTTCGCGGACGGCGTGCCGTTCGGTGCGGGACATCTCAGACGGAGACTGAAGGTGGAGCGCCGCCCTTCCTGGGCGTATTACAAGGCGATCGCCGGTCGCGGCTTGCTCGAACGTCCGGACGACCGCGTGACCGAGGGCAATCATCACGTGGGATCGCCCGACGAAAGCGTGGTCCGGCCGCATGCGCGCCTGCGACAAGAGGTTGCATTCATCGCCCATGCTCCGGTGAGGAGCCGAAGCCAGCTCGAGAGCAAGGTGATCATCGGTTGTCTTGCCTATCTGGCGCGGCAGTCGGGCGACGAGGCGTTGGGCTTCCATTGGCGAGACCTGTACGAGGACCTGCGGGCCGGCGGAACGCTTGACCATCAGAGGTTGCTGGAAATTGCCTGCAATTACGGACTGGCGCGCGGGGAATGGCGGCCGGCGTCCACTATCGAGTTGACGGAAGATCCTGTGCCGTTCGAGCATGCGTTGCGCTACCGGGCGCCGGTAGCGCTCGACACTCTGCGCCGCCTGATGCGCTTTGCGGAGACCCTTGCGGTGGGCGGAAAGACGCGATGACCGATGGCCTCGGAAGGGCATTGCGCGAATCCTCCGTCTCCGCGAAGCGCGCAGAATTCATCGATCTCGAGCGACATTGCGCGGCGCGGCCCGACGACCGCGACGGACGGCGCCTTCTCCTGCAACTCTTCATCGCGCTCGGTCAGCCGGACGATCTGCCGGGCGCGAGCCTCAAGCTCGCTCCGGTAGACCGACCGCCGCGCATCGCGGTATTGACGCCCTATTTTCAGGAGTCCGTGGAGGTTCTCGCGCGATGCCATCGGAGCGTCCGACAGCAGACGGTGCCCTGCGAACACATACTGGTCGCCGACGGGTTTCCGCGAACGGAGCTCGACGGCTGGCCCGTGCGGCATATCCGGCTTCCGTCATCCAGTCGAGACTTCGGTGACACGCCGCGCCGGATCGCGGGTGAGGCCGCGATCGAGGCCGGCTTCGACGCGGTGGTCAATCTCGATGCCGACAACTGGTTCCGGCCGCGCCATGTCGAGTCCCTGTTCGCCTGTCATCGCGCACGCGGAACGGCGATCTGTCATTCGGCGCGCACGCTGCACCGTATCGATGGAACGCTGATGCCGCTGATCGAGCGCAGCGACAACAGCGTACATGTCGATACGAACTGCTACCTCGTCGCGTCCGGCGCGTTCGATCTGCTGCCGCTGTGGGGAACGTGGCCGCGGGAGTTGTCGCGCATCGGCGATCGGATGTTCTTCCACGCGATGCTGGCGCGCGGCCACGCACACAGCTTCACGGGCGCGATGACGATGTGTTACGAAGCCACACACCTCGCCTTCTATCGGGCAGTTGCCGAGGCGCCGCCGCCCGGCGTACGCCCGGATATCGACCTCGCCGAGCTCTTCGCATGGCACGGCGCTCTGCCGCAGACCGAGCGAGACGACCTGGATCGACGCTTTGGATTCTCGGTCACTCGGATGCTCGCCGGTCTGCGCGGAGCGCCGGCGTGACTGCGAGGAGTGGCAAGCCTACCGTCGCGATGTCTCGATAAGCTCCAGCTTGTAGCCGTCGGGGTCGGCGACAAACGCAATCACCGTCGAGCCGCCCTTCACCGGCCCGGCCTCGCGCGTGACCGTTCCCCCCTTTGCCTTCACCGCCGCGCATGCAGCCGCGGCATCGGGCACGGCGATGGCGATATGGCCGAAGCCGGCGCCGAGCTCGTACTTGTCGACGCCGTAGTTGTAGGTGAGCTCGAGAACCGCCCCCTTGCTTTCATCGCCGTAGCCGACGAACGCGAGCTTGTATTTCTGCTCGGGACGGTCGGTGGTGCGCAGGAGCTCCATTCCCATCACGCCGGTATAGAAATCGATCGACCGCTGCAGGTCGCCGACGCGAATCATCGTGTGCAGGATTCTCATGTGTCCCTCTCGGTTCGCATTCCAATCACGGATTTCAGAACTCCACCATCTCGAAGTCCTCCTTGCGCGCGCCGCACTCGGGGCAAGTCCAGTTCGGCGGCACGTCCTCCCATTTCGTTCCCGGTGCGATGCCTTCGTCCGGGGCGCCCGCGGCTTCGTCGTAGATCCAGCCGCAGATCAGGCACATGTACTTTTTCATTGAGGGACGGATGTTGGAGTAAAATCGTGCAATTCTAGCAAGCTCCGCGCATCCTGCGCGACCGTCGCGGCCGCGTGTCCGTGCTGAGATTGCGCTCCCGCGCGATGCCTTCCGACAACGACCCCGAATTCCCGCCGCTCGTGCTCACGTTCGCCGCATCGGATCCGTCCGGCGGCGCCGGGCTGCAGGCCGACATCCTGACGCTCGCAAGCATGGGCTGCCATCCATTGTCGGTGGTGACCGCGATCACCGTGCAGGACACGCTCGGTGTCGAAGGCTTGCAGGCGCTCGATGCGGAGTGGGTGGCGGACCAGGCCCGCTGTCTCCTCGAAGACATGCCGGTCGACGCGTTCAAGATCGGCGTGCTGGGCAGCGTCGAGATCATCGCCGCGATCGCCGAGATCGTCTCCGATTATCCCGACGTGCCGCTCATTCTCGATCCGGTGCTCGCATCGGGCCGCGGCGACGAGTTCGCGACCGAAGACATGCAGGCCGCGATGCGCGAGCTCCTGCTGCCCCAGACGACGATCCTCACACCCAACAGCGTCGAGGTACGCCGGCTGGCCGAAGTCGACGACGACGACGAAACCTCGCTCGCCGCGTGCGCGGCCAGGCTGATCGAGATGGGTGCCGAGTACGTGCTCGTCACCGGCACGCACGAGCCCACGCCGCAGGTCGTCAACACGCTCTACGGGAAGGACGGCGTCGTGCGCACCGACTCATGGGCGCGCCTTTCCGGCAGCTACCACGGTTCGGGCTGCACGCTCGCGTCCGCGATCGCCGCGATGCTCGCCAACGGGCTCGATCTTGCGGAGGCCGTGCGCGAGGCGCAGGACTACACGTGGCACGCACTCAAGAAAGCGTACCGCCCCGGCATGGGCCAGTTTCTGCCGGACCGACTCTTCTGGGCGCGCGAGGAGTCCGGCACGCCCGCGGGCGAAGTGGAACTTCCGCGCGCCTCCGATGCCGGCAGCACGCACTGAAGCGTCGGCGCGCCGCCGTGCGCGCGCGCTTCGTCTCGCCGGCCTGTACGCGGTCACCCCGGATCTCGCGAACACGGACGATCTGGCGACCCGCGTCGCTGCAGCGCTCGCCGGCGGTGCCGCGGCGATCCAGTATCGCAACAAGACTGCCGATGCCGCGCTGAAGCGGACGCAGGCGCTGGCGCTTGCGCGCGTGCAGGCGCTTCGCGGCGGCCTTTTCATCGTCAACGACGACGCCGCGCTCGCGGTGGACGCGGGCGCCGATGGCGTCCACATCGGCGCGGACGACGGGGATATCGCCGCCGCGCGCGACATCGTCGGTCCCGACCGCCTGGTCGGCGTCTCGTGCTACGACGATCTCGCGCTCGCGCAAGCCGCGGTTGCCGCCGGCGCCGATTACGTCGCGTTCGGCAGCTTCTTCCCGTCGACCGTCAAGCCACTGGCGCGACGCGCGGAAATCTCGCTGCTGGGTCCCGCGCGTGCGCTCGGCGTGCCAATCGTCGCGATCGGCGGCATCACCGCGACCAATGCGCGTGAGCTGATCCGCGCCGGCGCGAGCGCAGTGGCGGTGATCACCGCCGTGTTCGACGGACCCGACGTCGAAGCCGCCGCGCGCGCGATCGCCCATGCCTTTCCCGTCCATACCCTGTCCTCCATGCCATGAGCCGCAACGACGAACTCTTCATCCGCGCCCAGCGCACCATTCCCGCCGGCGTCAACTCGCCGGTCCGCGCCTTCCGCTCGGTCGGCGGCACGCCGCGCTTTTTCGAGCGCGGGCAGGGCGCGCATCTGTGGGACGCCGACGGCAAGCGCTACATCGACTACGTCGGCTCATGGGGACCGGCGATCCTCGGCCACGCGCATCCGGCGGTCGTGAAAGCGGTCGTCGACATCGCACCGAAAGGGCTGTCCTTCGGCGCGCCGACCGAGATCGAAGTCGAGATGGCCGAAACGCTGTGCCGCCTGCTGCCGTCGATCGAGATGGTGCGCCTCGTCTCGTCGGGCACCGAGGCGACGATGTCGGCGCTGCGCCTCGCGCGCGGGTTCACCGGCCGCAGCAAGATCGTCAAGTTCGAAGGCTGCTATCACGGCCATGGCGACAGTCTTCTCGTGAAGGCAGGCTCCGGCGCGCTGACCTTTGGGCAGCCGTCCTCCGCCGGCGTGCCGCCCGCGATCGCCAACGAAACGATCGTGCTGCCCTACAACGATCTCGGCGCAGTCGAGGCGGCGTTCGCGCAGGGCGGCGACGACATCGCGTGCATCATCGTCGAGCCTGTCGTCGGCAACATGAACCTCATCATGCCGAGGGCAGGCTTCCTGCAGGGCTTGCGCGCTGTCTGCGACAAGTACGACGCGGTCCTGATCTTCGACGAGGTGATGACGGGCTTCCGCGTGCACCCGCGCGGCGTGCAGGGCCTCTTCGGCGTGACGCCCGATCTCACGACGCTCGGCAAGGTGATCGGCGGCGGGATGCCCGTCGGGGCGTTCGGCGGCAAGCGCGCGATCATGGAAAAGATCGCGCCGCTCGGTCCCGTGTATCAGGCGGGAACGCTGTCGGGAAATCCGGTCGCCGTTGCGGCGGGGCTCGCGACGCTGAAGGAAATCCAGGCGCCGGGCTTCTACGACAAGCTTGCGGTCGCGACGAAGTCATTGACCGACGGCCTGACGGCGGCCGCAAAGCGCGCGGGCGTTCCGTTCGCCGCGCAATCGGTCGGAGGAATGTTCGGGATCTATTTCGCGGACCGCGTGCCCGACAGCTACGACACGGTGATGGCCGGCGACAAGGCGCGCTTCAACACGTTCTTCCACGCGATGCTCGAAGACGGCGTGTATTTCGCGCCGTCCGCGTTCGAGGCCGGGTTCGTGTCGGCCGCGCATACGGGCGCGGACATCGACGAGACGATACGCCTCGCCGCGAAAGCGTTCCGGTAGCCGGTCGCGGCTTAGCGCCGGCGTCGCTGCCTGTCGTCCGTCGTCGCATCAGCGCAACGAATCGAGCGCGGCTTTGGTCGCTTCGAGATACGCGCGGCCGAATGCGAGATCGGGCTCGAGGTGGCAGCCCTCCGCCCATTCGTTCCACGCGTTGATGAAGACGAGCTGCTCGCCCGGCGGCTGCGTGCGCGCCGCCTCTTGCAGCAACGCCGTCAGCCAGCGCTGATAGTTCGCTGGATGTGCGTTCACGAATACGTTGGAGTTGTTGGGCAGGCGCGCCGTGTTGTCCCAGCCGGCCATGATGCCGCGGTGAAGCCGGTAATCCGGAGGCTTGCGCGAGATCGCGGCGCGGGCGCTGTGGACATAATCCCAGACCTTTCCCTTGAACTGCGGATCGGTGATCTCCATCGCCGACGTAAGATCGTGGAGCTCGAGATTGTGCGGCGGAAACTCGAGCGCGGCGTCGAATCCCCAGTTGCCCGGCGAGGAAAGACCCGCGATCTGCACGAAGACGAGATAGAGATCGGGGAGCCCTTCGCGCTTCGCCTGCTCGCGAAATCGGGCGACGCTCGCGCGCGCGTCGGGAAGCAGGTTAGCGCGGTAGACGACGAACAGCGGCCGTCCGTCGATCCGGATGTAGCGCGGATCGCGAAATAACGGCGCGAGGTCCGCGATCAAGCGCGCGTCGCCCTCCGGCGAATACTGCTGCGCGATGAGGACATCGTGGTCTGCGCCGTCCCAGCGGCGCGTCCAGTTCTCGTTCGCCCAGCACACGCAAAAGGGAAAATCGGGTTGGCCCGATTGCAGCACTTCGTCGAGCGGCCGCTCGAGCAGCCGCCTGCCGTTGAACCAGTAGTAGTAATAGCAAAACCCATGGATGCCGTATTCGCGCGCGAGATCCGCCTGCGCGATCCGCGTCTCCGGAACGCGCAAGTCGTAGAACCCGAGATCGGAGGGAAGATGCGGCTGATAGTGACCCTTGAACTTCGGCTGCGCGCGAACGACGCTGCGCCATTCCGTGAAGCCCTTGCCCCACCAGGCGTCGTTCTCCGGAATGGGGTGGAACTGCGGAAGATAGAACGCGATCAGCTTCGGCAAAGGCATGGCATCGGCTCGCCCGAGGGGCGATCAATCCGGGTCCCAGGGGTGCCGGCGCCGAGAGGCGCGCGGAACCATTCGGCAATCTCGAGTGTCACGATCCGTGGCATAAATTCCGCGCGCGTGGTCGAGGGAGAGCATCGATCGCCGCAGTCTGCCGGCGCCGTATCGTTCATTTTGCGCACGACAGAACATTTCGTCGGGAAGGAGCGACAGTTTAGCGTGGCGTCGTCGTTCGATGACGACAGATGGGCGCAAACGACACACTCAACTTATTGATTTGCAGGGAAACTCGGTCATTTTTGCGGGCCCTTCATGCTATCATCAGCGGCTGATTTTTTCACCTCGGGGACGACACCACGCGTGGATACGGCGGCTCGCAAACGCATCGGCGAAATATTGATCGAGCGCGGCAAGGTGGATGCCGCCGGGCTCGATCGCGCGCTTCGCGTGCAGCAGGAAAGCGGCGAAAAGCTGGGCGCGCTCCTGGTGACGCTCGGCGTGTGCGCGCAGCGCGACGTCACCGAAGCGCTTGCCGCGCAGCTCGGCCTACCGCTCGTCGACGCGGCCGGCTATCCGGAATTTCCGATTCTCGAGGAGCGCATCTCGGCGCGGTTCCTGCGCGAAGCGCGCGCGCTGCCCGTGCGCGAGGACGAGAACGAGCTCGCGCTGGCGATGGCCGACCCGACGGACGAATACACGATCGGCGCATTCCGGATGGTCACCGGCCGCGACGTGAAGGCGCTGGTCGCGATCCCCAACGAGCTCGACGCGGCGCTCGAGCGGCTGTACGGCGCTGGCCGCACCGCGGTCGGCCAGATCATCGGCGACGTCGAGCAGCGCGGCGACGACATCTCGTTCGACGCCGATGTGCAGCAGCTCAAGGACCTCGCGGCCGAGGCGCCGGTGATCCGCCTCGTTTCGCTCATCATCACCAACGCGCTCGATGCGCGCGCCTCCGACATCCATATCGAGCCGTTCGAGAACCGGCTCGTCGTCCGTTACCGGATCGACGGCGTGCTCCACGAGGAAGAGTCGCCGCCGCGCCGCTTCTCCGCTGCCGTGATCTCGCGCGTCAAGATCATGGCGAACCTGGACATCGCCGAACGGCGGCTGCCGCAGGACGGCCGCATCCGGCTGCGCGTGCAGGGCAAGGAGATCGATCTTCGCGTCTCGACGGTGCCGACGATGCACGGCGAGTCGGTGGTGATGCGGATCCTCGACAAGGGCGGCGTGCCGCTCGACTTCAAGCGGCTGGGCTTCGAGGACGACACGCTGAAAGCGTTCCTCGACGTGCTGATCGAGCCGCACGGCATCCTGCTCGTCACCGGCCCGACCGGCTCCGGCAAGACGACCACGCTCTACACGGCACTCGAAAAGCTGAACCAGCCCGACGTCAAGATCCTGACGGTCGAGGATCCCGTCGAATACCAGATGGTCGGGATCAACCAGATCCAGGTGAAGCCGCAGATCGACCTCACGTTTGCCAACGCGCTGCGCTCGATCGTGCGCCAGGATCCCGACGTGATCATGATCGGCGAGGTGCGTGACCTCGAGACCGCCGAGATCGCCGTGCAGTCGGCGCTGACGGGCCACCTCGTGCTGTCGACGATCCACACCAACGACGCCGCCTCCACGGTCAACCGGCTGCTCGACATGGGTGTCGAGGACTACCTGCTCACGTCGACGGTGATCGGCATCCTCGCGCAGCGTCTCGTGCGCACGCTGTGCGAAGCCTGCAAGGAGCCGTACATCGCGCTGCCGGAGGTGGTCGAGGAATTCGGATTGACCCGCTTCACGAAGACGAAGGACATCACGCTCTTTCACCCGAAGGGTTGTCCGCAGTGCGCGCAGACCGGCTATTCGGGGCGGATCTGCATTCTCGAGATGCTGCCGATGACCGATCCGCTGCGCAGCATGGTGATGAAGCACGCGATCTCGTCGGAGCTTCGCAACGAGGCGATCCGCGAAGGGATGGTGACGATGTACGAGGACGGCCTGCGCAAGGCGGTGCGCGGGATCACCACGTTCGAGGAAGTCCTCCGCGTCACGCGCGAGTCGTAGCCATGCCCGTGTTTCGCTACAAGGCCGTCAATGCATCGGGCGCAATCGCCGTCGGCGAGCTCGACGCGGCGAACGAATCCGAGATCGTCGAGCGGCTGCGCGACCAGGGTCTCATGCCGACCCAGGTCGCGCGCGCGGCGGCAGGCGCGAGCCAGAACGCCACCGCCGCCGGCGCGCGCGGCACGCGCCGCCGGTGGTTCGCCGCCAAGAAGGTCAGTCGCGATCAGCTGCTGGCGATTACGCGCGAGCTCGCGACGCTGTTGCGCGCCGGGCTGCCGCTCGATCGCGCGCTCGAGATCCTGATCGGCCTCGCCGACACGCCACCGGTTGTCGCGCTGATGCAGGGCATCCGCGACGACGTCCGCGGCGGCAAGTCGCTGTCGCAGGCGGTCGACGCGCGCCGTGACGTGTTCTCGCGTTTTTACGTCAACATCATCCGCGCCGGCGAGGCGGGGGGCGCGCTCGGCACGGTGCTGACCAGGCTCGCCGACACGATGGAGCGCAACAAGGAATTGCGCGAGAGCGTGATTTCGGCGCTCATCTACCCGACGATCCTGATCGGTGTCGCGATGCTGTCGCTGATGCTGATCCTCGCCTACGTCGTTCCGCAGTTCGAGCAGACGTTCGCGCAGGCCGGTCGCGCGCTGCCGCTGCCCACGCAGGTCGTCATCTTTGTCGGCACCGGAGTCAAGCAGTGGTGGTGGGCGATTGCCGCCATCGCGGTGCTCTGGTTCCTATGGATGAAGCGGCGCCTGCGCAATCCGCTCGTGCGCACGCGCTGGGACGCGCGGCTGCTGCGCTGGCCGCTGATCGGTGATGTCGTGACCAAGGTGGAGACGGCGCGCTTCTCGCGCACGCTCGCAACGCTCCTCGCCAACGGCGTGACGCTGCTGAACGGGCTTGCGATCGTCAGGGACACCGTCGCCAACACCGTCCTCTCGACCGCGCTCGACGGCGTCATTGCGCGCCTGCGCGAAGGCAAGGGATTCGCGCGGCCGCTGATGGAGACCGGGCTCTACCCGAAGCTCGCCGTGCAGATGGTGCTGGTCGGCGAGGAATCGGGCCGCCTCGAGGAAATGCTGAATCGGGTTGCCGAGATCTACGATCGCGAGGTCGCGATGGCGATCAAGCGCTTCCTCGCGGTGCTGGAGCCCGTGATGATCCTGTCGCTCGCCGTGCTGATCGGCGGCATCGTGCTGTCCATCCTCTGGGGCGTGATGGGCATGAGCGAACTTGTCCAGTGAACCCTGTCTAACGTTCCGCGGCCTGGTGGAGCGACCCGGCCGCGGTGCGAAACCAACGAGAGGAACGGCCATGGTCCCGACCCGGAGGAAGCGAGAGCAATCGCGCGGCATGACACTGATCGAAATCCTGGTCGTGCTCGTGCTGCTTTCGGTGATCATGACCGTGGTCGCCGGCAACTACATCGGCCGCGGCGAGAAAGCCAAGGCCGACGCCGCGAAAATCGAGATGGGGCAGATCAGCCAGACGCTCGATCTCTACAAGCTCGAGATCGGCCGCTATCCGACCACGCAGGAGGGATTGCAGGCGCTCGTCTCGGCGCCGGCGGGTGTGGCCAACTGGAACGGCCCGTACTGGAAGAAGCAGGCGGTGCCGAAGGATCCGTGGGGCAACGAATACAAGTACTCGTCGCCGGCGGCGAACGCTCCCTACGAAATCATCTCGCTCGGCGCCGACGGCAAGGAAGGCGGCGAGGGCCCGAACAAGGACATCTCGAGCACGCAGTAAGCCGTCTCGCCGCCAACTCATGCGTACCGCCGCCCGTTCTCGATCCGCGCCCCCACGCCGCGCCGCCGGCATGACGCTGCTCGAGCTCCTCATCGTGCTGACGCTGATGGCGATCATCGCGGCGATCGCGGTGCCGATCCTCGCGCCGGGTGTGTCGAACACGGACTTGAAGACCGCAGCGCGCAAGGTCGCCGCGGGACTGCGGATGGCGCGCAACGACGCGGTGGCGACGCGCACCGACACGCGCGTGCTGCTCGACCTCGAGCACCGCACGTTCCAGATCGAGCGCGACCCGCGCGTGCACGTGCTGCCGCGCGAGATGCAGATGAAGCTCTTCACTGCGCAGAGCGATCTCGTGAACGAAACCACGGGCGCGATCCGCTTCTATCCCGACGGCGGATCGAACGGCGGCCGCGTCACGCTCGGAGCGGGCGAGCGCAAGTACGAAGTCGACGTCGACTGGCTTACCGGCCGCGTCGCGATTCTCGACTGACATGACCCCGCAAAGCTACTGCGGAGCCGATGGGTCGCTCGCGCGCTTGCGCCGCGCATCCCGGCTTCCTCGCCGTGCTTTTCGTGGCCATGTCCGGTTAGGCCGAAGGTCGAGCGCGGGTTTTTCGCTGCTCGAGGTGCTGGTCGCGTTCGTGATCCTGGCGCTCGTCGGCACCGCGCTGTTCCGGCTCTTCTCCAACGCGCTCGGCAATGCGTCGGCGGCCGACGACATGAGCCGCGCGGTGCTCGTCGCGGAGAGCGTGCTCGCCGAGGCCGCGGCGGTGCAGCCGTTGCGCGAGGCGACGCAGCGGGGCACCGCCGACGACGGCCGCATCGAGTGGACGACGACCGTCGCGCCGTATCAGGCGCCCGACGTCAACCCGGACACCGAGCGCGTCTCCGATTCGCTGCCGCTGCGGCTCTTTCGCGTGAGCGTCGAAGTCGTGTTTCCGGCGGCGAACGGCGGCCGGCGGACGCTCGCGCTCGCGACGACGCGTATCGGATCGAGGGACGTGCGATGACCGCCGCCAGGAGCACCGGTTTCACGCTCATCGAGCTCGTGATCGCGCTCGCATTGATGGCGCTCATCGCGTCGCTCTTGTTCGGCTCGCTGTCGATGGCGGCGCGCTCCTGGGATGGCGGCGAAGCGAAGGCGGGCGACGTCTCGTCGATGCGCCAGGCGCAGGCGTTCCTGCGCGAGCAGATCGAGGCGGAGCTTCCGCTTCGCGTCAAGAAGAACGACGAGCTGCCGCTCATGTTCGCCGGCGAGCACGACGAGATCCGGTATGCCGCCGCGCTGCCGCCTCGCGTGCAGGAAGGCGGCGCGTACTTCTTCCGGCTCGCGGTCGTGCAGGCGGGCGACAAATCCCAGCTCGTGCTGGAGCGCACGATTCCCGATCCGGCGGCAACGCAGAATCCCGGAATTCACCGCGGCCGAGCATTCGGTGCTGGCCGACGGCATCGCGGAGCTCCGCGTCTCCTATTTCGGCCGCGACGCGAATGCCAACGACGTCGACTTGCCGAGCTGGCGCGACCGCTGGGACGACCGCCAGCGGCTGCCCTTGCTGATGCGCATCGACGTGAAGCCGGTGAAGGGTCCGGCGTGGCCGACGCTCGTCGTCGAGCCGCGGCGCGCGCCCGAATCCGCGTGCGCGTCGTACGATCCGTTGCGCAACCGCTGCGTGGGGACGGGCTGATGCGCGCGCTCCGGTCTTCGCCCGCGGCGCGCCAGCAGGGCATCGCCCTGATCGCCGTCTTGTGGCTCACGATCCTGCTGACCGTCATCGCCAGCGGGTTCGCGTACAGCATGCACGGCGAAGCGATCGCCGCGCGCAACGCGCTCTCGCTCGCGCAGGCGCGGGCGGCGGCGGACGGCGCCGTGGAGCGCACGGCGTTCGAGCTCACGCGCCCGCGCAACCTGCCCGACGTGTGGCAGGCGGACGGGTCGGGGCGGACATGGGCCGACGGCGAGGTCAAGCTGACGACGTGGGCGCTCGACGAAGCGTCGCGCATCGACCTCAACACCGCGAGCGATCCGCTGCTGAAGGGCCTGCTGCAAAACGTCGGCGGGCTCGATCCCTTTGCGGCCGACAGCGTGCTGGCCGCGATCCTCGACTGGCGCGACGTCGACGACCTGAAACGTCCCAATGGCGCCGAGGAGCCTGACTACCGGGCCGCCGGAAAGACGTACAAGCCAGCGAATGCGCCGTTCGATTCGGTCGGCGAGCTCGCGCGCGTGCTGGGCGTCACCCCGGCACTTGTCGCGCGCATCGCCGACAGCCTCACCGTCTACTCGCGCCAGCCCGGCATCAATCCGGCAACCGCCACGCGCGACGTGCTGCTCGCCATTCCCAACGCGACGCCGGAAGCCGTCGACGCTTACATTGCGCTTCGCACCGATGCGCTGGCGAACAAGCTGCAGGTGCCGGCGTTCCCGCTGGCGCAGGGATTCGCCACGGGCGCGGCGCCGGTCTGGCGCATCCGTGCCGAGGCGACGATGCCCGATGGTGTAACCTTCGTCCGCGACGCGGTGCTGCGCCCGTCGGTGGACCCCCGGCGGCCCGTCATCGCCCTGCTGTGGCAGGAAGGCGCGCGCACGCCGCCGCAGCCTGCGAATGCCGATGGCGGCGTCCGCATGGCGACCGATAACGATCATGGCCAACCTCTCCGCTGACCTTCGGCAACGGATGCGCGAATACGCGCACCAGCTCGGCCTGCCCGCGTTCTGGCGCTGGTGGACGGCGCAGCTCGCGCCGCTCGTCCCCGCGTCGCCGCGCGCGGCGCTGAAGCGGCGGTTGCTGCGGCCGGTTCTCGCGTTCGCGCCGGACGTCGCCGTGCTGTGGGTGCCGCGCACGACGAACGGCACGCTGTCGTACGCGGCGTCGGCGCGCATCCCGCTCGCCGGCGATCCCGCAGTGGTGCAGCAGGCGGGACGCGCGGTGATCGATGCGCTCCCCAGGATCTCCTATGGCGCCGGGCCCCCCGTTGCAAAGGTGGTCGTTGCGTTGCCGCTGGGTCAGGTGCTGCGCAAGGAACTGCGGCTGCCGACGGCCGTCGAGCAGGACTTGAAACAGGCGCTCGCCTACGATCTCGACCGGCACACGCCGTTCAAGCCCGACGAGCTCCACTTCGACGCCGCGGTCGTCGGTCGCGATGCGCAAAGGGGCGAGATACGCGTCGACTGGGCGGCGGCGCTGCGCAGCGTGGTGACGGAAGCGCGCCGCCGCGCGGAGAGCTGGGGAGCGACGGTCGTCGCCGTCACGCCGGATGCGCCTGGAGACGACGGCCCGGCGACGTCGCGGCGGCTCGCGGCTCAACCTGCTGCCGGAGGCCGAGCGTCCCGCGGTTGCGTGGTGGCGCCGCTGGCGGCTCTGGGTGCCGCTCGCGCTGGTCGCGGTCGTGCTTCTGATCGCCATCCTGTTGCCGATTTGGCAAAAGCGCGGCTACGTGATCGCGTTGTCGCAGACCACCAATCAGACGCGGGTCCAGGCCGACGCCGCGAGCGGGCTTCGCCAGCAGCTCGAGCAGATGACCGACGACTACAACTACGTGCTCGGCAAGAAGTACGGATTCCCGAGCCAGGTGCAGGTGCTGAACGACGTGACGAAGCTCCTCCCGGACGACACCTGGCTCACGCAACTCGAGGTGAAGAACGTGTCCGAAGGGCAAGGAGCCGCGGCGCGAGCTCCTGCTGCGCGGCGAGAGCGCCAACGCCGGCCGGCTCGTCTCGCTGCTCGAGGAAACGAAGACGTTCGTCGACGCCGCGCCGCGGTCGCCGACGACCAAGATCCAGCCCGGCCCCGGGGAGATATTCGACCTCGGGGCGCAGCTCGCGCCGACGCCGGCTCCGCCGCCCATTCAACTCGCGAGCGCGCCGATCGACGCGTCGCCGGCCGCTGCCGCGCCCAACACTGCGCCTGCGCCGGCCGCCGCGGCCGTGCCGCCGCCGTCGACCGCCCCGGCCGCAACCCCGTCAGCGTCGCCTTTGCCGATCGCCCCGGCGGTTGCGCCGCCGACTGCCGTCGCGGCGCCCGCAGAGCCCCCCCACGCGTTCGGCCCGCCGCCGCCCCAGCCTGCGGCACCGCCGCGCGATCGGTCTCGCCGCCGCACGTCGACGCGCACCGCCGCCGACGGTGGTCAACGGCCAGGTCGTCAATTCCGGCGCGATTCCCGGCACCGCCCCGCGTCCCGTCGAGAAGGCGCAGCCATGAACGCGGCGATCGCGAGGCTTCCCGCGAAGCAGCAGCGCGCGCTCGCGATTGCGCTGCTCGTGGTCGCGGTCGTCGTCTTCGTTGCGGTGCTGTTGCTCCCGGTGGTGCTGCTGCACCGGCACTACGATAACGCGATCGCATCGCTGACGGATCGTCTCGACACCTATCGGCGCGTGGCGGCGCAGGCCCCGGAATACCGGAAGGCGCTCGACGTCATGCGCGAGAAGGATGCGAAGCGGTTCTTCCTGAAGAACACGGCAGCGAACCTCGCGGGCGCCGAGCTGCAGGAGCTCGTGCGTGCCGCCGTCGAGGGCAATGGCGGGCGCATCACGATCAGCCAGAACCAGGCGGCGAGGGATGACGGACGTTATCGGCAGATCGGGATCAACGTGCAGTTCTTCGCGTCGACGCCGAACCTGCAGAAGATCCTGTATGCGCTCGAGACGCAGCAACCGTATCTCGTCGTCGAGAACCTCACGCTGCGGCCGCTGAACGCGTTTCGCGGATTCCGTCCCGCCGCCGGGCAGGAGCCCGAGGTCAACGTCCAGCTCGACGTCGTCGGCTTCGATTTCACCGAAGCGGCGAAGAAATAGATGGCCGCGATCAACGAACTCCGCCTTCGCCTGCGCGCCGCGCTGTGGTGGATCGTGCCGCTGCTGGTGGCGATCGCGCTCGTGGCGTGGGAGACCGATTTCGGGCGCGCGGTGCGCAAAGTGCCGCCCCCCGAGGAGCCGATTCCGGCCCGGCCGGTGGTGACATCGCTGCTGCCGGAGTTCGCGATTGCCGGTGGCACCGCGGCGAACGCGGAAACCGTGCAACGGACGCTGTTCAATCCGACGCGGCGCCCGGCACCGACGCTGTTGGTCGATTCGGCGAAACCGCGGATGCAGCGCGGCCAGTTCGCGCTCACCGGCACGATGGTGATCGGCGGCAAGAACACGGCGTTCTTGCGCGAGACCGCGGGCGGCAAGTCGCGTCGCGTGCTGCAGGGGGACACGATCAACGGCATTCTGGTCGCCGACGTGAAGCCCGATCGCGTGCGCTTGGCACTCGGCGACGAAACCGAAGAGCTCCTGCTGCGCGTGGCGACCAATCCGCGGCCGACGGTGCAGCCTGTGGCGCAGCAGGCACCGGCCCCGGTCCCGACGCCCGTCCCGGGCGCGGTCCCGCCGGTCGCAGCCGAGGGTGCTGCGGCCCCGGGCGCCGCCGTGGGTGGCAACGCCGACGCGTCACTCGCCGAGCGCCGCCGCGCCGCGCGTGCCGCGCAGGCCGCCGCCCAGGCGCAGACATCGACGCCCGACGGGAATCCTGCTCCCCCGCGCGCTGCGCCCGCGGTCCCGGCGCCCACGGCGGCTCCCGCGGCGGCGGTGGCACCCGCTCCCGGCAACGCTCCCGATCCCCGGTGGGCCGACATGTATCGCGCCTATCAGCAACCCCGAACCCCGAACGTGCCGCGATGACGGCATCCGCCTTTCGCGCCAACCGGATAACAACAATGACCCTGCCTCCTTTTTTCCGCGGAGCGCTCGTTTGCGCGCTGCCGCTCGTGCTCGTCGCCTGCGCCTCGCAGCCCGCGTCGGATACCGAAGCGCCCCCGGTGGCGATGCGCACGACGCCGATGAAAGGCACGAAATCGATGTCGCCGGCGCTCGCCGACGCCGCCGAGCGCGCGCTGCAGCCCGGGCTGCCGACCGCCGAGGACAAGGCGCGCATCTTCAAGGGCACCGGCGTGCGGTGAAGGGCCAGCAGCCGGGCGGCGGGCTGCCGCCGGCTCCACCGGTGCAGGCGACCGGCAACAGCATCGTCCTCAATTTCGAAGGCGCCGACCTGCGCGAGGTCGTCCGCAGCATTCTCGGCGACACGCTCGGCGAGGCGTATACGATCGACGCCTCCGTCGGCGGCACGGTCACGCTGCGCACGACGGCCGGCATCCCGCGCGAGGCGCTGCCGGGAACGCTCGAGATGCTGCTGCGAATGAACGGCGCGGGGATGGTGAAGGAGTCCGGCATCTACCGGATCCTGCCGCAGGCGGCGCTCGTCCGCGGCAACATCACGCCCCAGCTCGGCAACTCGCAGCGCGCGCTGCCGCCCGGCTTCTCGGTGCAGATCGTCCCGCTCCGCTACATCGGCGTGCGCGAGATGATGCGCATCCTCGAGCCGTTCGCGAAGGACGCGAGCGCGGTCCGCGTCCCGACGAGCTTCGCAACATGCTGATTCTCGCGGGCACCGAGCAGGAGCTCCGGCACCTCCTCGACACCGATCGACATGTTCGACATCGACTGGATGGCCGGCATGTCGGTCGGTGTCTTCACGCTGCAAAGCGCCGACGTCAAGACGGTCTCGGCGGAGCTCGACAAGGCGATCGGCGACAAGGCGACGAGTCCGCTCGCCGGCATCCTGCGCATCATTCCGCTCGAGCGTCTCAACGCGCTCCTCGTGATCACGCCGCAGCCCGCCTATCTCGACGAGGCGAAGAAGTGGATCGCGCGGCTCGATCAGCCGGGCACCGGCGACGGCCCGAGCTTCTATGTCTACAACCTGCAGAACCAGCGCGCCGAGAAGCTGGGCCCGCTGCTCACGCAGGCGTTCACGGGCCGCGCGGCACCGGCTGCCGCGCCGTCCGCGCCCACGCTCGCGCCCGGCACGCCCGCGGGGCAGATCGTCAATCCGCCGACGTTCCAGCAGCAGCCGGCGGTCATCCAGCCGACGATCACCGTCAACACGACGCCGGCGCAGCACGCAGGTCCAGCGCAGGGCGCAGCCGCGCGCGGCGGCGCCGAGGGCATCGGCATCGTCCGCAACATCCAGGTCGTCGCCGACAAGGACAACAACACGCTGCTGATCGTCGCCACCGCGCAGGAGTACCGCATCATCGAGGCCGCGCTGAAGAAGCTCGACGTCCCGCCGCGGCAGGTGGCGATCGAGGTCACCATTGCGTCGGTGACGCTGACCGACGATCTCGAATTCGGCGTCGACTGGCTGTTCAAGGGAGGCGCGCCATCGGGCCGTGGCTCGGGCGGAAACGTGAACGGGCTTACGGCTTGTCGCCGATCAACCCGGCGGTCCCGCTGGTGTCTGCCGCCGCGACCCGCGGCGGCCGCCGTGAACCCGGTGCTGGCGCTCGCGCAGGGCTTCTACTACATCATCAACAACTCAAATTTCCCCGGCGGCGTGCAGGCGGCGCTGCACCTGCTCGACTCAGTACGGCGACACGAAGGTGATCGCGAATCCGCATCTCGCCGCGCTCGACAACCAGAAGGCGACGATCAAGGCCGGGCAACAAGATCCCGATCAACCAGCAGAGCATCGTCGGCAGCACGACCAACGTCGTCACGACGACGTCGCAGTACATCGACACCGGCGTGCTGATGCAGGTGACGCCGCACATCAACCAGGGCGGGCTCGTGACGCTCGACGTGCAGGTCGAGGTCAGCGATCCGCGGTTCACCCCGGGCGGACAAGCGTGCGGCGACGCGCCGCCGCTCAACACGCGCTCGATCCAGACGATCGTCAACGTGCAGACCGGGCAGACGATGGTGATGGGCGGTCTCATCGGCGAGACCAAGGGGAACACGTCCAACGGTCTGCCGTTGCTGTCGCGCATCCCGATCATCGGCGGTCTGTTCGGCTCCAGAAGCTCGACAACAACCGCACCGAGCTCGTGATGTTCATCACGCCGCGCGTGGTCGAGAGCGAGCTCGACCTGAAGAACGTCGTCGAGGACCTCCGTCGCCGCATGGAAAGATTGGACGATACGTTCGATGTCTTCAAGAAGATCCTCGACCCGGTAGCGCCCGCAACCAAATGAAAACATTGGGATAATTGGCTACCCGTCGCCGCACGGCGACAAGAAAACGTCTCCAAACCCCGACAAATTCCTGTTGCAGCAGAGCAACGGAAATTTGAGGCAATCGATATCCGTGGAAACCCCGTTGACGATGCCGGGGTCATTGGATAGGCTTCAATCGAGGATTGCGGCGCCGCAGGGCGGAGGGTTACGGTTGGGGCGGTCCTCGAGCGGCATGCACTGCGGCGTTTTCACCTGCGATATCAGGGGCAATCCAGATGGTTGAGCAAGGTTTCGGGTGTCGGCGTGTCCGCGCGCGCGAGGTTTTTGCCATTGGCGCGCTGGATTGGGGTTGCCCTTGCCGTTGCCGTCGCGGGATGCGCGACGATGGGTGGGCTGACGCAGGATTCCTCACCCGAGGCGAAGCGCGTGGCGGTGACCGAGCGCGTGAAGGCGCGATGGGCTGCCCTGATCGACGGCAACCTGGACCTGGCCTACACGTACCTGAGCCCCGCCTCGAGGGAAATCGTGTCGCTGGCGGCCTACAAGCAGCAGGCGAGAGGGAGTGGATACCGGCGAAATCAAGGTGGAGTCCGTCGAGTGCGACGGCGCAGTGTGCAAGGTCCGGCTGATGCTGACCTACGACCACCGACTGATGAAGGGGCTGATGACGCCGCTGGACGAAAAATGGGTCATCGACGAAGGAAAAGCCTGGTACGTCTGGGGGCAGTGATCACCGGGCGGCCGTTGCAAAATTTCCACAAGGGGGCGTTCGGGTGGCAAGAGTACGGAAAGAATTCGTTTGGACAAGCGGGGAAAGCTGTAATAAGATTCGCATGCTGTCGGTTCTCAAGTGATCACTTCGAAACGCAAACGTAAATACAGGAGTTGCTACCAACCATGAACACGTTCAACAAGAAGTCGCTGTACGCCGCCATCGCGGGTGTGAGCGCGCTGGGCATGGCGGGCACCGCGAACGCGGTTCACGTCAACCCGGAAGGCCTGGGCCAGGTTCTGATCTATCCGTACTACACGGTACGCGCGAAGGCGCGTCGTCACCAGATCGCCGGCGTCCCGACGTTCGCCGGTGCGCAGTTCAATTCGCTGCTGTCGGTCGTGAACTCGACCGCCTCCGCGAAGGCCGTCAAGGTTCGCTTCCTGGAAGGCAAGGACTCCCGCGAAGTGCTTGACTTCAACTTGTACCTGTCGGCGCACGACGTCTGGACCGCGGGCATCATCCCGACCGCCGACGGCGCGGGCATTGTCACGTTCGACAAGTCCTGCACGACGCCGGTCGTCTCGAGCAATCCCGCGAGCCCGACGGCGTTCGTCAACTTCGCGTACACCGGCACGAATGCGGATGGCGCGACGGCTTCGCTCGACCGCGTGCGTGAAGGCTACGTCGAAATCATCGAAATGGGCGATGTGACCGGTCCCACGGCCGTTGGTGTCACGCACGTTGCCGGCGTTCCGCCGTGCACGGGCCTCGCCAACTCCGTCGCGGCGACCAACACCGTCCTGGGTTCGGGCGGCCTGTTCGGCGGCATGACGATCATCAACGTGAACGCATCGGCCGAAACCGGCGTCGACGCGGTCGCGCTGGACGCGTTCCGCGCCTGACGACGCCGATCTGGGCGCCGCCGAATTCGATCCAGCCTGACCTGACGCAAGCCGCCCCGCCGCAAACCGAGATCTTCCAAGGCGGCACGGTCGTTCTCGCGACGTTCCTGACGGGCATCGACGCGGTCAGCGCCGCGATCATGCACAACAGCGTGATGAACGAATACGTCCTGGACTCGGGCACGGCCTCGCTGACGGACTGGGTGCTGACCTACCCGACCAAGCGCTACTACGTCTTCTCGGACTCGAAGCAGCAGGTGCCGCCGAAGCTGTTCCAGCAGAACTTCTGGGCGAATGGCGCCTGCGACGACGTCACGATCGCGTTCTGGGATCGCGAAGAGCAAACGCCTGCCGGCCCGCCGGGCGGATTCTCGCCGCCCGCCGCCGGGATCGCCGAATCCGGCGCTGTGCTGGGAAGCGAACATCGTCACGTGGAACAACTCGAACGTGTTCTCGTCGACGAACAGCGTCAACATCGCGACGCCGTACCAAAACGGTTGGGGCCTGTTGGGCCTGGTTGGTGGCGCCACGCGCGCCGATTCACCAGCTGGTCTCGACGACCAACCAGACGTTCAACGGCCTGCCGGTCGTCGGCTTCAGCACCAACACGTTCTACAACGGCGCGATCCCGCTTGCTGGTGGCGGCACGATCCAGTCGGCGTATGGCGCGAGCTTCAAGCACAAGACGACGACGCTGATCCAATAAGGCGTCCTGTCGAAAGCAATGAGAAGGGCGGGATTCGATCCCGCCCTTTTTTTCGACCCCGTCCTTCGACCGTGGCCAAGGACGGGGCGGCTTGGCCGGGGTCACGGGCTTCCGAGGGCCTCTGCAATCGAGCCACTGCGAGCCGCATCGCCGGTCCCCGTCGCCTGTCCCCGAGCTTGGGAAAGGGTGGTTGCGCGCGGGAGCGCCGCGAGACGAATCCAGACGGCGCCTCATCGCGTACCGACACAAGGCGCGGGCTACCCGTTGCGCGGAGTGGCTGGTGGCTGTAAATCAGCGTCTGCACGAGCTATAATGGTGTGAATTTTGCGGCGGATCGACGGTCGATTGGCCCGACGATCCCCCTGGAGACAATCCCATGACGAAGTCATTTATCCGCGCGGTGCTCGTCGTTGCGGGCGCAATGCTGATCGCCGCAACAGCGCCATCGGCCACCGCCGCGACGCTCACTTACAACGATCCGAACTGCGCCGGGTTCCAGATCACCGGCTCGGGCGGTAGCTTCACGCTGACCTGCGCGAAGCTGCAGTGCTCGATCTCTGGCGCTACCAACCCGACGACCGCGCAGAACACGTCGCTCACCGCGAGCTGTATCCCGGCGGGCGCCTCCTATCTCTGGAATCTCGTCTCCGGTCCGTTCAGCGACGCGACCTGCAACGCGCCGACGTCGCCGACCTCGGCTACGACGGCCATCAACAAGCCCACCGGCATCGTCGCGGGGCAAACGCGATCCTGTCTCTACCAGGTCAGCGGCACCGCCGCGCCACTCGCCGGGCAGGCGATGGTCTCGGTGACGTGGACCGATGCCGCCGGTCGTGGCGCCGTCGGGCTGCACGCTGACGCCGAATCCGGCGATCGCTGCCGGCGGGCGGCGGCAACGTGACCCTGACCGCCGCATGCTCGGGCGGCGGCGCGCCGACGAGCTACGCGTGGACAGGTCCCGGCGTCGCGACGCCGACCGCGACGCCGAGCCAGATCGTGAACATCACCGCGACGGCGTCGTTCTCCGTGACGCCGAGCAACAGCGGCGGCAACGGCAACACGGCGAACACGAGCGTGACGGTCGGCAGCGTCGGCGGCGCCGACTGCTCGGCCCAGGGATTCACGAAGACAAATTTCATCGACATCCCGTTTAGCCACTCGTCGCCGGCTCAATTCAATACCCAGACGACCGGAGGCGTTAACCAGGGCACTGCGATAGTGATCCATCTGGGTGCGGCGCCGCTCGGCACGGTGCTCTCGGGCGTCAACGGTCACGTCACGATCTCCGAATTCGGCGATCCGGCAGCATGGCGACAGTTCGCGTTGTCCACGAAGGCGTGCGACTGGACTAACACAATCGGCAGCCCGTGGTACCTCCAGCCCGACTCCAATTCCGGCGACTGGTCGCTGCAGGTGGGCCCTGCCGCCGGTCTACGGCTACCACTCGCTGACGATGCAGGCCGGCGTCGACTATTACATCAACATCAAGAATTACACTTCGAGCGGCACGCCGACATGTGGCGCGTCCTGCAACATGACCGTCAACTGGACCCATCCCAACTGATCCGCAGCTCTAAGCGGCGTCATCCGCCAAGCCCCGCGTCCTGCGCGGGGCTTGGCATTTCTGCAACCGCGCAGCGATGCTTCCGCACACCGGAAATCCCCTTCATCTCCATCATGAAATCGATCTCTTCACTCTGCACCGCCCGCGGCCTGCTCGCCGCCCTTGCGCTGTCGGTGGCCGCCGCAGTTCCCGGCGCGGCCATTGGCGCCGACGGCGCCGATACGATCCTGCTGCGCCGCGGCGACGTTGCCGTCACGCGTGCCGACTGGGATGCCGAGATGCAGCGCATCCCCCCCAAGGACCGCGCCGACTTCGCCGCCAATCCCCGCCGCGTCCAGCAGCTGATCGAGCGGATGCTGACGACGCGCGAGCTCGCAACGCTAGCGCGGCAGAAGCAAGCTCGACGCCGACCCGCTCATCCGCATTCGCGTCCGGCAGGAGGAGGACCGTCTCCTCGCGGCCGCGATGGTTGCGAAAACGGAGGCGACCGCCGCGCTCGACTTCGAGCAGAAGCAGGCGTCGTGGGAGCGGCGCGCGCGCGAGCTCTACGCGGTCGATCGAGCGCGGTATTCGACGCCGGAAACGGTGACGTTCACGCTGCTTTTCTTCTCCTCGGAAAAAGACGGCTTCGACGGCGCGCAAAGTCGAGCCAACGAGGCGCTCGCGAAGATCAAGGGCGGCGCCGACATCGGCGACCTCGCCGCCAGCGTGTCCGAAGATCCTTCGACGCGCGACATGCGCGGCCGCAAGGGACCGCTAGCGCGCGCCGAGATGGACTCGAACCTTGCCAACGCGGTGTTCGCGCTCAAGAACAAGGGTGACCTGACCAATGCTGTCCGCACGCGCGAGGGCTGGTTCATCGTGCGCCTGGACGAGCGAGGCGCTTCGAAGGTGCGGCCCTTCGACGAGGTGAAAGGCGAGATCATGGCCGACCTCAAGCAGCAGCACGTGGAGGCCGCGCGGTCGGCGTTGATCGCGTCCCTCGGCGAGGACAAGGATCTTGCCCTCAATCCGACGGCGATCGAGGCGCTGCGCATCCCGGCAACGAAGACGCCCTAGCGGCAGCGGTCGCGCCGCGAGCCTTGCGGCGCCGCCCGTTCTTGCTATCCTCGCGTCATGACGGTTTCCTCGCAGGCCGGCATCGTGCCGGTGTCCCGCAACCGCGCGCTGTTCGTCAACTTCTTCCGCCGCGAGCTCGTCACCCGCTATCTCGGCAGCACGAGCGCGCTCTTGTGGGCGTTCCTGCAGCCGCTGCTGCTGCTTGCCGTCTACCACTTCGTCTTCACGTCGGTATTCCGCGCGAGCGCATTCGGCGGGACGAGCTTCCTGCTGTTCGTCGCCGTCGCGCTGTGGCCCTGGCTCGCAGCGCAGGATGGGCTCACGCGGGCGACCGTCGCGATACCGGCCTATGGCGCGCTGATCCGCAAGGTCGCGTTCCCGCACGAGATCGTCGTCTATGCATCGATCGCGGCGACGTTCGCGCTGCAGCTCGCCGGCTATCTCGTCGTGCTCGTCGTCACTCTTCGCGTTCGGCGAGCCGGTCCGCTTCGAAGGGCTGCTGCTCGCGATTCCCGTGTGGGCGATCCTTGCCCTCGGCGTCACCGGTGTCGGCACTCGCGCTCGCCGCGCTGCAGGTGTTCGTGCGCGACGTCGAGCACATCCTCGCGCCGCTGCTGACGATCCTCATGTACCTGACGCCGATCCTGTATCCGCTCGCGATGGTGCCCGAGGGCGTGCGGCCCTGGGTCGCCGCCAACCCGTTCGGATGGCTCGTGGACCGGCTGCGCGATGCGCTGCTCGAAGGCCGCGTCGCGCCGCGGTGGGGCGATGCCGTCGCGCTCGCCGTCGCGCTTGCGATGTTCGCCGCGGGACGCTGGATCTTCCGCCGGCTCTCCCCGCATTTCGAAGACTTCGTATGAAGCGTCTGCTGCAGCTTGAGGGGATCGGCAAGGACTATGCGAAGGTCGATTCGCGCGGCGGCCGGCTGCGGCTCGTCGCCGACCTCTTGCGCGGACGTCCCGCGGCACACGTGTTTCGCGCGCTCGACGACGTGACGCTCGAATTGAATCGCGGCGAATCGCTCGGCGTGATCGGCGAAAACGGCGCCGGGAAGTCGACGCTGCTGAAGATCGTCGCCGGCGTCATCAAGCCCACGCGTGGAACGATCGCCGTCAATGGCCGCGTCGGCGCGCTGCTCGAGCTCGGGTCCGGCTTCCATCCCGAATACACCGGACGCGCGAACATCGACCTCGCCGCCACGCTGCTCGGTCTCGGACCCGCGGAAATCAACGCCCGGCGCGACGAGATCATCGCCTTCGCCGACATCGGCGAGCACATCGACGATCCGATCAAGCATTACTCGTCGGGCATGGTCGTGCGACTGGGCTTCGCGGTTGCCACCACGCTGTCGCCCGACATCCTGATTACCGACGAGGTGCTCGCCGTCGGCGACGAGTCGTTCCAGAAGAAGTGCGTCGCCTGGATGGAGCGCTATCTCGAGGACGGCGGCACGCTCATCATGTGCTCGCACAGCATGTATCACGTGCAGAAGCTGTGCCGGCATGCGCTGTGGCTGAAGGACGGCCGCGTCGAGCGCAGCGGCGCGGCAGCCGACGTCACTCAGGCGTATCTTGCGTTCCACGAAGAGAAGCGTGCGGCGATCCAGCGGCCGCCGCAGGGCGCGGGCGCTTCCGCCGCCGCCGGCTACTATCGCCTCCGTTCGGTCGAGATTGCGCCTGGCGAATCGGCGCCCGAGAGCGCGCCGCTCGTCGTGCGCGGCGACATCGAATCTCCGGACGGCCGCGCGCCGGTCGTGCTGATCGGCATCGTGCGCGCCGACGGCACGCCGGTTTATGGCGTCGCCACCGACATGGACGGCGTCGCACCGCGCGCGAGCGCTGCCAACCGATATGCCTTCGAGCTCGAGTTTCCCGCGCTGCCGCTGCTTCCGGGCAAGTACTTCATCCGCGCGCACGTTCTGGATCCGGAAGGCGTGCGCATGTTCGACACCGTCGAAAAGACTCTCGTCGTGACCGGCTCGAGCCGCGAGTTCGGCCTCGTGCGGATCGCGCACCGCTGGCGCGTGGCCGACATCGCGCCGGCGCGCGGGGAAGCGGTCGTCACGCCCGCCCAGGCAGGCTAGAGCGTCGTGCCGGGTTCGCCGCCATGTCGCTGACGATCGAGGAAGTGGACGACGCCACCGCGCTCGCGGGCGATCTCTTCCGGCGCACGTTTGCGCATCCGATTCCCGACTTTCCCCGCCATTTCGTCGCATTCGCTCGCACGGCCGGCGGCGCTTCGTTTGTCGCGGGCTACATTCACTACTCCGCATGGGAGAACGCGGGCTGGCTTTGCGGCGGCCTGTGCGTGGATGCGGATTCCTATGCGCGCGCAGCTCCCGCCGACGCGGCCGAATGGAAACGCGCAGGCGGCATCGGCGAGATCATCCTGCGCGACACGTTCGCCCGGCTCACCGACCGCCTCGCGATCTTCGGTTACTGCGGCGACGCGCGTCAGTGGCAGCACGATCTCAACGTGGGGTTCGTGCCGGCGGGGCCGCCGCGGATGCTCGTGCACTGGAACGAGGCCGTGCCGCCGGCGGAGCAGGCGCGGCTCGTCGCGCGCGTCGCGGCGCTCGGGCCGTTCTAGGCTGCCTTCCATGCGGGCGCACGTGCTCACCTACCATTCCGGCAATCTCGCCGGCAACGATTACGCGACCAACAATCTCGTCGCCCTCGCCGAGGATCTCGCGCAGCTGCGCGCGCTTTCGGTTCCCGTCGTACCGCTCGACGCGATCGTCAACGCGCGCTTGTCGGGCGCCGCCGGCCATCTTCCGGAGCGCGTCGCGGCCATCACGCTGGACGACGGACTCGACTTCGATTTCGAGGATCTCGTGCATCCGTTTCACGGGCCGCAGTCGTCGGTGCGCACCGTGCTGGAGCGGCACGAGCGTGCGCACGGCCTGCGGATGCATGCGACGGCGTTCGTGATCGCCTCGCCGCAGGCGCGCCGGCAGATCGCCGAACGCGAGATGCTGAATCATCAGTGGATCGGCGATCACTGGTGGGCGGCGGCGGTCGCCGGCGGCCGCTTCGGCATCGGCAATCACAGCTGGGATCACGTGAGCCCCTCGGTGACGCCGGTGGGCCAGCGTGACGGGAAGACGGGCTCGTTCCGGCATATCGACACCTTCGAGGACGCGGACCTGCAGGTGCGCACCGCGCGCGAGTTCATCGGCGCGCGAGCGCCCAATTCCGCGGCGGGCTACTTCGCCTATCCCTACGGCGACGCGAGCGACTATGTGGCGGACCAATACCTGCCGGAACATGGCGAGCGCAACGGGACGGTCGTCGCCTTCACCGGGCATCCGGGCCCGCTGCACGACGACAGCGATCGCTGGCGGCTGCCGCGCTACACCTGCGGCATGGACTGGCATTCGACCGCCGAGCTCGCCAAGATCTTCCGCGATTGAGCCATGCCCGCCGAAGCTCTTCGCGACCCGGCCACCGCACGGCGTGCTGCACGTGATCCATGGCCATGGCGGCGGCACCGAGCATCATGCGCGGGCGCTGATCGACGCCTCGCGCGACCGCTATCGCCATCACCTGGCGATCGCCGTGGGGAACCGCTGGCAGATCGAGGCCCACCAGGACGACGGGTCGGTGCGCACGTTCGAGTTCGCCCGCGGCGACGGCGAGTCGTGGCCCGCCTTCGTCGGCGGACTGTGCGCGACGTTTCGCATCGACGTCATCCACCTGCACAACATCACCGGCAGCCGCGACGGCATCGTCGAGGCCCTCGCAGCGCTCGACGTTCCCTACGGCTACACCACGCACGATTTCACGTTTGCCTGCCCGACGATCCTCTTCCTCGGCGTCGATGGCATGTATTGCGGCGCGCAGACCGACCCATCGTTCTGCACGCGGTGCCTCGCCGCGCAGCCGCCGTTCGCGCACGTCGACATCGTCGGCTGGCGCGCCGTCCACGCGGCGATTCTCGCGCGGGCGGCGTTCCTCCTCGCGCCCTCGCGATGGGCCGGGGCGACGCTGGCGAAGTACTACCCCGACCATCCGATCGATGTCATTCCGCATGGCGCCCCCGGCGCGTGGGCAATGCGCTCGGAAGGCACCGAAGACGACGACGCGCGGACCTTCGACTCCGGACAGGACGTGGCACTGGCACTTCCCGACGACGACATTGCGACCATCGCGGTGCTTGGGGCGGTCGGCCCCGACAAGGGCGCGCGCCGCCTCGAGCGTCTCGCGGATCTCGTGCGGGAGACAGGCGCGCGCGTGCGTTTCGTTCTGATCGGCTACATGGACGTGCAGCACGGCCCGTGGCAGAGCGACGATGCCGTGCTGACGGTGCACGGCCGCTACGATCCGCGCGAGCTGCCGTCGCTCTTTGCGCGTTATCGCGTGTCGCTCGTCGCCTATCCGTCCGCCGGGCCGGAGACATTCAGCTTCACGCTCTCCGAAGCGTGGGCGGCCGGCCGCCCGGTGTACGTTCCGCCGTTCGGTGCGCTGGCGGAGCGGCTCGCGGGCACCGGCGCCGGATGGGCATGGACCGACGACGAATGGCGCGACGAAGCGAAGATGCTGGAGCGCATGGTTGCGGCTGTCGCGCCGGAGCACGCGGCGGCGCTCGCGCACGCATCGGAACGCGCCGGCCGCGTTCCACAACCGACGCTGGCAGCGATGGCGGAGCGCACGCTCGCGCATTACGACAGCGCCGTCGCGTCGAGCGCGCCGACGACGGCAGGTCGTCCGTTCGAATGGGCGCGCGTGAAGAATGCGGAACTGCGGCCATGAGCGCGGCGTCGGAAAGCGCCGATTGGGTTGCGCGCGGGCGCACGCACCAGTGGGAAGGGCGCCCGGTCGACGCGATGCTGTGCTTTCGCCGGGCGAGCCGAGCCGATCCGCGCGCGCCCGACCCGCACTTCGTGCTGGGCGAGGTGCTGTGGCAGCTGGGCCGGTTGCCCGAGGCGCTCGCAGCGTGGCGGGAGGCGGCGCGCCTCGACGCCTCGTTTCTCGCGCCGCGGCAGGCGCTTGCCGAAGCGCTGCTGGCGGCGGGTGACGCCGCGACCGCGCTGTCGATGGCCGAGCAAGTGATTGCGCTCGCGCCCGGCAACGCGCGCGCGGAGCTGATCGTCGCCATCGCGCAAATGACCGCGTGCGGCCGCCGCAACGCCTGCTGCCGCGGCGGCGGTGGAGCGCGCACTCCAGCAAGAGTCCACGCTCATTGCCGTGGCGACGCTTTCGGGTCCGCTTGCGCTCGCGCTCGACCGCGCACCGGCGTCACCCGAGCGCAGCGCGGTGATCGGCAGCGTTGCGCGCTCGACGGAATTGCTGGCGGCGGCGCCGTTGCTGCTGGTGGCGATCGTGCTGGAGCATCCAGGCGAGGCGGACGCGGAGCACGCAGCGACGCGAGCGTCGCTCCTGGCTGCGATTCGCTCGCGCTCCGTCGGTCCGGCCGAATTGGACGCGCTGCGCCGGATCGCCGTTGCGGTCGCGCGCTTCGACCGCGACGCCGCGCTCGAAGTCTCGGCGCGGCTCGCGGCGGCGTGCGCGGCATCGATGAGCCCAAGCGTGCCGGTCACCTGGCCGCGGCGCACCGCGGGAAAGCGCACGCGCGTCGTCGTGCTCGCCGTGGGTGAGTGCGTCGACTCCGCGACGCTCGAGGCATTGACCGCGCTCGCGTCCGCAGCCTTTGCGATGACGGTCGCCACCGTCGGCTCGTCGCGGTTGCGGTTGCCGCCAGGCGTCGCGCAGCTGGTCCTCGCGGACACGGACGCAGCGGCGGGCAAGTCAATCGCCGCACTCGATGCCGATGTGCTCGTCGATCTCGAGGGCATGAACGTCGCGACGTCGACGCTGCTGGCGCAGCATCCCGCACGGCACGTGTGGACGATCGCCGCGCTGCCGTACTCGACGCCGCTCGTCGACCGCGCCTTCGAGAGCTCCGACGCGCTCGTCGCAGCGCTGCGCTCGCTGGATGACACGCGCGATTCGAGCACCGATTGCCCGCTCGATGCCGCCGCGATGGCGGCGGTCTGGACGGACGCGCTGCGTGCGCATCAGCAGGGCGACCGGGCGGCCGCGATCGCCGGCTACGGTCGTGTGCTGCAACTGCAGCCGGGCTTCGCGCCCGCCCACTATCTTCTTGGTGTCGCGCAGCGGGACGCGGGCGAGGTTGCCTCCGCCCGCGACGCGTTTGCCGCGGCACTGGCGCTGGCGCCGGCGTACGTCGACGCGCGGATCGCGGCGGTGAATGCGGCGCTCGCGGCCGGCGTCCTCGACGACGCGGTTGCGCTGCGCCGAGCAAGGACTCGTCGCCGCGCCCGCGCATCCGGGGCTCTTGCGTGCGCTCGGGCGCGCGCATCTCGCCCGGCACGATGGCCCTGCGGCGGCCGGGGCGTTCGTCCGCGCGTTGCAGCAGGACATGGCCGATGGCGAAACCCATTATCACCTCGGCGTCGCGTTGCAGATGCAGCGCTTCTTCTCCGAGGCAGCGCGCTCGTACCAGCGGGCGCTCGCATTTCGCCCGGACCTCGTCGCCGCGCATTTCAATCTCGGCGTGCTGTTCCAGGAGCAGGGCATGACCGATGCCGCCATCGCCGCGTACGGCGAAGTGCAGGCCGCCGACCCTGCCAACGTGGCGGCGTATCGCAACCTCGGCGAGGTGATGCTCGCCGCGGGGCGCATCGACAGCTACCTCGCCAATTTCCTGCGCTTCGAGGCACGGTGTCCCGACGCGTTGCCGCTCGCCGTGCAGGCGCTCGTCGCGTGCCAGCACCAAGGCGATTTTGCCAAGCTCGAGCGCTACATCGATGGCCTGCGGCACGAGCGTTTCGCCGCCCGCAACGAGGCCGAGCTCGTCGACGCGCTGGAGGAGATCCTCTACCTGCTTCTGTATTTCGACGTGGAGTCGCCGCTGCTCGAGCATTTCGCGCGGATGTACGACGCTGCGGCGCGCCACACCTACGGCGAGCCGGTGGCGCGCGCGCCCGCGCGGCGTCCGGGGCGCGTGCGCATCGGCTATCTTTCGGGCGACCTGCGCAATCACGTCATGGGCAAGATGGCGTGGGCGGCGGTCGAGCACCAGGACAAGGCGCGCTTCGAGCTGTTCTTCTACGCGCTGTCGGAAACCGATGACGAATGGACGGCGAAGTTTCGCGGGCTCGCCGACCGCTTTCACGCCTTCGCGCACGAGACCGAGCGCGAGGCGGCGCTGCGCATCGCGGAGGACGATCTCGACATCCTGGTCGACCTTTCGACGCACACGAAGGGCGCGCGTCCCGGAATCCTCGCGCTGAAACCGGCGCGCGTGCAGATCACGCATGTCGCGAGCGCCGGAACGGTGGGCCTCTCGACGATCGACTTCAAGCTCACGGACGCCTATGCCGACGTTCCGGCCAACCAGGCCTACCAGGTGGAGACGCTGCTGCCGATGGAGGGCTGCGTCTATCCGTACCGACACGTCGCCCCTGCGACGGAGCACCCGTTTCACCGCGCCGCGCTGGGCATTGCGGCCGACGCCGTCGTGATCGGCGCCTTCGTGAGCCCGATGAAATTGTCGCGCCGTTGCCTCACGCTGTGGCGCGACGTGCTCGCGCGCATCCCGCGCGCGCGGCTCGCTTTGTCGCCGGTCGATCCCGCGCTTCGCGCAACCTTCGAGCGGCTGCTCGCCGCCGCCGGCATCGGGCTCGATCGCTGCATATTCCTGCCGCAGGGACGCGACGACGGCGAGAACCAGGCCCGTTACGAGCTCGTCGACTTCGTGCTCGACCCCATGCCCTATGGCGGGGTCAACGGCACGCTGGAAGCGCTCGACATGGGAGTGCCCGTCGTGACGCTGCAAGGTCGGCGGCATGGCGAGCGCACGTCGTATTCGATCCTCGCCAATCTCGGCGTGACCGATACGATCGCGACCAGCGGCACCGAATATGCGGACATCGCGGTCCGCCTCGGCACCGATCCCGAGTTCATGCGCGACGTTCGCGCGCGCATTCGCGAAGGCCTGCGCCGCTCGGTGCTGACCGATACCGTCGCGCACACCCGCGCGCTCGAGCGCGCCTATCTCGTCGCGCTGGCGGCGAGGGCGCCCGAGGTGCTGATCGACGCAGGCGAGTCCGTCGATGGCTGATGCACGGATCGGAAACGCCGAGGCGCTGCTCCGCGCGGGTCGGGCGGCCGAAGCGTTGCCGGTACTTTCGGCCGTCCTCGCGACGGTGGGCACGGTGCCCGAGGACATTCGTGCCGCGCTGTCGCTGCGCGCGCAGGCGCGGGAAATGACGGGAGACGTCTCCGGCGCGGTCGCGGACATCGAGCACGCGATCGCCCGCTACCCCCGCGATGCCCGCCTTCGCAATTCGCTCGGCATTCTGCTTGCCGACATGCGCGATGTGCGCGGGGCCATCGATGCGCTGACGATCGCCGTCGGCCTCGACGCCGGCTATGCGCGCGCATGGAACAACCTGGGCAGTGCGCTGCGCACCGGCGGCCGGCTCGCCGAGGCTGTGGACGCGGTGCGCCGGGCAGTCGCGGTGCAGCCCGACTACGCGCTCGCCTGGGGCAATCTCGGATCGCTGCTGCTCGATCTTGGCGACGATGGCGCTGCGCGCGACGCGTTCCGGCGCGCATTGGCGCTCAAGCCCGATCTGCGCTTCGTCCAGGCGCTCGCCGGCATCGCGCGCCAGCGTGGTGACATCGACGATGCCGTCGACCTCTTCCACCGCGTCATCGCGACGGCTCCCGACGACACGAACACGATGCTGCAGCTCGCGGGGGCACTGGCCGAGCGCGACGATCTCGACGCCGCGCTGCGCGTTTACGCGAACGCGCGTGCGCGAAAGCCGGATCTTCTGCGCGCCGCGTTTGGCGAAGCGCTCACGCTGCCGATGGTCTACCCCGACCCATCGGCCGTCGCGTCGGCGCGCGAGCGCTATGGCGAAGGGCTTGCGCGCCTGGAGGAGGGAGTGCCGGCGCTCGTGCGCGGCCGGACGTTCGCCGACGTGAGCGATGACCTGCGCTGGACGAACTTCCTGCTCGCGTATCAGGGGGAAGACGACCGTCTCCTGCAGTCCCGGTTCGCGGCCGTCATGGCTCGTGCGATCGACGCGGTTGGGCCGGAATGGCGCGCGCCAGTGCGGCCGTCGGCGACCGGCGCCCGCATTCGGATCGGCTTCGCGTCGTCGTTTTTTTCCGACGGTACCTGCGGGCGCTACTTCCGCAGCTGGATCGCCGGCCTCGATCGCGCGCGCTTCGAGATCATCCTCTACAACCTGCGCCGCGACGCCACACCCTTCCTGCAGCAGCTGTCGGCGCATGCCGACCGCGTGCGGACGTATCCGGGGCAGGCGCTGGTGCCGTCGGCGATTGCGCCGACGATCCGCGCGGACGCGCTAGACGTGCTGGTCTACCCCGAGCTCGGGATGAACGCGCCGACGTTCGTTCTCGCCGCGCTGCGGCTGGCGCCCATCCAGTGCGCGGCGTGGGGGCATCCAGTGACGACCGGGCACGCGACCATCGATGCGTTCTTCAGCTGCGCCGCAATGGAGCCCCCGAACGCGGTGCAGCACTATTCGGAGAAGCTGATACCGCTGCCCGGCATCGGCACGAATTACGAGCGGCCCACGGTGCCGGACGGCGCGTCGCGCGCCCGCTTTGGATTGCCCGATGGCGTGCCGCTCTTCCTGTGCCCGCAGTCGCTGTTCAAGATCCATCCCGACACCGACGCGCTCTTCGTGCGCGTACTGGCCGCCGTGCCGGCAGGCGCGCCTCGTTGCGTTCGAAGGTCGGCATCCCGCGCTGACGGCGAAATATCGTGCGCGCCTCGCGGCTGCGTTCGCGCGCGCGGGCCGCACTGACGAGGATCGGCTGATCCTTCTTCCGCAATGCGGTCACGACGACTATCTGCGGATCAATGCCGTTTGCGATGCGATGCTCGACACGCTGCGCTGGTCCGGCGGCAACACGAGCCTCGATGCGCTCGCTGCCGGCCTGCCGCTCGTGACGCTGCCGGGGCGTTTCATGCGCGGGCGACAGAGCGCGGGCATGCTCACGATCACCGGCCTCGACGATCTCATTGCGCGTGACGAGGACGACTACGTGCGCATCGCGTCGGCGTTGGCTTCAGATCGTGCCTACCAGCGGGAGGTTTCACGTCGCACGCGCGACGCGGCGGCGAAGGTCTTCGACGATGCGCTGCCCGTGCGCGCGCTGGAGGACGCGCTCTCAAGCCTCGTGCGCGGCGAATGACAAAGCAGCTCGAAGGGTCCGTGCGCGTCAGGCGCGGACGACGGCCCGGAGCGCGGTTTCCAGGTCGCGCGTGAAAAGGGCCATGTCGAACAACGGATGTGTGGGGCGATTGGCCCGGATCTTTGCGCGAAGCGCGCTCGCGGCTTCCGGCTCGCGGGCGATCCGCATGGCCATATCTTCGTAGGCCCGCAAGTCCGTCGTCGCCAGTTCGGACAGTCCGAGCGAGTGGAGCTGGCTTCCCGCCACCCGGCCCGCCATCGTCGCCCCCATGCACGTGAGCACGGGCAGCCCGGTGAACAGGGCGTCGTTCGCCATGGTGCCGGCATTCTGGGGCAGCGTGTCGAGGAAGAGGTCGGCGAGCGCGTGGCGCGCGAGATGATCGGCCGGCGGGACGCGCGACGCGAAGACGAGGCGCTCGCCGCGCATGCCGCGGCGCTCCGCTTCCATGCGCAGGTTGGCGCACGCCTTGGGGCTGCCGGGGGCAAGCCACAGGACGCTCCCGGGACGGCCGCGAGCAGCCGCATCCAGACGTCGAACGTCTCCGGAGCAAGCTTGTACAGCGCGTTGAAACAGCAAAAGACGAAGCCGTCCGAGGGGAGACCGGCAGCCTCGCGCGACAGCGTGCACGGCGCAATTTCCCGGCGGGTGTCGCTGGGACAGTAGCAATGCGGAAGCGCCAGCAGGCGCTCGGCGAACAACGGCTGCATTTCGGCGGGCGTGGCGATGCTGTCGGTGATTATGTAATCGATGAAATCGGCGCCCATCGTCCCGAGATAGCCGAGCCACGCCAGCGCCACCGGCGCGGGTCGCAGCGCGAAGATTTCGCTCCGCGCGTGCATCGTGTATCCATTGAGGTTGACCAGCAGGTCGATGCCGTCGTCGCCGATGCGCCGCGCGGTTTCGTCGAATCCCTCGTCGCCGCAGTCTGCGAAATGATCGAACGCGATCTCGATTCGGGAGCGCAGCGGGGAAACCTCACGCGGCCCGATCGAATAGGCGAATGTCTCGAAGTGCTTCCGGTCGTGGCGCTCCCAGACCTCCGTCAGCAGGAAGGCGATAGCATGAGTGCGAAAATCCGACGATACGTATCCCAGGCGGAGCCTTGACTCGCGCGCGCGCGCCGCGCGGGGTCGGGTGATCGCGCCGGTTCCGGGGGGCGGAAGCAGCGAATCCGCCCAGCGCTTGGCGATGCGCAACTGTGCCGCAGGCGGCAGGGGCAACGACAGCGTCGTGAACGGATTGTCGATTCCCTTGTCCCCGTCGTCACGCGAAACGCGCTCGAGAATGCGCGCGCACAGCGTCTCGCGGGCGCTCCAGTCGCACAAATGCGCACGGCACGTATCGAGGAGCGTGGCCGCGAAGACGAGATCCGGGTCGAGCGCGAGTGCCCGCGAGACCAGGGGCTCCGCATTCTCGTAATCGCCCCCGTCGACCAGGACGGAGCCGAGGTTGGCGAGGATCAGCGCGTCGTCGGGCGCGAGGGAGAGCGCCCGTCGGAAGGCCGCTTCGGCGGCCGGGTAGTCGAGCAGACGGTACTTGCATATTCCATAGTCGAGCCAGATGCCGGCGTCGATGTCCGCCATGCCGCGGACGTGGCGCTCGAACAAGCGGGCCGCTTCTTCGTGCTGGCGCTCGCGGCAGAGCACATGGATCAGATTGCCGACGGCCTGCCGGTGCCCGGGATGGACACGTAGCACGTCGCGCCACGTGTCGATGGCGCGGGGCGCGTCGCCGGCGCCGTCGAGCGCGAGCGCCAGATTGTTCTGGATGGCCGCATTGCCCGGCGCGAGCGGCAGGGCCCTTTCATAGGCGGAAACGGCGGCCGCCCATTGCCCTTGCTGGCGCAGAAGATTGCCGAGCTGAAACGGCGCGTCGACAAAGCGTGGATCGCGCTCCATCGCGCAACGCAAGGCCGCTTCGGCCCCGGAAGGATCGCGATGCCGCAGCGCGATGCCGAGCAATGTCCATGCGCGCGCATCGTCGATGCCGTGCCCGATCGCCTTGCGGCAATGCGCTTCGGCGGCGGCTGCATCGCCGCGCTGCCACGCCGCGTGCGCGTCGCGGAGCGCGGCATCGCCTGCGGATTTTCCCGGCCCTGCGGACATCGTGGTTCAGCTCGCGCCGGCGAGCTCGTCGCGCACACGCAGGACGACCGTCGTCCAGTCGCCGAGACGAGGCTGGCGAAAGAGGCGCGCGGTCGGGTACCAGGGACTGTCCGCGCCAAGCGGGTACCAGCGCCAGTCGGCGCCGGAGGCGAGCAGGACCCACGTCGGTCGCGCGAGCGCGCCCGCGAGATGGGCGATGCTCGTATCGACGCTGATGACGAGATCGAGCTCCGCGACCAGCGCCGCCATGCCGTCGAAATCCTCGCGCACCGGGAGTCGATTGAGCGCGGCAGCCTGCGGCACCTTCGAGATCTCCTCTTCGTCGACGCTTCGGTGCAGCGAGAACCAGGCGATGCCGGGCAGCGCGAACAGCGGTGCCAGCGCGGCGAGCGGAATCGAGCGCCGGCGGTTGAGCGAGTTGGCCCGGCTTCCCGACCATGCGACGCCAACCTTGCGCTTGCCCGCGTGTGCGGCCAGCATGCCGGCGACCTCCTTGCGCCGGCCGGCATCCGCGGCGAGATAAGGCACGGTCGAAGGGATCGACTCGGGCGTGAGCCTCAAGACGCGCGGGAGCTCCATCAGCGTTATGTGCGCGTCGTAGGGAGGAAGGCGTCTCGCCGGGACCGAAGACCGCGGCAACGCCGGGGGCGCTCGCGAGCAGCCGGACGAGAGGCGCTCCGGTGCTGACGACGACGCGAGCTCCGCGCGCGTCGAGCGGCTGCGCGAGACGGATGAACTGCAGCGTGTCGCCCAGCCCCTGCTCCGAGCCGACGAGCAGCGTGCGGCCGGCGGCATCGGCGCCGTCCCAGCGCGGCCCCTGCCATTGGTGCGCCTCGGCCGCGAACTCGGGCACGCGGTGGCGCCAACCGTATTCGCGCCATCCTTCGTCGAATTCCTGATGCGCGAGCAGCGCCAAAGCGAGATTCCAGTGCGCCTGCGCGAATCCCGGATCGACGGCGAGCGCGCGGCGAAACGCGTCGATGGCTTCGTCCAGCCGGTTTTCCGCCTGCAGCGCGAGACCGAGATTGCTCCAGGTGCCCGCATGCGCGGGACGCAGATCGAGCGCGCGCCGATACTCGCCGATTGCCTCCTCGGTACGGTCTGCCGCCGCGAGCGCGAGGCCGAAGTTGTTGTGGAACTCCGCTTCGCCGGGAACGGCCTCGACGGCGGCGTGCAGCAGCGGCAGCGCTTCGTCGACGCGGCCGCGCTGGTAGAGCGCGACGCCGAGGAAATGGGTCGCCATCGGATGGCCGCTCGCACGCGCCAGCGCCTCGCGGTAGCCGGTCTCGGCGCCCTCGAGGTCGCCGCGCTGATGCGCCGCGAGGGCATTGCGCACGAGCGCCTCGGCGTCCGCCGGCGTCGGCGGAGCGCTCGCGCCAAGCGCACCGTGGCAGTGCTTGTATTTGCGACCGCTGCCGCACGGGCACGGTTCGTTGCGGCCCGTCGATGTCGGTTGCGCGGCGGCGTGCTCGACGTGGGCGAGCATCGCCCGCGCCTCCGCGTGATCGGGCGTCACCGCGAGGATGCGCTGCGCGATCGCGCGCGCGGCCTCCCATTGACCCATCGCGATGCAGTTGCGCAGGAGCTGGAGCAGTTGCGGCGAGCGGGCAATCGCGGCTGAAAAAGTCGGCGCGAGCGCCGCGATCTCCGCCGGCGCGACCGTGCGGCAGAAATTGAACAGGCCGTGGAACCCGAACGGCTTGCCGATCGGATACGCCGCCTCGAACGAAAAACGGTCGGCGAGCGCCTCGTCGGCGAAACGAATTCCGTGCTCGCGCTCGAGCAGGCCGCGAAAGGCGCGGCCGATGGTGATGTCCTCGGCTTCGACGAGCTCGATGCGCGGATCCTGCAGCGCGCGCAGCAGCTTGAGCGAGCGCAGGGAAAAGCCGCCGTTGCCGATGCGCAGGCCATCACTCTGCCAGTACCACTTGGCGCCGATGTAGTCGCAGTCGAGAAACGCCGGGTCCCACGCCTGCGCATTGACGACGTAACCGTCCCATTGAATGACGAGCGCGTGCGGCGTGTCGATGTGCGGCAGCAGCGATTTCAGCATCAGCTGCGAATACGCGTCGCGCGAGTCGAGCGGGTCGATGGCGACCACCTCGACGCCGTCGGGTGCCGCAAGACCGGGCGGCAGACGATCGGTCAGGAAAAGCGCGCGCCCATAGCGCGTGTCCTCCTGCGACTTCGCGAGCGCGCGGAGCGCGAGCGCATGGTTCGCCGTGTCGGCGCACACGAGCGTGACACCCGGGAGCTGCAGCATGCGGATGTGCCGCGCGGTCGCGCTACGCCGAAGGGGGCGCCGCCTGCGCCGGTGCAGCGGACGTGCTGCGCTGCGGCCCAGCGCTGCGGCAAAGGCGCGAAAAGCGAGCACGGCGAACACCGCGGCGAGAGGCGCGATGTGCAGCGTCGCGCGATTGATCGTCGTCTGCTCGGTCACCCACTGCCGCGCGTTGGTGAAACTGAACACGACGACGAGGAACAACCCGCCGGTCGTCATGATGGCGGTCAGCGGCGCCAGGTCCGGCGCCGCAAGCTGTCGCCATGCGAGCAGCGCCGCCACGATTCCCGCGTACCACAGAAGATGCCAGTTGCTGAGGAGAAACTGCGTCTCGCCGAGCGCGCGCCAGGCGGGATCGAAATCGAGGTGCAGCCGGTAGTTGAGGACGACGGGATAGGTCTGCGCGAGAACGGCCAGCGCGAAGAGCGTGACGGCGAGCCCGATAGCCACGACCTTGGGCCCCTGCCGCGGCAGCAGCGCGACCACGACGCCGGGCAGCAGCGTCAGCGCCCAGACGAGCCCGGGGACCTTGATCTGCGTGCAGGCGATCGCCAGCAACAGCGCGAGCCCCGCGTCGCGCGCCGATCGCGATCGGGTCCAGCGCAGAAGCGCCAGCGCCGCGCTCGTGTAATACGCGGCCATCGGCAGGTCTGCGTAGCCGGCGAGCGCGACATGGACGTTGGCGAGCGGCAGCGAGGCGACAAGGAAGGCGCCGAGCAGCGCCGGCAGCGCGTCGAGGTCGCGCGAGCGCAGCGCACCATACACGGCAAACGTCAACGCGAGCGAGAATTGCCACCACGGCGCGTTCATCAGCGTATCGTCCCAGCGGCCGAGCGCAATGCACGTCCAGACCTGCAGCAGCGGCATCGTCGGCGGATATTCGGGCGACGCGTCGAACCAGACGGCGCCTCCCGCGGCGAACCATTCGGGCGCCCGCGCGAAAGGCGCGATGCGGCCTTCCTCGTACCAGACGCGCGCCTTCGTCGCCCATTGGATCCAGGCGTCCCATGGATAGAGCGGCTGCCATATCACTTCGAGGGCGAGAAGCACGTAGCGAACGGCGATCCAGGCGAGGATCAGCTGCCACGCGATCCGGGTTGCCCGCGCGACGCCTGGCGGCGCGATGAGCGCGCGCAGTGCGCCGAGCGTGGCGGCGACGAGCGACGCGCCACCATGCCTGCGCCATGCGACGACGGCAAGCGCGGCCGTGGCGAAAAGCAGCGGCGCCGCGATCGCCGCTCGGCCGAAAGGGATCTGCGCGAGCGACAGCACGCGCATCCAGAGCGTCAGCAGGAACGCGCCGACGAGGTAGCCCGCGCCGACGATCCAGGCGACTTCGCCCGGAGCATTCGCGGGCCGTCGGTTATCGCGCAGCGCGGCGAGCGCGGTGATGCCGAGGAGCCACGGCAGCTTCACTCCGACGATGAAGGCGAGGATGTCCATTCACCGAATCCGGAAAAGCGCGGCACCGGGCTCGACGACGAGCGCCTCCGCCGCGACGGGTGCGCTGCCTTCCCAGCGCAGCATCCCGAGCGCCGCGTCGAACTGGACGCCGCGCCGCTGGTACACGACGACATAGTCGCCCGAGTGCAAGGCAGCCGAGGACGGAAGGTTGTTGGTCCAGGGATCGAAGAACACGTTGTGCGGATAGAGATGATAGGCGCCGCGGCCGCGGAAATAGTGCGCGTCGGCGAACATGAACACGCGCGCCTCCCGCGGGTGGCAGCTTGGGGAGCACCTTTTCGATGAATTCGAACAGCGGTCCGTCCTCCGCCGCGACGTGCTTTTCCCGCCAGTCGAGGCCCGCGTAGGTGCGCCCGGTGACGACGACCTGGCGCGCGAGATTCCATTGCCAGCGCGCGTCGAGCACGAGCCACGCCGCGACGAACATCACGGCAAGCGCGAGCGGCAGGCCGGCGCCGATCCAGCTGGGGCGCCAGCGGGCGAGCGCGACCGTCGCCGCGACCGCGAGTATCGCGGCGAGCCCGAGGAGCACCGGCAGCGGGAGCTCCTGCAGGTCGGCGCCGCCGACCACCGTGTTGATCGAAGCTCCGCTCCACGCTTCGAAGGTTGTCCAGTCGCGAAACCGCCCCGCGAGCTGCGAGCGGATCGTGAGCGGATCCAGCGTGACGCCCGAAACGCGCACCGTCTCGGCAGCGGGCAAACGCAGCGCAAGCGCGATGCCGTTCAGAGGGCCGATCCAGTTCGGGTCGCGCGCGGCGACGACCGGCGCGAGGCGGTCTGCTTCCAGCGGGATCGCCAGCGTGAACGTGCGGCCCGGCTTGAACTCGCTCCGCCACAGGAGGCGCGCCTCGGTGCCCGTCGGAAGCCCGGAGACGTGCCAGGCGACGCCGCGGTAATCGCCCGCCGACAGGGCGACGGTGACCGTGATGATGATCGTGCCCGACGCGTCGGCAGGCGCGACGGCAAGCGCATCGTCGTCGATCACGCCGTTTCCCACGGCGACCGCGAGCGCCTTGGCGTCGTAGACCTTCGGCGCTGCCGAACTGAACCACGCGCCCGGTATGGTGAGATACAGGTAACCCGCGAGCAGCGCCACGAGCGCCGCGGCGAAGCAGGCGAAGACCGCGCCGATCGCGCGGCGCGAATCAGGTTGCGGGTGAGCGGCGAGCTCGCCGGCCGCCGGCGGCGGCGCCGCGGGTGCCGTGGCTAATGCGCGTTGCGGCTCGTCAGGATGTGCCAAAGCGTGAGCGCGAGGATCCGCATGTCGAACCAGAGCGACCAGTTGTCGATGTAATACAGGTCGTATTGTATCCGCTGCTCGAGATCGCTGTCGCCGCGCAGGTCGTTGACCTGGGCCCAGCCCGTGATGCCGGCCTTCACGAGGTGCTTCTGCATGTAGCCGGGAATGCGTTGGCGGAATTCGCGCACGAACTCGGGCCGCTCCGGGCGCGGGCCGACGAGCGACATGTCGCCCTTCAGCACGTTGAGCAGCTGCGGCAGCTCGTCGAGGCTGTAGCGGCGCAGGAAGGAGCCGAAGCGCGTCGCGCGCTCCTCGCCCTGGCGCGACCACACGGGTCCCGACCCCGATTCGACGTCCTCCGGCATCGAGCGGAACTTGAACATCGCAAACTTCTGGCCGTTCCAGGTGACCCGCTCCTGGCGATAGAAGACGGGTCCCGGCGACGAGACCTTGACGCCGATCGCGATCGCGATCCAGAACGGAATGCCGGCGAGGAGGAGGAGCGACGCCAGCACGAAATCCTCGAGCGCCTTCAGCGTGGAGTCGATGCCGGTGTGCGGCGAATCGGTGAGCGTCAGCAGCGGCAGCCCCGCGACCTCGGAAACGGAGTGGTGCAGCAGATGAAAGCTGTGGATGTCGGGCACGAAGCGCACGACGCTCGTCGTCTGGCGCATCGCGATCAGGACTTCGCGGATGCGGGCCTCCGCCCGCAGCGGCAGCGCGATCCACACCTGGTCGGCCGGGTCCTCTTGCTCGAGATCGTCGGCGATGCGGTCGATGTTGCCGAGGATCGGAATGCCATCCACGTTGCCCCCGGCGAGACGCGCATCGTCGTCGTAGAACCCGCGCACGTTGAGCCCGCTCCACGGCGCGGCCTTGCAGCCGCCGCGCGATCTCGCGGCCATGCGCGCCCGCGCCGACGATGACGACATGGCGGAGGTTGCGCCCCCGACGCCGCATCGCGCGGAGCGCGACCCGCATCGCGGCGCGCGAGAGCGCGTGCGCGAGAAAGCCGCTCGCCATCCAGATGAGCGCCCAGTCGCGCGAGAATTCCGGACCGGTCTTGGTCAGGAACAGGAACACGCCGCCGTGACGGCGATCGCGAGCCACGCGACCAACAGCGCCGCGCACCTCCTCGGCGAAGCTGATGCCGCGCTGCGACTGGTAGAGCTTGAACGACGGGAACACGGCAAACGCGAGACCAGCGCGACGGCGAGGAGCGCCGTCACGTAGCGCGCCTTCGAGGTCCCAGCGTGTCGAAGTACGCAGCGGTAGGCGAGGCGCCGGCGGCGATCGCGAACAGCGGGTCGGCGAACTGCGAAGCGCGGCCTCGAGCAGCGTCGAGTTCTCCTTGAGCAGGTTGCGGCGCATCGTCAGGCGGCGCAGCGCGCGCGCGTGCGCGGCCACCGCGCCGTCGACGATGCGCGTCATTTCGTCGCGGAAGCGCGCCGGCGCGAAACGTAACGCATTCTCGCGGCACGCAGCGGCGGAAATCCGCACGGCACCGGACTCGAAAGCGCGGACGGCGTCGATGACGGCCTGTGGCGTCTGCTCGTCGAAAAAGCATCCGGTGGGAAGGTCATCGTCCTGCCCGCGTATGGATTCCGGCACGCCGCCGCGCCCGTAGGCGATCACCGGCGTCCCGGCGGCCTGCGCCTCGACGGGCGCAATGCCGAAATCTTCCTCGGCAGCGAACAGGAATGCGCGGGCGGCGGCGACGCGGCGCGCGGTTTCGGCATCGTCCTGCACGCCCGGCGAACACGACATTGGGCACGGCCAGCGCTTCGAGACGGCGCGCGGTCGGGGCCGTCGCCGACGACGATCGAGCCGGCATTCCGGCAGCGCGCGAAAAGCCTCGACCAGCACGTCGACCCGCTTGTACGGAACGAGCCGCGATACGGTGACGTAGTCGCTGCGCGGCGCTTCGGCTCGCGCATCCGCAGCCAGCGCGAAGCGCGCGACGTCGACCGGTGGGTAGACGACCACGGAGTCGCGGCCGTAGCAGCGCGTGATTGCGGCAGCGATGTAGCGCGAGTTGGCGACGAAGCGGTCCACGCGCACGCTGGCCGCGCGATCCCAGCGGCGGAAGCGCTCGAGCGCCCGGGCCACCAGCGGTCGTCGCCAGGAGGTCCCCGCCGCCGCCCGCTCGGCATAGGTCGAGCTCATCGTCCACGCGAAGCGCGCGGGCGTGTGGCAATAGCAGACGTGGACTTGCCCCGCGTGCACGCGGGCGCCCTTGGCGACGGCGTGGGAGTCGGAGATCACGACGTCGTAACCGGAGAGGTCGAGGCGCTCGATGAGCTGCGGACGCAGCGCGGCCGCATAGCGAAACCAGCGCCGGGCGCCGGGAAGGTGCTGCAGCGGCGACGTCGCGATGCGGACGTTGCCAAGACGCGCGCGGTCATCGGGATCGCAGGAAATCGACGAGCGTATGGACGTCGGCCGAGGGAAACGCGCGCAACAATTCCGCGAGCACGCTTTCCCCGCCGCCCCAGCTGTCGAGCCAGTCGTGAACGAGGGCGACGCGCATCTGCCGCGCTCTAGCGCGCGAGAAGCGCATTGACGCCTGCCGCGACCGCGTCAGGCGTGAGGATCTGCAGGCAGCGGTTGGACGCGCACGCGGCGAAGTCGCGGCCGTCGTAGCACGGCGCGCACGGCAGCGCGACGCCGGGCCACAGCGCGATTGCGCGCCGCGATTCGCGCAGGATCGTCGATGGCGCCGTGGGGCCGAAGAGCGCGACGACGCGCGCGTCCACGAGCCGCGCGACATGGAGCGGTCCCGAATCGTGGGTGACGAGCGCGGCGCAGCGGGCGTACAGCGCCGCGAGCCCCGGCAGCGTCGTGATGCCGATGAAGTCCGTCACGTCGATTCCCGCGAATGCCGGGCGCACCCATTCGTCGCCGTCGCCGCCGGTGAGCAGCACGCTGTCGCCGTCGCTCGTCAGCCGGCGCGCGAGTTCAGCGTAGTTCGACAGCGGCCAGCGGCGCAGCGGATTGTCGCGCGCAGGATTGCGGGCGCCGCCCGGTGCCAGCGCGATCAGGCGCCGTCCCCGGAGCGACGCGATCTTCTGTGCGACGGTGGCATCGAGCTCCGCCCGCACCGGCGGCGGCGCAAACGAGACCGCGGTGCCGTCGTCGACCCCGGTGACGAGACGCACGTACTCGTCGCCGAAATACCGCCCGGGCACGAGCCGCGGCCGCCCATCACGCTGGCCGAGCCAGCGTCGTTCGGCGGCGCGCACCCGTGCGGCGAGCACCCGATAGCGCGGATCCGAATGCGCGGTGATGACGAGGTCGAACCGGCGCCCGCGCAATGCCGACCAGCCCGACATCACCGCCTGCGCCTTTTCGGCACGGTTTCCCGCGAGCACGGCCGCATCGTCGACCACGACGCACTCGTCGATGCCGTCGACGCACTCGACCAGCGGCGCCGCCGTGCGGCCGCAAAGCCAGGTGATCCGAGTCGCGCGGTCCTGCTCGCGCAGCGCCGTGACCATCGGGAGCGCCATCACGACGTCGCCGATCGCGGCCAGTTTGACGATGAGAACGGAGCGGGGCACGGGCGGAGCCATCCTGGACAGCGGCGCGAGCCGCGAGCCGGGGTACACGCCCCGGAACCTGCATGCCCGCGGCATGCAGCGGGGAGCGAGCAGCAATGCGAGTCGCCGCATGAGGCCGACGGCACAATACACCGATTCACACGAGCGGTGCGGAGGCCGAGCGCGAGCAGCGAGCCTTAGGCCCCCGCCGAAGGCCAGGGGGAGCGAGCAAATGCGAGTCGCCGCATGAGGCCGACGGCACAATACACCGATTCACACGAGCGGTGCGGAGGCGAGCGCGAGCAGCGCTTGGGCCCCCGCCGAAGGCCGGGGCAGCGAGCAAATGCGAGTCGCCGCATGAGGCCGACGGCACAATACACCGATTCACACGAGCGGGGCAGCGCCGAACGCGGGGCGGGCGCCAGGAGTCCCCTCCCGGCTCAGGAATCGCTGTTGACCGGGCCCGAAAATGTTGTATAATCGCGCCTCTTTGCTGCTGTTTTCGGCGCCCCAAAAGCAACCTCCGGCGGGCGTTCTCGGAAGCGGCCAGTTCTTTAACAATTCACAACCGATAAGTGTGGGCGCTGGAGTGACCAGACGCCCCGACGGGGATTGGCGCAAGCCGGTTTTCGCCGGGGATGAAGGAAACGTAAGGTGCTCATGCGACGAAAAGTCGCTTTCATTCTGCAAGGGGTGAGAGCGCAACGTCTTGTCCCTCTTCCTGGTGCAAACCGAGGAGGGGGATGGGGCCAACGTCGATTGAGTTGCTTGTAAAAGATCAAACTGAAGAGTTTGATCCTGGCTCAGATTGAACGCTGGCGGCATGCTTTACACATGCAAGTCGAGCGGCAGCGCGGGGGCAACCCTGGCGGCGAGCGGCGAACGGGTGAGTAATGCATCGGAACGTACCCCGTAGCGGGGGATAACCCGGCGAAAGCCGGGCTAATACCGCATATGCTCTACGGAGGAAAGTGGGGGAACCGCAAGGACCTCACACTATGGGAGCGGCCGATGCCCGATTAGCTTGTTGGTGAGGTAAAGGCTTACCAAGGCGACGATCGGTAGCTGGTCTGAGAGGATGATCAGCCACACTGGGACTGAGACACGGCCCAGACTCCTACGGGAGGCAGCAGTGGGGAATTTTGGACAATGGGGGCAACCCTGATCCAGCCATGCCGCGTGCGGGAAGAAGGCCTTCGGGTTGTAAACCGCTTTTGTTCGGGAAGAAAAGACCACGGCTAATACCTGTGGTTCTTGACGGTACCGGAAGAATAAGCACCGGCTAACTACGTGCCAGCAGCCGCGGTAATACGTAGGGTGCGAGCGTTAATCGGAATTACTGGGCGTAAAGCGTGCGCAGGCGGTTCGTTGTGTCTGCTGTGAAATCCCCGGGCTCAACCTGGGAATGGCAGTGGAAACTGGCGAGCTTGAGTGTGGCAGAGGGGGGTGGAATTCCGCGTGTAGCAGTGAAATGCGTAGAGATGCGGAGGAACACCGATGGCGAAGGCAACCCCCTGGGCTGACACTGACGCTCAGGCACGAAAGCGTGGGGAGCAAACAGGATTAGATACCCTGGTAGTCCACGCCCTAAACGATGTCAACTGGGTGTTGGGGAAGCGATTTCTCAGTACCGTAGCTAACGCGTGAAGTTGACCGCCTGGGGAGTACGGCCGCAAGGTTAAAACTCAAAGGAATTGACGGGGACCCGCACAAGCGGTGGATGATGTGGATTAATTCGATGCAACGCGAACAACCTTACCTACCCTTGACATGTCCGGAAGCCTGCCGAGAGGCGGGGGTGCTCGAAAGAGAACCGGAACACAGGTGCTGCATGGCTGTCGTCAGCTCGTGTCGTGAGATGTTGGGTTAAGTCCCGCAACGAGCGCAACCCTTGTCCCTAGTTGCTACGCAAGGGCACTCTAGGGAGACTGCCGGTGACAAACCGGAGGAAGGTGGGGATGACGTCAAGTCCTCATGGCCCTTATGGGTAGGGCTTCACACGTCATACAATGGCCGGTACAGAGGGTTGCCAACCCGCGAGGGGGAGCCAATCCCGATAAAGCCGGTCGTAGTCCGGATTGCAGTCTGCAACTCGACTGCATGAAGTCGGAATCGCTAGTAATCGCGGATCAGCATGCCGCGGTGAATACGTTCCCGGGTCTTGTACACACCGCCCGTCACACCATGGGAGCGGGATGTACCAGAAGCAGCTAGCCTAACCGCAAGGGGGGCGGTTGCCACGGTGCGTTTCGTGACTGGGGTGAAGTCGTAACAAGGTAGCCGTATCGGAAGGTGCGGCTGGATCACCTCCTTTCTCGGAAGTCTGTAATTTCAGCGTCCACTCTTATCGGTTGTTGCCGGGACGGGCGGAGTTCGCCCCATCAGACACGGGCCTGTAGCTCAGTTGGTTAGAGCACCGTCTTGATAAGGCGGGGGTCGATGGTTCGAATCCATCCAGACCCACCAGGATGACGCGGGATTGAGATGCCGAGCGCGGCGCCTGGCGAGAAGCAGCTTATCGGCAGAGGAAGGGGCTGTAGCTCAGCTGGGAGAGCACCTGCTTTGCAAGCAGGGGGTCGTCGGTTCGATCCCGATCAGCTCCACCATCCCGCCGGCATGCAAGATCCATGCAAGATGCCATGCAAGAGACCATAACTAAGCCCCGAGGTTTAGTTCTGGTTTCCTGAACCAGTAGTTATCGGTTGTTCTTTAACAATACGGAAGAAGTAAACGCACACGACGAAGTTTGTCGTGTGTTGGGTTGGATTGTATCGAGCCCGTTTTCTCCTATGAGTTCGGAGGGAACGGGTAGCGCAAACTCCCGTGATGAAGAGCGTGTCAGCGCTCAGCGTTATGGGGTCAAGCGACTAAGTGCATGTGGTGGATGCCTTGGCGATTACAGGCGATGAAGGACGTGGCAGCCTGCGAAAAGCTGCGGGGAGCTGGCAAACGAGCAATGATCCGCAGATATCCGAATGGGGAAACCCGGCCCGCAAGGGTCACTCCCTGCTGAATTCATAGGCAGGGTAGAGCGAACCCGGTGAACTGAAACATCTCAGTAGCCGGAGGAACAGAAATCAACCGAGATTCCCAGAGTAGTGGCGAGCGAAATGGGAGCAGCCGTCGCGATTTAGCATTTGTCCCAGGAGAACGCTCTGGAAAGGGCGGCCGTAGTGGGTGAGAGCCCCGTAACCGAAGAGACGAATGTGGAACCAGGCGCGAGACAAGTAGGGCGGGACACGTGAAATCCTGTCTGAAGATGGGGGGACCATCCTCCAAGGCTAAATACTCGTAATCGACCGATAGTGAACCAGTACCGTGAGGGAAAGGCGAAAAGAACCCCGGGAGGGGAGTGAAATAGATCCTGAAACCGCATGCATACAAACAGTCGGAGCCCTAGCTTAATTGGTCTTCGTGGTTCTTTGACGCGCGAACGATAGTGAGCGCGGCAAAAGACCCCAAGATGAAGCAGATCATCGACCGGAGTTCTTTGACGCGCGAACGAAAGTGAGCGCGGCAAAAGACCATCAAGATTGAAATGGATCCTGCAGGTCAATCGTTGGAACGGCGTACGCGAGCGCGAGCGAGCGTAGCCGTCACCCCAGCTTGATTGGCCCGGACGGCGTGAGCCGGAAGCACAGGATTCCGAGGGCCAATCAAGCTGGGGTGACGGCGTACCTTTTGTATAATGGGTCAGCGACTTACGTTGTGTGGCGAGCTTAACCGAATAGGGGAGGCGCAGCGAAAGCGAGTCCGAACAGGGCGACTTAGTCACATGGCGTAGACCCGAAACCGGATGATCTACCCATGGCCAGGATGAAGGTGGGGTAACACTCACTGGAGGTCCGAACCCACGTCTGTTGAAAAAGACGGGGATGAGCTGTGGGTAGGGGTGAAAGGCTAATCAAATCCGGAAATAGCTGGTTCTCTCCGAAAACTATTTAGGTAGTGCCTCAGGTATCACCGACGGGGGTAGAGCACTGTAATGGTTGCGGGGGTCATTGTGACTTGCCGCGCCATAGCAAACTCCGAATACCGTCGAGTGCGAGCCTGGGAGACAGACGTCGGGTGCTAACGTCCGGCGTCAAGAGGGAAACAACCCAGACCGCCGATTAAGGTCCCCAAGATCTAGCTAAGTGGGAAACGAGGTGGGAAGGCTCAGACAGCCAGGATGTTGGCTTAGAAGCAGCCATCATTTAAAGAAAGCGTAATAGCTCACTGGTCGAGTCGTCCTGCGCGGAAGATGTAACGGGGCTCAAGCTAGGCACCGAAATCGCGGATTTGCATCGTCTTCGGATGGTGCAGGTGGTAGGAGAGCGTTCCGTAGGCCGTTGAAGGTGGCTCGAGAGGGCTGCTGGAGGTATCGGAAGTGCGAATGCTGACATGAGTAGCGATAAACAGAGTGAAAAGCTCTGTCGCCGAAAGCCCAAGGTTTCCTGCGCCACGTTCATCGGCGCAGGGTGAGTCGGCCCCTAAGGTGAGGACGAGAGTCGTAACCGATGGGAAGCTGGTTAATATTCCAGCACCGGTTCGAGATGCGATGGGGGGACGGAGAAGGTTAGCGCGGCCGGGTGTTGGACGTCCCGGTTGAAGCGTGTAGGCGTGGCCCTTTGGCAAATCCGGGGGTCTTAGCCGAGGCGTGATGACGAGGGCCGGCTTGCCGGCCTGAAGTGCGCGATACCCTGCTTCCAGGAAAAGCCTCTAAGCTTCAGTCTCGAATTGACCGTACCGTAAACCGACACAGGTGGGCAGGATGAATATTCTAAGGCGCTTGAGAGAACTCAGGAGAAGGAACTCGGCAAATTAGCACCGTAACTTCGGGATAAGGTGCGCCCCAGGTAGGTGAAACCGTACAGGTGGAGCCGAGTGGGGCCGCAGAGAAATGGTGGCTGCGACTGTTTAACAAAAACACAGCACTCTGCAAAGACGAAAGTCGACGTATAGGGTGTGACGCCTGCCCGGTGCCGGAAGGTTAAATGATGGGGTGCAAGCTCTTGATTGAAGCCCCGGTAAACGGCGGCCGTAACTATAACGGTCCTAAGGTAGCGAAATTCCTTGTCGGGTAAGTTCCGACCTGCACGAATGGCGTAACGATGGCCACACTGTCTCCTCCTGAGACTCAGCGAAGTTGAAGTGTTTGTGAAGATGCAATCTCCCCGCGGCAAGACGGAAAGACCCCGTGCACCTTTACTGTAGCTTTGCATTGGACTGTGATGGGACCTGTGTAGGATAGCTGGGAGGCTTTGAAGCGCTGTCGCTAGATGGCGTGGAGCCAACGTTGAAATACCAGCCTGGTGTCATTGCGGTTCTAACCTGGATCCATTATCTGGATCGGGGACCGTGCATGGTAGGCAGTTTGACTGGGGCGGTCTCCTCCCAAAGAGTAACGGAGGAGCTCGAAGGTTTCCTAGGTACGGTCGGACATCGTACTGATAGTGCAATGGCACAAGGAAGCTTGACTGCGAGCCTGACAAGGCGAGCAGGTGCGAAAGCAGGACATAGTGATCCGGTGGTTCTGTATGGAAGGGCCATCGCTCAACGGATAAAAGGTACGCCGGGGATAACAGGCTGATACCGCCCAAGAGTTCATATCGACGGCGGTGTTTGGCACCTCGATGTCGGCTCATCACATCCTGGGGCTGTAGCCGGTCCCAAGGGTATGGCTGTTCGCCATTTAAAGTGGTACGTGAGCTGGGTTCAAAACGTCGTGAGACAGTTTGGTCCCTATCTGCCGTGGGCGCTGGAGATTTGACGGGGGCTGCTCCTAGTACGAGAGGACCGGAGTGGACGCACCGCTGGTGTACCGGTTGTGACGCCAGTCGCATTGCCGGGTAGCTACGTGCGGAAGCGATAACCGCTGAAAGCATCTAAGCGGGAAACGTGCCTGAAGATGAGATCTCCCGGGGACTTGATCCCCCTGAAGGGTCGTGGCAGACCACCACGTTGATAGGTCGGGTGTGGAAGCGCAGTAATGCGTTAAGCTAACCGATACTAATTGCCCGTGCGGCTTGACCCCATAACCGTGAGTGCTGACCGGTTTGCGGTGTTTGCGCCAGTCCAATCCAATTACTTCTTCCGAATGCGGCTGTCGCGAACGACGCGAAGCCAAGCCGTCAACGCCTGACGACCATAGCCCGCTGGAACCACGCCTTCCCATCCCGAACAGGACCGTGAAACGGTGGCACGCCGATGATAGTGTGGATTACCCATGCGAAAGTAGGTCATCGTCA
>CAWESK010000016.1:0-86806 GCA_963811685.1 uncultured beta proteobacterium | reverse complement strand
TTCTGCGCCGGATCGAACCAGTTGCCGGTGAACGCGGGCACGATTGTTCCCGGTGAAACTGCGCCGTAGAGCTCCGCGCTGTTGAGAACGCCGCTTCGGCCGAAACCACCGGCAATCAGGACCTGCCCATTCGGCAGCAGCGTCGCGGTGTGGGCAGAGCGCGCGACATTAAGGTCACCGGCACCGTGCCAGACGGCACCGCCTGCGTCATATCGCTCGGAACTCTTGGTGATGACGCCCGAATTTGGGGGAGTAAAGGTATACCCGCCCGCGACGAGCACCTCGCCGTTTGGCAGTCGCGTTGCCGTGTGTCCGCTACGGCCCGTATTGAGACCCCCCACATTGCTCCAGACCCCCGCCGCAGGATCGAACAGCTCGGCGGTATTGTTGGCGGGGAAGGCGCCGTGCGTACACTCTGCGCATCCCTCCACACTGTCGCCTCCTGCGACCAAGACTCTTCCATCGACCAGCAGCGTCGCGGAGTGACCAAGTCGGGGAACATGGAGGTCGCCGGCGTGCCTCCATGTGCCCGCGACAGGGTCGTACAATTCCGTGTTCGGCAAACCGAATGCAATATCCGCATCGTCCGCTCCCCCCGTGACCAAAACCCTGCCGTCCCCCAGGAGCGTCGCCTGATGCGCGGCTCTTGCAGGGAGCAGAAAGCCTGCACTACTCCAAGTGTCGTTCGCGGGATCGTAGAGCGCGGTGTCAACCACGAAACCTGCGTACGCTCCGCCCGCGACCAACACATTCCCGGTCGCGAGGAGCGTTGCCGTGTGATCGAAGCGGTACCTGGTCGAACTGCTGGTGCGGGTCCACGTACCTGCGCTCGGGTCGTACAATTCCGCGTTGTCGAGGGTGTTGACGATATTTACGCCCCCCGCGACCAAGACTTTCCCGTTGGCCAACAGCGTCGCGGTATGACCGGCGTGGGCTGCGTTTAGCCGACCAGTAATGCTCCAGGTTCCGGTGGTCGTGTCGTAGAGTTCCGCGCTGTCGAGGATATTGCCGCTGTTGTCGGTGCCGCCCGCTACGAGAATCTTGCCATTGGGCAACAAGGTTGCCGTGTGATAGCCGCGCGCGACGTTGAGATTTCCGGTCGGCACCCACGCTGTTACGCTTCCTTGCGGCACGGTTTCTGGATCACGAGAGAGTTGACCCTCGCAAACCGCCGGCACTACGCATCCGAGCGTTGCGGTCAGCAACGCGAGCACTACTCCCACCTTCTTTCCTACGACGCTGCCCGGCCCGTTCATGTGAGCATCCCTTGTGGCGCGAGGCACGTTTGGAACGACTCTGTCTTTCTTTGTCGTCGTGTCGACGCGAAAATAAATTCAGGAACGTCGCCGATGCCTCATGGGCACGTCAGTCCCGCGGGCTGCGTCAGCCGCGTCAGGTTCATGCTCCCCGCACCGTATCCCTGCGTCGACGTGAAATCGACCTTGCCGTGGTTGCAGTCGGTGAACGTCAGCGCCAGCGCGCCCCACGAATTGGCAACGATGCGGGTTGGATCGAAATTCGGAATCCACCGTCCCCCGGTCGGTTGCGTCACTGCCGCAAGCGTCGCGGTGTTACCTGCGTACGTGCCAACGCCGACGAACCATGCTTGGTCAGTCCCGGAAGGATTGAACGTGAACCAAGCGGCCTGGATTCGATTGTCGGGGAGCACTTCGATGAACAGCCCATGACCGCTTTGCGCCGGATCGAACCAGGCGCCCGTGAACCCTGGGCCGATCGTGCCGGTCGACGTCAAATTCTGGCATTGGCCGCCGCATTCGAGGATGTAGTGATTGTCGCCACCGGCAGAGCTATCGGCATGCGCCGGAGCCGCCGCGAGCACGATGGCCATGGCCGCCAGTCGAACGGTGCCGAGAATGACCTTCATGTTTGAAGCCCTCCTCTGACCTGAGCCCATTCTAGGCGCGCCGAAACCCTCAGCGGGTCTTACACTCCCGAACCTATCGAAATTCGCAATTTTCTAGCGCCAAGAGCTATACATTCCCGCAAATTACGGAAGAATGGCGCTATGAAACCGACCGCGCCCGACGTCGGACCGACCCGGCAAGCCTGGGAGCTCGCGCGCTCCGGGCAGCTGCGTGCCGCCGTGGACGCCGCACGCAAATCACTTGGCGAAATGATGACGGACGGCCAGCCCGCCGACCGCGCTGAACTTCATCTCGTGTGCGCATCGTGCGCGATGCGCCAGGGCGATCACGCTGAGGCGATGCGCGAACTCGATGCCGCTGCGAGAGCTGCCGCGATGCCCGGCGGCAATCCTGGAGCGGGTCTTCGCGTCGAGACGTGGCGCGCGGAGCTCGCTTATTTTCAGGGACGCTATTCTGACGCCAACGACATCGTCAATCGCCTGCTGCCACAGCTGGAGGCCGCCGGCGACCGCATGTACGCGGCGTTTGCCATGCGCATTCGCATCGCGATCCTGCTCGCGCGCGCGGATTACGACGGCGTCGCACCGCTGGCCAAGCGCGCCATTGCGGTCGCCGAGGCGAGCGGTGACGACTATGTCATGGTGCAGGTGCTGAATGTTCTGGGTGCGGTGTCGTTCGATCGAGCCACGTCCAAGCTGAACCTGCCGCATGCGCGTTCGCATCTGTCGTCGCTCGACCCGCACGACGCGGAACCGATGGAGCAGGATGCCCGCGAGGCATTGAGCTATTTCGAACGCGCGCGCGGCGTCGCGGAGCGCGCGCATTACGAATTCGCGGCCTGGTACGTCGCCGGCAATATCGAGCGCCTCGAGATCCTGCTGGGCCGCGCGGAGAACGCGGTGCGCGCCATCCGGAAGCGCCTCGCCGTACTGCAGGCGCGCGGCGCGAAGTACGACGAAATCGTCACGCGCTCGAACCTGGCGTGGGGCTTGCGTGTGCTCGGTCACCATCGCGAAGCGCTGCACGAGCTCGACGTCGCCCTCGCGCTCGCCCGCGAGACGGGCACGTTCAACGTGCTGCTCGAGTTCCTCGAATACGACCGCTCGATCGTCCAGGATGCATTGGGCGATACCGCCGGCGCGCGGGCGAGCTATCGCCGGTATCTGCAGCTCGTCGGCGCCTACAACCGCAACGCCGCACTCAAAGCCGGAGAAGCGCGATCGGGCGCGCAAAAACGGCCCCTCGAGCCGTACTTCCTGAAGCGCGCGGATCGGTTCGTCGCCGACCACATCGCCGGATCGTTCACGGTGGCGGGGCTCGCCGCGCATTGCGGCGTAAGTTGGAGGACGCTGGAGAAGGCGTTCACCGATTTTCGTGGCGTCACGCCGGTCGCGCACGTGCGCAATCTGCGTCTCGATCACGCGCAGCGCGCGCTCGACGAAGGCAGCGCGACGATCAGCGAGATCGCGGCACGTTGCGGGTTCCGCAGCTCGACGACGTTCGCACTCGAATATCGCAAGCGCTTCGGCGTGCCCCCCAGCCACGCAAGAAACGCGTCGAAAACCTAGTCGTACCCGCCGGGTTGCCCGCTCGCTGCCGCCCCGGTCCGCGTCCCGCGCGGCTATAATCGCTCCAGGCTGATCCCGGACGGATAATGGGGGAGTGATCATGGAATTCGACAAGGAACTCGACGCGCGCGGACTCTCCTGCCCGCTCCCGATCCTGAAGACCAAGAAGTCGCTGAACGAGCTCGCGTCCGGCCAGGTGCTGAAGATCGTCGCGACCGACCCCGGCGCCGTCAAGGACTTCGACGCGTTCGCGAACCAGACCGGACACGCGCTGCTGTCGTCGACGGTCGAGGACAAGAATTTCATCTTCTATCTGAAGAAGAAATAGCACCGTCATGGACGGTCAACCGAAGCGCATGGCGATCATCGCGAGCAAGGGCGCGCTCGACATGGCGTACCCGCCGCTGATCCTCGCCTCCACCGCCGCGGCGCTCGACTACGAGGTGCAGATCTTTTTCACGTTCTACGGGCTCACCCTGCTGCGCAAGGATCTCTCCGGCGTGAAGATCAGTCCGCTCGCGAATCCGGCGATGCCCATGCCGCTGCCGATGCCGGTCATGGTGGCCGCGCTGCCGGGCATGGAGTCGATGGCCACGATGATGATGAAGCAGAAGCTCAAGAAGCACGGCGTCGCGTCGCTCGAGGAGCTTCGGACGGCGTGCCTCGAAGCGGGCGTGAAGCTCATCGCCTGCCAGATGACGCTCGATCTCTTCGAGTTCGACAAGAGCGAATTCATCGACGGCATCGAGTACGGAGGCGCGGCGACGTTTCTCGAGTTCGCGGGCAAGTCCGACGTCACGCTCTTCATCTGAATGCCAGCTCGACGGCCCGCGAAGGCGCGCGGCGAGGTCTATCTCGTGGGCGCCGGGCCTGGCGACCCGGAGCTCCTGACGCTGCGAGCGCTGAAGCTGATGCAACGCGCCGACGTTGCGCTCTACGACAATCTCATTTCGGAGGCGGTGCTCGCGTTGCTGCCGCCGACGGTCGAGCGAATCTACGTCGGCAAGCGCCGCTCCAACCATGCGATGCGGCAGGAGGAGATCAACGCGCTGCTCGTCCGCTACGCGCAGGCCGGCAAGCGCGTGCTGCGATTGAAGGGCGGCGATCCGTTCATCTTCGGCCGCGGCGGCGAGGAAATCGACTACGCTGTCCGCGCACGGCGATCCCGTTCGAGGTCGTGCCGGGCATCACCGCGGCGCTCGGCGTCGCGGCGTACGCCGGCATTCCGCTCACCCATCGCGACTATGCGCAGTCGGTCGTGTTCGTCACCGGGACACTTGCAGGGACGGTAGCGTGGACCTCGACTGGGCCGCGCTCGCGCGGCCGCGGCAGACGATCGTCGTCTACATGGGTCTGCCGGGGCTTCCCGTGCTCTGCGCGGAGCTCGTCGCGCACGGCCTGCCGGCGACTACGCCCGGCGGCGATCGTGCAGCAGGGCACGCTTCGCCACGCAGCGCGTCGTCACCGGCACGCTGCGAACGCTGCCCGGCTCGCCGACGCGCGCCGCGCTGCACGGCCCGACGCTGATCATCGTCGGCGACGTCGTCCGTCTGCGGGCCCGGCTCAACTGGTTCAAGCCGCGGCGAAAGCCGCGCACGGTTCGAACATGCGCTAACCTGTCGAGCATGTCGCAGACTCCTCTCCACGATCCGCAAGCGCCGCCGGCAGCGGGCTCCACGAACGAGACGCGCAACACGACGTGCTACATGTGCGCGTGCCGCTGCGGCATCCGCGTCCATCTGCGCGACGGCGTGATCCGCTACATCGACGGCAACCCCGACCACCCGATCAACAAGGGCGTGATCTGCGCCAAGGGCAGCTCGGGGATCATGAAGCAGTATTCGCCGGCGCGGCTCACGATGCCGTTGAAGCGCAAGCCCGGCTCCGAGCGCGGCGCCGGCGAATTCGTCGAGATCACGTGGGACGAGGCGTACGCGACGCTCGAAGCGCGGCTCGCAAAAATCCGCGCCACCGATCCGAAGAAGTTCGCCTTCTTCACCGGCCGCGACCAGATGCAGGCGCTGACCGGCCTTTTCGCCCGGCAGTTCGGCACGCCCAACTATGCGGCGCACGGCGGCTTCTGCTCGGTCAACATGGCGGCCGGGATGATCTACACGATCGGCGGCTCGTTCTGGGAATTCGGCGGCCCCGACCTCGAGCGCGCCAAATTGTTCGTGATGATCGGCACCGCCGAGGACCATCATTCGAACCCGCTCAAGATCGCGATCTCGAAATTCAAGCGCGACGGCGGACGCTTCGTGTCGATCAATCCGATCCGCACCGGTTACTCGGCCATTGCCGATGAATGGGTGCCGATCAAGCCCGGCACCGACGGCGCGCTCCTGCTGGCGCTGATCCACGAGCTCATCGAGCTCGGCCTCTACGATCGCGATTTCCTCGTTCGCTGCACGAACGCGGGTCAGCTCGTCAATTGCGATGCGGACGCCGACGACTCCGGCCTGCTCGTTCGCGGCGACGAGCTTCCCTTCAGCCCCGACCGCGCGCCCGAGCACGTCCGCGACGCGATGTGGTGGGACCGCGTCACGCAGCAGCCGGTGCCGTCGCACACCGAAGGCGCCGATCCGTTCCTCTATGGCGACTTCACGATGCCCGACGGGCGCCCCGTCAAGCCCGCGCATCAATTGCTGAAGGAACGCGTGGCCGAATGCACGCCCGAGTGGGCGGCAGCGATCACCGGCATTCCCGCGGCGACGATTCGCCGCCTCGCGCGCGAGATGGGCGTCACCGCGCGCGATCACAAGATCGAGCTGCCGATCGCCTGGACGGACTCGTGGGGCCGCGAGCACGAGACCGTCACCGGCAACCCGGTCGCCTTTCACGCGATGCGCGGTCTCGCCGCGCACTCGAACGGCTTCCAGACGATCCGTGCGCTCGCGATCCTGATGTCGCTGCTCGGCACGATCGACCGCCCCGGCGGATTCCGTCACCGCTCGCCGTTTCCGCGGATGATCCCGCCGTCCGCGAAGCCCCCGAACGGGCCGCAGGCCGTGCAGCCCGACACGCCGCTCGCGGGACTCGTGCTCGGCTGGCCGGGCGAGCCGAAGGATCTCTTCGTCGACGACGACGGCGCGCCGGTGCGCATCGACAAGGCGTTCTCGTGGGAGCATCCGCTCGCCGTGCACGGGATGATGCACAACGTGATTACCAACGCGTGGCGCGGCGATCCGTATCCGATCGACACGCTGATGATCTACATGGCCAACATGGCCTGGAACTCGACGATGCATACGGCGGATGTCCGCCGGATGCTGAACGATAAGCGGGAGGACGGCGAGTACAAGATCCCGTTCCTCGTCGTCTGCGACGCGTTCCAGTCGGAGACGACGGCATTCGCCGACCTCGTGCTCCCCGACACGACCTATCTCGAGCGGCACGACGTGATGTCGATGCTCGACCGGCCCATTTCCGAATTCGACGGGCCGATCGACGCGGTGCGCGTCCCCGTGGTGCCGCCCACCGGCCAGTGCAAGCCGTTCCAGGACGTGCTGATCGAACTCGCGAGCCGGCTCAAGTTTCCCGCTTTCACGCGCGCCGACGGCACGCGGAAGTTCCGCGACTACCCGGACTTCATCGTCAACTACGAGACCGAGCCGGGATCGGGCATCGGCTTTCTCGCCGGCTGGCGCGGCGCCGACGGCGACAAGTACATGCGCGGCGAGCCCAATCCGAAGCAGTGGGAGATGTACGCGCAGAACAATTGCGTCCACCATCATCCACTGCCGCCCTCGTACCAGTACATGCGCAACTGGAACCGCGGCTACATGGAATGGGCGCAGCGGCTGCGCATCCGCCGCTACAACGACCCCGTCATCATCCAGATCTACTCGGAAGTCCTGCAGAAGTTTCGGCTCGCCGCGCAGGGCAAGGGCAACGGACGCAAGCCGCCGGAGCGCCTGCGCGAACGGCTCGTCACCTACTTCGATCCGCTGCCATTCTGGTACGCGCCGCTGGAGGCACAGGCGACCGACAATGCAGCGTTTCCACTCAACGCCGTTACGCAGCGTCCGATGGCGATGTACCACTCGTGGGATTCGCAGAACGCGTGGCTGCGCCAGATCCACACGCACAACCACTTGTTCGTGAACCCGAAGGTCGCGCACGCCGCCGGCATCGACGACGGCGGCTGGATGTGGGTCGAATCGCCGTGGGGCAAGGTGCGCTGCCTGTGCAGCTACTCGGAGGCGGTCGAGCCCGGCACCGTCTGGACGTGGAACGCGATCGGCAAGGCGCCCGGTGCGTGGCGATTGTCTCCGGACGCCAACGAATCGCAGCGCGGGTTCCTGCTCAATCACCTGATCTCCGAGGAGCTGCCCGGGACGAGCGGCGCGGCGCCGCTGTCCAATTCCGATCCGATCACCGGGCAGGCCGCGTGGTACGACGTTCGCGTGCGCATTCGCAGGGCCGAGGTGGACGAGCCGAAGGCAACGTGGCCGCAATTCTCCGCGGTGCCCGCGGCACCGGGAACGGCGGCGACGACGCCACGTCGACAGGCGTTCTTCGCGGGATCGTTCAAGAAATGACCCAGCTCGCGCTGGTCATCGACCTCAACGTGTGCGTCGGCTGCCAGGCCTGCGTCACGAGCTGCAAGGAGTGGAACACGTCGGGATCGGCGGGGCCGCTCGCCGATCTCGAGCCGTACGGCAAGGATCCGAGCGGCGCGTTCTTCAATCGCGTGCAGACGTTCGAGGTCGGCGAATTTCCGCACACACAGACCGTGCACTTCCCCAAATCGTGCCTGCATTGCGAGGATCCGCCGTGCGTGCCCGTGTGCCCGACCGGCGCCTCCTACAAGCGGGCCGAGGACGGCATCGTGCTCGTCGACTACGACAAATGCATCGGCTGCAAGTACTGCGCCTGGGCGTGCCCGTATGGCGCGCGCGAGATCGATCCGGAGCGCAAGGTGATGACCAAGTGCACGCTCTGCGTCGACCGGATTTACGATAAATCGCTGCCCGAGTCCGACCGCAAGCCGGCGTGCGTCGCCGCGTGCCCGACCAATGCCCGCCTGTTCGGCGACATCCACGATCCGGACTCGGTCGTCTCGCGCGCCATCCGCGAAAGCGCGGGATACGCGCTGATGCCCGAATGGGGGACGAAGCCGGCGAACCATTACCTGCCGCGACGACGGACGCAGATGCGGATCCACGCCGACACGCTGCAGCGCGCCGACAATCCGCTCAAGGTCGACGGCCTGCTGCCGAAGCCGCCCGAATCGGATCCGTCGCTCGACGACATCATGTCCTGGTAGACGATGCGACCCGCGCTCTCCGTGCTGTTGTTGACGACGCTGCTTGGCGCCGGCCAGGGATTGTTCCTCGCGCTGTTCGCCGTCGACGTGTGCGCGCTCGCGGGGCTGGTGCCGCCGCAGGACGGGCACTGGTTCTATGCGCACGGCAGCCTCCTCGCGCTCGTGTTTCTCGGCGCCGGGCTCGTCGCTTCGTTCTTCCACCTCGGCCGCCCGGAACGCGCGTGGCGCGCGGCGACGATGTGGCGCACGTCCTGGCTCTCGCGCGAGGTGATCGTGCTGCCGGCGTTCATGGGTCTCGTGTTCCTCTACGGCATCGCGCATTTCGCGGAGACCCGGTCCGCGCCTTCCACGTTTGCGGTCGACACGCCGATCGTCGTGGGAGTGGCGGGGCGATCGGCGCCATCGCGCTTTACGTCTGCACCGCGATGATCTATGCGTGCCTCTCCTTCCTGCGCGAATGGGCAAGCCCGCTGACGATCGCCAATTTCATCCTTCTGGGAGCAGCCTCGGGATTCACGCTGGCGGCGGCGTTCGCGGCGATGGCCGCGCCCGGATTGACCCGGTTCCTTGCCGGCTGGGCGCTCGCGCTCACGCTGCTGGGAGGTGCCGCGCGCGTCGCCTCGCTCGTGCGCAACGCGCGCCTGCGGCCCAAATCCACGCTGCAGACGGCGATCGGCGTCAAGCATCCGCGCATCGTCCAGAAATCGATGGGCTTCATGGGCGGCTCGTTCAATACACGCGAATTCTTTCACGGCCGCTCGCAGACGGCGCTGCACTCGGTCAAGGGCGTCTTCCTCGTGATGGCGTTCGTCATCCCTGCGTTGCTGCTCGTCGCGGTGCGCGCAGGCGCCCCATCGTGGTGGCTCCCCGTCGCGTTCGTCGTTCAGTTCCTGGGCCTCATTGCGGAGCGCTGGTATTTCTTCGCCGAAGCCAACCATCCGCAGAATCTCTACTATCAGGCGATTGCATAATGCCGCTCGTTGATCCGCACGGGAGCGGCGGACTCGAGCCGCGACTGCTCGACCGACGAGGCGCTGGCCGCCGAGCGCCGGCGTGCCGCGACGCTGCCCAGGCTCACCGTCACCTCGCGCGAAAAAGGCGATCTGGTCATGCTCGGCATCGGCGGCTTCACGCCGCTCGCGGGCTTCATGACGCGCGCGGACTGGCTCGCCGTCTGCGACGGGATGACGACGGCGAGCGGCGTGTTCTGGCCGATCCCGATCACGCTGTCGTCGGCCAGATCGTTCGCGGATTCGGTGCGCGCCGGGCAGGACATCACGCTCGTCGACCCCGACGACGGCGAAGTGCTGGCAACGATGACGGTCGAAGAGAAGTACGCGATCGACAAGGCGCACGAATGCGCAAGCGTATTCCGCACGACCGACGTCGCGCATCCGGGCGTCGCGCTCGTCATGGCGCAGGGTGAGGTCAACCTCGCCGGACCCGTCCGCGTATTGTCCACGGGAGGCTTCAAGACGAGGTTCGGCGCGCTGTTCATGACGCCGGCCGAGACGCGGGCGCTGTTCGCCTCACTCGGCTGGTCGACGATCGCTGCGTTCCAGACGCGCAACCCGATGCACCGCTCGCACGAGTACCTCGTCAAGGTCGCGATCGAGATGTGCGACGGCGTGCTCGTGCATTCGCTGCTGGGCGCGGTGAAGCCCGGCGACATTCCCGCCGACGTAAGGACCCGGGCGATCGCCGCGCTGGCGGAGCGCTACTTCGTCAAGGGAACCGTCGTGCAGGCGGGCTACCCGCTCGACATGCGCTATGCGGGGCCGCGCGAGGCGCTGCTCCATGCGGTCTTCCGCCAGAATTTCGGCTGCTCGCATCTCATCGTCGGCCGCGATCACGCCGGAGTGGGCAAATACTACGGGCCGTTCGACGCGCACCGCATATTCGACGAGCTGCCACCGAACGCGCTGCGGATACGTCCGCTCAAGTTCGACGTCACGTTCTGGTGCTACGCCTGCGGCGGCATGGCGTCAGCGCGCACGTGCCCGCACGGCGAGGCCGACCGGCTCGACGTCTCCGGCACCCAATTGCGCGAGTGGCTGTCCGAAGGCGCGGAGGTACCGCCCGAATTCAGCCGGCCCGAGGTTCTCGCGATCCTTCGTGAGTACTACGCCGGCCTATGAACGAGCGCTTCGAGAACATCAACCTGCTGCGCGCGTTCGCGGCGATTTCGGTCGTCTTCTTCCACGTCATCACGTACATGAAGTGGGAGACATTTCCGTATCAGGGACCACTGCTGGTCTTTCGAATCGGCTGGATCGGCGTCGACCTGTTCTTCGTGATCAGCGGGTTCGTGATCACGCGCAGCGCGCTTGCGATGTGGCGCCGCGAACCCGTCGAGTTCCGGCGCCGGTACTGGGCGCACCGGCTGTCCCGGATCGTGCCGCTCTATCTTCTGACCGGCGTCTTGTGGATCGCGCTGTTCAAGCCCGACTTCATCGACCCCACGCCGCTGCGCTGGCTGTGGCAGATCGGCGCGCACCTGACGTTTACCCACACGTTCTGGCCGACGACGTACAACGCGATCGACGGCGTCAACTGGACGCTGGCCCTCGAGATGCAGTTCTACCTGTTGATCGCCGTTCTGATTCCGTGGATCGCGCGAACGCCCGGATGGCGCATCTGGCTCGTTTGCGTCGCAATCGCGTGGGCCTGGCGCGGCGCCATGTGCTATTTCTTCGGCTACATGGAGCCGCAGCGCCTGTTCATTCGGGTGATGCAGTTGCCCGGCGCGCTCGACGAGTTCGGCGCGGGCATCTTCCTCGCGAAATGGCTCGACCATCGCGCAAGCCCGCGAGAGTTCACCGGCTGGGTCTGGGTTGCCGCCGCAATCGCCGCCGGAACGATGTGCTTCGGCATCTACTGGGACCACACCGGTTACTGGGACAACCCCGCGATGATCACTTTTTGGCGGACCTCTCTCGGAATATTCTTCCTCTGTGTGGTCGCTGCCGCGATCCATTTGCCGTCGATCGCGAAGACGTGGCCCTTGCGGCCGGTCTGGTACCTCGGCGTCGTCAGCTACGGCATTTACCTGTGGCACATGTTCGCGGTCAAGCTCTGCGTCCGCCTTGCGGAGCTCACGCCGCTGCAAGCGCTTTGGATAACCCTGGGCCTGACCATCCTCCTCGCGGCCACGTCGTGGCATTTTCTCGAAAAGCCCATTCTCGACTATGGCCGGCGATTCCACGGAAGCGCGCCGCGACGTCAGGCCGCCGCCGCGGGCGGACCCTGAAGCGCGCGGGGATCGCGTCTAGTTGCCATCCATCGCGCTTCGGACGGCGGGCGCGACGGCCGGTGGAAGCGCAATCAGCGTAAGGGCAGCGGCACGGCCACGCGCCGACATCTTTTTCGCGGTCTTCGCGAGGATGTCCGCGAACTTGGCTGGCTCGTATTCCGCGTGCGCCGCGACGAAGCCCGCCAGATAACTCTCCAGGAACACGAGCGCTACGACATCCTCCAGCGCCTGCGCATCGGCATCCGATTTCAGCGCTTCCTTCTTCAGCAGCGCGCCCACGCGCTCGATAGTCGCCTCGTCGTAGCCGACTTCGCGCAGGATCTCGCCCGCGACCTGCGCGTGGAACTTGTTGAGCTTCTTGCGCCATTGCAGGTAGCCGATGCGATCGGGCGCGAAGTCGGTACGCGGGATCTTCCAGCGCTCGATATGCTGGCAGCGGACGGCAAGATGCAGGATCTCGGAGGCGTCGGGCGCGAAACGGGCGAGCATCGCCGTCATCCGCTCCGCATAGACGAGCTCCTTCGGGCGCGTGTGCCCAGCGACTCTCTCCGCGTTCGGATCCTGGGCGTTGGCCGCGTCGAATCGCGCGATCGCGCGCTCGCTGCGGACATCACCCATCCGGCAACTTATCGGGCAAGTTCGGCTTCGATCTCGGCGAAGGTATGCGCCACCGAGAACGTGGCGATCGGCGCGCCGAGCTGGCGGCCGATCTGCGTCGCCGAGAAAATGCCGCGCACGAACTCCTCGCGCGTCAGCGGATCGCGGTCGACGACGAGCGCGTGCTGGCGGCCCGCGTCCTTGAGCGTTGCGATGATGTGACCCACCTCGACGCGCAGCACCGTGTCGATCGGGAGAACGTCGATCGCGTGCGTGGGCACCATCAGGTCGGCGACGGTCAGCTCGCCGTGCCTGCCGCGCGTTTCATGCAGCAGGTTGACCGGCTTCTCGCCAACGATGTCGCGGGCGGTGATGAGCCCCAGCACGGCGCCGGTGACGTCGACGACGAGCAGCAGGCGCACACCGCGGGCGATCATCGCCCGGTTGGCTTGTGCAATCGTGGAATCCAGCCGAATCGTCGCTGCCGCCACCTCGCGCAGGTCGGTCATCGCCTCGATCGCCGGCGAGTCCAGGCGCACCGGCTTCAGCTCCCTGACCGGAGGCTGGACAACGACTCCCGCACGCATCCGCGCCATCGGCAACGGCTTGTAGATCATTCGCTGCATGGATTCGCCTCCTTCGGGAGCGGCGGTGCGCGCCGCGTCTTCGCTTGGACCGGTCCTCCGGGAAAACGTTGCCGCGGACCGCCGCCGCGCCTCTGCCGCCCCGCGCCACGATGATACGCCGCTCCGCGCGCGCGGAATCCCCCTATTCAATGGCACAATTCCCGCCATGCCGAGCGCCACGACCGAACTCGGATTGGCCCACCTGCGCGAAGCCGGCACGCTCGCGCGCATGTCGCGCGACCTCGTCGAGACGGGGCTTGGGTGGACGTACCGCGCGCCCAGGATGGCCGCGCTGATCGCCGATCCCGCGGTCGCGACGGTCGTCGCGCGGAGCGCCGGCCGGGTCACCGGGTTCGGCGTGATGCGCTTCGGCGACGAGCGCGCGCATCTCGTGCTGCTGGCGGTCGATGTGGCCGCGCGCCGGCGCGGCATCGCCCGGCGCATGCTGGATTGGCTCGCCGCTTCGGCGGGCGCCGCCGGGATCGCGTCGATTCACGTCGAGCTCCGCGCCGGCAATGCCGCGGCGCACGCGTTGTACGCGGCGGCCGGCTTTGCCGAAACCTTTCGCATCCCCGGCTACTACCGGGGCAGCGAAGCCGCCGTGCGAATGATCCGCGTGCTGCGCGCGCCCGGCATTTCGGTGCCCGCGTGGGAGCCGCCGGCGACGCGCCCGTAATAACTGCTTACAACGTTCTCTATATGGCGGCCGAAACCGACAAAGCGCGCACATCCACGCGAAAGAAAGCACAACGCCACCGTGGCTCCGTAGCGCGCCGCTCGCGCTTCGCGCTCAGGCGAGCGACTGCGTGTCGGCGTCGACCGGAAGCGCGTGCCCGGAGATGTTCGCGCCCAGCGGCGACGCGAGAAACACGATCGCGTTGGCGATGTCGTCGGCGCTGACGAGGCGTCGCAGCGAAGACTTCGCGACGGCCTCGTCGCGCACCACCTGCGGCGCCACGCCGCGGGCCGCCGCCTTGCTCGCGAACACCGCGTCGATACGCGGTCCGGCCACCGGACCGGGACAGATCGCGTTGACGCGGATGGCGAAGGCGCCGAGCTCGATCGACAAGGATTTCGTCAGTCCGATCACACCCCATTTCGTCGCCGCATAAGGCGTGCGCAGCGGAAAGCCGAAGCGGCCCGCCGCCGACGACAGGTTGGTGATGCTCGGATTGCGGCTCGTCTTGAGCAGCGGGATCGCGCGCTGCGCGCACAGGAACTGCCCGGTCAGGTTGACGGCGAGCGTGCGCTCCCAGTCCGCGAGCGCGACGTCCTCGCACGCGGCCGTCGGACCGGCGATGCCCGCATTGTTGACGAGCGCATCGAGGCCGCCGAGGCGCGTCGCCACGTCGTCGAACAGCCGGGATACCGCGGCCGGGTCGGCGACGTCGCACACGGTCTGCGCGAGCCCTGCGTCGGTTGTCGCGACCGCGCCCAGCGCAGCGCGATCGATATCGCAGATCAGGATCTTCGCGCCCTCGCGGGCGAACGCACGCGCGGTGGCGAGCCCGATGCCCGACGCCCCGGCGGTGACCAGCACACGCAGTCCGGCGATTTTCAAGTCCATGATGGATGGAGACGAGGTGGCGCGCGGCGACGATCGGCAATGAGTGGACAGCGAGTCGACGGTCGGATTATAACGGCGTTGCCATCGGCCGCTGGCGAATCGTTCTTGCGCGTCACGGCCAGCATAGGGTCTTGCCGGCCCGATATCGACATCCCTGAAAATGTGAAGCGATGGACAAGACAGCGGCAATCATCGGCGCCGGCCTGATCGGCCGGTCGTGGGCAATGGTCTTCGCGCGCGCCGGCTGGCGCGTGCGTCTCTACGATGCCGTCCCCGCGCAGCTCGACGCGGCGCGGACGTTCATTGCGGCGAGCCTCGCGGAGCAGGCGCGCCATGAGCTCGTCGCCGATGTTGCGGCGGCACGCTCGCGCATCGCGTACGTCGCGACGCTCGAAGACGCGGTAGCGGGGGCGGAGTGGGTACAGGAAAACCTCCCCGAAACCGTCGAGCACAAGCGGCAAGTCTTCGCGGAGCTCGACCGCCTGGCGGCACCGTCGGCCATCCTCGCAAGCTCGACATCCGCGATCCCGGCGTCGCGTTTCACCGAAGCGCTCGCCGGCCGTGCCCGCTGCCTCGTCGCGCATCCGGTCAATCCGCCGCATCTCGTGCCGATCGTCGAACTATGCGGCGCCCCGTGGACGGCGCCGGCGACGATCGAGCGCGCGCTCACGGTCTGTACGGAAATCGGACAGGTGCCCATCGTGGTTCGCCGCGAGCTCGACGGCTTCATCCTCAACCGGCTGCAGGGCGCGCTCCTGTCCGAGGCGATGCGTCTCGTCGGCGAGGGCTACGTGTCGCCGGCGGACCTCGACAAGACGGTGCGCGACGGCCTCGGCCTGCGGTGGTCATTCATGGGCCCCTTCGCGACGATCGAGCTCAATGCGCCGCTCGGCGTGGACGACTATCGCGCGCGCTACGGCGGCTTCTTCAGGCGTCTGCTGCAGGATCCGCCGTCGGCACAGGTGTGGGAGGACGCGAATGCGGCGCGCGTCGCCGCTGCCCTCGGTCCGCCGGCGGCGTCCACCGATATCGAACGACGCATGCGATGGCGCGACCGGCGCCTGATGGCACTCGTCGCGCACAAGCGAGAGCAAAGCGCTTCCGAACCGAAGGAGTGAGCATGAGCGAAGCCCGCAAGGTCATCATCACCTGCGCCGTGACCGGCTCGATCCACACGCCGTCGATGTCGCCGCATCTGCCGATCACGCCACGCGAGATCGCCGATGCCGCGGTCGGCGCGGCGGAGGCCGGCGCGGCCATCGTCCACCTGCATGCGCGCGATCCGGCCGACGGCCATCCGACGCAGGACCCGAAATACTTCCGCGAATTCGCCCCGGAGATCAAGCGCCGCTCCGACGTCGTCATCAACTTCACGACCGGAGGGGCCGCGACGATGACGATCGACGAACGGCTGCAGCCGGCGCTCCAGCTGAAACCGGAGGTCGCCTCGCTCAACATGGGTTCGATGAATTTCGGCCTCTTCCCGATGCTGAAGCGGTTCCCGACGTTCAAGTTCGACTGGGAGCGCCCGTATCTCGCCGGCTCCGAGGATCGGATCTTCAAGAACACGTTCAAGGACATCGAGTACATCCTGACCTCGTGCGCGGACAACGGCACGCGCTTCGAGATCGAGTGCTACGACATCGGCCATTTGTATACGGCCGCCCACTTCCTCGATCGCGGCGTCGTGAAGCCGCCGCTATTCATCCAGAGCGTCTTCGGGATCCTGGGCGGCATCGGCGGGCATCCGGACGACGTCACGCACATGAAGCGCACCGCCGATCGCCTCTTCGGCGACCAGTACCGGTGGAGCGTCCTGGGGGCAGGACGCAACCAGCTGCCGATCGCGTCGATGTCGGCGGCGATGGGCGGCAACGTGCGCGTCGGTCTCGAGGACAGCCTGTGGATCGGGGCCGGCAAGCTCGCGGAATCGAATGCCGCGCAGGTGCGGGCCGTGCGCCAGATCATCGAGGCGATGGGGCTCGCGGTCGCGACGCCGGACGACGCGCGGCGGATTCTCGCGCTCAAGGGAAGGGACGCCGTCGCGTTTTGACGGCGTTGCCGCGCTGTCGGGTCAAGGAGGAAATTGGCGCGCCCGACAGGAGTCGAACCTGTGACCTTTGGCTTCGGAAACCAACACTCTATCCAACTGAGCTACGGGCGCGCGGACCGGCATTCTACCGCGCCGCTCGAACGAGCGTCCACCGCGGTATAATGTCGCGCTTTTTCACGACCGGACACCGCGCGCACGCGCGCGACGGTCCGACCTGCTGCAAATAACCGATCCATGACGTCCGCGCCGGCACAGGAATGACCATGCAGGAACACGACCAGCACGTATCCCCGATCAAGAACCCGAAGCAGCTCATCGTCGTCGTCGTGCTGGCGTTCGTCGTGCCCATCGCGCTCGCCATTCTGCTGTCGCAGCTCGTCACCAGCGGCCCCAAGGGCGCGCACGAGGATGACAGCGCGATCCTCGCGCGCATTCAGCCCGTCGGGCAGGTCCAGCTCGCCGCGCCGGCCGGCCCGAAGGGACAGCTCACCGGCGAGCAGGTCTACGGCCAGGTGTGCAAGACGTGTCACGAAGCGGGCGTGCTGAACGCGCCGAAGTTCGGCGACAAGGCCGCGTGGGCCAAGGTGATCGCGCAGGGACAGGCAACGACAGTTGGCCATGCGTTGAGCGGCATCCGCTCGATGCCCGCGAAGGGCGGCAATCCCGATCTCGAAAATGTCGAAGTCGAGCGCGGCGTCGTCTACATGGCGAACAAGGCGGGTGCCAACTGGAAGGAGCCGGCCGCACCGACAACTGCGGCCGCCCCGGCGGAAGCGACTCCCGCTGCTACTGCTGCCACTGGCGCATCGCCTGCGGCGACGCCGGCTCCCGCGCCCGCTGCTGCGCCGGCCCCTGCCGCAGTCGCTGCCGCCGCGCCGGCGGCTGCGGCCAAGCCGGACGGCAAGAAGGTGTTCGAATCGACGTGCACGGTGTGCCATGGCGCGGGCATCGCGGGCGCGCCCAAGTTCGGCGACAAGGCCGCGTGGGCGCCGCGCCTCGCGACCGGCATCGACACGCTCTACAAGGTCGCGTTGACCGGCAAGGGTGCGATGCCCCCTCGCGGTGGCAACAAGGACCTGTCCGACGCCGAGGTCAAGGCCGCCGTCGACTACATGGCCGCCGCAGCGAAGTAGCCGAGAGAGCTCACCGCCCGAAAAGAAAACGCGGCTCGCGGGCCGCGTTTTCTTCCTGCACGGGCAGTTCGAATCATCACCCGCTCACTGCGGCCGATTCGGAGACATCGGCGCCCTCGGCGTCCGCATCGCCGCGCGCCGCATCGCGCGCGAACGCCAGCTGCGACAGGTAATCGGCGGTGACATCGCCGGTGATGTACTTGCCATCGAAGCAGGATGCCTCGAAATCCTTCAGCAGCGGATTCGTCGTGCGCACGGCGGCCTTCAGCGCGTCGAGGTCCTGGTAGATCAAGAGATCGGCGCCGATCGCGCGCGCGATCTCGGCCTCGGTGCGGCCGGTGGCGACGAGCTCGTCCTGGTTCGGCATGTCGATGCCGTAGACGTTCGGGTAGCGGACCGGCGGACTGGCGGAAGCGAAATAGACCTTGCGCGCGCCGGCGTCGCGCGCCATCTGGACGATCTCGTGCGACGTCGTTCCCCGCACGATCGAGTCGTCGACCAGCAGCACGACCTTGTCCTTGAATTCCATCCCGATCGGATTCAGTTTCTGGCGCACGCTTTTGCGGCGCATCGCCTGTCCCGGCATGATGAACGTGCGGCCGATATAGCGGTTCTTGACGAATCCTTCGCGATACGTGAGGCCGAGCGTGTTGGCGAGCTGCAGCGCCGACGGGCGGCTGGAATCGGGAATCGGAATCACGACGTCGATGTCGCGCGCCTCCGGCATGCCGCGGATCTTGCGCGCCAGCTGCTCGCCCATGTTGAGACGCGTCTCGTAGACCGACGTGCCGTCGATCACCGAATCCGGGCGCGCGAGATAGACGAACTCGAAGATGCAAGGCGCGAGCACCGGATTCTGCGCGCACTGTCGCGCGTGGAATACGCCGGCCTGGTCGACGTAGATCGCTTCGCCCGGCGCCACGTCGCGCAGCACCGAGAACCCGAGCGGCTCCAGCGCGACCGATTCGCTCGCGGCGAGGTACTCGCTGCCGCCCATCGCCTCGTTGTGGCCAATGATGAGCGGGCGGATGCCGAACGGGTCGCGGAACGCCACCATCCCGTAGCCGGCGATCATCGCGACGATCGCGTACGCGCCGCGACAGCGCCGGTGCACGCCCGCGACTGCGGCGAAGATCGCATCGGCATCGAGGCGCGAGTGGTGCGCGGCACGCTCGAGCTCCAGCGCGAACACGTTGAGGAGCACCTCGGAATCCGAGTTGGTGTTGACGTGCCGGAAGTCGAGCTGGAAGAGCTCCTTCTTCAGCGCCTCGCTGTTGGTGAGGTTGCCGTTGTGCGCGAGCGTGATGCCGAACGGCGAGTTGACGTAGAACGGCTGCGACTCGAGCTCGGAGGCCGCCGAGCCGGCGGTCGGGTAGCGGCAGTGCCCGATGCCGAGATTGCCGGTGAGCTCGCGCATGTTGCGGGTGCGGAAGACGTCGCGGACATAGCCGCTTCCCTTGTGCATGTGGAACATCGCGCCTTCGCCGGTCACGATGCCGGCGGCGTCCTGCCCGCGATGCTGCAGGAGCAGCAGGCTGTCATAGAGCAGCTGGTTGACAGGCGTGTGCGCGACGACGCCTACGATTCCGCACATGGTTCCGTTTCTCCGTCGGGCGTCCGCGATGCCGAGACCGCTCCCGGCGCCCGCGCCTTGCCCGTCGCTGAAAAATCGAGCCGCGCCGCCCACTCCGGCGGCAGATACGGTCGCATGGCCAGCGCCGACTCGGCCAGCACCGGACCAACCGTCGAATTTTGCCACCAATCGTGCCGCGGCAGCGTCGTCAGCCCCGCAATCAGCGCAAATATCAACGCCAGCAGCGCTCCGCGCAACACCCCGAACACCGCGCCGAGGAGACGGTCGATGAATCCCAGCCCGACGCCGTGGACGGCGCGTCTCGCGATCCGCGCGAAGAGCGCGCCCACGACAAGGACGACGATCAATATCAGCGCGAAGGCGAGCACATGGCGCGCCGCCGGCGGGATGTCGAAGGTGGAAAACAGCGACGCGACGGGATCCGCATAGCGCAGCGCGAGGACGAGACCGACGATCCAGCTCGCGATGGCGAAGAGCTCGCGGACCACGCCGCGAACGTAGGCGAAGAGCGTCGACAGCGCGATCACCGCGACAACGATCACATCGAAATAGGGCATCGGCGGATCCGCGAATCGCGGCACGGTTGGCCGCGCCGAAAGTGCAGCACTGCGTTACTTTGCAGCCACTACCAGTCCGTTCCAGCCTTCCGTCTTGAGCTTCGTGCGCGCCGACTCGGCTTCCGGGCGCGTTGCGAAGCCGCCGACGCGCACGCGCCACAGCGTGCCGCGGCTCGTTTCGGCGGGTTCGATGTACGTGGAGGCGTAACCGGCCTTTTTCAACTTTCCAGCGAGCGCATTCGCGCCCTTGTCGTCGGTGAACGCCGCGATCTGCACGGCGAACCCTTCCGCTTTCGCAGGCGCCGTTGCCGGCGGGGCCGCAGGCTCGACGGCAGGTGCCGTCGGCGGCGAGGGCGCGGCCTTCGCATCGCTCTTCTGCTCGAGCGCGAGCTTGGTTTCAGTTTTGGGAGCGGGCTTCGTCGAAGGCGACAGCACCCGCTGCTCGGCATCGGCGACCGACTTGCCCGGAACGGACACGGCGCTCTCGGCGGCAGCGGGTGCGGGAGTGCTTTCCGCAATCGGTGCCGCGGGCAGTGCCGTGGTGGGCGCGGGGATCGGCGCCGGCGCGGCGTCGATCTTCGACGGCGGCGCCTTGGGCAGCGCCTTGCCGTCGGATTTCGATGCGTTCTTCGATTCGCGCCCGGTGAGGCGGTTGATGAAGCGGCCCTCGTCGACAGGCGGTATCTGCACGGAGACGTCGTCGCCGAGCGGCTTCGGCTCCTTCTCGAGCAACAACGGAAGGATGACGGCGGCCGCGAGCGCCAGCACGACGGCGCCGACCAGGCGGCGCCGGGCCCGGCGTTTCAGCTCGTCGACGGCGAGGTCGGCGTTGTCGGCGATGCGCTCAGCCATGCCTTGTGTCGCGTTCCCCTTCGTCGACCACGAGGGCCGCAGCGACGGTCAGGAACGATCCGAAAACGACAATTCTATCAGCTTCGTCCGCGTCGTCCCGCGCCGCGCGATACGCCGACGCGACGTCGTCGAACGTGCGGACGTTCGCCGCCGCAATTCCCGCGCGCAGAAGCGCTTCGCCGACGTCGGCGGCGCGCGCGCCACGCGCACCGGGCAGCGTCGCGACGTGCCACCGGTCGATGCGTCGCGACATGGCAGCGGCGACACCGTCGATGTCCTTGTCGGCGAGCATGCCGAAGACGGCGATCGTGCGCGGGTGGAATCCCATCGTGGCGAGCGCGGTGGCGAGCGCGCGCGCGGCATGCGGATTGTGCGCGACGTCGAGGACGATCGTAGGGCGTCCCGGCAACACCTGCAAGCGGCCCGGGAGCTCGACTGACACGAGACCCGTGCGCAACGCGCCCGCACTCACGTGCACGCGCTCGCGCAGGAGATCGAGTGTCGCAATTGCGCTCGCCGCATTGGCGAGCTGGACCGTGCCGCGCAGCGCCGGCACCGGAAGGCCGTGGCGGCGTCCACCCGGGCCCCAGTAGTTCCATTGGCCGTCGCCGGCGACAAATCCGTAGTCGCGGCCGATCAACATGAGCGGCGTTCCCAGCACGCGCGCCTGCGCGAGCAGCGTGGCCGGCGGATTCGGCTCGGCGCAGACGGCAGGACGGCCGGCGCGAAAGATGCCGGCCTTCTCGCGTCCGATGTCCTCGCGCGTCGGGCCGAGGTAGTCCATGTGATCGAGGTCGACGCTCGTCACGACGGCCACGTCGGCGTCGATGATATTGACGGCGTCGAGCCTTCCGCCCAGACCCACCTCGAGGATCGCCGCCGCGAGGTCGGCGCGGGCGAAGAGCCAGAATGCCGCGAGCGTGCCGAATTCAAAATAGGTCAGCGGGACATCGGCACGCGCATCCTCGACGGCGTTGAACGCCGCGACGAGCGCGTCGTCGGTGGCGGGCGTCCCGTCGATGCGCACCCGCTCGTTGTAGGTGAGGAGATGCGGCGATGTATACATGCCGGTGCGGTGCCCGGCGGCATGGAGCATCGCCTCCAGCAGCGCGCAGGTCGACCCCTTGCCGTTGGTGCCGGTGACGGTGACGACGGGGCAGGCGAGCGTGGCCGCCATTCGCGAGCGGACGTCGGCGACACGATCGAGCCCCATCGCGATCGCCTTCGGATGCAGCGTTTCGAGATGCGCAAGCCACGCAGCGAGCGTGGCGGGACGGGCGGAGGGAATGGGAATCAGGTCGCCGGAGCGGGCTGCCGGGTCAGCAACGCGAGCATTCGCGACAGCTCGTCACGCAACTGTCGGCGGTCGATGATCATGTCGAGCGCGCCTTTTTCGATCAGGAACTCGGCGCGCTGGAAACCTTCCGGGAGCTTCTCGCGAACGGTCTGCTCGATCACGCGCGGGCCGGCGAAGCCGATCAGCGCGCCCGGCTCGGCCAGCACGAGATCCGCAACGAACGCGAACGACGCGGACACGCCGCCCATCGTGGGATCGGTCAGGATCGACACGAAGGGCAGCTGCGCCTTCGTCAACTCCTGCAGAACGGCGGTGGTCTTCGCCATCTGGAAGAGCGAGCTGACGCCCTCCTGCATCCGCGCGCCGCCCGACGCCGAAATGCACACGAACGGAATGCGGCTCTCGAAAGCGACGCGCACGCCGCGCACGAAGCGCTCGCCGACGACGGAGCCCATCGATCCGCCCATGAAGTCGAATTCGAAGCAGGCGAGCACCAGCGGAACGCCCTTGACGCTGCCCTGCATCACCACGAGCGCGTCGGTCTCGCCCGTCTCTTCCAGCGCCGCCGCGAGCCGCTCCGGATATTTCTTCTGGTCCTTGAACTTGAGGCTGTCGACCGGCACCACCTCGGAGCCGATCTCGAAGCGGCCCTCGGGGTCGAGCAGCTGGTCGATGCGCTCGCGCGCCGGCACGCGCTGGTGGTGCGCGCATTTCGGGCAGACGAAAAGGTTGTTCTCGAGGTCGGTCCGGTACAGCACCGCTTCACAGGCGGGACATTTGATCCACAAGCCTTCGGGCACCGCCGTCTTCTTGGCGCCCGGCGTGCTCTTGATGCGTGGGGGCAGCAGTTTCTGCAACCAGCTCATCGCGGTCTCCGTGGTGCCATATTCACTTGGCCGCGGGCGCCGGCGCCCGTGCCGCGCCGGCGGTGGCGCGGGAAAGAGCGGCCTTTCCCGGGTTCGCATCGAGCGCGCTGCGGATTCCGGCAAGCCACGCTCCGGCGCGCTCCGCGGAGGTGTCCGCGGGGCCGCCTTCGATTTCCTGGATGATGCGGCTGCCGATGACCACCGCATCGGCGTGGGCGGAAATCGCCTGCGCGCTGGCGGCGTCGCGAATGCCGAAGCCGACGCCGACCGGCAGCGCAACGTGGCGGCGAATGTCGGTGAGCTTGCGCGCGACTTCCGCGGTGTCGAGATGTCCCGCCCCGGTCACGCCCTTGAGCGAAACGTAGTAGACATAGCCGCGCGCGATCCGCGCGACGGCGGCGATGCGCGCCTCCGGCGTCGTCGGAGACAGGAGAAAGATCGGCGCGATCGCGCGCGCCTCCAGCAGCGCCGCGAATTCGACCGCCTCCTCGGGCGGGTAATCGACGACGAGCACGCCGTCCACGCCGGCCTCGCGCGCGCGATCGGCGAATGCGGTCACGCCCATTGCCTCGATCGGATTGGCATAACCCATCAGCACGACGGGCGTCACCGAGTCGGTGCGGCGAAACGATGTCACCGTGGCGAGGACGTCCTTCAGTCCGACGTGCTGGGCGAGCGCGCGCTCCGACGCGCGCTGGATCACGGGGCCGTCGGCCATCGGATCCGAAAACGGCACGCCGAGCTCGATCACGTCGGCGCCCGCCGCCACCAGCGCGTGCATGATCGGCAGCGTCAGCTTGAGCGTCGGGTCGCCGACCGTGACATACGGGATGAGTCCCGTGCGCCCGGCGGAGCGCAGCTTCGCAAACGTGGCGTCGATTCGATTCAAGCGGGTTTCTTCGTGCGCGCCGCGGGATCGCACTCCGGGCGGCAATAGAACTTGAGTCCCGATCGCTCGGCCACGGTGTTCATGTCCTTGTCGCCACGGCCGGAAAGATTGACGAGCAGGATCCGCTCCTTGTCCATCGTCGCGGCGAGCTTGGCCGCGTAGGCGAGCGCGTGCGCCGACTCGAGCGCCGGAATGATGCCTTCGACGCGGCAGCATTCGTGGAATGCGGCGAGCGCCTCGTCGTCGGTGATCGCCACGTACTCGGCGCGCTTCGTGTCCTTGAGCCACGCGTGCTCGGGGCCGACGCCGGGATAGTCGAGCCCGGCCGAGACCGAGTGCGTCTCCATGATCTGCCCGTCGGCGTCCTGCAACAGATACGTGCGATTGCCGTGCAGCACGCCGGGCCGACCCGCCAGCAGCGACGCGGCGTGATGGCCGGTGGCGATGCCCTCGCCCGCCGCTTCGACGCCGATCAGCCGGACGGCGGCGTGCGGGATGTACGGGTGAAAGATGCCAATCGCATTCGAGCCGCCGCCGACGCACGCGATGATCGCGTCGGGCTGCCGACCCGCGGCCGCCGGCATCTGCGTCAGGCATTCGCGGCCGATCACCGTCTGGAAATCGCGGACCATCATCGGATAAGGATGCGGGCCGGCGACGGTGCCGATGATGTAGAACGTCGTCTCGACGTTGGTCACCCAGTCGCGCATCGCCTCGTTCAGCGCATCCTTCAGCGTCTTCGATCCCGACTCGACCGGCACCACCGTCGCGCCGAGCAGCTTCATCCGGAACACGTTCTGCGCCTGGCGCCGCACGTCCTCCGAGCCCATGTAGACGACGCACTCCATGCCGAAGCGCGCGGCCACCGTCGCGGCCGCGACGCCGTGCTGGCCCGCTCCGGTCTCCGCGATCACGCGGCGCTTGCCGAGGCGTTTCGCCAGCAAGGCCTGGCCGATGCAGTTGTTGATCTTGTGCGCACCCGTGTGATTGAGGTCCTCGCGCTTCAACCAGATCTGCGCGCCGCCCACTTTTTCCGACCAGCGCTTCGCGTGATACACGGGCGAAGGCCGCCCGACGTAGTGCGCGAGCTCGTCCTCGAGCTCGGAAATGAAGCCGGGATCGCGGCGGAAGTGCGCGTACTGCTCCTTCAGGTCGTCGAGCGCGCGGATCAGCGTCTCGGCGACGAACACGCCGCCATACGGGCCGAAGTGTCCGCGCTCGTCAGGAAGGTTATACAGAGGATCGGTCATCAGCATTGCGCACTTCCTCGATGAACGCCGCCATCCGCGCCGCGTCCTTGATGCCTTTGATCGGCGCTCCCGCGGCATCGAGAGCCTCGACCCCGCTCGACACATCCACCGCCCATGGCCGCACGCGGCGGATCGCGTCGGCGACGTTCGCGGCAGACAACCCGCCGGAGAGCACGACCTGCTGGACGAGGCCCGTCGGCAGCGTGCTCCAGTCGAACGTCCGCCCCGTTCCTCCCGGCAAACCTCCGGCGGGCGGCGCGTCGAACAACAACCCCGCCGCGTCGCTGTACCTTGCTGCGCATTCTAGCAAACCGGCCTCTTCCACTCCCGCCGCGACCGGCAACGCCTTCACGTACGGCAGGCCGAAGCCGCGACAGAAGTCGGCGGCTTCGTGACCGTGGAATTGCAGCAGATCGAGCGGCACCGCCGCCAGCGTCGCCCGCACGTCGGCAGGCACCGGATCGACGAAGAGACCGACGACCGAGACGAACGGCGGCAGCGCCGTCACGATCGCGCGCGCTTTCTCGAGCGTCACCACACGCGGCGTGCCGGACCAGAAGACGAGTCCGATCGCGTCGGCGCCGAGTCGCGCCGCGATGAGGCCGTCCTCGACGCGCGTGATGCCGCAAATCTTGACGCGAGTTCGCATGGTCAATCTATTGTCCGTCATGCGAGCGGAAGACGCACCTGCGCCCTGGTCGGCGGCAGGTCCCACTTCGCGTCGTAATCGGCGCCGGTCAAGTACAGCCCGTCGGGAGCGAAGGTGGGCGCGGCGCGCGTGCGGTCGCGCGCGGCGAGGAGATCCGCGATCCAGGTCGCGGGCTCCTTCCCCGCTCCGACGTACACGAGCGCGCCGACGATGTTGCGGATCATGTGGTGGAGGAACGCGTTCGCCGAAAAATCGAGGCGGACGAACTCGCCGTCGGCCTCGACCGCAACGTGCGACACGGTCTTCACCGGCGACGCCGCCTGGCACTCCGCGGCCCGGAACGCGGAGAAATCGTGCGTTCCGGCGAGCGCGGCGGCGGCCTCGCGCATCGCGCCGACGTCGAGCGGCCGATGGCACCAGCCCACGCGGCCGGCGAGCAGCGCCGGGCGCGTCGCACGCTGCACGAGAAGATACGTGTAGTGACGGGCACTCGCGGCGAAGCGCGCATGGAATTCGGCCGGCACCGGCTGCGCCCACCGCACGGCGATGTCCGGCGCAAGATGCGCGTTGACGCCGCGGACCCAGGCGCTGTCCGGACGCTGCGCTTCGGTGTCGAAGTGGACGATCTGCAGCGTCGCGTGGACGCCGGTGTCGGTGCGCCCGGCCGCGATCGTGCCGACCGGGGCGTCGGCGATCGCGCGCAGCGCCCGCTCGAGCGCGTCCTGGACGCCGCGGCCGTCGGCCTGCGATTGCCAGCCGGTATAGGGCGTGCCTGAATATTCGAGGCCGAGGGCGATGCGCATGACGAGCCGATCGGCGTAGAGCGTTGCAGCGCACCGGAAAAAAACAGGCGGCGGATTTCGCTCCGCCGCCCGTCTTCGGTGCGTTGGCCGGCGTTCAGCCGAGCTTCGAGAGGAGCGACTGCGCTTCGGACTTCTGCTGGTCGTCGCCCTCGTGCAGCACTTCCTGCAGGATCTCGCGCGCACCTTCGACGTCGCCCATCTCCTGGTAGGCCTTGGCGAGGTCGAGCTTGGTCGCGGCATCGTGCCACTGGCCGTCGAGCACCGACGGCGTCGGGTCCTCGAACGTGGCCTTGTCCGGGTCGAACGAGAGGTCGAGCTTGTCGAGGTCGATCGCCGCCTGCGGCCGCGCGAGCGACGGCGCCGCGGTCGACGCGGGTCCGCTCATCGCAAGGGCGGGCTCGGGCCGTGGGGCCGCGGGCCGCACCGGCGCGGTCTTTTCGGACGCGTCGAGCGTGAAGTCCATGTCGTGCATCGCCGGGGCGCCTCCCGTCGCGGCTGCCTTCGCGCGATCGCCGGCGCTTTCGAGCGCCGACATCGTCGATGCCGATGCGCTCTTCGCGGTCTTCTCGAGCGCGCTCTCGGCACCGGCGAGAATGTCGATCGGCGATTTCGGCTTCGCGCCCGACGACGGCGAGATCGAAATCTCCTCGTCGAGCTTGAAGTCGAGACCGCCACCCGTCCCGCCGATGTCGCTCGCGACATCCGGCGGCACGCCCGAACCGGTGGTGTGCGGGACTGCGGCGTGAAGCTCCGGTTCCGCATGCACCGGCGCTTCCGCAGCGGCCGTCCTCGCGCCGCTTGCCGCGACGGCGGCGGCTGCAGCAGCCGCGGAACCGCTGTCCGCGAACATCGGATTGTTGGGATCGAGCTGGCGGCCGAGGCCGACGGCCTTCTGCCACACGTCGCCCTGGCCCTGCGACACCGAATAGAGCTCGGCGGCGACCGTCTCGAACGCCGACGGCTTGTTGTGCTGCGCGTGGATCTCGAGCAGCTTGAGATAGATCTCCTGCCGCTGCGGATCCTTCTTCAGCGCTTCCTTCAGGATCTCCTCGGCCTGCGCATCGCGGCCATAGGCGAGATAGACCTCGGCTTCGGCGATCGGATCGACTTCATCGGTATCGATGTTGCCGAGACCTTCGCGGCTGAAGTCGCTCGCGAGCGAATTGTCGCCCGTGTTGACGACGCCGCCTCCGGTCGAGCCGAAGACGGTGTTCGTCTTGATGTCGGTGCCCGAGATGATGCTGTCCTCGAACTTGGTCGTCTTCCGCCGGCGGGCGGCGATCAGCCCGGCGACGAGCGCGAGAATGAGCAGCGCTCCGGCGCCGATCACCCACCCGGGCGTGCTGGCGAAGAGATCGTCGAAGAATCCGGGCGCTTCCTTCGGCGCCTTCGCGACCGCCTTCGCCGGTGCCGGCTTGGGCGCTTCGGCCTTCGGCGGCTCCGCTTTCGGCGGTTCGGCCTTCGCCGGCTCGGCGGCCTTCGGCGGCTCGGTCGTGGCGGGCTCGGCCGCCTTGGGCGGTTCGGCCTTCGGTGGTTCCGCGGCCTTGGGCGGCTCTGCCTTTGCAGGTTCCGGCGCGGGCGCCGCGGCGACCGGTTCGGGGGCCTTCGTGATCGGCGCCGGCGTCAGCACCGGAGCGGCCGCCGCCGGCGGCGGCGCGTTGCCCTTGGCCGCGTCGGCTTGTGCCTGCATCTGCGCACCGGTCTGGCTCTTGAGCTCGACTGCGCGCTGCAGATCCTTGAGCGTCTTTTCGAGCTCGGCGATGCGCGACTGCGCTTCTTTCAACGCCTGGTCGCGCGCGACCGCTTCCTCGGCGGCGCCTGCGCCCTTGCCCTGTCCGGCCTCGCGCGAAACGCGAAGCTGATCGCGTCCCGCCGGTGCCGCCGGGGTTTTTTCCTCGACCGCCGTGCCGATCTTGCCGGCCGCGGCGCGACCACCCGCGCCTTCGGCTGCAGGAGCTGCGGCGGCTACCTGATCGCGGTACGCGCGCCAGTCGGCCGCCTGCACGCGGACGACCTTGGTCGCCTCCGGCGGCGCTGACGTCCCGACGTCGTCGGCGCTCGGTATCCTGATGATGGCGCCGGTGCGCAGCCGGTTCATGTTCTTGCCGTCGAATGCATCGCCGTTGGTGCGGAAGAGGGCGACCAGCATCTGATCGAGCGTCGCGGTCGACGGCAGATTTTCGTTCGCGATCTTCGACAGCGTATCGCCGCGCTTCACCGTGTACGTGTCGCCTGCCTGCCGTGGCGTGGTCGCGGCCGCGGCAGTCGGCGCCGCCGGTGCGGCGCGTTGGCTTGCGGCACCCGTACGCGCCGGTGCGACCGGCTCCACCGGCGAGGCCACCATCGTCGAGCCCGGCGGATCGAGCAGGAACGTGTAGTCGCGCACCATGCGGCCGGACGCCCAGTTGATTTCGATCAGCAGGTCGAGAAACGGCTCGCTGACCGGCTGCTGCGTCGTGATCCTGAGGTAAGGCTCGCCGTTCGCGCCCCGCTCGACGGAGACCCGCGCGCGGGAGAGCGCACCCGGATAGGTGAGGTTATTTTGACTGTAGAGCGACGGCGCCGCGACGCGGGCCGCGAGCGAGTCCAGCTCTTCCTTGGCCGCCGACGTGAGCTCGATCTGTGCCGACAGCGGTTGGCCAAGGGCCGAGTTGACCGTCAGCTTGCCGAGGCCGAGTGCCGCGCCCGTGCCCGGGAGGGCAAGCGCGATGGCCAGCAGGCTGCACGTGAGGATGGGCTTTGCTCGCATACCGACCCTTTCCGAGAATTCGGATTCTGCAACCAAACATAACATCATGGGTTTAGCGGCGCAAGCTAAACCCCGGTATTAGCTTGCTTTTTTTCCGTCGAATCCCTGGCGCCCCGGACGAGATTCATGCCGATATCCTACCGCGGAGCGCAAGGGATTGGCGTGGCCACGCCTCCGGCTACAAGATGTTGTGCCGCCGTGCGATAGAGGGTGGCAGTCCCCCGCCCTGTTGCAATCGCGCCGCAAAAAGGCGCCGCCAGGGGCAGGATAACGGTGGAACCGGGACCGGCCGGACGCATAAAACATGCGCAAACACGATTCGGCGATCCGGCCGATGCCGAACCCCCGCAAAAGAGGCGTTGACGCGCCGGCGCACCGCGCAATCCGGTCCCGCTCAGCGCCGCAGCAGGATGCGCACCATGCGCCGCAGCGGCTCGGCGGCACCCCACAGGAGTTGATCGCCCACGGTGAACGCGCCGAGGTACTCGCCGCCCATTGCGAGCTTGCGCAGGCGCCCGACGGGAACGTCGAGCTTGCCGGTGACCGCCGCGGGGGTGAGGCGCGCGATGCTGTCCGCGCGCGTGTTCGGCACGACGCGCACCCATTCGTTGGCGCCGGCGAGCATCTGCTCGATCTCCGCAAGCGGGATGTCGCGCTTCAGCTTGATCGTGAGCGCCTGCGAGTGGCAGCGCATTGCGCCGATGCGCACGCAGATCGAATCGACCGGAATCGGCGAGCCTTCGCGCCCGAGGATCTTGTTCGTTTCCGCGCCGCCCTTCCATTCCTCGCGGCTCATCCCGTTGCCCAGGTCCTCGGCGATCCACGGAATCAGGCTGCCCGCGAGCGGGACGCCGATGTGCGTGGTCGGGAAGCTCTCGTCGCGCAGGATGCCGGCGACCTCGCGATCGATGTCGAGAATCGCCGATTGCGGATCATCGAGGAGGCTCTTCGCGGCGAGGTGCGCCTCGCCCATCTGCTGCAGCAGCTCGCGCATGTTCTGCGCGCCGGCGCCCGAGGCCGCCTGGTAGGTCATGCAGGTCATCCATTCGATCAGGTCGCGCTGGAAGAGTCCCGCCAGCGCCATCATCATCAGGCTGACCGTGCAGTTGCCGCCGATGTAATTCTTCACGCCCCGCGCCAGGGCATCGTCGATGACGTTGCGGTTGACCGGGTCGAGGATGATCACCGCGTCGTCCGCCATCCGCAGCGCCGACGCCGCGTCGATCCAGTAGCCGTTCCACCCCGCGCCGCGAAGCTTCGGAAACACGTCCTTCGTGTAGTCGCCGCCCTGGCAGGTCACGATCGCGTCGAGCGCGGACAGCGCCGCGAGGTCGGTCGCGTCTTTCAGCGGAGATGCGGCCTTGCCGATCGCGGGGCCCGCGCCCCCGACATTCGACTTCGAGAAGAACACGGGCTCGATATGATCGAAGTCGCGCTCTTCGCTCATGCGCTGCATGAGCACCGAACCGACCATCCCGCGCCAACCGACGAATCCGACTCGCATTGCGCTCACCCTGACTTGTATCGCCCCCGCACCGAGTTGCCCCCGGGTGCCGCTCGCGGGGGCGAGTGAGCGGGCCGAGGGACCGGTCAGGTCGTCTTGATCGTCGTGATCTTGGTCGCGCGGCCGGGGACTGCCGCGCGCGTGCCGGCCACCGCTGCGAGGAAGCGCAGCGGCAACGTCAAAGCCGTTCCGGCAAGGATCGCGTGCATGACCGCAATCCTAACACGAGTCACGCGGTGCGCAGGAGGGCCGCAACGACGGCGGCGCCCATCGCGCGGGTTCCGACCGCCTGCTCGCCGGGCGCCGCGATGTCGGCGGTACGAAGGCCCTTGCGCAGAACCGCGCGCACGGCGAGCTCGATGCGGCTCGCGACGTCGGCGCGCGCGAACGTGTGGCGGAACATCATCGCGACGGACAGGATCGTCGCCAGCGGGTTGGCCTTGTCCTGCCCGGCGATGTCCGGCGCGGACCCGTGGATCGGCTCGTAGAGCCCCTTGCCCTTCGCGTCGAGCGAAGCGGAAGGCAGCATCCCGATCGAGCCGGCGAGCATCGACGCCTCGTCGGAGAGGATGTCGCCGAAGAGATTGCCGGTGACGATCACGTCGAACTGCCGGGGATCGCGCACGAGCTGCATCGCCGCGTTGTCGACATACATGTGCGAAAGCGCGACGTCCGGATAGTCCTGCGCGACCGACGTGACGACCTCGCGCCACAGGATCGACGTGTCGAGCACGTTGGCCTTGTCGACCGAGCAGAGCTTCTTCCCGCGCTTGCGCGCCGTCGCGAAGCCCACGCGCGCGATCCGCTCGACCTCGGGCACGCTGTAGTGCATCGTGTCGAAGCCTTCGTCGTCGCCGGCGGCGTTCTTCCGGCGGCCGCGGGGCGCGCCGAAATAGATGTCGCCGGTGAGCTCGCGCACGATCATGATGTCGAGGCCGGCGACGATCTCGGGCTTCAGCGTCGACGACGCCGCAAGTTCGGGATAGAGCAGCGCCGGGCGCAGGTTGGCGAAGAGGCCGAGCGCCTTGCGGATCCCGAGGATGCCCTGCTCGGGGCGCAGCGCGCGCGGCAGAGCGTCGTAGCGAGGACCGCCCACCGCCCCCATCAGCACGGCGTCGGCCGTTTGCGCGAGCGCGAGCGTGGCCGCGGGCAACGGCTGCTTGGCCGCGTCATAGCCGGCGCCGCCGATCGGCGCCACCTCGGTTTCGACGGGCAGTCCTTCGCGGCGCAGCGCATCGAGCAGCTTGACCGCCTCGCCGACGATCTCGCTGCCGATGCCGTCGCCGGGAAGAATCGCGATCTTCAACGTCGCCGCATTGCGCTCGCGGAAGCGCTAGACGAGCCAGGGCTGCGCGGCGAGCCGCCGCGCCTCGAACGCGCGGATCTCGTCGGCGTGCGTCAGCGTGAGGCCGATGTCGTCCAGCCCGTTCAGCAGGCAATGCTTGCGGAACGGCTCGATCTCGAACCCGAAGGCGAACGAACCATCCGGCGCAGCGACCGTTTGCGCGTCGAGATCGATCGTCAGGCGAAAGCCGGGGAAGGCGGCGGTGTCGGCGAACAGCCGATCGACCTCGTGCTGCGTCAGCACGATCGGCAAGAGGCCGTTCTTGAAGCAGTTGTTGTAGAAGATGTCCGCGAACGACGGCGCAATGAGCGCGCGAAAGCCGTAATCGAGAAGCGCCCACGGCGCGTGCTCGCGCGAGCTGCCGCAGCCGAAATTGCGGCGCGCGAGCAGGATCTGCGCGTCGCGGTAGCGAGGATCGTTGAGGACGAAATCCGGATTGCGCGGCCGCGCCGCGTTGTCGATGCCGGGCTCGCCGCGATCGAGGTAACGCCACGCGTCGAACAGATTCGGGCCGAAGCCGGAGCGCTTGATCGACTTCAGGAACTGCTTCGGAATGATCGCGTCGGTGTCGACGTTGGCGCGGTCGAGCGGCGCGACGAGCCCGGTCACGACGCGAAAAGGTTCCATCAATGCGCTCCCGGAAGTAGCACCGACCGGTACATCGACGAGCCGCCGCCTTCGTTCTTGTCGGCCTCGCGCGGCTTCAATGGCGTGCACGCCGACGCCGCGCAGGCAAGAGCGACGAGCGCAGCCAGCGCGACGAGACCGTGGAACGGCGTGGAATCTCTCATGAGCAGTGCGCGAGCCGGTCCCGCATGATGCTGGGCCGGACCCATCCAATGGGCATCAATAGGGCTTGGTCTTTTCGGCCGCCTTCTCGATCCCGGCACCGGCGGCCTTCACGTCCGCACCGGCTCCGGCCACCGTATTGCAGCCGGCCGCGACCGCGGCCATCCCGCAAAGTGCGAGCAGAGCAACGATTTTTCTGAGCATCATGGTTCTCCCGGTTTTACCCACTACACGAGTCGACGCACGTCGACGAAATGTCCCGCGACGGCGGCAGCGACGGCCATCGCAGGGCTGACGAGATGGGTGCGTCCGCCGGCGCCCTGGCGGCCCTCGAAGTTGCGGTTCGACGTCGACGCGCAGCGCTCGCCCGGCTCCAGCCGGTCGTCGTTCATCGCGAGGCACATCGAGCAGCCGGGCTCGCGCCATTCGAATCCCGCATCGAGAAACACGCGATCGAGCCCCTCGCGCTCGGCCTGCGCCTTCACGAGGCCCGAACCGGGCACCACCATCGCGAGCTTCACGTTCTTGGCGACGCGGCGGCCGCGCGCGACGGTCGCCGCCGCGCGGAGGTCTTCGATCCGCGAGTTCGTGCACGAGCCGATGAACACCTTGTCGATCGCGATATCGGCGATCGGCGTGCCCGGCTCGAGTCCCATGTAAGCAAGCGCGCGCTCGAGACCCTCGCGCAGCACCGGATCCTTCTCGGCGTCGGGATCGGGGACGCGGCCGTCGATCGTCGTCACCATCTCGGGCGAGGTCCCCCACGTCACATGCGGCGCGATCGTCGCCGCATCGATGTCGACGACCCGGTCGAACATCACGCCCGGGTCGGAGGAAAGGGTTCGCCAGTACGCGACGGCGCGGTCCCATAGCTCGCCCTGCGGCGCCAGCGGCCGGCCCTTGAGATACGAAATCGTCGTGTCGTCGGCCGCGATCATGCCGGCACGCGCACCCGCTTCGATCGACATGTTGCAGACCGTCATCCGGCCTTCCATCGACAGCGCGCGAATCGCGCTGCCGGCGAATTCGATCGCATGGCCAGTGCCGCCGGCGATGCCGATGCGGCCGATGATCGCGAGCGCGATGTCCTTGGCCGTGCATCCCGAAGGCAGCCTCCCTTCGACGTTGACGCACATCGCCTTCGCCTGCTTGGTGAGGAGGCACTGCGTTGCCAGCACGTGCTCGACCTCCGAGGTGCCGATGCCGAAGGCGAGCGACGCGAACGCGCCGTGCGTGCTCGTGTGCGAATCGCCGCAGACGACCGTCATTCCCGGCAGCGTCGCCCCCTGCTCGGGACCGATCACGTGGACGATGCCCTGGCGCTTGTCGCGGAAGGGGAAATAGGCCTTGGCGCCGGTGGCGCGGATGTTCGCGTCGAGCGTTTCGACCTGCAGCCGGGAGACCGGGTCGTCGATGCCGCGATCCCAGTGCTGCGTAGGCGTGTTGTGGTCGGCCGTCGCGACGATCGAATCGCTGCGCCACGGCTTGCGGCCGGCGATCTTGAGACCCTCGTAGGCCTGCGGACTCGTGACTTCGTGCACGAGGTGGCGGTCGATGTAGAGCAGCGCCGTGCCGTCCGCCTCGGTGCGGACGACGTGGCTTTCCCACAGCTTGTCGTAGAGAGTGCGCGCCTGCATGGCCGTTGGACGCCGCTCGGAGCCGTTTGTTTCGCGTCGAACGGGGGATTATGGCATGAGTGAGCGCCGAGCCGCGAAGGTTCGGCGCTTCGAAGCATCAGCCGCCGCCGTGGTGCAGCGCCCGTACACCGCATGCGCGCAGATGCGCAGCGACCGTGTCGACGAGATTCGGAGCAGCGGCGTCGAAGGCGGTGGCGGCCGTCGCGCGGAGCCACGTGAACTGGCGCTTCGCGAGCTGCCGCGTCGCCGCGATGCCTTTTGCGCGGAGCGCCGGCGCATCGATCACGCCGTCGAGAAATTCCCACGCCTGCCGATAACCGACGCAGCGCATCGACGGCAGCTCGGCGGAGAGCGCGTAGCGGGCGCGGAGGTCGCGCAACTCCTCGACAAGGCCCGCGGCGAGCATGGCGTCGAACCGCTCGGCGATCGTCGCATGCAGCGCGGCGCGATCTGCGGGCACGACGGCGACGGGAATCGCGTGGCCGAGCGCGGTTCCCGCTTCGCGCGCGCCCTGCAGCGCCGACAGCGGCTTGCCGGTGAGCTCGAAGACTTCGAGCGCGCGCTGGACTCGCTGCGCATCGGCAGGGTGGAGGCGCCGCGCCGTCGCGGGATCGACCTTCGCAAGGACCGCATGCAGCGCGGGCCAGCCTTCGCTTGCCGCGCGAGCGTCGATTCGGGCCCGCACGGCCGGATCGGCGCGCGGCAGCGCGCTCAATCCCTCGGTGAGCGCCTTGAAGTACAGCATCGTGCCGCCGACGAACAGGGGCACGCGCCCGCGGCCGCGGATGCCTTCGGCTACCAACGAGTGCATCGGCGCGGAACCGCGCGGCGGAATAGGACTCGGTCGGATCGACGATGTCGATCAGGTGATGCACGACGCGACCGCGAGTCGCGGCGTCCGGTTTCGCGGTGCCGATATCCATGCGGCGATAGATCTGCGCGGAATCGACGCTGACGATCTCGACGTCGAACCGCTCGGCGAGCGCCAGCGCAAGCGCGCTCTTGCCCGAGGCGGTCGGGCCCATCAGCAGCACCGCGGGTGGGGAAGTCTTCTCCGATACCACAGGATTGACCGCTCAGGGCAAAGCGTCGCGAGCAGGCCCGGATGCCTCAGTTGGCAACCAAGGGCCCGCAGCGAGGCGCGAGATAGTACAGGAACGTACAGCGAGCGCCGAGCGAGGACACAACAACGCAGCCGGGACGCGCAGAGAGCTTTGCACGAGCGGTCATCGCCCGCGCATGAAGAGGCGATCCAGGTCCGGCAGCGTCAGCTGATACCACGTCGGGCGCCCGTGGTTGCATTGCCCCGCCCGCTCCGTCGCTTCCATTTCGCGCAGCAGCGCGTTCATTTCCGCAACGACGAGGCTGCGGTTCGCCCGCACCGCCGCGTGGCATGCCATCGTCGACAAGAGCTGGTCGCGCTGCGCGGCGAGGACTTCGGTCCCGCCGAATTCCATCAGCTCTCCCAGCACTGCGTGCGCCAGCGTGGCGGCATCGGCGTCGGCAAGCGGCGCCGGAATGCCGCGCACGGCGAGCGTCGACGGTCCGATCGCGCCGATGGCAAAACCGAGCTGGTCGAGTGCGGCTGCGTGCTCGAGGGCAGCGGCGATCTCGAGCTCCGTCGCCGCGAACGTCGCCGGAACGAGCAACGGCTGCACCGGCACGCGCACGTCGGCCGCCATCTTCAGCCGCTCGTACACGATGCGCTCGTGGGCCGCGTGCATGTCCACGAGCACGAGGCCGCTGCGGTTTTGCGCGAGCACGTAGATGCCGTGCAGCTGCGCGAGCGCGAATCCCAGCGGATAGTCGTCGGCGGTGTCCGGCAGATCGGGCTGATCGGCGGCCGGCGGCGGCCGCGCGCCGAAGAGCCGCGCATAGAAAGCCGCGGGCTCGCGCGCGTCGAGCGGCATCGCCCCCTGGCCCGCGGGCACATACGGCCACGGACGCGTCGGCGCGGCGACGGACTCATGGATCGGCGCGAACGGCGGCGTGTGCGCCGCCGCGAGCCCCAGCCGATCGGAGGCGGACACCGCGGGCTGCTCGGCGCCGGTCGCCGCCAACGCGCGCTCCACCGCGTGACGGACGAACTGATGCACGGCGCCCGATTCGCGAAAGCGCACCTCGGTCTTCTGCGGATGCACATTGACGTCGACCTGCCGCGGGTCGAGGTTGAGCCACACCGCGTAGGCCGGCTGACGCTCGTGATGCAGCACGTCGCGGTAGGCGTCGCGCAGCGCATGCGCGAGCAGCCGGTCGCGCACGTAGCGGCCGTTTACGAACGTATACTGGCCGCTGGCCTGCGTCGCGTAGGCCGGCCGCACCGCATAGCCGGCAATGGAGACCGGACCGGCGCGGGCGTCGACCTGCCCCGCGCCCGCGATGAAGCCGTCGCCCAGCAGCGCCTCGACGCGCGCCCGCCGGCCCTGCGCGAGCAACCGATGGACGACGCGACCGTTGTGCTGAAGCGTGAAGCCGACGTCCGGGTGCGCAAGCGCCACGCGCCGGAAGGCTTCGTCGCAGTGACCCCATTCGGTCGCTTCGGTGCGCAGGAATTTCCGGCGCGCCGGCGTGTTGTAGTAGAGCTCGTGGACCGTCACCGTCGTGCCGGCGGCGATTGCGGCCGGCGCGGTCACGCCGATGACGCCGCCTTCGACCTCGATCCGCCACGCATGCGGCTTGCCGGCGGCGCGGGACGCGAGCGCAAGGCGCGACACCGCGCCGATCGACGCCAGCGCCTCGCCGCGAAAGCCCAGCGTGGCGATCGCCGCGAGATCGTCGGCGCTCGCGAGCTTCGACGTCGCGTGCCGCGCGACGGCGAGCGAGAGCTCCTCGCGCTCGATGCCCGCGCCGTTGTCGGCCACGCGAATGCGCTCGATGCCACCTGCCTGCAAGGTCGACGTCGATCTGCGTCGCGCCGGCATCGAGCGCGTTTTCGAGAAGCTCCTTCAGCGCCGACGCCGGCCGCTCGACGACCTCGCCGGCGGCGATCTGGTTGATCAGATGATCGGTCAGCGCGCGGATCGGCATCGTCAATCCGGCAGCCCGGTCGCCCAGCGCGCGTAGACGTCGTCGGCGAGCGCATGCAGCGCGCCGATCCGTGCCGGGAGATCGCGGCGGATGTCGTCGGCGCTCTGCACGGCGCCGCTCGATGTCGATGGCAGCTCGCCCGCGCCGCTCGCGAGCCACGTCGCGACGAGCTCCGGGGTCATCTCGATATGGCATTGGAGCCCGATATGGCGGTCATCGACGACATACGCCTGATTCGCATTGAACGCATTGGTGAGCACACGCGTCGCGCGCGGCGGCAGCGCGAACGCATCGTAGTGCCACTGGAACGTCGTGAAACGGTCGCGGCCGCCGAACCACTCGCGTTGCGCTTCGACATCGGTCGCTTGGACGTCGACCCAGCCGATCTCCGCGACCGGCGCCCGCGTCACCGGCGCACCGAGCGCCTTGGCGAGCAACTGACCGCCCAGGCAATGCCCCAGGACCGGAACGCCCGCTCCGACCGCGCCGCGCAGCAAGTCGCAAACCGGCGCGACCCACGGCTCGTCGTCGTTGACGCTCATGGGCCCGCCCATCATCGCAATGCCGGCGAAGACGCGCGGATCGGCGGGCACGGCGGCGGCCGCGTCGAGCGGAACGAGGGTCCAGGGCATGCCGCGGCGGTCGAGCCACTCGGCGAAATACGCCGGACCTTCGGTGGGAGAAAAGCGCAGAACCGCGACGGGACGCATGAAAGCAGCACGCGTGGCAGAAGACCGATTTTAGCAGTCCGACCGTTCGCTCGAGCGCCGCCTCTACATCTGCCGGAAAAGATGAAAGAACTGGCGCGAGACGGCGAGCCTCTCGGGACGTTCCTTCAGCAGGACGAACTGCCGCTCGGCGTCCTCGCGCTGCACACCGGCAACGGCGTCGACGTTGACGATCGTCCCGCGATGAATCTGCCAGAAGCGGTCGGGATCGAGGCTTCCGATCAGGTTCTTGAGCGGAGTGCGGATCAGCGCCTCGGAGTGCGCGAGCACGACCCGCGTGTACTTGGTGTCGGACTGGAAATACACGACGTCGTCGACGGCGATGAGGCGCACCTGCTTGCCGACCGCCGCCTTGATCCATTTGAGCCGCGCGTCCTCGCCGCGCATCGCCAAACGCAGGTCCGCGATCAGCGCCGACATGTCCGCCGGCGCCCCGGCCATCTTGCGACGCACGCGATCGACGGTGACGGCGAGACGCTCGGCGTCGACCGGTTTCAGCAGGTAGTCGACGGCGCCGGCGTCGAAGGCGGCGAGCGCGTATTGGTCGTACGCGGTGATGAACACCACGTGGCAGTCGGCGCCGATCGCGGCGGCGACGTCGAGCCCCGTGCGTCCCGGCATCCGGATGTCGAGAAACGCGAGCTCCGGGCGATGCGCGTCGAACGCGGCCAGCGCCTCGTCGCCATCGGCGGCTTCGGCGACGATCTCGAGCTCCGGCCACGCTTCGGCCAGGCGCTCCTTCAGCCGCTCGCGCATCAGCGGCTCGTCCTCGGCGATGAGGGCGGTCGGGCGATTCATGGCGACGGCAGGAATTCCGGTGGGGCCGCCGCGTCTTCCATCGGCGCCGCGGGAAGCACGATGCGGGCGACAAAGCCGCGCGGCTCGTTCGCTTCGAGCGCAAGATGCGCGCGATCGCCATACAAGAGCGACAGCCGCTCGCGGATGTTCGCAAGACCGATCCCCTGTCCGGGGCACTCGTCGAGCCCCACGCCGGTGTCCGCCACCGACACCGTCAAGCGATCGTCGCCGTCCAGCGCCGCGGCGACCGTGACCTTGCCGCCGGCGGAACACGGCTCGATCCCATGCTTCAGCGCGTTCTCGACGAGCGTGATGACCATGCCCGGCGGGACGCTCCGCATCTCGAGCGCGGCCGGAACGTCGATCGCGTAGGCGAGGCGCTTGCCGAGCCGCGTCTTCATGATCGCGAGATACGCGCCGACCAGCGCCGCCTCCTGCTTCAGCGTCGAGGAGTCGCCACGCATCGACGGCGTCGACGCGCGCAGGAACACGATGAGGTCCGCGATGAGGCGCGCCGCCGCGGGCGCGCCCTTCTCCGCCAGTTGCTGCGCGCTGCCCAGCGTATTGAAGAGGAAATGCGGCTCGATCTGCAGTTGCAGCATCTGCAGCCGCGATTCCGCGAGCTGGCAGGAGAGCTCGCTCTGCCGGCGCTTCGCCTCGAGGTGCGCGGTCAGCGCCGCGTACTCGCGGTTGCGCAGCGTCGTGATCAGCGCGATGACGACCGCGTAGAGAACGCCGAACACGAGCCCGGCGATGACGAGGTGGCGGAGCTGCGCGCTGTCGAAGACCCACGCCATCGGCTCGCGTCCCGCCGCGACGTCGACCAGCGTGCCCCCGAGAAGCGCGCCGCAGAGCGCGACGACGATGGCGGCGATCGCGAAGCGGAAGATCCGGCTCGAGAACTTCCGGTAACCGAACCACGCGGAGAGACCCGACCACAGGAGCGAGAGGACGAGGACATTGAAGACGAGCGCCGCCTCGAGAAACGACATGTTCCACGGCAGCATCGAGGCAATCCACGCCGCAAGCGTGGTGACCGCGACGAGCGAGACGAGCCACCACCATCCGCCTTCGCGCGAGAGCCAGTGGTCGAAGGCCCGCACGTCGCGACGCTCGACCTCGGACAGCGACGCCAGCACGCGGTCGGCGAGCGCGTCGTAACGGGATTTCAGCGCGGCAAAGGGCATGGGGTAGCGCGGGAGTGCGGGCGCGTCATTCTAGGGACGAACCGCTCGCACGGCAGCCGGCGTCCGGACGAGCTGCGGAACGGCGGGATCGAACGACGAACCGGCGCGACGGGCGGCGACAACCGCCGCGTCAGAGCCCGCGCACGATGCGCGCGTACGCCGAGTGGTTGTGGATCGATTCGAAGTTCTCGGCTTCGACGGCGAAACCGTCGACGCGCGGATCGGCGGCGAGCCGGGCGGCGACCCCGCGCACCAGGTCCTCGACGAACTTCGGATTGTTGTACGCATGTTCGGTCACGTACTTCTCGTCGGCGCGCTTCAGAAGCCCGTAGAGCTCGCACGAGGCTTCCTCCTCCGCCACCCGGATCATCTCGGTGAGATAGAGCGGCGCGCCCGGACGCACGGTGATCGTGACGGTCGAGCGCTGGTTGTGCGCGCCGTACTCCGAGATCTCCTTCGAGCACGGGCAAAGCGAGGTCACCGGCACCGCCACCCTCTGTGTCTGCCGGTATTCGCCGCCGTCGAGCTCGCCGTCGATGCGCACCTCGTAGTCGAGCAGGCTCGCCACTCCCGACACCGGGGCCGACTTGCGAATGAAATACGGGAATGCGAGCTCGATGCGTCCGCCGGGCGCCTCGAGCAGGACCACCAGCGCGTCGAGAAGCCCGCGCAGCGCATGCACGGTGAGCGGCGGCTCGCCGGGCGCGCTCACCGACTCGAGCAGCGCGACGAGGCGCGACATGTGCGTGCCCTTGCGGTCGGCGGGCAGCGCGACATAGACATTGCAATTCGCGATCGTCGGCCGCGCGACGCCGTCGGCGTCGGCAAACGTGAGCGGATAGCGCAGCCCGCGAATGCCGACCTGCTCGATCGCGATGTCGCGCTCGTCGCTCCCGGACTGCACGTCGGGAATCGGAAACATCGTCTGCGGGCGCTCGGGGCGGTTCATGACGCCAATTGTAATGGATTCGTTTTTCCGTTCGTTTCCCGTCAGGCGGCCGGCTTGCGGACGGCCGCGGGGCGCCGGTGTCCGAAGCGGGCTTGGACGGCGGCGACGATGCCCGCCTTGTCGAGACCGCACGCCGCGAGGAGCTCGGCGGGGTCGCCGTGATCGATGAACGCATCGGGCAAACCGAGCTGCAGCAACGGGATCTCGATGCCTGCGGCGGCGAGCGCCTCGGCAACCGCGCTGCCCGCGCCGCCCATGACGACGTTTTCCTCGACGGTGACGAGCGCGTCGTGCTCGCCCGCGAGCTTGGCAACGAGCGCCGCGTCGAGCGGCTTGACGAAGCGCATGTTGGCGACTGTCGCGTCGAGCTCGTCGCCCGCCGCGAGCGCGTGCCGCAGCGTCGCGCCGAACGCGAGGATCGCGACGCGGTTCGCGCGGGAAGCCGAGCTCCGCCGGATCTCCCCCTTGCCGATCGGCAACGCCGTCATCTCGGTGTCGGCGGCGACGCCCGGGCCGGCGCCGCGCGGATAACGGACCGCGGTCGGCGTGTCCAGCGTGAACGCCGTGTAGAGCATCTGCCGGCACTCGTTCTCGTCGGCGGGCGCCATCACCGTCATGTTGGGGATGCAGCGCAGATAAGCCAGGTCGTACGCGCCGATGTGCGTCGCGCCGTCGGCGCCGACGATGCCGCCGCGATCGATCGCGAACACGACCGGCAGGTTCTGCAACGCGACGTCGTGGATCAGCTGGTCGTACGCGCGCTGCAGGAACGTCGAATAGATGGCGACCACCGGCTTCATGCCTTCGCACGCGAGACCGGCGGCGAACGTCACCGCGTGCTGCTCGGCGATGCCGACGTCGAAATAGCGGTCCGGATATTCCTGCGAAAAGCGCACGAGGCCCGAGCCTTCGCGCATCGCCGGCGTGATCGCGACGAGCCGCTCGTCGCGCGCCGCCATGTCGCACAGCCAGTCGCCGAAGATCTGCGTGTACGCGGGCTTGGCGGCCGGCTTTGGAGCGAGGCCCACGGCGGGATCGAACTTCGTGACGCCGTGATAGAGAATCGGGTCGTCCTCGGCGCGGGCGTAGCCGTAGCCTTTGCGGGTGATCACGTGCAGGAGCTGCGGTCCCTTAAGCGCCTTCACGTTGCCGAGCGTGCGCGTCAGCGCGTCGATGTCGTGGCCGTCGATCGGGCCGATATAGTTGAAGCCGAACTCCTCGAACAGCGTGCCGGGCAGCACCATCCCCTTCATGTGCTCTTCCCAGCGCTTCGCGAGCTCCTTGACCGGCGGGACCTTCGAGAGCACTTCCTTGCTGCCGCGGCGCATCGTGTTGTAGAACCGCGACGACAGGAGGCTCGCGAGATAGCCGTGCAGCGCACCGACGGGCTCGGAGATCGACATCTCGTTGTCGTTCAGCACGACGAGGAGGTCCGCGCCGGCGATGCCTGCGTTGTTGAGCGCTTCGAACGCCATCCCGGCGCTCATCGCGCCGTCGCCGATCACCGCAACGACGCGGCGCGACTCGCCGCGCTGCCGCGCCGCGATCGCCATGCCGAGCGCGGCCGAGATCGACGTCGACGAATGCGCGGTGCCGAACGTGTCGTAGCGGCTTTCGGTGCGACGCGGGAATCCCGAGGGCCCGTCCAGCATCCGCAGCCGGTCCATTTGCGCCCGGCGGCCGGTGAGGATCTTGTGCGCGTACGTCTGGTGGCCCACGTCCCAGACGATGCGGTCTTCCGGCGTGTTGAAGACGTAATGCAGCGCGATCGCAAGCTCGATCGTGCCGAGGTTCGACGACAGGTGGCCGCCCGTGCGCGCCACCGAGCTGATCAAGAACGCCCGCAGCTCGCGCGCGAGATCGGGGAGCTGCGCGCGGTCGAGGCGGCGCAGCGCGGCGGGGTCGTCGATCGTTTCGAGCAGCGGGAACATGAGGGGCTAGCGGTCGCGCAGCACGATCCAGTCGGCGAGCTCGCAGAGCCGGCGCGCCGGGGGCCCGAGCGGCGCGAGGGCCTCCAGTGCTTCGACGCGCAACGCTTCCGCGCGTTCCCTCGCCCCGCGCACACCCAGCAGCGCGACGAACGTCGGCTTGCCCTGCGCGGCGTCCTTGCCCGCCGTCTTGCCAAGCGCCGCTTCCGAGCCTTCGACATCGAGCACGTCGTCGACGACCTGGAACGCAAGCCCGGCAGCGCGCGCATAGCGGTCGAGCGCCTGGTCCTCGACCGTCGAGCGCGCTCGCCCGCAGGAAGCGCCGAGATTCACCGCGGCGCGGATCAGCGCGCCGGTCTTCATCCGATGCATGGTCTCCAGTTCGGGCAGCGGCAACGCGCCGCCGACAGCCGCAAGATCGATCGCCTGGCCACCGGCCATTCCGCGCCAGCCCGCGCCTTCCGCCAGCATCGCGCAAGCGCGCCCCGCATCGGGGAGCCGGCTTTGCCCGAGGACGGCGAAGGCGAGCGCCTGCAGCGCGTCCCCCGCGAGGAGCGCGGTCGCCTCGCCGAACGCGACATGGCACGTGGGCTTGCCCCGACGGATCGTGTCGTCGTCCATGCATGGAAGATCGTCGTGGACGAGGGAGTACGCATGGATCAGCTCGACGGCCGCCGCGGCGGCATCGACAACGGCAGGTTCCGCGCCGACCGCCTCCCCTGCAGCGTACGCAAGGAGCGGCCGGATGCGCTTGCCGCCTCCCAGCACCGCGTAACGCATTGCCGCAGCGAGCGGCGGCGCAGGGCCCTCGGCGTCCTGGGGCAGCGCGGCGGCGAGGGCGTGCTCGATGCGCTGCTGCCGCTCGCCGCACCAGACAGGAAACGCGAGATCAGGATTCATTGCCGGCGGCAGCGTCGGCGGCCGCCTCGAACGTCTTCAGCACGCCTTTTTCGAGCACCAGCACCTGCTGCTGCGCATCCTTCAGCGTCGCCTGGCAGTACTGGAGCAGCTCGGCGCCCCGCTTGTACGCGGCGAGCGATTCCTTGAGCGGGAGCTTGCCGCCCTCCATCGTGGCGACGATTTCCTCGAGCTCGGCGAGGGCCGCTTCGAAACTTGTGGGAGGGACGATGGTCATCGGTGACGGCCTGCAGCGTTCGCCGGGGGCGGGACTCGAGGCATCGCAGCGGACGCATCGCACGGTCTCGCGCCGCGGAATTTTGCGCCTCCGCAGAGGTCCAATCGCACTCGGCCTTGATTCTGGCGCGCCGAGCGCCAACCTTGGTGTTGCCCGCGGTTGACCGTGTTTCGGCGGGTCTTGTAGAATATCACGTTTCAGCGACGCGGCCTTTCACGAGCTTTCGTGCGGCCGACTTAGCAAAATGGTTCGGGGCGAGATGTCGATTCGCTAAGCGTCCCGGGTTGTTGGGTTGGGTTGGTTTTCACCGGAAACCGGACGAAAGGAAGGGCCGATGTCGAATCTCGCCTCGGCGGAGCATTTGCGGCGCGCCGCGTCGCAGCTCCCCGTCACCTCGTATTGCGATCCTGCGGTGTTCGACGCCGAGCAGCGGCAATTGTTCGCCCGCGCGCCGGGGTACGTCGGCCACGAGCTGATGGTGCCGAACCCGGGTGACTATTACGCGCTGCAGTGGCGCGACAATGCGCAGGCGCTGATCCGCAACGCCGCGGGCATCGAGCTCGTCTCGAACGTCTGCCGGCACCGGCAGGCGATCATGCTGCAGGGCCGCGGCAACGTGCCCAACATCGTCTGCCCCATCCATCGCTGGACCTACGATCTCACGGGCCAGCTCCTCGGCGCGCCGCATTTCGCCGACAAGCCGTGCCTCAACCTGGGCCGCTCGCCGCTTACGAACTGGAACGGCCTCCTGTTCGACGGCCGGCGCGACGTTCGTGCTGATCTCGCGACTCTCGGCGTGCAGAATTTCGATTTCTCCAGCCACGTGCTCGATCGGGTCGAGATCAAGGAGTGCAACTACAACTGGAAGTCCTTCATCGAGGTCTATCTCGAGGACTACCACGTCGTTCCCTTTCATCCGGGCCTCGGCGGATTCGTCACCTGCGACGACCTGAAATGGGAGTTCGCCCCGTGGGCGTCGCTGCAGACGGTGGGCATCTCGAGCCTCCGCAAGGCGGGCACGAAGACCTACGAGCGCTGGCACAAGGCCGTGCTCGACTTCTATCGCGGCGAGATTCCGGAGCACGGCGCCATCTGGCTCACCTACTACCCGAACGTGATGCTCGAGTGGTATCCGCACGTGCTCGTGATCAGCACGCTGATCCCGCGTGGCGTGGACCGGACCACCAATATCGTCGAGTTCTACTATCCCGAGGAGATCGCGCTGTTCGAGCGCGAATTCGTCGAGGCGGAGCAGGCCGCGTACCTCGAAACTGCGCGCGAGGACGACGAAATCGCCGAGCGGATGGATGCCGGGCGCCGCGCGCTCTACCGGCAGGGACGCAGCGAGGAAGGCCCCTACCAGTCGCCGATGGAAGACGGCATGCAGCACTTCCACGAATTCCTGCGGCGGGAGCTCGATTACACGACCCTCGCGCGCTGACGCCATCGTGCACACCAAGCTCATCTCCACGGCGGAGCTCGCCGCGCATCTCGACGATCCATCGTTCGTGATCGTCGACGTGCGCCACGACCTCGCCCAGCCGGACACCCTCGGCGAATCGCAGTACCGGGCCGGCCACATCCCCGGAGCGCGCTTCGCGCACATGGATCGCGACCTGTCGGCGGCGAAGACCGGGAAGAACGGCCGCCATCCGTTGCCGACGCCTGAAACCGCGGCCGCCCTCTTCGCGCACCTGGGCATCGACGCGGGCAAGCAGGTCGTCGCCTACGATTCGGGCGGCGCGATGTATGCGCCGCGATTGTGGTGGATGCTGCGCTGGCTCGGCCACGACGCGGTTGCGGTGCTCGACGGCGGAATCGCGAAGTGGAAGCGCGAGGGACGCCCCGTCACCACCGAAATCCCCGCCGTGCGCGCCGCGACGTTCACGATCCGGCGTGTGAGTCCGACCGTTTCGACGGACGACGTGCTCGCGAGCCTCGGCAAGGATTCGCTCCGGCTCGTCGATGCGCGCGGCGCCGAGCGCTTTCGCGGCGACGTCGAGCCGATCGATCCCGTCGCCGGGCACATTCCGGGCTCGGTCAATCGCCCGTACACCGAGAACGTCGAGCCCGACGGAACGTTCAAGAAGCCCGAGGCGCTGCGCGCGGAGTTCGCCGCGGTGATCGGGACGGCGCCGTCCGCGACGATCGTCAACACGTGCGGATCGGGTGTCAGCGCGTGCCACAACCTGCTCGCGATGGAGCTCGCCGGGATCCCGGGCACCCGGCTCTATCCAGGCTCGTGGAGCGAGTGGTGCTCCGACGCGACGCGCCCCGTTGCGCGCGGGCCCGCGTAAAGCACGCCCGTCACCCGAGTGGCCACTGCGCCAGTTCGCTGTACCTCGAGCCGGACGGCGACAATTTCGACGCGTTGAGCGTGAGACGTTCGACGCGCCATGCGATTGGCGCAATTCTGATCGACGCCATCGTGCCGCAGCGCCGGGCGAGCGTCACGTGCGCCCGGTATAGCCGCTTCTCGACGGGAAACGATTTTGCAGCGAGCTGCTCGCGCAGCGCAAAGACGAGGTCCTCGAGCTCCATCGGCAAGACATCGGCGCCGAGCCATGCGATTCCCGCGTGATGAAACGCGCCGAGCCGATCGAGCTCGAGCGTGAACGGCGCGACGGCGCGCGCAGCCGACGCGCCGATGCGTTTCAGCGCGGCAATTCGGTCTGGCGCGACATTGCCCACGAACGCGACCGTCAGGTGGATGTTTTCCGGCCGCGGGGCGCGCCCGCCGGCGCGGGCGACGACATCAGCGGCCATCGCGGCGATGCGCTCGTGTGCCGGCGCGTCCGGCCACAGCGCGAAGAACACGCGCAACGGCGCGGGATCCGTCGCGCTGGCTTGCCCCGCCGGCCTTTCGCCCCCCGTGGCCATGCCGACAGTGTAGATGCGACCAAAAAAAACCGCGCGGCCCTCGCGGGCGGCGCGGTCGCAGGAGGAGAGGTGATCTCGTTCAGCCGTTGGCGACCTGCAGCTCCGCCTTGGGTTTTTCGAAGAACTGCTCGTCCTCGGTCGAGTTCTTGAGCGCCGTCGTCGACGCCTGGCTGCCCTGGATCGTCGTCGTCACCGCGTCGAAGTAGCTCGTCCCCACTTCGCGCTGATGCTTGATCGCGGTGAAGCCCTTCGGCATGGCCGCGAACTCGGCTTCCTGCAGCTCGACGAACGCCGTCATGTGCTCGTGGGCGTAGCCGTGCGCGAGGTTGAACATCGAGTAATTGAGGCTGTGGAACCCGGCGAGCGTGATGAACTGGAATTTGTAGCCCATCGCGCCGAGCTCGCGCTGGAACCGCGCGACGGTTGCATCGTCGAGATTCTTCTTCCAGTTGAACGACGGCGAGCAGTTGTACGCCAGCATCTTGCCCGGGAACTTCGCGTGGATGGCGTCGGCGAACGCCTTGGCGAAGCCGAGGTCCGGCTTGCCGGTTTCGCACCAGATGAGATCCGCGTACGGGGCGTAGGCGAGGCCGCGCGAGACCGCCTGGTCGAGCCCGTTGCGCGTCTTGTAGAAGCCCTCGATCGTGCGCTCGCCCGTGAGATACGGCCTGTCATTGCCGTCGATGTCGGAGGTCACGAGGTCGGCCGCCTCGGCGTCGGTGCGCGCGAGAATGATCGTCGGCACGCCCATGCAGTCGGCGGCAAGGCGCGCGGCGACCAGCTTGTCGACGGCTTCGCGCGTGGGCACGAGCACTTTCCCGCCCATGTGGCCGCATTTCTTGACCGATGCCAGCTGATCCTCGAAGTGGACCCCTGCGGCGCCTGCCTCGATCATCGCCTTCATCAGCTCGAACGCGTTCAGCACGCCGCCGAAACCGGCTTCGGCGTCGGCAACGATCGGCGCGAAGAAGTCGAGGTCGCCCTTGCCTTCCATGTGCTGGATCTGGTCGGCGCGCGCGAACGTGTTGTTGATCTTCTTCACGACCGCCGGCACCGAGTTGACCGGATAGAGCGATTGGTCCGGATACATTTCACCGGCGATGTTGGCGTCGGCGGCGACCTGCCAGCCGGACAGATAGATTGCCTTGAGGCCGGCCTTCACCTGCTGCATCGCCTGGTTGCCGGTCATCGCGCCCAGCGAGTTGACGAACGGCTCCTCGTTGACGAGCTTCCAGAGCTTTTCCGCGCCGCGACGCGCGAGCGTGTGCTCGATGTGGATCGAGCCGCGAAGGCGGACGACGTCCTCCGCCGTGTAGCCGCGTTTGATGCCCTTCCAGCGGGGATTCTCGGCCCACTCCTTCTTCAACCGTGCTGCTTCGAGGTCGTAGTTCATGTCCTGCTCCCATCTCTTGCGTCATGGCCAATCCGGGAACTCGCCCATTACGGCGAGCGCCGGAACCTTGGTCAGCGGAACCGCTTCGCGGATCCTCTCCGCGCGCGCTTTTCCGCAGCGTGACGACGTCGCCGAGCCCAGCCGGCGGCGTTTCACTGCACGGCCCGGTGAGGATCGCTCGGCCGGACGGGCGGGCATGGATGGGGTGGAACCCAGGCCCTGCTTGCGGCCGCCGTACCGCTGGCGAACCGCTCGTGACATTTCAAACTTAGCAAAGATACGCAGGGGTTACAAGGGGAATTGCCGCGTTGCAATACACATAAATTCGCAATAAATCATTAACTTAGAATTTGTTTCCGAATGATGGAATCCGATCGAGCATTTTCGTTGTAAAAAGTGCTGCGTCGCAGGACGAGGCGGCCAAGGCTCTAGGGGTTAGCCTCGGCAAATGAAGCGTAAGCGTTTGAATGCTCGCCTTTTTTCGCGGAAGATCGACCTGACGTCTCGGCGGGCCTTGCGAAAGCAAAATTCGGAAATGGATTCCGGAACAGGAAGGATTCGCGTTCCGGCCAAGGTGAACAAAGGACGGGCGGGCGAATCCGCGCCGTCGTCAATGCGGTCGCGGCGCCGCCCGAATCAGCAGCCGCAACGCCTCGAAGACGAACACGCTCGCAAGACCAGCGACGAGGGACGCTACCAACGCAAACGGCGGCAGAGCGGCAAACCCGAACAGGTGCGCGAGGGCGGGAACGTAGATCACCGCGACCAGGGCCGCGAGTGCGCCTCCGGCGACCCAGAGCAGCGGGACGTTGCGCGCGAGCAGCGTCGTCGAGATCGCGGCGCGGGACGTGCGGTTGGCGACGATCACGCCGAGATTGCCGGCGACGAGCGTCACGAATGCCATCGCACGCGCCGTGGCGGGTTCGACGCCCTCATGCTGCAGCCACGCGTAGAGCCCGCCCACTACAGCGAACACCGCCAGCCCCTGGAGCAGGCACGTCACGATCATGGACGCGGTGAAAAGCCGCTCGTCACGCCGGCGCGGCGGCCGGCGCATCACGTCGCGCTCCGCGGATTCCGCCTCGAAAACGAACGAGCAGCTCGGGTTGATCACGAGCTCGAGGAACACGATGTGCGCCGGGCTCAACATCAACGGCCAGCCGAACAGCAACGGCAGCAGCGCCATCCCGGCGATCGGAACGTGGACGGCGATCACGTACGACATCGCCTTGCGCAGGTTCGAATAAATGCGCCGGCCAAGGCGCACGGCGGCGACGATCGAGACGAAATCGTCGTTGAGCAGCACGAGCGACGCCGCCTCGCGGGCGACGTCGGTGCCGCGCCCCCCCATCGCGATGCCGATGTGCGCGGCCTTCAGCGCCGGCGCGTCGTTGACCCCGTCCCCGGTCATCGCGACGATCTCGCCTTGCGCCTTCAGAGCCTCCACGATGCGCAGCTTCTGCTCGGGCGCAATACGGGCGAACACCGAGCTTGCGCGTACGCGATCGCGCAACGCCGCATCGTCGAGCGTTGCGATCTCCTGGCCGGTCAGCATAATGGCGGCAGGCAGTCCTGCTTCGCCGGCGATCGCCTTCGCGGTCGCGGGGAAATCGCCGGTGATCATCACGACCCGGATGCCGGCGTCGTGGCATTCGGATATTGCCTGCGGAACGTTGTCGCGCAGCGGGTCGGCGAAGGCGACGAGCCCGAGCCATACGAACCGGAACTGCCGCGGGTGCGCCGGCCAGGGCGGCCCTTCGAACTCGGCGCGCGCGACCCCTAGCACGCGCATGCCATCGGCCGCCATTGTTTCCGCATCGCGCACGATCGCCCCCAGTGTGGCCGCGTCAAGGCGACAGAGAGAAGCCACCGCCTCCGGCGCGCCCTTCGTCGCGACGACCGCTGGGCCGCCTTGCGAGCCCGGCCCATACATGCGTCATCGCGAGGAGGTTCGGTGATAGTGGGTACTCATGAACCAGCTGCCGCCCCGCGGCCGGGGGTGCCACCAGTGCGCTTGCCGCGAGTCGCTGGAGTGCCTTTTCCATCGCGTCGAAAGGCCGTGTTTCGCTCGCGAGCGCAGCCGCGGCGAGCAGCGCCGTTTCGGGGTCGCCAAGCGCCGCGCCGATGGCGTCGGGATCGTCGACGCGCCGCCTGTCACGATCGGCCGACGCCAGCCAGCGAACCGACATCCGGTTCTCGGTCAGCGTCCCGGTCTTGTCGACGCACAGCACGGTTGCGGCTCCGAGGGTCTCGATCACGGTCATCCGCCGCGTCAGCACGTGCCGGCGCGAAATCCGCCACGCGCCCGCCGCCATGAACACGGTGAAAATCACCGGGAATTCCTCGGGGAGGATGCTCATCGCGAGCGCGAGACCTGCCAGCACAGCCTCCAGCGGATCGCCTCGCGTCCACCAGTAAAGCGCGGCGGCGGTCAGCGACAGGACGACGGCGACTAGGGCGACCGCGCGCACGAGCTCGCGGGTCTGGCGCTTCAGCGGGCTCTCCGGATCCTCGACCGCAGCAAGCGCGCATCCGATCTTTCCCATTTCCGTGTCCAGCCCGGTCGCGCGGATGCGCGCGACGCCACCCCCCTGCACGACCATCGAGCCGGCGTAGATGACGGGCAGCGCATCGCCGCCGGGCCGCGTTGCGAGGAGTGCCTGCATTTCGAGCGGGTCTCCCGCCAGCCCTCGCTTCGTCACCGGAACCGACTCGCCGGTCAACAGCGCCTCGTCCACCGCGAGATCGTGGGCGGCGAGCAGGACGGCGTCCGCCGCAATGCGATCACCCTCTTCCACGAGCAGGATGTCGCCCGGGACCACGTCGCGGCCCGGCACCAGCATCGTCTCGCCATCGCGAACGATCCGCGCGCGCGGGGACGACAGGTCGCGCAGCGCATCGAGGACCCGCTCCGTCTTGCGCTCCTGGACGATCGTGATGCCGATCACGATGAAGACGAACGCCAGCAGCAGCAGCGCCTCCGCCGGGTCGCCGAGCGCGAGGTAGAGAACGCCGGCGGCGACGATCATCAGGAACATCGGCTCCGTCGCGGCGCCGAGGACGATGCGTCCGATCGTCCGCTTTCGCGGCGCCGGCAGCTCGTTGTGCCCAAGGGAGGCGATGCGCGCCGCCGCCTCGCGCCGAGTGAGTCCCGACCTCGGGCGCAGGGTCAATCAAGCCGGATGAATTCGCCACGCTGCGGCACCTAGAACGACTGCTCTCGGAGGCGATCGCAGTCGGCGCCGCGAGTCCCGCCCATTTCGCGCCGATGGATGACCCTGCGCGAGCGCACCCATCGTACAGCGCGCGCCGCCGCGGGCATTTGATCCATCTCACTTGACATGCGGGAGCCGCGGTGCAAACGTCTGCGCGCCAACGTGGCGACTTCGTGCGCCGCTCTCGAAGGAGATCCTCGTGCGTCGCATCCTCATCGGCTTCGCTGCCGTCGTCGCGACCTGCATGGGCAACGCTACCGGGCAAGGCGCGGACACTGATCTCGCGCGGGACATCGCCGCAACCTGCGCCAGCTGCCATGGCACGAACGGCGTCAGCCGTGGCGGCATCGAAAGCCTGGCCGGAAAGAGCAAGGGCGACATCGCGGGCAAGATGCAGGCGTTCAAGACCGGAGCGAAGCCCGGCACGATCATGCCGCAGCTCGCGAAGGGCTACACCGACGCGCAGATCGAGCTTGCCGCCGGATGGCTTGCGGCGCAGAAAGCGACCCCATGAGAAAGCTCGCGCGCGGCGCAACGAGCGCGCAACGACGGGGGTTTCTGACCTCGGCGGCCGGCGCGGCGCTCCTCGCGCTGCCGGGCTGCGCGTCGACGCCGGGCGGCGGCTCCGGCCGGGTCGTCGTCGTCGGCGCCGGCTACGGCGGCGCGACGGCGGCCAAGTACCTGCGGATGTGGAGCAACAACACGCTCGACGTCACGGTCGTCGAGGCGAACCCGGAATTCATCTCCTGCCCGATGTCGAACCTGGTCGTCGGCGGCAGCAAGGATCTCGCGTACCTGACAGTGAGCTACGACAACCTGGTCAAGCGCCACGGCGTCAAGCTCCTCCGCGACACCGCGACCGCGGTCGATTCCGAAAAACGGGTGTTGAAGCTCACAGGCGACAGGGAACTCGCTTACGACCGCCTGATCCTGTCGCCAGGCGTCGACTTCGTGTGGAACGAGATTCCCGGCCTCGACAACGCCGCCGCGCAGGCGCGGATCCTGCACGCCTGGAAGGCGGGGCCGCAGACCGTTGCGCTGCACCGGCAGCTCGAGGCGATGCCTGACGGCGGCGTCTTCGCCATCTCGATTCCCGTGGCGCCGTACCGCTGCCCGCCGGGACCGTACGAGCGCGCGTGCCAGGCAGCGTGGTATTTCAAGCGCGCGAAGCCGAGATCGAAAGTGCTGATCCTCGACGCCAATCCGGACGTCACGTCGAAGGGCGCGCTGTTCAAGAAGGCGTGGGCGGAGGAGTTCAAGGGCATCGTCGAATACCGGCCGAACTATGTGCTGACCGATGTCGATGTCGCCACGACGACCGCGAAGTTCGACGTCCAGGATCCGGTGCGCGCCGACGTGCTGAACGTCGTGCCGCCGCAGCGCGCCGGCACGATCGCCCGCGTTGCCGGGGTCGTCACCGCGAACAACCGCTGGTGCGAGGTCGACTTCCTGACCTTCGAATCGACAAAAGTGAAGAACATCCACATCCTGGGGGATGCGATCCAGGTGGCGTCCGGCATGCCGAAATCCGGTCACATGGCGAATCAGCAGGCCAAGGTGTGCGCAGCAGCGATCGTCGCGCTCCTCGCGGGTCGGGCACCGAACCCGGCGCCGGTCCTCAACAACGCGTGCTACAGCATGATCACCGACCGCGACGCGATTCACGTCTCGTCGGTGCATCAATACGACGTGGAGAAGAAGACGCTGCTGCCGGTCGCGGGCGCCGGCGGGCTGTCACCGGCGATGAGCGCCGAGGAAGGGGCGTTCGCCTTCGACTGGGCAAGGAACATCTGGGCCGACATGCTCGCGCTGAAAGACCCGGCAACCGCGTCGCGCTGACAGCGTGGGGCGGCGCACAGCTTCCCCAAACGAAAAAACGGCGCCCGCGGGCGCCGTTTCGCGTCGTCGATCCCGCCCGTCAGGCGACGGGCTCCGCTTCTTCCTTTTCCTTTTCGGCGAACACGAGGCGGACCTTGTCGTCGTCGTCGAGGTCGATCGTCACGTGCCCCCCGCCCACGAGCCGGCCGAACAGGAGCTCGTCGGCGAGCGCCTTGCGTATCGTGTCCTGGATGAGCCGAGCCATCGGCCGCGCCCCCATGTGCGGGTCGAAGCCTTTCCGGGCGAGGAATTCCTTCAGGCGCGGCGAGAACGACGGCTCGACCTTCTTCTCGTGCAGCTGGACCTCGAGCTCGAGCAGGAACTTGTCGACGACCTTGAGGATGACGTCGTGGTCGAGCTGCGCGAACGAGATCGTCGCATCGAGGCGGTTGCGGAACTCAGGCGTGAACAGGCGCTTGATCTCGGCCATCTCGTCGCCCGCCTCGCGCGCGTTGGTGAAGCCCATCGTGCCGCGTGCGAGCTCGCCGGCGCCGGCGTTGGTCGTCATGATGATCGTCACGTTTCGAAAATCGGCCTTGCGCCCGTTGTTGTCGGTCAGCGTCCCGTGATCCATCACCTGCAGCAGGATGTTGAAGATGTCCGGATGCGCCTTCTCGATTTCATCCAGCAGCAGCACGCTGTACGGGTGCTTGGTGACCGCCTCGGTCAGCTGGCCGCCCTGGTCGAAGCCGATGTAGCCCGGCGGCGCGCCGATCAGCCGGCTGACCGCGTGGCGTTCCATGTACTCCGACATGTCGAAGCGGATGAGCTCCACGCCGAGGCAGTACGCGAGCTGGCGCGCGACTTCGGTCTTGCCCACGCCGGTCGGCCCGCTGAACAGGAAATTGCCGATCGGCTTGATCGGGTTGCCGAGACCGGACCGCGCCATCCGGATCGCGGCGACCAGCGCGTCGATCGCGCGATCCTGGCCGAACACGACGTTCTTCAGGTCGCGGTCGAGAGTCTTGAGCGCATTGCGGTCGTCGGAGGTGACGTTCTTCGCGGGAATCCGCGCGATCTTGGCGACGATCTCCTCGATCTCGGTCTTGCTGATCACCTTCTTCTGCTTCGATTTCGGCAGGATCTTCTGCGCGGCGCCCGCCTCGTCGATCACGTCGATCGCCTTGTCGGGCAGGTGCCGGTCGTTGATGAAGCGCGCGGAAAGCTCGGCCGCCGTCGTAAGGGCCGCCGGTGCGTACTTGACGCCGTGATGCTCCTCGAAGCGCGACTTCAGGCCCTTCAGGATCTCGATGGTCTCGGCGATCGACGGCTCCGGCACGTCGACCTTCTGGAAACGCCGGGAAAGCGCATGGTCCTTCTCGAAGATCTGCCGGTACTCGTTGTAGGTCGTCGCGCCGATGCATTTGAGCGCGCCGGTCGACAGCGCCGGCTTCAGCAGGTTCGACGCGTCCAGCGTGCCGCCCGACGCCGCGCCGGCGCCGATGATCGTGTGGATTTCGTCGATGAACAGGATCGACTTCGGATTCTCGGCGAGCTGCTTCAGCACGGCCTTCAGCCGCTGCTCGAAGTCGCCGCGATACTTGGTTCCTGCCAGCAACGCGCCCATGTCGAGCGAGTACACCTGGTATTCCTTCAGGAGCTCGGGCACCTCGCGCTCGTTGATGCGGCGCGCGAGGCCCTCGGCGATGGCGGTCTTGCCCACGCCGGCCTCGCCGACCAGCAGCGGATTGTTCTTGCGCCGCCGGCACAGCACCTGGATCACGCGCTCGAGCTCGAGCGCGCGCCCGATCAGCGGATCGGTCTTGCCCTGCTTCGCCAGCAGGTTGAGGTTGAGCGTGTAGGCCTCGAGCGCGCCCTGGCCCTCGCTGCCGCCGTCGCCGTCGTCCTTCGCCTCGCCCTTCTCCTGCTTCTGCTGCGGGTTCTTGGTGATGCCGTGGGCGATGTAGTTGACGACGTCGAGCCTCGTCACGCCGCGCTGGTTCAGGAAATAGACGGCGTGCGATTCCTTTTCGCCGAAGATCGCGACCAGCACGTTGGCGCCGGTGACTTCCTTCTTGCCCGAGGACTGGACGTGCAGGATCGCGCGCTGGATCACGCGCTGGAACCCCTGCGTGGGCTGCGTGTCGGCATCCGAGTGCGGCGAAAGGCGCGGCGTGTGCTCGCCGATGAAATCGGTCAACACGCCGCGGAGCTCGTCGAGATCGACGCCGCAGGCCTTCAGCACCTCGGCGGCAGACGGGTTGTCCAGCATCGCGAGCAGCAGGTGCTCGACGGTGATGAACTCGTGCTGCTTCTGCCTGGCCTCGACGAAGGCCATGTGGAGGGAGACTTCCAGTTCCTGCGCAATCATCTGGGTTGCCTTTCGCGGCCGGTGTCCGGTCGCCGCGGGCTGCGGCGGAGCGGGCTCCGGCACCACCTTAACGCTCAAGTCTCCTCCATCGTGCACTGCAACGGGTGCTGGTGCCGACGCGCGATGTCGATGACCTGATCGCGTTTCGCGGCGGCAACCTCGCGGACGTACGTCCCGCACACCCCCATCCCCTCGCGATGCACCTGCAGCATCACTTGCGTGGCCTTTTCCCGGCTCATCGCGAAAACAGTCTGCAACACCACGACGACAAAGTCCATCGGCGTGTAGTCGTCGTTCAGCAGCAGCACCTTGAACAGCGGCGGCGGCTTGAGCCGGGTCTTCACCGGCTCGAGGACTATGCCGTCCTGCTGCTTGTTGGCCATTATCCTCGGAATCGAAACAGGCTCGGATGGCCCTATGTTTGATGATTGCAACAGTTTTTTCAAGAGGAAACCGGATTAACGGTCGTCCGGCTTGACGACCGCAGGATTCTGCGCTTAAAAAAGCAACGTTTGGCTCCCAAGTGGCTGCTGTTCCGGTTCGCTCGCGTGTCCGCGCCCTCCTGCCGCAGATGGTACTTGCTGCCCAAACACCGACACCCTCTTGTTCTTACTGGAAGGAAGTAGCGCTATGGCAACAGGCACCGTCAAGTGGTTCAACGACGCGAAGGGATACGGGTTCATCACGCCGGATGACGGCGGCGAGGACCTGTTCGCGCACTTCTCGGCGATCAACATGCAGGGCTTCAAATCGCTGAAGGAAGGCCAGAAAGTCAGCTTCGAAGTGACCACCGGCCCGAAGGGGAAACAGGCGAGCAATATTCAAGCCGCCGCCTGACGAAACGCGCCATTCCGTCCCGCACCCCTCGAGGTGCGGTCGACACGAAAGACCCGCCGCCATGGCGGGTTTTTTTCTTCGGTCCGGCGCGTAACTTGAACTTGCGGCGGCTCGCACGCGCAAAAAAGCCCGCGGTTTGCGCGGGCCTTTTGTAGAGTGCAACGTCGAGCCGCGCCCTCTTGCGCTGCGGCCTCGCACGCATCGTGATCGCGGCCGCGAGCGGCGACTTGATCGGCGCGTCACCCGCTCGCGCGCGGCCTCCGCACCGCCAACGCAAATCGTTGCGCCGCGTTGTCGGCCGCCAGCGCCGACTCGCATTTGCGCGCTCCCCCTTGGCGCTTCGCGCCGGGGCCGCTCGCGTTGCGGCCTCCGCACCGCCATCGTGAATCGTCGCGCCGAGTTGTCGGCCGCCAGCGCCGACTCGCGTTTGCGCGCTCCCCCTTGGCGCTTCGCGCCGGGGGCCCCCGGCGCGCTGCTCGCGTGCGCTCTACATCCTCTCGATCATCGCCTTGCCGAAGCCCGAGCACGAAACCTGCGTGGCGCCTTGCATCAACCGCGCGAAGTCGTAGGTGACGACCTTGTCCCGGATCGCTTTCTCGATCGAGCCCACGATAAGCGCCGCGGCTTCCTTCCAGCCCATGTGGATCAGCATCATCTCGGCGGAAAGGATCTCGCTGCCCGGGTTGACGTAGTCCTTGCCGGCGTACTTCGGCGCGGTGCCGTGCGTGGCCTCGAACATCGCGACGGTGTCCGACAAGTTGGCGCCGGGCGCGATGCCGATGCCGCCGACCTCCGCGGCAAGCGCATCCGAAATGTAGTCGCCGTTGAGGTTGAGCGTCGCGATCACGCTGTACTCGGCCGGACGCAACAGGATCTGCTGCAGGAATGCGTCGGCGATGACGTCCTTGATGACGATGTCCCCGCCGGTCTTCGGATTCCTGATCTTCATCCACGGGCCGCCGTCGAGGAGCTGCGCGCCGAATTCCTTCTGCGCGAGGCCGTAACCCCAATCGCGGAACGCGCCCTCGGTGAACTTCATGATGTTGCCCTTGTGCACGAGCGTCATCGACGGCTTGTCGTTGTCGATCGCGTACTGGATGGCCTTGCGCACCAGCCGCTCGGTGCCTTCGCGCGACACCGGCTTGATCCCGATGCCGGAGGTCGCCGGGAAGCGGATCTTCTTGACGCCCATTTCCTTGACGAGGAAATCGATCAGCTTCTTCGCTTCGTTCGATTCGGCCGCCCACTCGATGCCGGCGTAGATGTCCTCCGAGTTCTCGCGGAAGATCACCATGTCGACTTTCTCGGGCTCCTTGACCGGCGTCGGCACGCCCTTGAAATACCGGATCGGACGCAGGCATACGTAGAGGTCGAGCTCCTGGCGAAGCGCGACGTTGAGCGAGCGGATGCCGCCGCCCACCGGCGTGGTCAGCGGTCCCTTGATCGAGACCACGTAGTCCTTGAGAATCTCGAGGGTCTCCTCCGGCAGCCAGACGTCGGGACCGTAGACCTTCGTCGACTTCTCGCCGGCGTAGATTTCCATCCAGTGAATCCGGCGCTTGCCGCCGTACGCCTTCGCGACCGCGGCGTCGACGACCTTGATCATCACCGGCGTGATGTCGAGACCGGTGCCGTCGCCCTCGATGTAGGGGATGATCGGGTTGTCGGAGATGTTGAGGCTGAAATCCTTGTTGACGGTGATCTTCTGGCCGCCGGCCGGAATCTTGACGTGCTGGTAAGGCATGAATTCTCCTTGGGGGCGTCGCGTTCGAGGCCGCGCCGCGCGATGAAGCTGCCGGCCGCACGATCCGGCCGTCGCAAACCCTTAATTATCCTCGAATTCAGCTGATACTGCCATGCGCACCGTCCCCGGGAATCGATCCAGATCAACGATCGTCGCTGCGCCGGCGCGCCCGGAAGTGGTTCTGCTCAACAAGCCTTTCGGCGTCCTGTGCCAGTTCTCGCGCGACGGCAGCGCCAAGCCGACGCTCGCGGATTTCGTGTCGATCCCGGATGTCTATCCGGCGGGCCGGCTCGACGCCGACAGCGAGGGGCTCGTGATCCTGACGGCCGACGGCGCGCTGCAGGCGAGAATCGCGAACCCGCGCCATCGCCTCGTGAAGACGTATCGCGTGCAGGTCGACGGCGTGCCGTCGCCGGCGCAGCTCGCCGCTCTCGCGCGTGGCGTCGATCTCGGCGACTTCGTCACCGCGCCCGCCCGCGTGCGACCGATTTCCGAGCCTCCGGGATTGTGGCCGCGGACACCGCCGATCCGGTTTCGCAAGGCCCTGCCGACGTCGTGGCTCGAATTGGAGCTCGCCGAGGGACGCAACCGGCAGGTGCGCCGGATGACCGCGGCGGTCGGGCTTCCGACGCTGCGCCTTATCCGGTACGGTGTCGGTCCATGGTCGGTCGACGGGCTCGAACCAGGCGCCTGGCGCCGGGAGACGGCGCCGGCCGCCGTGCTAACATCGCGCCCCGTTCGATGACCTTCCTCCGCACCAGCGCCCGCCGTCGCCAGGCCCGGCGCCGCTCCCCGTCGATCCCGTTGGTCTCCCGGCTCGTTTCAGCAGCCGCGCAGGCGCGCCCCGCGCGATGATCCGCCGCCTGCTCGCCCGCTTCATTCCCGGACGCCGTGGCCGCGCAAAACGAGAACGCGTCTACGGCCCTGCCGACCATCCGCTGCGGCGGGATCAGCTCTCGCGCGGCGCCCTCGATGTGATCCGCCGGCTGCAGGACGCCGGCTTCAAGGCCTACATCGTCGGCGGCGCGGTGCGCGACCTGCTGTTCGGCATCGAGCCCAAGGACTTCGACATCGCGACCGACGCGCGGCCCGAGCAGGTGAAGCCGCTTTTTCGCCGCGCCTTCATCATCGGTCGCCGGTTCCGTCTCGTCCACGTTCATGCCGGCGCCGAGACGATCGAAGTCTCGACGTTCCGCGCCGCGCAGGGCGAGGACGCGGCGGACGAGCACGGCCGGCTGCTGTCGGACAACGTCTACGGATCGCACGCCGAGGACGCCGCGCGCCGCGACTTCACGATCAACGCGCTCTACTTCGACCCGGCCACCGAAGAGGTGTGGGATTACGTCGGCGGCGTGGCCGACCTCCGCGCGCGGCGGTTGCGGCTCATCGGACCCCCGGTGACGCGCTTCCGCGAAGACCCGGTGCGGATGCTGCGCGCGGTGCGCCTCGCAGCGAAGCTCGGCATCGCGATCGAGCCCAAGACCGCCGCGCCGATCGCGAAGCTCGCACCGCTGATCGGCAACGTCCCGCCGGCGCGCCTCTTCGACGAGATGCAGAAGCTGCTGCTGTCGGGGCACGCGGTGGCGACCGTGAAGAGCCTGCGTGCGCATGGGCTTTCGCACGGCCTCCTGCCGCTGCTCGACGTCGTCGTCGAGCAGCCGCTCGGCCAGCGGTTCATCGAGCAGGCGCTTGCCAACACCGACGAGCGGGTCCGCGACGAGCGCGGCGTATCGCCGGGGTTCCTGTTCGCGACGTTGCTGTGGCACGAGGTGCTGGCGACATGGAACGCAGCGAAGGCGCGCGGCGAGACGTCGATCCCGGCGCTGTTCGCGGCGATGGATCTCGTGCTGGAGCGCCAGGCGAAAAAGCTCGCGATTCCGCGCCGGTTCGAAGGCACGATCAAGGAAATCTGGTCGCTGCAGCCGCGCTTCGAGCAGCGTTCCGGGCAGCGACCCTTCCGGTTGCTCGAGCATCCGCGTTACCGGGCCGGCTGGGATTTCCTCGAGCTCCGCTGCAAGAGCGGCGAGCTCGAGGGCGAGCGCGCCGGCCTTGCCGACTGGTGGGACCGCTTCGCGAACGCGGGCCACGACGAGCGCCTCGCGATGCTGAAGCCCGATGAGGGCCCGAAGAAGAAGCGCCGCTCGCGCGGCCGCGGCCGCAAGCACCGCGAAGCGATGGCGGGCGCGTCGCCGCCCCCCGCCGACGCCGAGGCGGAATGATGCGGGTCTACGTGGGTCTCGGCAGCAACCTCGCGCATCCGCGCCGCCAGCTCGCCCGCGCGATGCGCGCGCTCGCGCGGCTGCCGCGTACACGCGTCGTCGGCGTGTCGGGCAACTATGTCAGCGATCCGGTCGGCTGCCCGGAGCCGCAACCGGAATTCGTCAACGCCGTGGCAGCGCTGGAAACGACGCTGCCGCCGATGGGATTGCTGCGGCAGCTCCTCGCCATCGAGCGCCGGCAGCGCCGGGCGCGACGCCGCCCGCGCAACGCCGCGCGCACGCTCGACCTCGATCTCCTGCTTTACGGGCGCGCGCGCTTGCGCAACCCGAGCCTCGTCGTGCCGCATCCGCGCATGGACGAGCGCGCGTTCGTGCTGCGCCCACTGGTCGAGCTCGCTCCGGACGTGACGATTCCCGGCCGTGGTCTCGCCCGTTCGTTGCTGCCGGCCGTGCGCGCCCAGCGGATTTCGCGCACCCGCACGCACGTTCATTGATCGTCGGCGACATGGCCCGGTGTCGACGATCGATGATGCTCGTGGCCGCGTTGGCCGGCATCGTCGCGCTTGCGCCTGCGGTCGCCATCGCCCAGCGGGCGAGCGCTTTCGACGCTCGGGTCAGGCAATTCGTCGTCCACGATGCGCCCCGAATTCGCATCGACAACGTGCGCCTGATCGACGGCACCGGCGCGCCGGCACAATCCGGCCAGTCGCTGCTCGTCGAGAACGGCAAGATCGTGCGTATCGGACCCGCTTCGGCGCTGGCGAACGAGTCCGCCGATACCGTCATCGACGGCCGGGGCCGGTCCGTCATGCCCGGTCTCGTGATGCTGCACGAGCACCTGCTGTTCCTCGATGCGACCTCGACCACCGACGCCGTGGCCTACCTTTCCGAGCCGCTGTCGTCGCCGAAGGCCTACCTCGCCTACGGCGCAACGACGATCCGCACCGGAGGCACGTTCAACGGGAGCGACGACTTGCGCGTCGCGCGCCGGATTCGCGACGGCCAGATCGCGGGCCCGGAAATCCTGGTGACGGCCCCGTTCATCGAGGGCGACGGGAGCTTCGCGTTCCAGATGACGCCGATCACCGATCCGGCGCGCGCCCGCCGCGTCGTCGATTTCTGGGCCGACGAAGGCGTGACGTCGTACAAGATCTACATGAACGTCTCCCGCGCCGTGCTCGCCGCCGCCATCGACGAGGCGCACGCGCGCGGCCTCAAGGTCACGGGGCACCTCTGCTCGATCACCTTTCGGGAGGCCGCCGAGCTCGGCATCGACCAGCTCGAGCACGGCGTGATCGTCGCGACCGATTTCGTCCCCGACAAGAAGCCCGACGAGTGCCCCGCGCCGGGTGTGGCGAACAGCGCGCTGCTTGCGCTCGCGCCGGACGCAAAGGAGATGGCCGAGCTGATCGCGACGCTGGTCGCGCACAAGGTCGTCGTGACCTCGACACTCGCCGTGTTCGCCGCCGGCGTCGTCGACTGGTTTCCGGCGACCGCCGATCTCGCGATGTTGAACGACAAATCGCAGTTCTGGGCGCTGCGCACGCTTGCGATGCGCTATCGGGCGCCGGAGCAGCGCGCGCGCGCGGAAAAGCTGGTCGAGGCGGAGATGCGCTTCGAGCGCGCGTTCGTCGCGGCGGGCGGCACGCTGGTCGCCGGGACCGATCCGACCGGATGGGGCGGCACGCTGCCGGGGCCGGGCAATCACGCGGCGTTGCGGCTGCTCGCCGCGGCCGGATTCACGCCCCTCGAGGTCATTCGCATCGCGACCTCCGAAGGTGCGCGCACGCAGGGCATCGGCGAGCGCGTCGGCACGCTGCGCGCCGGCATGCAGGCGGACCTGCTGCTCGTGAACGGCAACCCGGACGAGGACATCGCGGAGATCGGCAAGCTCGATCTCGTGTTCAAGAATGGCATCGCCTACGATCCCGCGCGGCTGCGCGACAGCGTGCGCGGCAAGATCGGCCGCTAGCGCGGGGAAGACCACGATGGACCTCGCCACCTGCCACTACATCGTCGTCGAAGGCCCGATCGGCGCCGGCAAGACGAGCCTCGCGCGCCAGCTCGCGCACCATCTCGACGGACGGGAGCTTCTGGAGCGGCCCGAGGAGAATCCCTTCCTCGCGCGCTTCTACGAGGACATGGCGCGCTACGCGCTGCCGACGCAACTGACGTTTCTTTTCCAGCGCATCGATCAGCTGCGCGACGTGGGGCAGTTCGACTTCTTCCACCGGGCGACGGTCGCCGACTTCCTGCTCGACAAGGATCCGCTGTTCGCGCGTCTCAACCTGACCGATGCCGAATACGCGCTCTACGCGAAGATCTATGCGCAACTGAAGCTCGAGTCGCCGGTGCCGGACCTCGTGATCTACCTGCAGGCGCCGGTCGAGACGTTGATCGAGCGCGTGCACCGGCGCGGCGTCCATTTCGAGCGCACGATCTCCGCCCATTACCTCGCGCGCCTCGCCGACGCGTACAGCCGGTATTTCTACCAGTACGAAGGGGCGCCGCTGATGATCGTCAACAGCGAGCGGCTCAACTTCGTCGACAATCCCGATCATTTCGACCTGCTGCGCGCCCGCATCGCCGCGATGCGCGGACGCCGCGAATTCTTCAATCTCGGGCAGGCCGCCTGAAGGCCACAAGTCGATGAGCACGCCGTACACCTCGCCTGCGTCCGCCGCGCGTCCCGCGCGCGTCACCGTCCCGGCGCTTGCCGCGATGGCGCGCGAAGGAAACCGGATCGCGATGCTGACGGCCTACGATGCGAGCCTCGCTGCCGTCTGCGACCGCGCCGGCGTCGACGTCGTCCTGGTCGGCGATTCGCTCGGAATGGTGATCCAGGGACGCGACTCGACGCTGCCGGTCTCGCTCGCCGACGTCCTCTACCACACGCGTTGCGTTGCCGCCGGCTGCGCGCGCGCGCTGGTCATCGCCGACCTGCCGTTCGGGAGCTACCAGGCAAGCGCCAAAGCCGCGTACGCGGCATCGGTCTCGGCAATGCAGGCGGGCGCGCAGATGGTGAAGCTCGAAGGGGGCGCATGGCTCGCGCCGACCGTCCAATTCCTGACGACGCGCGGCATTCCCGTCTGCGGCCACGTCGGCCTGCTGCCGCAGTCGGTGCACGCGCTCGGCGGCTACCGCGTCCAGGGCAAGACGCCGGATGCCGCCACCGCGTTGGCGGAGGACGCCCGCGCGCTGGTGGCCGCCGGCGCGGCGATGCTCGTCGTGGAATGCGTGCCGAGCGCGGTCGGCGCGACGCTCGCGCGCGACGCGGGTGTTCCGGTGATCGGCATCGGCGCCGGGCCCCTCCTGTTCGGGGCAGGTGCTGGTAATCTACGACGCGCTCGGGATCCAGCCCGGACGCGCGGCACGCTTCGTCCGCAACTTCATGGCCGGGAGCGACAGCATCGAAGCCGCGCTCGCCGCGTACGTGCGGGCAGTCAAGGATGGTTCGTTTCCGGCGCCCGAGCATTGCTTCTGATTCAAGGATCGCGTTTTCAACGTCAGGGGCATGCATGCAAATCGTCACGACCGCCGCCGAACTCTCCGATCGCCTCGCCGGCGCCCGCCGCATCGCGTTCGTGCCGACGATGGGCAACCTGCACGCCGGCCATCTTTCGCTGTGCCGGATCGCCCGCCAGCACGGCGATGCGGTGGTCACGAGCATCTTCGTCAACCGGCTGCAATTCGGGCCGAACGAGGATTTCGACCGCTATCCGCGCACCCTCGAAGCCGATCGCGAGGGGCTCGAGCGCGAAGGCGTCGACGTCCTGTTCGCGCCGCAGGACCAGGAGATGTACCCCACGCCGCAGGTTTACCGCGTGCAGCCGCCGCCGCTCGCGGAGGAGCTCGAGGGCGCGTCGCGCCCGGGGTTCTTCAATGGCGTGTGCACCGTCGTCCTCAAGCTCTTCAATCTCGTCCAGCCCGACGTCGCCGTGTTCGGCAAGAAGGACCGCCAGCAGCTCAAGATCGTCCGCGGGATGGTCCAGAGCTTCAACATGCCGATCCAGATCGTTCCGGCGGAAACGGTCCGCGCCGACGACGGCCTCGCGCTCGCCTCGCGCAACACCTACCTGACCCCGGCCGAGCGCGCCGAGGCGCCGAACCTCTATCGCGTGCTGCGCGAGATCGCCGATGCGATCGCCGCCGGCCGCCACGACTACGCGAACCTCGAGGCGGCCGGGCCGCATGGAGCTCGCGCACCGCGGATGGAAGGTCGATTACGTCGCGGTTCGCCATGGCCTCGCGCTGCGCATTCCGCACCCCGAAGGTTACGACCACCCGAACCTGTTGATCGTGCTTGCGGCGGCGACGCTCGGCACCACGCGACTCATCGACAATGTCGATGTCATCAGAAAGGACGGCGAAGACTGATACGCTACGCGCGTGACCGTCTTGCCGCCCTCGATGCGCCTCCTTCTCGCGTTGTTCGCGTTCGCCGCGGCCCTTCCGCTGCCGGCGCACGCGCAAGCTCCCGGCTATCCGGCGAAGCCGATCCGGCTCGTCGTCCCGTTCCCGCCGGGCGCAGGCACGGACACCGTAGCGCGTTTCGTCGCTCTGCATCTCGGCGATGCGCTGAAGGTCCCCGTGGTCGTCGACAACCGGACCGGCGCCGGCGGCGCGATCGGCGCGATCGAAGTCGCGAAAGCGGACCCGGACGGATACACGCTGCTGTTCGTCGCAGGACCGTTCACCACGGTCGCTGCCGCGTCGAAGAATGCGACGTACGACCCAGTAAGACAATTCGCGGCGGTCGCACCGATCGCGACGAGCCCGCTCGTGTTCGTCGTCAATCCAGCGGTGCCGGCGAACTCGATGCGCGAGTTCATCGCGCTGGCGAAACGCGAGCCCGGCAAGCTCAACTACGGCTCCGCCGGGCCCGCGAGCATCAACCACCTTGCCCTCGAGCTTCTGAACGCGCGCGCCGGAACCGTCATCGTCCACGTCCCGTACAAGGGCATCGCGCCTGCCACGCTCGACCTCATTTCCGGCCAGATCCAGGCGATGACCGGAACCGTGTCCGCGACGCTGCCCTACATTGCCGACAAGAAGGTGAAGGCGCTCGCGGTGACCGGCGCGCGCCGCGCGCCCCTCTTGCCCGACGTGCCGAGCTGGCAGGAGGAAGGCGTGCCGAACGCGGACGTCGTCAATTACTGGGGCATCGTCGCGCCCGCGGGCACGCCGCCGAACGTGATCGCAAAGCTCAACGCGGAGGTGAACCGCGTGCTCGCGCTGCCGGACGTCAAGGCGCGGCTCGAGCGCGAAGGCGCGGAGGTGATTCCCGGCGCGCCGGAAAGGCTGGGGATGCTGATCGAAACCGATCTCGCCAAGTGGAAGAAGCTGATCGTCGACGCGAAGCTCAGCCTCGAGTAGCGTCGCGAGCGGCGAGCCGGGGCCCCGGCCGAAGGCAAGGGGCAGCGAGCAATCGCGAGTCGACGCAGCAGGCCGACCCAAGCGGCGCAACGATTCACTCTGGCCGTGCGGAGGCCGACGAGCGCGGCGCGCGCAGCACGAGGACATTTCCGGCGACGGCCAGCGCCACGCCGACCAGGCCCGGCAACGTCCAGCGGTACCCTTCGAGAAAGGTGGAAAACAGCATCGCGACCACCGGCGTCGTCACGCCCACGTACGACGCGGGTCCCGCACCGACCCGCTTCAGCAGCGTCAAGTACGTGAGAAAAGCGACGATGCTGCCGAGCACCGCAAGGTAGGCGAGCGAGACGACGTAGCCGGGACGCGGATCGAACGACCACGCCACGCCGCCGAGCGTGGCCACGACCGCCGCCACCAGCGCACCGTAACCCATGCCGATGGCGGTGGTTTCGACGATCGGCAGCTGCAGGCGCTGCATGCGCATCGACACGAGGTTGCCGCCGGTTGCGACCGCCGTGCCGCCGAGGGTGTAGGCGATCCCGAGCGCAGTATCGCCGCCGGCGCGCGCGGCGGTGAGCTCGGGCAGGAACAACAGCCCGACGCCGCCGACACCGAGCACGGCGCCGATCAACGCGCGCGCCGTGATCGGGGTCCCGAATGCGAGCCGGGTGCCGACGAGGCTCATGATGACGATCGTCGAGAACAGCACGGCGACGAGGCCCGAGGTCGCGTACTGCTCCGCGCGGTAAATGGCGATGTAGTTGAGTCCGAAGAACAGCGCCCCCTGCGCGGCGAACAGCGCGTGGTGGCGCAGCGAAAAACGGAGCGAGCGCCCGGTCGCGAGACAACCGAGCCCGATCAGCAGCGCGGCGAGCGCGAACCGGTAGGCGACGGAAGCCTCCGGCGCCACCACGCCGAGCTGGAACGTGATCGCAAGCCACGTCGAGCTCCAGATCAGCGTCGGCACGAGGAAGAGAGGAACGACGCCCATGAGTCAGGCGGCGCGAAGGGCGTCGACGATCTGGAGCCGCGCGGCGCGAGCCGCCGGCAAAAACCCGCCGACGAATCCCATCGCGAGCGAGAACACGAGCGAGACCACGACGATCTTCGGCGTCAGCGCAAATGAGAAGGCGATCTCGGCGAAGGTCTGGAAATTGGTCGTCGAAATCGAGAAGGCCTGCATGACCGATGCCGCCGCCACGCCGATGATACCGCCAGCCAGCCCGAGAAGAAGCGATTCGCCGAGGAAGGCGGTCAGGATCGCCGAGCGCGAGAACCCCAACGCGCGCAGCGTGCCGATTTCGGACGTCCGCGACGCCACGCTCGCGTACATCGTGATCATCGCGCCGATGACCGCGCCAATCGAGAAGATGATCGAGATGCCGGTGCCGAGATAGCTGATGAAGTTGGCGAGCGCCTGCGACTGGTCGGCGTAGAACTTCGTCTCCCGCTTGGCCTCGACGGTGAGGCGGGGATCGTCTTCGAGCGCCGCTTTCACGGCGTCGAACTGCGACGGGTCGGCCAGCCGGAAGATTACGGCGGAGAATCCGTTGCGCCGGAACGCCTGCAGCAGTTGCTCCGCATCACCCCAGATTTCCGAATCGAAGCCGGTCCGCCCGCCGTCGAAGACGCCGACCACGGTCCAGTCGCGCGACGCGAAACGCACCGTCTCGCCGAGCCCGGCGCCACGGAAGTTGTCGGCGATGGCGCGCCCGGCGATCACCTCGGCGGTCCCCGGCCGGAACATCCGCCCTTCCACGATCTTGACTTGCGAACGCAGCGCCAGCCCCGCGGCGGTGACGCCCCTGATCACGACGTTGGCGGGCTTGCCGGTCGCGCGCTTCGGCAGGTTGATGAGCACGACCGGTTCCTTCGACACCAGCCGGACGTCGTCGGCATCCACGGCGATCTCCGGCAGGCTTTCGATGACCGCCGCCTGCTGGCGGTCGACGCCGCTTTGCACTTCGGTCTGCGCGCCGCGCCGGATCACGAGCACATTGTCGGCCCGTCCGGTGGAGACAAGCGTTTTCTCCAGACCGGCGGCCAGCATCAGCACCGTCGCGAACACGTAGACGACGAGCGCCATGCCGCCTGCGGTCAGCGCTGTCGTAAGCCGCCGCGCGAACAGGTTGCGCGCGATGTAGGAAACCGGAATGGCCATCGTGTCGCCCGGGCCTTTCCTCAGCCGATGGCCCGCAGGCCGTCGACGATCCGGATGCGCGCCGCGCGCCAGGCGGGCACGGCGGCAGCGACCACGCCGACCACGAGGGCGCAAGCGACCTGCAACCGGACCGTTTCGTTCGTCACGTAAAACGCGCTCAGGATCTGCCCTACCAGGTTTGAAAACGCCTTGACCGCCGGGAACGTGAGCGCGATGCCGAGCGCGCCGCCGGCGAGCGCAATGCCGAGCGATTCGGCGAAGATCAGCCGCGCGACGAAACCGCCGCGGAAGCCCAGCGCCTTCAGCGTCGCGTATTCGCCGTAGCGCTCGCGGGCGGTCATCGCCATAGTATTGGCCATCACCGCCATGATGATGACGATCACGACGTAGCTCACCGCCTGGATCGCGAGCAGGATCGCCTCCGACATCGCCACGAAGCCGAGATTGAACGCCTTTTCCGTTTCGGTGAGCGTCTCCGCGAGCGAGTTGCGAAAGGTCGCATCGATCGCGAGCGACACCGCCGACGCCTGCTCCGGATCCTTCAGTTCCTCGATGAACACGCCGGCCGTATCGCCGCGGCGCGGATACTTCTGCTTGACGAACTCGTTCAGGTAGTCGAAGTGAAAAAAGAACTGCGATTCGTCGGTCGCGGTTTCCCTCCCTTCGTAGATGCCGCGCAGCGTGAAATTCCACGTGCCCGGATAGATCGTGCCCCGCAGCGGAATCTGGTCGCCCACCTTCCAGCCGAACTTGTCGGCGAGCTTGCGGCCGGCGACCGCCCCCACGCGGTCGGCGAGAAACGCCTTGCGCTCCTCGGGCTTCAACGTGTACTCCGGGTACATGTCGAGATACGACGCGCCGCTGATCGCGAACTGAGGAAAGAAATTGCGTTCGGACACATAGACGCCGCCGAACCAGTTGGCCCACGCGACCGACTTGATGCCTTCCACCTGGCGCATCTTTTCGGCGTAGGTGATCGGCAGCGGGAACACGAGCGAAACCGAGCTCCGGGTCACGAGCCGCGCCGAAGAGCTCGCGTTGGCGCCCGCGTACCAGGCATCGACGATCGTGCGCAGTACGCCGAACGACGCGATGGCAATGACGATGCCGAGTATCGTGAGCAGCGTCCGCAGCTTGTGGCGGAACGCGTTGCGCAAGACGAGGAGCGCGAAGTGCATGGCCGCCGCGGCGTCCGAAGGTCAGTCGACCAGGACGCCCTTTTCCAGGTGGATGAGCCGGCGCGCCTTGTCGGCCGTCTTCGGGTCGTGCGTGACCATGACGATCGTCTTGCCGAGCTCGCGATTCAACCGGTCGAGCAGCCCGAGAATTTCCTCGGCCGTTGCGCGGTCGAGGTCGCCCGTCGGCTCGTCGGCGACGATGATCGTCGGGATCGGCGATCAGCGCGCGGGCAATCGCGACGCGCTGCTGCTGGCCGCCCGAGAGCTCGTTCGGGTAGTGATCCTGCCGGTCGGACAGCCCGACGAGCGAAAGCGCGATGGCAACGCGCTCGCGGCGCTCGCGGCGTGAAAGGTTGGTCAGCAGCAGCGGCAGCTCGATGTTGCCGAACGCCGAGAGCACCGGCATCAGGTTGTAGAACTGGAAAATGAAGCCGACGTTGGCGGCTCGCCACGCGGCAAGATCGCCCTCGGACAGCGTGGCGATGTCGACGCCGCCGACATGGATCTCGCCCGCGCTCGGCTTGTCGATGCCGGCGATGAGGTTCAGCAACGTCGACTTGCCCGAGCCGGACGGCCCCATCAGCGCCACGAAATCGCCGGGGTATACGTCGAGATTGATGTCCGTCAGGACCGGAATGACCTGGCCGCCGCGCACGTAGAACTTGGCGAGCTTGCGGATCGCGACCAGGGGTTCGGCCGACGGCGTTCCATGCGGAACCTCGACCGCGGCTTGGGTCTCCATCATCGTCCGCGCGTTATTTCGCGGCGAACGTCACCGCGGCGCCATTGCGCAACTCCGCGGCCGGGCGCAGCACGACCTTGTCGCCGCTCTTGACGCTGCCGGCGATTGCCGTGAAGTCGCCGATCCTCAGTCCCGGCGTCACGGTGACCTCCGTTGCAACGCCGTCCTTCACGACGAACACGACCGCGCGTCCGTCGCGTGGCGCGATCGCCTCCGGATTCACGGCGAGGAGCGGCTTCTGCTGCTCGGGCGTCACATCCTGCGAGAGGAACGACACCTTGGCGCTCATTTCCGGCAGCACGCGCGGATCGATCTCGTCGAAGCGCACTTTTGTCATCACGGTCGCCTTGGCGCGGTCGACCGTGGGCACCATTCGGCTGATGCGGCCCTTGAAGCGCACCTCCGGCAGCGCGTCCAGCATGATCTCCGCGGGTTGGCCCACCTTGACCTTGGACAGGCTCGCCTCCGACACGTCGGCCTCGACCTCGAGGGTGGTCATGTCGGCCATCGTCACGACGGCGCCCTTCGAATCGGTTGCCGACGAGAACGGTGTGACCATGTCGCCGACGTTCGCGCTCTTCGACAGGATGACGCCGTCGAACGGCGCGCGGATCTCCGTGTAGTCCACGGTGACTTCGGCGTTGCGCGCGTTGGCCGCCGCCTGGCTCACGTTCGCCTGCGCGCTCGCAAGCGCCGCGACGCCGCGGTCGACGCGCATCTTGGCCGTGTCGAGCGCCGACTGCGTGATGAATCCCTTCGCGACCAGGTCCTGGTTCCGTTTCAGCTCGGTTTGCGCGTTGGCGAGCTCCACGCGCGCCTGCTCCACCGCCGCCTTCGCCGCGTTGACGCCCGCCTCGGCGCTTTGTGCCTGCGCGCGGACATCGCGGCTGTCGATGCGCGCGATGACTTCGCCGGTCTTCACGCGCGAGCCTTCGGCGACGCCGAGCCATTCGAGACGTCCGGTCGCCTTCGATGCAATCGCCGCCTTGCGCTGCGCGACGACGTAGCCGGTCGCGTTCAGCACGACGAACTGCTGCGACGGAAAAGCCGTGACGACGGTGGCGGTCTCCACCTTCGCAGGATGCGGCTGCGCGATGTACCACGCCGCGCCGGCGGCGACGACGAATGCCACGATGCCGAGCCAGACCCACCGGCGACGACGGCGGGACCGGATCGGGGGCGCGCCACGGTCGATCTTGAGCCGGGACAAGTCGGGTGCGGAATCGGTCATCGTGCGATAGCAAAAAAGACGCGCCGGCAGAGATACCGGCGCCGTGTCATTCTACCTTGCCTCGGTGCCACCCGCGGGGGAGGATCAACCCCCTTCGAGCGGAGCGGGTCCGCCGAGCGGCGCGTCGTCGCGCCGGGCCCCCTTCAGCGCGACGAATGTCACGATGACGAGCCCGATGCCGATGAGCACGATCCCGACCCACTCAGTGGACGAGAGTCGTTCGCCGAAGGCGACAGCCGAGCTCCCGAGCGCGATCACGGGAATCGCGAACATGTTGAGCGACGCGGTTCCCGCCGGAAGGTGGCGCAGCACGGCGATCCAGAGCAGGAAGCCGAAAGCGGTCGAGACCGCGCCGACATAAATCAACAGCGCCGTTTGCGCGACGCTCCATTGCGTCGCCGGAAAGTTGAATGCGAGCGGCAGCAGCGTCAACGGCAGGACGCCGAGCAGCATCTGCCAGGCGACGAAATTCTGGGTGTCGAGCTTGCGCTTCCTTTGGTAGTACTTGGTAGCAACCGATCCGGCCGCCCAGCCGAAGCCCGACAGCACCGCCCAAAGCCGCGGCGCGAGATCGCCACGCCAGTTCCACGGTTCCACGACAAAGGCGAGCCCGACGAAGGCGGCCGCGATCGCGAGCCATTGCCATCCGCGCACGTGTTCGCGCAGCACCAGCCGCGCGATCAGCAGCGTCCAGAACGGCATGGTGAACACGAGCACCGCGGTACGGCCGACGCCGCCGCCGGCGAGCGCCATCGTCGTTGCCCCGAAGTTGATCGTCGTTTGGAAGAAACCCGCGACGGCCGCTGCGCGCCAATCCTCGGACAGGAGTGGCTTCCCCTGCGCGACCAGCCCGCCGAACAGCACGAGTATCGCCAGCCACGTCCGCTCGACATTGAAGACGACCGGGCTAGCGTGCGCGAGCGCCTGCTTCATCACGATCCAGTTGCTGCCCCAGATCAAGGTCAGCACGACGAGCGCGACGTAAGCGCCACGGCGGGTGTGGATGCCGAGGCGCCGCTTCGTCATCGTCGCGGCGTCGTTTCGCTCATGAACGCTTCGATCGCCGTGGCCGCCGCCGCCGGCTGATCGTGGTGGAGCATGTGACCGGCGTCGGCAATGACGGCGAGCCGCGCGTCGCGGACGTTCGCCATGCGGCTGCGAACGCCGTCGAGGCCGTCGGCGCCCGCATTGCCCTCGGTGGTGTCGTGCAACCACTTCGGGATCGTCGAATCCGCCGCGGCCACCCACAGCGTCGGCGCCTCGATCCGACGCCACACGGCGATCGTCTCGTCGAGCCGGTAGGCCGACGGAAACGGCAGCTTGTGCCGGGGATCGGAGCGCAGGCGCGCACGTCCGTCGATGCCCACCTCCGCCCAGTGGCCGGCGAGAAAGAGCGCCTTGTCGCGCGGGAGGCGCGGATTGGTCTTCTGCAGCCGATCGGCGACGGCGTCGAGATTCGCGTACGGCGCGAATTCCGGCCCGCTTGCGAGCGCGTCCAGCCACGCGGCAATCTTCTTCGGGGCAACGTCCGGGGACTGCGCGGGGATTCCGAATCCTTCCAGGGAGACAAGACGCCGCACGCGCGCGGGACGCACTCCCGCGTACATCATCGCGACGTTGCCGCCGAGGCTGTGGCCGACGAGATCGACCTTCTCGCCCGGCGCGAGCGCGTCGACGAGCGCTTCGAGATCGGCGATGTAGTCGGCGAACCAGTAGCCCTGCGGCTGCCAATCGCTGCGCCCGTACCCGCGGAGATCCGGCGCAATCGCGTACCAGTCGCGCGCGAGCGCGTCGACGAGAAACTGGAACGACGCGCCGACGTCCATCCATCCGTGGAGCAGGAAGAGCTTGGGCGCGGCGGGATCACCCCAGGTCAGCACATGATGCGCGAGCCCGCGCAGCGCGAGCCGATGGGACGTCGGGGCCTTCAAACGCGGATCCGCAGCGCAGCGCGAATCGCGCGCGTCATTTCTTGCGACAGATGGCGAGTCCGTCCTGCCAGCCGGTGCGGTAATTGCCGTCCGCCGCGAATCGGGTCGTGTCCTTTCGCTCGGTGCCGGCAGCGCTCGCGCAACCGTCCGCGTAGCCTTGCCGATACGGCAGCGGAAAGCCCGACAGGTTGACGTTGGGTGGTGGCGGCTCGACATTCGACGGCCGCGACGGCGCGCCGCCCTCGGCTGGGGCGGGACTCGCTTCGGGAGGCGGCGCGACGGCGGTCGTCGCGCAGCCGGCGAAGAGCGTGCCGGACACCGCGGCGATGGCGAGCAAATGCGCGAGCGAACGCGCGTACGGAGTCGAACGGGAGGACACGGGCAAACGAGACGATCGGTATGCGGTGGACGGAGTAAAATTCTATCATCTCCCGCGGCGCCACCATGTCCTCCCCCGCCTTCGTCCACCTGCGCCTGCACAGCGAATTCTCGATCGTCGACGGCACGTTGCGCATCGACGAGGCGATCGGCGCCGCGGTGGCCGACGCGATGCCCGCGCTCGCGATCACCGATCTCGCCAACACGTTCGGTCTCGTCAAGTTCTACAAGGCGGCGCGGAGCGCGGGGGTGAAGCCGGTCCTCGGGTGCGACGTCTGGCTGACGCACGAGGCCGAGCGCGACCAGCCTTTCCGCGCGCTGCTCCTGGTCCAGTCGCGCGCTGGCTATCTCAAGCTCACCGACTGGCTGACTCGCGCATATCGCGTCAATGCGTATCGCGGCCGCGCCGAGATGAAGCGGGATTGGTTCGACGAAGGCACCGACGGCCTGATCGCGCTGTCCGGCGCCCGCGACGGCGACATCGGCCATGCGCTCCTCCAGGGCAACCGCGGCGGCGCGACCAAAGCCGCGCACGAGTGGGCGGCGCGCTTTCCGGGTCGCTATTATCTCGAGGTGCAGCGTGCCGGTCACGCCGACGACGACGCGCTTGTCGCGGCGACGGTCGCGCTCGCGAAGGAGCGGACGCTCCCCGTTGTCGCGACGCATCCCGTCCAGTTCCTGCGACCGGATGGGTTCCGGGCGCACGAGGCGCGCGTGTGCATCGCGGAGGGCCATGTGCTCGCCGATCCGCGCCGCCCCAAGCGCTTCACGCCGGATCAGTATTTCAAGACGCAGGCGGAAATGACCGCGGTCTTTTCCGATCTTCCGCAAGCGCTCGCCAATTCGGTGAAGATCGCCGAACGCTGCAACCTGGCGCTTCCGCTCGGCAAGAACTACCTGCCCGCGTTCCCTACGCCCGAAGGCGTCACGCTGGACGACCACCTGCGTTCCGAGGCTGCGGCCGGGCTCGAGCACCGGCTCGAATCGCTCTATCCCGACGCCGCTCTGCGTGCGAAGAAACGTCCCGAATACGCGGAGCGCCTGGACTTCGAGACCCGCACCATCGTGCAGATGGGCTATTCGGGCTACTTCCTGATCGTCGCGGATTTCATCAACTGGGCGAAGCGCAATGGCGTTCCCGTGGGGCCGGGGCGCGGCTCGGGCGCGGGCTCGCTCGTCGCCTACGCGCTCGGCATCACCGATCTCGATCCGCTCCGCTACGCGCTGCTGTTCGAGCGCTTTCTCAACCCGGAACGCGTCTCGATGCCGGACTTCGACATCGACTTCTGCCAGAACGGCCGCGACCGCGTGATCGACTACGTGAAGAACAAGTACGGCGCCGACTCGGTGTCGCAGATCGCGACATTCGGCACGATGGCGGCGAAGGCCGTCGTCCGCGACGTCGGGCGCGTGCTCGACCTCCCGTACATGTTCTGCGACGGCATCGCGAAGCTGATCCCGTTCCAGCCGGGCAAGCTCGTGACGCTCAAGTCGGCGCGCGAGATGGAGCCGCTCCTCGCCGAGCGCGAGAAGAACGAGGAAGAAGTGCGCGAGCTCCTGCAGCTTGCCGAGTCGCTCGAAGGCCTCACGCGCAACGTCGGGATGCATGCGGGCGGCGTGCTGATCGCGCCGGGGCGCCTGACCGACTTCTGCCCGCTCTACACGCAGGCCGGCGCCGAGGGGCTCGTCTCGCAGTTCGACAAGGACGACGTCGAGGCGATCGGCCTCGTGAAGTTCGACTTCCTGGGCCTTACGACGCTCACGATCCTCGACTGGACCGTCCGCTACGTCCGCCGCCTCGATCCGGCGTTCGCGCTGACGCAGGACACGCTGCCGCTCGACGACAAGGCCGCCTACGACATCTTTCGCACGGGCAACACGACCGCCGTGTTCCAGTTTGAATCGCGCGGGATGCGCGACCTGCTGAAGCAGGCACCGCCGACCCGCTTCGACGACATCGTCGCGCTGGTCGCGCTCTACCGGCCGGGTCCGATGGCGCTCATTCCCGACTACATCGCAAGGAAGAGCGGGCGCGAGCGCGTCGATTACCCGGACCCGCGGCTCGAGCCGATCCTCGGTCCCACCTACGGCGTGATGGTCTACCAGGAACAGGTGATGCAGATCGCGCAGGCGATCGGCGGCTACACGCTGGGCCGCGCCGACCTGCTCCGCCGGGCGATGGGCAAGAAGAACGTCGGCGAGATGGCCGAGCAGCGCGACATCTTCGTCGCCGGCGCGGAAGCGAACCACCTCGCCCGCAACAAGGCGACGCACCTCTTCGATCTGATGGAGAAGTTCGCCGGTTATGGCTTCAACAAATCGCACGCCGCGGCCTACGCGCTCGTCGCCTATCAGACCGCTTACTTCAAGGCGCACCACCCGGCGGCGTTCATGGCGGCGAACCTGTCGCTCGTGATGGACGACACCGACAAGGTGCGCGAGCTCCGCGACGACGCGCTCGCGCAGAAGCTCGTCATGCTGCAGCCCGACGTCAATGCATCGAATTTCCGCTTCGAGCCGGTGGACACGAAACAGATACGCTACGGACTCGGCGGCATCAAGGGCACCGGCGAGCAGGCGATCGCCTCGATCGTCGCGGCGCGCGAAGCCGGCGGCGCGTTCCGCGATCTGTTCGACTTCTGCCGGCGCGTCGACAAGCGCCTCGTCAACCGGCGGGTCGTCGAAGCGCTGGTGCGGGCCGGCGCGTTCGACGCCATCGATCCGCGGCGCGCGACGCTGTTTGCGTCGGTGGGCGTCGCGCTCTCCGAAGCCGAGCGGGCCGAGTCGGCGGCGTCGCAGGTGTCGCTGTTCGGCGAGGAGCAGCAGACGGGCTCGCTCCCGCTCGTTGTCGCCCGCGAATGGACCGACGCCGAGCGCCTGGTCAACGAAAAGACCGCGCTCGGCTATTACCTGTCCGGCCATCCGTTCGCCGGGTTTGCGGCGGAGCTCGCCCCTCTCGTCCGCCAGTCGCTCGCGAGCCTGCAGCCGCGGCGCGAAACCGTGATGATCGCCGGCATCGTGACCGGATTGCGGGTGCAGTCGAGCCGCCGCGGCAAGATGGCGTTCGTGACGCTCGACGACGGCGGCGGCTCGGCGGAGATCGTCGTCTTCAACGAGACGTTCGATGCGGCGCGCACGCTTCTGCGCGAGGACGAGCTCGTGATCGTCGACGCCAAGGTGCAGCAGCGCGTCACCGACGATGGCCAGGTGCAGGGCCTGCGCATCATCGCCGAGGCCGTCCATGACCTGCCCGCGATCCGCAGGAAGCACGCGAAGGCGCTGCGCCTCGCCTGCAACGGCGGCGCCGACGCCGAGCGGCTCGCGGCCCTCCTCGCGCCGTTCCGCAACGGCAGCTGCGGCATCGTCGTCGAGTACCGCAACCACGGGGTCGGCGGCGAGATCGAGCTGCCGGAATCCTGGCGCGTCAATCCCGACGAGACGCTCATCTCGCAGCTGCGCGACTGGCTCGCGCCGGAAAACGTCCGCGTTGTCTACTGACGCCGACACGCGGCGCGCGCCTTCAGTGCGCGGCAGCCTGTGGCGTCATCGCGATTTCCTGCTGCTGTGGAGCGCGCAGGGCATTTCCGCCGTCGGCTCGCGCATCACTCGCACGGCATTGCCGATGGCCGCGATCCTGGTCGTCGGCGCCGGCGCCTTCGATCTTGGCTTGCTGGCGGTCGCGCTGACGCTCCCCCGCGCGCTGTTCGCGTGGCTCGGCGGCGGATGGGTCGACCGCCACCGTCGGCGGCCCGTGCTGATCGGCACCGACCTGATCCGCGCCATCGCGCTCGTGGCTATCCCGACCGCGGCGTACTGGAGCGTGCTGTCGCTGCCGCTGCTTTACGGAATTGCCGCGATTACCGGTGTCGCGACCGTGCTCTTCGACGTGGCGGACCACGTCTTCATCGCCGATCTCGTTCGGCGCGACCAATTGCTGGACGCCAACGGCAAGCGGGAGGCCGCCGACGCGATCGCCGAGATTTCGGGACCCGCTCTTGGCGGCGTGCTGGTCGCCTGGCTCACCGCGCCGCTCGCGATCGCCGTCGACGCCGCGACGTTCGTCGCCTCCGCACTGCTGATCGCTCGCATCGGGAAGACGGAAGAGATCGTCGCAACGACGACGTCGTCTTCGTTCGCTGACGACGTGCGCACGGGGATCCACGTCGTGTGGCGCGAGCCGGCGGTGCGCGCGCTGTTTGTCGCCGGAGCCACGATGACGGTCTTCGGCAGCTTCATGGCATCGCTCTATACGTTGTTCGCGCTGCGTGATCTCATGCTGACGCCGACCCAACTGGGCATCGCGATCGGATGCGGCGGGATCGGTGCGTTACTCGGTGCCGCCGGAGCTGCCGGGGCGGCCGTGCGCTACGGTCCGCGGCGAACGCTGATCGCGTCGCTCGCTGTCGGCGCGGCGATGCAAATACTGATCCCGTTGGCGCCGCCCATCCCGTGGATCGCGATGGGCTTCCTCATCGCGACGCAGATCGTCGGCGATGGCGCGCTCACGGTCTATCTCATCAACGAGACGACGCTGCGGCAGCGCCTCCTGCCACCCGAAGCACTCGGGCGAGCGGCGGGCACCTTCCAGGTCGCCAACGGCGTGCTCACGCCGGTCGGCGCCCTGATCGGCGCCGTGCTGGTCGAAGCCATCGGGATGCGACCCACGCTGTGGCTGCTCCCGATCGGTTTCGCCATCGCGCTCGTCACGCTCGTGCGCGCTCGCCGGGCGCTTCCGCCAAGCAATGGATAACGTCGATCCTTGACCCGTCGCGGCCAACAAGGTAGGGTCGCCGGGGCTTTGCTCGCGACCTTCGCCAGAACGCTTCGACGAGAGAATGACAATGCCTGCGCGCGGTACTGCGGCCAAAGCCAAGCGGGTTCGGACCGCCAAATCGCCCTCGCGGACGGCGGCAAAACCGCGGACGCAGGCGCGCAATTGGCGGAAGCGCGCGACCAGCAGACAGCGACCGCCGAGATTCTGCGCGTGATCAGCCGGTCGCCGACGGATGCGGGGCCTGTTTTCGAGACGATTGCCGCCCACGCGTTGCGACTTTGTCACGCAAGCTTCAGCACCTGTTGCAGGTTCGATGGCGAGCTGATCCATCTCGCCGCACTGCACCACATGAACCCCGAAGGCGTCGCCGCATTCCACGCGGCGTACCCCTGTCCGCCGAATCGTGGCGGTACCACGCAGCGTGCGATCCTGACCGGCAGCATCGTTCACATCCCCGACGTCCTGCTCGATCCCGAGTACGTTTACCGCGACGCGGCGAAGTCCGCCGCTTACCGCAGCGTCCTGTCGGTGCCGTTGTTGCACGACGGACATCCCATTGGAGCGATCAGTGTTTTCAAAGATGCTCCAGAGCGCTTTCTCCGATACGCAGATCGACCTGCTGAAGACGTTCGCCGATCAGGCGGTGATCGCGATCGAGAACGTTCGCCTGTTCACCGAACTCGAGCAGCGCAACCGCGCACTGGCGGAATCCCTCGAGCAGCAGACGGCGACGAGCGAAATTCTTCGTGTTATCAGTCAATCGCAGACCGACGTGCAACCGGTATTCGAGACGATCGTTCGGAGCGTCCGCACGCTTTGTGACGCGACGTTCAGCGGAGTCTATCTGCTCGAAGGCGAAACGTTGAGCCTCGCTGCCGCCGACGGCATGTCAGCGAAGGAACTGTCCTTGTTCGCAGCGGGATATCCGCGCAAGGTCGGCCCCGATACCGTGTCCGGACGCGCCGCGATGGAATGCCGTGTCATCCATACGCCGGACCTCATCACCGACCCGAACTATGCGGGCGCGCCTGGTACGCGAGTTGGCGCACGTACCGTCCTTGGAGTCCCGCTGCTGCGGGATGGCCGCTCGATCGGATCGATCGGGGTATGGCGCGCGGAGATCAAACCGTTTTCCGAAACGCAGATCGCGCTGCTGCAGACCTTCGCCGATCAGGCAGTGATCGCGATCGAGAACGTCCGTCTGTTCACCGAAGTGCAGGCGCGCAACCGCGAGCTCGCCGAAGTCATTGGAGCAGCAGACCGCCACGAGCGAGATCCTGCGCGTGATCAGCCGATCGCAGACCGACGTGCAGCCGGTGTTCGACACCATCGCCAAGGCGGCGCAGAAGCTGTGCCGCGCCAGCCTGGCGAACGTGTTCACTTTCGATGGTGAAATGCTTCATCTGGCAGCCATACAAAACGTGAACACGGATCCGCAATACTTTGCGGCCATACATAGCGTATTTCCGAGAGCGCCCGGCCGCGATACGGCAGCCGGTCGCGTGATCCTGGAGCGCACCAACGTCGCGATCCCGGACGTGGAAGCGGATCGAGAATACAGGATTGGTGCCCAGACCCTTGGTGGCGGATTTCGCAGCATCCTGGCCGTCCCGCTGATCCGCGATAAGATTCCCGTCGGCGTGATCGTCGTCTGCCGAACCGAATCCGGGGCATTTCCCGACACGCAAGTCGCGCTGCTGCAGACCTTCGCCGAACAGGCGGTGATCGCGATCGAGAATGTTCGCCTGTTCAATGAATTGGAGTCGCGAAACCGCGCGCTAACGGAGGCCCTTGGAACAGCAGACGGCGACCAGCGAGATCCTGCGCGTGATCAGCCAGTCGCAGCGCGACGTACAGCCGGTGTTCGAGGCGATCGCGGCGAATGCTCGGAAGTTGTGCCCGCCCAGCATCTTCGGGGAAGTCTTCATGTTCGACGGCGAGCTCATCAAGTACGGAGCTGCCGATAGCGCGAATCCCGAGGTGGTCGAGGCGATCCGGACAACGCCTCACCCACTGAACCGTAACAGCGCGGTCGGGCGGGCTATCCTCAGCCGAGCCGTGGTCTACATTTCAGATGTTCGTCAGGATTCCGAATACAACCTGCAGGCTCTCGCTCGCACTGCGGGGTTTCGCAGCGCAGTTGCCGTACCTATGCTCCTTGAGGGAAAGCCGATTGGAGTGGTCGGCGTCGCGGGCGCCGAGCCGGCAATGTTCTCCCAACGCCAGATCGCGCTCCTGCAGACCTTCGCCGATCAGGCGGTGATCGCCATCGAGAACGTGCGCCTGTTCAACGAGCTCGAGGCGCGAACCACGCAACTGACTCGCGTCGGTCGGACGAACTCAAGGCACTGGGCGAGGTCGGTCACGCGGTCAGCTCGACCCTCGATCTCGAAACGGTGCTGTCCACGATCGTATCGCGCGCGACGCAGCTTGCGGGCATGGACGGCGGATCGATCTACGAGTACGACGAGGACCGCGGCGAGTTTCATCTGCATACGACGGACCGCCTGCCCGACGAGCTGGTGTCGGCGCTGCGCTCGAAGCCGATCCCGAAAGGCGAGGGCGCGCTGGGCCGGATGGCCGTCACCGGCATGCCCGTGCAAATTCGCGACATCGCGAAAGAGCGGGGCTACCAGAGCCGGTTTCGCGAAACCCTGATTCGCCTCGGCTACCGGTCGCGTGCTCGCGATCCCGCTGCTGCGCGACGACCGCCTGCTGGGCGGCCTCGTCGTCAATCGCAACACGGCGGGCGAGTTCTCACCGGAGGTCATCGAGCTTCTGAAGACCTTCGCAACGCAATCGGCCCTCGCCATCCAGAACGCGCGCCTCTTCACCGAAATCGAGATCAAGGGTCGGCAGCTCGAGACCGCGAGCCGCCACAAGAGCGAGTTCCTCGCCAACATGTCGCACGAGCTTCGTACGCCGCTCAACGCCGTCATCGGCTTTTCCGAGGTGCTGTCGGAGCAGATGTTCGGCACGATCAACGACAAGCAGGCCGAATACCTGAAGGACATCCTGGAGTCCGGGCGTCATCTGCTCTCGCTCATCAACGATATCCTCGATCTGTCAAAGATCGAGGCCGGCCGCATGGAGCTCGAAGCGACCGAATTCGAGCTGCCCACGACGATCGAGAACGCGCTGATCCTCGTGCGCGAGCGGGCGAGCCGCCACGGCATCGATCTCAAGCACACGATCGACGGACGCCTCGGAACCATTCGCGCCGACGAGCGCAAGGTCAAGCAGGTCCTGCTCAACCTGCTGACCAACGCGCTCAAGTTCACGCCCGAAGGCGGACGGGTCGAGGTCCGCGCCGCAGTGTTCGACGGCGCCGCCGAGATTGCGGTATCGGATACCGGCGTCGGGCATCGCGCCCGAGGATCAGGCGACGGTGTTCGAGGAATTCCGGCAGGTCGGCTCGTCGGCGAAGAAAGTCGAGGGGACCGGGCTTGGCCTCGCGATTTCGCGCAAGTTTGTCGAGCTCCATGGCGGCCGGATCAGCCTCACGAGCGAACCCGGCACCGGATCGACGTTCGTGTTCACGCTGCCGCTGATGACGACACGGGCGTGAGCGCTCGCCGTCAGCGCCGCGGCGCGAACCTCTCGCGCAGCGCCGTCTTCAGTACCTTGCCTGCATTGTTCTTCGGAAGATCGGCAAGGAACATGTAGGCCTTCGGCCGCTTGAAACGCGCGATGCGCGCGAGACAAAGCGCATCGAGCGAGCGCTCGAGCGCGGCGGACGCCGCCGAGTCCGTCGGCGCTCGCGCGACGACGCAAGCGACCACTTCCTCGCCCCACTCCGGATGCGCGCGGCCGATCACCGCCACCTCGGCGACGTCCGGGTGCGACAGGAGCACTTCCTCCACTTCGCGCGGGTAGATGTTCGAGCCGCCGCTGATGATGAGATCCTTCGACCGGTCCTTCAGCGTCAGGAAGCCGTCGGCATCGAGCACGCCGACGTCGCCCGTATGCAGCCATCCGTTCGCAAGCGTCACGGCGCTCGCTTCCGGATTCCGCCAGTAACCGGCCATCACCGTCGGCCCGCGCACCAGGACCTCGCCCAGCTCACCCGGCGGGAGCGGCAGGTCGCCGGGGCCTGCGACGACGACGTCGATGCCGCGTCTGCGCCACGCCAACCGATGCAATGCGCGCATCGTCTTCGCGGCCGACCGCATCAGCCAGCGCCGCGCGATTCATCGCGGTGATGGTCATCGGCGATTCGCCCTGGCCGTAGATCTGCGCGAGCCGCGGCCCAAGCAGCGCAAACGCCTCCTTGCAGTCGGCGACGTACATCGGGCCGCCGCCATAGACGATGCTCTTCAGCCGCTCGAGCCGCGCGTTCCCGGCCGCTGGCGCGCGCACGAGTCGCTTCACCATCGTGGGCGCCGCGAAGAACGACGCGCGGTCCCAGGCTTCCAGCAGCGCGAAGATCTCGGCGGGATCGAATCCTGACGACTCCGGGACCACGTTGACCGCACCCGCGAGAACATGAGGAAGCACGTAGAGGCCCGAGCCATGCGACAGCGGAGCGGCATGCAGGATCGCGTCACCCGGCGCCACAGCCTCGACGTCGGTCAGGAAGCACCGGCTCATCGCGCTTAGGTTGCCGTGGGTGATGACGACCCCCTTCGGCCGACCTGTGGTGCCGCTCGTGTAGAAGAGCCACGCAGGATCGCCGGCCGTCCCCGGCGCCGGCGCGTCGCGCGGCACCGCGTCGAGCAACCTTGAGTATTCGGTACCGCCAAGCAGGATTACCCGCTCGAGCGCATCCGCATCGGCGGCTGCGTCTCCGATCGTCGCCTGCCAATCCGCATCGATCAGGGCCCAGCGCGCGCCGCTGTCGGCGAGGATGAACGCGAGCTCCCGCGCATGCAGCCTTGCATTCACCGGCACGGCGACGAGACCCGCCCACCAGCAGCCGAACAGTGCTTCGACATATTCGGTTGCATTGCGCGAAATGATCGCTACGCGCTCGCCGGAACGAAGCCCCGCGGCGCCGAATGCGCCGGCGAGGCGCGCAACCCGTGCCGCCAGCGTCGCGTAATCGCAGACGGTGCGATCCGCAACTGCCAGCGCGGGCAGCCGTGGCCAGGTATGCGCCGCGTGAACGAGAAAGTGCGCGACGTTGCCGGACGGCGGAACCTCTACAATGAGACCTCCCGATTCAAAGCGAGAAATCCATGCCGGTCCCGTCCATGATGCGCCATATCGTCGCCCGCGAGCCGGGTCCGCCCGACGTGCTCACGATGACCGACGGCCCGGTGCCGCAGCCGAAGAAAGGCGAGGTGCTGATCGAAGTCGCCGCCGCCGGCGTCAACCGTCCGGACTGCCTGCAGCGGGCGGGAGCGTACCCGCCGCCCGCCGACGCGTCGCCGATCATCGGCCTCGAAGTCGCGGGCCGCATTGTCGCCTGCGGCGAAGGCGTGCAGGACTGGCGTGTCGGTGATGCCGTCTGCGCGCTCACGCCGGGCGGCGGTTACGCGGAGTACTGCACGACACCCGCGGGATTCTGCCTTCCGATCCCCCGCGGCTTGACGGAAATCGAGGCGGCCAGCCTGCCGGAAACGTTCTTTACCGTCTGGAACAACCTCGTCGACCGCGGACGGCTGCGCCGTGGCGAAACCGTGCTGATTCATGGCGGCACGAGCGGCATCGGGCTCACTGCGATCCAGATCGCCCGCCACTTCGGCGCCACCGTGATCGTCACGGCCGGCAGCGCCGACAAGACGAAGTTCTGTCTCGACATGGGCGCGACGCATGCGATCGACTACCGCACGCAGGATTTCGTTGCCGAGGTCGCGCGCGTCACCGGCAAGCGCGGCGTCGACATCGTGCTCGACATGGTCGGGGGCGACTATATCGAGAAGAACCTGAAATGCCTCGCGCTCGAAGGTCGGCTTGTCATCATCGCGTTCATGCGCGGCAGCCGCGTCGAGCTCGACTGGCGCCACATCATGATCAAGCGGCTGACGGTGACCGGATCGACGCTTCGCGCGAGCCCCGTCGAGCGCAAGGTCGCGATCGCCGAGGCATTGCGGCGCGAGGTGTGGCCGCTCATCGAGCGCGGCGAAGTGAAGACCGTCGTCCACCGCGTTTTTCCGCTGGCCGAGGCCGCCGCCGCGCACGCGCTGATGGAATCGAATGCGCACATCGGCAAGATCGTGCTGACGGTGCGGAGCTGACGCGGCGCCGACGACGCCCACGCTCAGTACGTCGCCCTGCCGCCCGACAGATCGAACACCGCGCCCGTCGAGAAGCTGCAGTCCTCGCTTGCGAGCCAGCAGACGAGCGCGGCAATCTCGTCGACGCCGCCGAATCGCCCCAGCGGGATCTTCGACAGCATGAAGTCGATGTGCTGTTGCGACATCTGGTCGAAGATCGCCGTGCGCACCGCCGCGGGCGTGACGCAGTTGGCGCGAATGCCGGTCTTCGCGAGCTCCTTCCCGAGCGACTTGGTGAGGCCGATCACTCCGGCCTTCGACGCGCTGTAGGCGGGGGCGTTCGGATTGCCTTCCTTGCCGGCGACCGACGCGATGTTGACGATGCGTCCGTAATTCTTCTTCAGCATCGCGGGCACCACGGCCCGGTTGCAGTAGAAGAGGCCATTGAGGTTGACGTCGATCACCTGCCGCCAGGCGTCGACCGGATACTCCCACGTCGTCGTATTGGGACCGGTGATGCCGGCGGAGCAGACGAGCACGTCGATCTTCCCGAGGTCCCGCTCTGCGTCCTGCGCGGCGCGCGACACCGCCTCCGCGTCGGCGACATCGAGTGCCTGCGTCAGCGTTCCGCGGCCCAGCGCGGTCGCCGCGCGCCCGAGCGCCGCGGCATCCCGATCCCACAACGAGACCGTCGCGCCGCTCAGAACGAGGCGCTGCGCGATGGCGAATCCGATGCCGGCGCCGCCGCCGGTAATGACCGCCGTGCGATTCGCGAAATCGAGCTGGTTCATCGTCAGGATCCGTTGTCGGGAGGCCCTTGAAGATACGGTCCCGATCCGGCGACCATGATACTTCGACCTCAGCGCATCAGTTGCATCAGCGCGAAGATGAGTGCCAGCACCACGGCGACCGCCACCACCCCCACGACCGCATAGAGCATGTTGCGCGTCTCGCTCTGGAAGACGAGCAGATCGTCGACGAGCTCGGCGACCTGCGCGTTGGTCGCCATGGACTCGACGGGAAAGGATTCCGCGACGGGCGCGCCGTTCTCGCGCGGCTCGGGGACGTCGATCGGAAGAATCATCGCGAAGTTGGTGACGGGCAACGTCCGGAACGACGTCGTGTCCCAGAGCTTCGTCCGCACGTCGCGGCGGAGACCATAGGAAAGCCCGCGCGTCTCGCGTGCCGACACCCGCTCTCCCGCGTCGACGAAGAACTTGTTCGGCAGGCGCCCTGACAAGGCGACGCGAAGCAGCGGCTCGAACTTGTCGGCCGCCATGCCGAGGTTGATCTGGAATTTCGCCGGACTCTGCTCCGCACCCTGGCCGGACTCCTCGATGTAGATGAGCGAGCCGATCACGCCATTGCCGCGGCCGCCGTTCGTCTTGCGCTCGCGGATGCGCAGCACCCCCGTCAGCGACTCCAGCCTGCCGCCGGTCGCAAGCTCGACCGTCTCCCCCTTCGCGACCGCCACCTTCATCACGAGGACGCTGTCCTTGCCCTCCTCGATGACGAGCCTTGCCTTCGTCGGCTTGAAACTCACGAGCGGCATGGACGAGCGCTTCCCCGGCTGAATCGAGCGGTACCTCAAGCCGGCTTCGCGTGTTCCCCCACGGCACCGGTCTACGACTGTGCGGCGCCGGCGGTAGGAATCGAACCCACGACCAACGGTTTACAAAGCGCAAACCATGGCCCGGCGCACCGCCATTATAGAGGCGGGGTTGTTAGCGGCTGTTTGCCCCGATTAGCGGTAAGTGCACATTGCGCGCACATGCGAATTGGGGGTGCCAGTGAACAGGCCGTGGTCTACAAAGCTCCGGCCGATGTTCGAAGGAAGCATCTCGTCATGCCGTCGGGAACGCGCGCGTCATGCTCGGCCAGCCGCGACGTCGGGCCTGAATGATCCAGCTGATCG
>CAWESK010000015.1:0-135292 GCA_963811685.1 uncultured beta proteobacterium | reverse complement strand
CCATGCTCGGGGCCGCCGCCGAAGTCCCGTAACGAGACACGAGAAAGAAAATGACCGCTGGAGTCGCTGACGCAGTCCCACCCTGCTGCGGCAAGGCAATTGAAGTATCCGTCGTGACGCGATGCGCTGAGCGACACGTCCGGCGTATAGCGCCCCTGCGTGCCCGGGATGCCCAGGCCCGTTTGCCAGGGTGGCGTTGGAATGAACTTGCTCACTCCTCCTCCGGTGGCCGCAGCCTGCGGATTGCCCTTGACGTCCAGCGGCTCGTTCCACGCCCCCTCGGGAATGTAACCAAGCGCGGACAGGAATCCGGAACGTTGGTCGATCGCCAATACAGATCCGGATTCACGGTGCAGCGAATTGCGTGCCTCCCACGCAGGTCGTGTGACTCGACGCGCAGATGCGGTTGCTGCTGGCGATCTGACTTACCGGCGGCGTGGCGAACTTGGTGTCGCAGCCTGCCGCGCCCGAGTCCCCCGAGCTCACAAACACCGAGATCCCCTCCGCCACCGCCTGACTGAAAAGACTGTCCCAAAATGCCACGGCGGACGCCCCGCTCCCCGAATCCTCGCAGCCGATATAGCTAATGCTCATCACTCGCGCGAGCACTGGGCTCGAGTCGACGACGTGCTCGCTCGCGACGTCGATTCCCCCTGATGTCGCGGTTTTCGCGCTGATCACGAGCGCGATCGTCGCTCCGGGAGCGACGCTGGTCGCGCGCGTGACGTCTAGGGTGGCCTCGCCCTGATCCTCGGCAGGGTTTCCCCCCGACGACAGGGCGGGGCCAGGATCGACGCCGTTCGTGGGCACGATGGTGAGCGGATCCTTTTGCGGCAGATTCGACTTGCTCTGGAAGTTACTAATGTCCGGCAAGTAGACTCTGGAGCGGCCGATGACCGCGATCGTCTGACCGGTGCGCGCTCGATCCCTTGCAGGTAGACGGAATTCACGTCGTAGATGGTCGCGAAATCGGCGGGAAGCACGTAGTGACTGCATGAGCCACCCGAGCAGAAGGTCGCGTCAGGTTCGATTGTGCTGTTTGGCTTCTCCGATGCGCGCCCGGGCTCGCCACGGAAAAGAGGTTTCTCGTCGACCGTGGCAAGACCTCGCACCGCGCGTATCACGCCCGAGAGCGCGGCAGGAATCCGCGGCACTTCGTCGGTGGCGATGCGGAGGTCCCCGTCGACCGCATAAGCGTGAAAGGTGGATCCGAACGCCGCGCCGACGGTCGCTGCGGTTCCGCTGAACGCGATGCGCATGCGGCTGTCGGACGACGTCAACATCGAGACCGCGCGACCGGAGCCACGACACCACTGCATCGATGTCCTGCAGCGATGCGCCGAACCGCTCGCCGATCTCGTGACCTGCGAGCCAACGATGAAAGTCGGCGAGACCGGGTCCTGCTGCTGCGCGAGGAGTTCGTCGAACGCCCGTGCTGCGAGTCCGGACGATGCAGCACGATCGTCAGGTGCGGCAGCCACAGGTCGTCGGGGGACCGTCCGAGATCGCTCGCGATAGCCGCCCATGAGGGGCGATGGTCGACAAGCGCGACGGTGCGCCAAGCGACGACCGGCTCCACGACGAGGTCGGCACCGGCGCTCTTCGTAGCAGGCAGCAACGTTAGTGCGACGAGCAGGCCGATTATCGTCGGGCTCATTCCCCACTTGCGCAGCATGCGAAGCATCGCACGGGTATTGCACGTTCGCGATTTCGCTACCATCGGCCTGGAACGTCGGCGCGTAACTCGTGGAGTTGATCTCAATACGTGCAGCCGGATGGCGCGGGGCCGATCCGGGTCAGGAGCAATGGTGCCGGACACTGCCGCTGCTGCTGCCGCCGGTGAAGTTGAAATTAACGTCGCGGCCGAGCAGCTCTGGAACGCGAGCGTTCCGGTCCCGACCTGCACGCTGGCGGGGGAGGAATCGTCGGCATATCGAACACCCCCGGGTGGTTTCGAAGAATCTGCACCGTGATCGAACGCGGCACCCGCGCAAACGCACCAGACGCCGTGTACCAGCGTTGACCCGCCGCTCCGGCGCCGGCGTCCCGGCGGCGCATACGTGTACCAAGGGACGAAGACCGCACCATTAATCGGATTGACTCTCGGCGACGAATCCCGCCCCGATGTCGCCAGCGTCGTACCAATTGCCCGGAAGGTCAAAGTCGGCGTTGGTCGGACGCGCGCCGTAGTCGAGCACGTGACATTCTGCGTGATGCGCGTCAACGGTATGATTCCGGTGCGACCCGAGCCGTCGGTGAAGTTGTACGACAGTTGACCGCTGCTGCACGTGCTGAAGCTCAGTGTCGCAGTCCCGACGGGAACGCCATTGGTGACCGGCGGAGCATTGAAATTGCCACCGGTATTCCGATAGATGGTCAGCGCAGCACTAGACTGCCCGCTCACCACCTGCCGCTCAGTGTGTACCAGCGCTGGTGATCTACTCCGCCGGCGACGGTGTCGAGCGCTGAACCAGCCGACTTGGACGAAACCCGTACCGGGAGCCACCAATCGGGGAACACCTCGACTTCAACCCCCTGTCCGTTCGTCGCCGGCTCGAACCACGAGCCGGTCAGTCCGTGCTGATTGAGGTCGAAGCGTAGCCGTCCCGGCGGCAGGCATGATGAATTGCCCGACTGCCAGGCAACACCCTAACCCCTGCAACGGTCGCAATCACTGTATTCGACGCAGTATCAATGACCGTGACGTTGCTTGAATCGGAGCTGGGTACATAGGCGCGTGTCCCGAGCCGGATTCAGGGCCACACCAGTGGGATTCGCGCCTACTGCAACGGTAGCCACCACGGCATTCGTAGCCGTGTCGATGACCGCAGCGTTGTTGGCGTGGTTATCCACGACATATACCCGCGTCCCGGCCGGGTTCACGGCGACACCCGTCAGCCCGGCGACGCCGCTCGGCGCAGATCCCACGGGCACCGTGGCAACGACGGTATTGGTCGCCGTGTCGACGATCGAGACGCTGTTGGATTGGCTATTCGTTACAAAGGCCCGCGTCCCGGTACGATTCACTGCGACTTGCAATGGGAGAGGCTCCAACGGCAATGGTCGCGACAACCGTGTTACTGGCTGTGTCGATGACCGAGACATTGTTGGAGTCGAGATTTGCGACGTAGACCCGGCTACCCGACGGATTCACCGCCAACCCATCGGGATTCGCCCCCACGGCCACGTTGGTGATGACGGAATTAGTGGCCGTGTCGATGACCGACACAACGTTGGAAGAGGCAATCGTTGCATACACCCTTGTTCCCACGTCGTTCACTGCGACCCCGTCCGCGCCGTTTCCCAGAGGAACCGATGCGACGACAGCGTTGCTTCCAGTGTCGACAACCTCGACCTTGAATAGGAAGGGGCACCCTGCGTAGACCCGCGTTCCGTTGCCATTCACGGCGATACCAAGCAGGCAAGCACCGCTGATAGGTATAGTTCCAGCGATAGTATTGGTCGCGGTGTCGAGGACCGTTAAGTGGTCTATAGCCACCGATGTAGGCGAAGGGCGCGGCTAGCGCGACGCTGGGTGCGAGCAGAAGGCCGGCCAACCATTGGCGATTCGGCCAGACGCACGAAGTCACGGACATTGTCACCTCCCGAAGGCGCCGCAGTGGAGGGCACCATGAATCGTGACTCTACTACTGCCAAGCTCAAAACGAAGAAGCGGATCGACGCGTCCAAAACGACAAGCGCGTTGGCTCCCACCCGCATCAAGGCGCGGAAATCACAGAAATCGCCTGTTGCGCAACGATTGCGTGCAGAGCCTGTGTCGGATGGATGCCATCCCAGAAAGCATACGTGTCAGGCTTCGCACACTCGAAGGGTGGGCGATCCGGAGTTACGCAGGCATCCGTCACGTTCACAAAGCCGTAGTTTTCCGGGTGCGCAACAACCTTGTTGAGCATCGTGTAGACATCCAGGATTCGCAAGTCAATGCCCGGCAGCGCCTTAAGTCCTTGGACAGCGAGCACCAAGCCACCGTCATAGGCTGTCGTTAGCGTATCGGCAAACGAGGCGATCCCGGGGAACAATTGGTCGAGCATACGCACTGCCGGCGTCTTGCCGACATCCGCCACGTTGAGCACGAGGAATTTGCGCGCTCCATGACCGTAAAGCGTGGAAACACTCTCCGTCAAGGTCGCGAGCGCATTTTGAATGATCGGCGCTGGGTCCTGACCCCCTGCCGCTGCTACCAACGCATCCCGGACGTCGTTTCCGCCGATTTCTATGGCAACCAACGTGCTTGCCGACGTTTCTGGAAAGTCCGCAAGGTAGGTGCTGACCTGGGCCGGTAAGTTGAAGCGACAGGGATAGCCGGCGACGGCTCGCGCGCCGCCCACCGCATAATTGCTTGCTTCCGTGCCGACGTTCTGAAGGGCGGGCCGCGCATTCCCGGCGAGCGCCAAGGAACGCGCCATCCCCTCGACCCAGGTGGCGCCATTGGTGAAATGATGGCCACCCTTCGCGTACGGCCCGTCCGGGACGAGGAATTCGTCCAGCGCGTCATAAGGCGGAACGTTCAATGGCGTTCCGCAGCCTTGGTTCTCCGGCTCGGATAGCCAAATGAAGGCGTTGCCGGTATCGCTTAGGCTGGTGCCGAATGTCACAACCCGATCGATACTTGAATGATCGCCGAGCGCGTGGCCCGAGAGCAGGGCCAACGCAATGGATGAAACGAATAGGATCGATTGCCTGTAGATGCTTGATGCGCGCATGAATATCTCCTCTGTCATTTCAAAGAACAAGCACGGCGCGTTAATCATCTTTGATCGCGCAACTGATCGCGCGTCAGCTCGGCGAACTTCTCGTAGAGATAGTTGATCCGGATGCTGTCCTGCCCGCCCGCGGCCCCTCCGAAGGCGTAGCTTGCAGTGACATCAAAGGTTCGCAAGACCTTGCCGGTCGGGTCGAGCACGCGGACGTTGCCGGATATGTTGTCGGCCCCCGCGAACAGCCCGAACATCACCGCGCTGAACGTTCCGCGGATGTACACATTCGTAACTTCGACATCGAGAGTATTTGCGACAGCGGCGTCTCGAAGATTCGAGGCAGAGAGTGCGCGCTCGATTGTCGAGTTCAGAGAATTCAGATCGAACTTTATGTTGTCGGGAAGCTGCTCTTTTGCGCTGGGTGACACCCTGGTCTGAACGCTTGTTACTTTGAGCGCGCCCGCGGTAACGGCGTTGCCCGGAATTTCTGTCCGAACGGCTGTGCCGGCGCAAGCGGAGAGCAGCATGCGATTGCGGCGATGAATAAATATCGCGATGGCATGATGTCCCCTTCTCCTCTTCGAGTATTGATAGCGGCGCCGTCGGCGTGCCAAGCGTCTGAATCACCTCGGCGCGAGTCGTCCCACGCATGTGAACCTCCCTGAGTTCGTTGCGCTCCCGCCGCCGCGGTCAGCCGCCGATGTGCACCTGGTACTGCGCGCCGTTCGACAGGCTGCACGTGCCGGTCCCGAGGTACGGCGTCGTCATCCGGTAGTCGCACGTCATGAACGTGCCGCGCTGACCGTAGGCGTTCGCCATGCCGCGGCGCTCGTCGCCCGGCACCCGCGTTGCCTCGCCGGAGAGAATTTCGCCCTTGTAGTTGAGCTGGAAGAATCCCTTGCCGGTCATCATGTTCGTGACGCTTCCGGACAACATGCCGGTCTCGGTCGCGACTTCGTTCGACGGATACAACCGCGCCTGCAGCGAGGCGGGCGCCGCCGGCCCTGCCGGCGGTGTCAGCTCGACGCCGGCCCGCTGGTAACGGTGGCGGCGGTGGCATGGCCGCCCCATTGCGGCCCGGTACGGGCGCGAGGTAATTCGGTCCCGGCCCCTGCACCGTGGCCACGGGAACGGCGACCGCGGGATAGGCCGGTGCCGCCATCGGATAGATCGGAGTGCCGTCGGAGGCGACCGGCACCATCACGCACCCGGCCAGGCTCGCAGCCGCAACGCTGCCAAGAACAACTGCACGACGCATAGCGTTCAACATGACATCGACTCCCGTTTACCGGCACACGCCGGCACTGAAGACGCCGATTCGCCTCGGAGCGTTCGCCTTGCCTGCGATGCTGCGACCTTCCGGCTCCGGCCCCTCGACGTTCGCGTCTATGGCGCCATGCTGTGACAGCCCGAATTACAGATGACTTACGCCGGCCTTACAGATGGGTCTCGAGAGCCCGCTTCGCGCTGCCGAACGGCCGCGGAGCCGTCCGTAAGCCATCTGTAGCCCTTCCCGAGCGATCCTCGGGGCCGGTGGGCGGTCCGTCGCTTTCGAGGCGGCCCGCGTACGTGAGAAGATGGAAACGGGAAGGAGGGAGAAACATGGTCAAAGGCGGCGGCCCGGACACCGCGTTCGCCAAGACGACGCGGCCGACCATCGGAGCGATGGTCGAACGCAACGCGCTGTTCGCCCGCCTCGACGAGCCGTCGGGCCGGACCGTCGTATGGATCTCGGGACCGCCCGGAGCGGGCAAGACCACGCTCGCGGCAAGCTACGTTCGAGGCCCGTCGCCTTCCACCGTCTGGTATCAGGTCGACGCGGACGACGCGGATCCGGCAACCTTTTTCCACTATCTCTCGCATGCCGCGCGCAAGCTCGGCTCGCCAGCGCGCGCGCGATCTGCCGCCGTTCACAAGACTGCACGGCGGCGACGTCGCGTCCTTCTCGCGCAAGTTCTTCCGCCAGCTCTTCGCGGGCGGCAAGGAGCCGTTCGCTGTCGTCATCGACAATCTGCACGCCGTTCCCGTCGAGAGTGGCCTTCATGCGCTTGCTCGAGGCAGGCTTCCCGCAAGTGCCCAAGGGCTGCTGCATCATCGTCGCCAGCCGCAACGAGCCGCCGGCATCCCTCGCGCGTCTGCGGGCGACCGGACAGATGACGTGTGTTACCGGCAAGGATCTGTCGCTGACCCCGGATGAAATCGTGTGGATGGCGCGATTGCGAGGTCAGACCGTCTCGCCGGAGTCCGCCGTGAAGCTCCACGAGCGCACGCAGGGATGGGCCGCCGGTCTCACGCTGATGCTCGAGCATTCGAAGATCTCCGGCCGGATCGCCGAACTGCCGAGCGACTCCACGCCGCAGGTGATCTTCGATTACCTCGCAGGCGAGATCTTCGACCGCTTCGAGCCGCGGACGCGCGAGTTCCTGCTGCGCGTCGCCTGCCTGCCGCGGATGACGGCTTCGATGGCGGCGACCTGTCGAACGAGCCGAAGGCCGAGCGCTTGCTCGTCAATCTGGCGCTGAACGACTACTTCGTCCGCGACGTGGCCTCCGATGCCGGCCGGGTCTATCAGCTTCACCCGTTGTTGCGCGAGTTCCTGCGTCAGCGCGCCGCACAGGCATTGCCAGAGGCAACGAGTAACGCGTGGCTCGAGCGCGCGGCCGCGCTGCTGCGCGACGCGGATTACACCGAGGACGCCGTCGCGCTGCTTGTCGAAGCCGGCAACTGGGACGAGATCGCGAACATCGCCTTGCAACAGGCTGATGAACTTCTCGCGCAGGGCCGCAGCGACACGCTCGCGGGCTGGCTGGATCTGCTGCCGCTCAGACTGGTCGAGACGAGTCCGCGGCTGCTCTGCGCGTCGGCCGCATCGCGCGCGCATGCGAGTCCGCGCGCGGCGCGCCAGCTCTTCGAGCGCGCATTCGAAGGTTTCAGCGACCAGCAAGACACCGAGGGCATGATCGAGAGTTGCTCCGGGATTATCGATGCGATCATCTTCGAGTTCGACGATATCGCTCCGCTCGATCGCTGGCTGAATGTGCTCGACGGCCTTCTTGCACGCAGCAGCGACACTTTGCCCGCTCAGGTCGAGCGCCGCGACTGCGACGCTCATCGGCGCCACGCTGCTCCGCGACGCCGGCAACGCGCGAATCGAAGCTTGGCTCGAGCGCGCCGAGCAAGCGATGCGCCTGGGCGCAGAACGACAATCGGCATCCTTCGCGCGCGAGGAGCTCGCGTACTTGCGCGTTCTCTCCGCGCTTGCGCGAAGTGACCTCACCTCCGCCGAAGCAGCCCTCGGCGGCCTTCGCGGCGTGGCAGCCGTTGCGACGTCGAACGTCGCGCTCGCACCCGCGGTCGGTGAGGGGTTGCTGCGCCTCGTCGCCGGCAGGTATGTCGACGCAATCGGCGTGGCCGAGGATGCACTCTCTGCCGCCGATTCGGACGGCCTCCACGCATACGATCCGTGGCTGCTTTCGATCGTCGCCGCCGCAAAGCTATGCACCGCAGACCAAGCGGGCGCAAAGAATGCACTGAAACGCCTCGAGCAACAGGGCACACTGCGGCGCGGCGATCGAGCCTGCGTGCATTACCTCCGCGGCTGGATCGCGGCACTCGACGGCGACGTCGTCGACGCGCATCGCGAGACGAAGACCGCGCTTGCGGTCGCGGTTGAGACGGGCATTCCGTGGTTCGAGTGCCTTGCGCGGATTGCACTCACGCAGCTTCAGGATGACGGCGCCGATCGCCGCGGCGTCGAAGCGCAACTGCGTACGGCCGCAGCCATCGCGGAACGCCTGCGCAGCCCGTGGCTGTCGTACGCAGTGGAGTTGGCCACAGCCAACGCGGCTCGGAGCGCCGGGGACACGCGCGCGGCACTCGAGGCTCTTCGCGCCGCATTCCGGCGGGGGCGCGAGCACGGGTTTCGCCAGCCGCTCGGCTGGACCCCGCGGCCTCTCGCCGAGCTTTGTGCAACAGCATTGGATGAAGGAATCGAGCCCGAATTTGCACGCGCGCTCGTGCGCGATGGAAGGCTCGCGCCGGCTTCGCCGCCGTTGCGCGTGCGCCGGTGGCCATGGCCATTCCGGGTCATCACGTTCGGAGGATTCCAGTGCCAACGCGGCGATTCTCCCCTCGAGCTCTCGGCCAAGGGCCCGGGCCGGCCAATGGAGCTGCTCAAGGTGCTGGTGGCGCTCGGCTCCCACAACGTGCGCGCCGATCAGCTCGCTGACGCGCTGTGGCCGAACGTCGAGGCCGACTACGCGTACAAATCGTTCACGGCCACCCTGCACCGCCTGCGTCGCACGCTGGAGGACGACGACGCGCTCGTACTGCGCGACGGCCGTCTGACGCTGAACAGGTCACTTGTTTGGGTGGACACGCTAGCGCTGGAGCAGCTCTTCGACGCGTTCGACGCGGCTCTGCGTGGCTCCGATGCCTGCACCGACGAAACGCTGCGCCGGCAATCCTTCGAAGAGGCGCTTGAGCTCTATCGGGGACCGTTCCTGCCGGACGAGTCCGAACAGCCCTTCTACATCGCGTGCAGGGAACAGCTTCGTGCCAGGTTGTTGCGCTTCCTGGCTCGCATTGCGCGCGGTTGGGAGGAGGCTCGCGCGCCCGAAGCTGCCGCTGACTGCTACTTGCGGTTCATCGAGGTCGACGAGCTGTGCGAGCCCCTTTACCGTCACCTCATGCTCTGCTTGCAGCGGAGCGGCGCGATCGGGGAAGCGGCTGTCGCCTACGAGCGGTTGCGAACGATCTTTTCCGCGCGACTGAAATCGATGCCGTCGCCGGAAACGCAGGCGCTCTATGCCGGCCTGAAGGCGGCAGGTGCTCTGGCGACGCCGCGGTAGCGCCGCGAGTCAGTTCCGCTTCGGAAGCGCCGCAATCTCGCGATCCACCATGTCCCAAGTCTTGTCGAGTCCGATGCGTACCGCGGTCGGTGGCGGATAGTCGCGTCTCGGGAGGTCCGACTTCGCAGGGGCAACCTCGCGCATCCGCATCGTGAACGATATCTCGGATCCTCCGCGAACTCCGATGATCGTTGCGGTCATCACGGTGTCGAGACCGTTCGTATCGAAGTTGAAGCGGTCTGCGAAAGCTCCGAGATGCCGGCGGATGATATCCCTCGTATTCGGCAGGTCGATGGCCGCGCACCGGTCGAATTCGCTGGGAGTGAGGGGGGATGGCGCAGGCGCCTCGGCGCTGATGACGCCGAGATCGCGCGATTGCGCGTGGATGACGAGTCCCAATTTCACGACAGCCGCGTAGACAGCGTCGTAGGCTTCGTCGCGGCTCGCGGGCACGACGTGCGTCCCGTTCTTCGCGAGTGCGGCTTCGTACTCCTTCTGGAACGCCGCATTGACGTCGCCGATCGCGTCACGCTTTTTCCTGCTCGGTCACGCAGCCGGCTACCAAAATCAGGGCCGCGAGACTAAGCCCCGCGACAGCGCGCCTTCGCGCGTGAATCATTTCTCTTTCCCTTTCTTCACGATTTCGTCCACCTTGTTCTTGACGACCTTGTCCGCCTGCCGCCGCTCGGCGGGTTGCAGCGATAGCGCGATCTTCTCGCGTTCGGCTTTGGCCGTGCTCGACCCCATCTCCGCCGCCACTCCGCACCAGATATACGCGAGATTGTTGTTCGGTTCATTGCCGCCGGAGAATATGGCACAGAGCTTCATCATCGCGCGCATCTCGCCTCCGTTCGCCGCCTTTTCGTACCATGCTCTCGCCTTGGCCGCGTCGCGCTCGACGCCCTTTCCTTCCGATAACGCATCGCCCATCCTCGCCTGCGCTCGCGGGTTCCCGGCATTGGCGAGGGGTTCCCAGGTCTTGATCGCTTCGGCGTAGCGCTGCTCCGACCACGCCTTTTCGGCATCCGCGAGCAGCTCGGTCGTTGTCCGCGCCGCGGGCGCTTTTTCCGCAGGCGCCGGCACCTCCTTCGATGGCGGCACGATAGAGGGCTGTGGCGATTCCTTCGGCGCGGGTGGTGAAGGCGCCGGCGGGCCCGGTTCCTTCTTCGGCGCTGGTACGGCTCCTTCTTCGGCGTCGGGGTCGGCACCGGCGCCGGCTCCTTCTTCGGCGGAACCTGGGCCGGAGCGCTTTTGGTTTGGCCTTGGGCGGAGCTTCGCCTTGCGGCTTTCCGTCCTCTTGCTTCTTCTCTTCGGGCGGCGTCGGCGACGGCGCCGGGGGCGTCTGCTTCTGTTCAGGAGCGGGCTCCGGCGGCTTGGGTTGCCGATCGTCGGGCTGCTGTTTCGGAGGCGTCGGATTGGCTTTCGCGTTCTTTATCGCTTCATTCAACTTCATCGCCATGTAAACCGCGACCGCTGCAACCGCAACCGCAATAATGACAAGCACCCACGCCCACGGCGGTGCATACCGGTCCGCGGCGCACGCTCAGCCGCGGAGTGGTGAGGCGGGCTCGACCCACCTTGCGCCAACGGCATGGCGGCGCGGAGCAGCCGTCGCAGCCTCTACCAGAACCGTTGGCTGCGACGCCGTCGTCGGGCCGGTGATTCCGCGAGCAGGCGCGGCTCGGCGCCGCGACCGGAGTCGCGCCCTCGCCAGCAAGCTCGCGCCGCCATTCCGCGATCGTCTGCGGGCGATCCTTTTCGGCAAAGGCAAGCGCGTGATCGATGGCGGCGAGAAACCGGCCGGAGTAACGCCCGGCACCGACGACGCTTGCCGGGACCATGATCTCCTGCGTGCTGCCAAGAATTCCTTTGCTGCGCGATACCGCGTCGAGAGGCGCCCGCCCACAGATGGCGCGATAAGCGGTCGCTCCAAGGCCGTAGATGTCGGTCCAGGGGCCTTGGCTCGAAGGGTCGTTGTAATACTGCTCGAAAGGCGCGTAGCCGGGTGCGATGAGAATGGTGAGGGTATTCGAACTCCCAACCGCCTGTCGCGCCGATCCGAAGTCGAGCAGCACCGGTCGTCCGTCGCCGCCGATATGAATGTTGTCCGGTTTGATGTCGCGATGGATGAAGCCCGCGTTGTGAACGAGTGTCAGACCGTCCAGAACCTGCACGAGGATGCGGAGCAATTCGGCTTCGGGCAGCGTTCCGCGGCGGTCGAGCATGGAAGCGAGCGTCCCGCCTTCCTCGAACCGCATTACGATATAGGCGGTGTTGTTGAACTCGAACACCGAAAGCACGCGAACGATGTTCGGGTGGTCGAATCGTGCCAGCGTCCGCGCTTCCTGGATGAAGCGCTCCAATCCCCAGCGATAGCGGTCCCGCAGCTCATCGGTGCGCGACCGGACGGTCGAATCCGGCAACCTCGTGGCGAACTCTACGGGCAAGTATTCCTTGATCGCGACGCGTTGATCGAGGTTGGTATCCTTGGCGACGTAGGTGATGCCGAAACCGCCCTGGCCCAGTACGCGTTCCAGCACGTACCAGTGGAGGCGGGTGAGGGCGGGCAATGCCTCGGGATAGGGAGGCTCGGCCATTTTGGCTACTCTCCCAAGCCCGGGCTTCCGCTCGCGCGCCGGGTGATGTCGCGGATCCGCTCGAGCATTGCGTTCTCCCTGCCGCCGAGGCTCTAGTTATCCGTCCACCGCAGGAGACCCTCACTGCGACGCGGATAATGGCATGTTCGCCATTGATCCCGCAAGACAGGGTGCTGCCCCACCCGCGCCGCGGCAGGCGACCCCAAGGGTTCGTCTTTGCGTCCTGGGCAGACGGGCAGCAGCAAGACAGCTCTGCTTGCGACCCTTGCTCAAAGGTCGTCGGGAGCGCGTTAGGAGTTGGCGGTAACAATCACTATCAGGGCCACGGCATCACGCCCAAACAACACGTTCAGTTTGAGGCGCAAGTCCCCAAGGCTTTCGGTCGATGGAGTTGCAATGCATCGCGATTGCCTGTCGCGCGCTCATTGCGCGCGCCTGCAATTCGCGAAATTCCGGGCACACTGTCCCTCGTTACAACACCTCGGGCAGCTCTACGCTTTTTTTCCGCTTTGGCCGGACCCACATCACGCCGGGGAAACCCTTCAGCGGCGCCAGAGGCTCTCCCATATAAGCCCAGTCCACTTTCTCTTGGGTGGATAAGTGGTAGCGCGGCTCACGGCCAGTGCGTCCCGAAAACAGCGCGCGGGGAATGTTCACCCACTTTGGCGCGCTCGCGCGTTCGTAGAACAGGGGCGTCCCGCATCGGGCGCAGAAGCTTCTTTTTGCGCGGGTCTTCGGTTCATTAAACCACGTGATGTGTTCGGATCCCTGCACGACGCGAAATCGGCTGCGCCACGTACCCACGTACGTCGCGTAGGCGCAACCGTGAGCGCGACGGCTGGCATCGGAATGGTCGTGCAAGGCCCAGAATGCGGGATAGTCGATCTCGAATTTCACGTCCCCGCAAACGCATCGGGCGGTCGCTTTTGGGGGGGAAGGTTTGCCGGTCTTAGCCCGGCCCGCGGATCTTTGCATGTCGAACCTCGCAGCGAAAAGCGGCTTTGATATCTTCTGGCACCAAGAGGCCGGGCTTGACCCTCGCCGGTAGGTGACCGCTCTTGGCCCGTCAGCGACGCTGCCCGATCTGGCCGGCCGCTTCCATGCTTTCGAGCAACGTAGCGAGATCGCCGCCCTTGACCCCTATGAGCTGGACGCCGCGGGGCGCCTCAAACAGGCCAGGATCGAGCGGTCCGATCTGCACATCGCGGAAATTCATCAGCGTCCGACCGTGGTGGCCACGGCTCTCGCCCTCGCCAGCGAGGCGCGCGATGACACCCTGGTCGTTCGCCCAGATATGGCCGGTGAAGCTACTCCCCGAACCGGCATCGCGTTCGACGCGAACCCGTATGGTGTCCAGCCCGTTCACCCGCTCGCGTCCTTCACGAATCTGCCGCATGTCGCCGCCGCCGTTCAGCACATCGAGCGGCAGATCGAGCGCGGAGAGGTCGGTCTCGATGGCGAAGCGGGGCTCAGTCATCACCAGCCAGCAGAGATTGCGATCCAGTCGCGCGATCACGGTGAGCGAACGACCATGCTGTTTGCCTTCGTGGCGCAGCGCCGAGTGGGTGCGCCAAAGACGGCCCGGCATGGTGCGCTCATCGGTACCGATCACGCTCGTCGCGGTGTACTCCACCCGCAACTGGAGAATGCTCCTGCTCGCGGCCGCAAGGGCGGCCCAAGAGGAGCCGATCAGAGCGGCCGAAGCGAGCAAGACCTTGCGACGCGAGAACATCATGTGGTTGCCATTCGAAAGATTGGTACATCGACTCACGCGATGCCGATTGTGGTGGCGTCGGTGGTGCCAGTCAACCGTCTGTATCGGGCCAGTACATATTGCACTGATGTATTTGGTGAAGGAATTGTACTGGGGATAGTAGGCGTGGGGTTTTGCGGTTTGGCACTGGGGTGGGCAGGCTGAAGTGCGGGCGGTCGAGGTTGTACCAGGCGAGGTAGCGCAGGAGCTCGAGGTTGAAGTCGGTCAAGTCATCGAGGAAGAGCAGGTCGTAGTGGTAGTCGACGCATTCTTCCTGGACGGTGCGGTTGAAGCGTTCGCAATGGGCGTTCATGCGTGGGGTCTTGGGAAAGGTGTGCCAATGCGTGAACAGGCGCTCCGCCAAGGCAGTGGCGAAGTGGCGTTGGAACTCGCTACCGTTGTCGGTGAGGACGGCTTCGATGGCGAATGGGAACACCGCTTGAATCAGGCGGAAGAACTGGGCGGCGGCGGTGCTGGCGTGACTGCGGGTGGCCCAGGCCCAGGCGAAGTGTGAATGCAGATCGGTGCAGGTGATGAGGTAGCGGCGATCCTTCTGGGCGCGTAATTCGATGCTGTCCAATGCCACGCAATGGCCGGGGCGTTCGGCGTGGAAATGCTTGGGTTTGCGCAGGCGTGGCTGCCGCACCGGCTTGGGCTTGCCGGGGCCGCCGAAGGCATGGGGGCGCGAACGCATCTTGTCCGGGGCATCGGCGATCAGGCGACCGATGGTGCGTGCGCTGGGGCACGGCAGTCGGCCGGCCGCCGACCACGGCAGCAGCAGTTCATGCAGCTTCTCCTTGGCCAGATTCGGATGCAGCGTGCGCAGGCGCCGGATCTCGGCCACCAAGGGTGCTGGCCACTGCCGCCGGCGACGATTCTTGGGCGCGGTCGAGCCTGGCACCAAGGCCGCCACGTTGCCGCCTTCGGCCTTGAGCTTGGCTCGCCACAGATACAGCGTGCGGCGACTGACCTTGAACGCTTCGCTGGCGGCCGCCAAACCGTGTCGCCGCCAGAAACCTAGGATGTCCAAACGACGCTGCGCATCAGGGCCAATCATGCCCCAGCGTAGAGCGTAATCCGCGACCCGGTAAAACCCCTTAATGCCTTGAACGACGGACTTGATTCGCATTGCTCTCCTCGCAACGCAAGGAGTGCAATATGTATCTGGCCTTAGTCACCCTCAGTCTTAGGCGGCGGGATTAATCAGCTTAATATGCGGCGCATGAGTTGGGACCCCACTGCCGCACCGCGATCCGAATCCGTTAGAAGGATCTCGCGCGAGGAGATGAACGAGTTGCCAATCCGGCGCTACGAGGGTTCGGTGCACATCGTTGCGGGGCATCTGGACCTTCAGCACGCGATGCAGGACATCTTGCAGGAAAGCGTAGTCGGCTTTGACACCGAGACACGGCCCGCCTTCAGGTCCGGCGAGAGCTATCTGCCCTCTCTTGTGCAATTCGCTACGGCGAGTGCTGTGTATCTCCTGCAGGTCCAGCAGCAGAGCCTTTTCGGCGCGATGCAGAAAATCCTTTCGTCGGAGAAAATCATCAAGGTGGGCGTTTCGGTGACCGACGACATGCGTAACCTGAAGAAATTATTCGAGTTCGACGAAAGATCGGTGGTGGATCTCGGCAAAGTTGCGGAGCACCACGGGCTGAAGCAGACGGGCGTGCGGAATCTCGCCGGGATATTTCTCGGTACGCGCATCCCCAAGGGCGCGAAGACTACGAACTGGGCTGCGCGCCGCTTGACGCCGCAGCAGATCGCCTACGCGGCGACCGACGCCTGGGTGTGCCGCGAGCTGTATCTCCGCTTCAAGGAGCTGAAAATGGTCTGATCACCGCCTTGGTTGACAACGCGCTGGCCGAAAGCGGTCGCCCTTAAGTGTCGGCTTACGACCTATTCTGTTGAAAAACTCCTCAACAATGTTTACTGAGGTGCTTTTCGGGGTCCTCCGACCATCAACCGGCAGACGATCGTCGATGCTGGGCCATTCTACGAGGTCGACTTTTTCTTGCAACTCCGCACAGCGAGTTCTTCAACAGAATAGGCCCGTTGCAGCCAGTCGGTTCGAACGATAGCGGCCGTTCACGGAAGGCAGCTGGACGCGCGGCAATGCGCCCCATTTAAAACTCGATCGGCGGCCCGCGCCAAGCATCGTCGCGGAGGCGGGCGCGCGTAAGCGCGACGCGCGCCGTACACCAGCCGTCGCAGCCGTTTCGCCCCGGGCGGGCGCGCCACGCGTTGAGCAGCCCCTTGCACTTTGCATAAAAGCGGAAGAACCGCAGCAGGTTGCGGCGCTGCGACGCCGTCGGCGCACGTTCGCCGCAGACGAGCTTGTCGTCGCTCATGCCACGATCAGTGAGGGTCACCGCCCCCCACGCCTTAACCCTGACCCGCGCTCCCAGCGGTAGGCGCGGGCCGAGGACCAGCGCATCGAGCAGATCGCCCTCCAGCCCGATGTGGCTCGGCACCGAGCCGTAGTTGAACGGACAGGGCAGCGGCGAGATGAAGTCGACCTGGCCCATCGATCCACGCTTCAGAAAGCTGCCGCGCGGTATCTCAACCACGACCTCAACCTCCGGGGGCTCGCGCATTACAGCGTCGACCGTTGCTGCACCGTTCGCCGGCGGCGCGTCCGTGTAGAGCGAGAGGTTAGGCATCCGTGATAACTCGGTCGCCGACATGAATGTTTCCACCGGCGACGATCCTTGCCCTAAGGCCACCTTTCCCGACGAAGAATTTGAGAATTTCGCGATGGGTTCTCTTGGCAAAGAGACTGCACGGCTCGCACAATTCTAGCCCCTCAAACACTGCGGCAGCGATCTTGAAGCGCTTGCCACAAAGCGAATTGAGATTGACTCCGCGGGTAACAATGTTTCTCCGGGGTTGCTCTGGCGTGAGAACCAGGCCGGTTTCGGCCATGAAATCTTCGATGTTCTCCAACTCAATCAGCGTGACCTGGTAGTCAAGTGCTCGACGGTTCTTCGAGTCCGCGTAGCGATCTCCGGAAAGACCAGCGTCCGTCAACGCTTCAACGGAGGTGACTGCGGTCATTGGAGCACCGCGAGTCGAAGCAAGGAAGATATGCGCTACGAGAGCCACGGATGCCTAACGTGCAAGGTAACCGGCGCGCCGCACGGACGCTCGCCATGTAGAAGCCATGAATCGGCGCGTCCGGTTGACCGTCGGGCTAGGGCCCGGACGCGGCCACTCGAGGGTAGCGGGTACGGGGTCGATACGCTCGACGATAATCAGGTCGAGGTATTGGCGCGTCGGTTACTTCTTTCCGTAGACCTTCTTCGCGACCGCGCCGGCGACATCATCTTCAACGACCGGCACGACCTCCAGTTCCAGGAGATCAGCCCACTCGGCGTTAATCTCCGCGAGCGCGGCCTCGGAGCCTTCGACGAGGTGAAAACCTCTGCTCGAACCGGCCGTATGCCATCGACCGATAGTCTTCAAGCCCTTCGGTGCCGGCGCGCCGGTCTTGAGGAATCGTTTGACCGCTGTCGCGTAATGCACTGGCGAGACTTTCCACATGATCATGAACTTCATCGGCACCTCCTCGGATTGCTGGTTACTTGTCGATCGGCTCGGCGAACCGTGACGGTCGGATAATAACTCGGCGACACACCGAAGCATCGTCTTGTGGCGGTGAAAGATAGTGCGAAGGCGATGCCGCGCGTCGTCATCGATTCACCAGTACCTCGCTGCGGCCCTAACAAGAATTAGGTTGCCTAAATGACGGGCAAATCTCCGTCACGATGGAGAAGGAAAGAAAACGGCCCCGCTCGGGGGCCGTCATTCTCGGGTTTGGTGGAGGTGGGCGAGAATCGAACTCGCGTCCGGAAGCACTCGACAGTCGGGACTACATGCTTAGTCGAGTCATTGTGCTCTCGCCCCGACGCCGTTGACTGACAGACGACGGCGGGACCAGCCACCTTGGTTTAACGCTTCGTCCAAGTGACCCGGACGGGCGCGATCACCCTGAATGTCCTCGCTGTGACTGTTACATCACCCCAGCCGGGCGCTGCCGGGTGCGAGGTCCGGCGGGATTAAGCCGCCAGAGCGTACGTGTTGTCGTTCGCAGTTAAGTTTGCGATTGCTCGAGTTTTACGAGGACAAGCGCCTCGGCATGCCCCAAGCTGCGTTGCAACCCCCGTCGAAACCAGTTCACCCCCGGTAATCGTCGCGGCACGGCGCGTTGTCACCACGCCGTTGCAATGCGCTGAGATCGTCATCATACCACCGCGTTCGTCAGCATCCCGACGCGGACTCGATACTCAACATGGGGTAGACTCGCGTCGATTCAAGGTCTTGCGCAAGGTTTATCCCGATGCCTCCCCTCGTTCCCGTCATCATTTCCGGCGGCGCCGGCACGCGGCTGTGGCCGCTGTCGCGCGAGATGGCGCCGAAAGCCTTCATGCGCCTGCCCGACGGCGACACGCTGCTCGGGAAAGACCGCCGCGCGCGCGCTTGCGCTGCCGGGTGTCACCGAGCTTCTCACCGTCACCAATCGCGATCTTTATTTCCACACGAAGGATCTCTACGCGGGACTGGGAGCGCGAGGGCCGCGGGTCGCGTCGTACATCCTCGAGCCGTTCGGCCGCAACACCGCACCGGCAGTCGCGCTGGCCGCCATGGCTGTCGAGGCGCAGCACGGCGGCGATGCCGTCATGCTGGTGCTGCCGGCCGATCATCTGATTCAGGATCAGGATGCGTTCGCCGCAGCGGTGGCGCGCGCGGCGGCGCTCGCGCGCGAGGGCAACGCTCGTGACGTTCGGGATCGCGCCGACGCGCGCCGAAACGGGATTCGGCTATCTCGAATGCGCCGACGCGCTCGACGATTCCGCCACGGCCCACCGCATTTCGCGCCCGCCGCTTCGTCGAAAAGCCCGACGCCGCGACGGCGCGCTCGTATCTTGCGGCGGGAAACTTCGTCTGGAATTCCGGCATGTTCTGCTTCACGGCAGCGGCCATTCTCGCCGCGCTGGCCCGCCATGCAGCAACGCTGCTCGCCGCGGCGCGGCGCTGCGCGGCGTCGCCGCGCACGACCGACGCGGCAATGCTGGAGATCGACCCCGATCTCTTCGCTCCCGTTCCCGATGTGTCGCTCGACTACGCGGTGATGGAGGCGGCGGCGGCGGCGGGCGACGTGACGATCGTGCGCGGAACGTTCGACTGGACCGACGTTGGTTCCTGGCAGGCGGTGGCGGAGCTCTCCGCGCCGGATGACGCACGGCAACCGCGGCCAGGGCGAACGCGTTGCCATCGCCACCAGGAATACGTACATCCATGGCGGCGACCGCATCGTCGCGACCGTCGGCGTCGAGAACCTCGCCATCGTCGACACGCCCGACGCCCTCCTCGTTGCGCACGGCGATTCGCTGCAGCGCGTGCGCGAGGTCGTGGCCGAGTTGAAGGCGCGCGGCCACGGCGCCTATCGCGAACCGCGCACCGTCACTCGGCCCTGGGGTGCGTACACCGTGCTGCACGAAGGCCCCGGCTTCAAGGTCAAGCGCATCGAGATCAAGCCGGGTGCCGCGCTGTCGTTGCAGCTGCACCACCAGCGAAGCGAGCACTGGGTGGTGGTGGCCGGCACCGCGACCGTCACGCGCGGCGACGACGTCTTCACGGTCGAGAAGCAGCGCTCGACCTACATCCCCGTCGAAACGAAGCATCGCCTCGAAAACGCGGGGACGGTGCCGCTCGTCATCATCGAGATCCAGTGCGGCGACTACCTCGGCGAGGACGACATCGTCCGCTTCGAAGACCGCTACGGGCGCACCCGGTAGCTACGCGAGAATATCGGGATCGATCGCGCGCTCGAGGCGGGCGATCTGGTCCTTCAGCAACAGCTTGCGCCGCTTCATCCGGGTGAGCTGCAACTGGTCGCGTCCAGGGTCCTCGGCGAGGCGTCGGATGACGTCGTCGAGATCACGATGCTCGATCTGCAGCGCAACCAGCCGCTGCATCAGATCCACCCGCCCAGCATTGCCGATGTCAGTCATCGCTCGTGGGGCGATTCGCCGCGCGGAAGCCTTCAGTCCGTTCCGGCCGGCGCCGGCGCCGGGCGCCGCCCCAGCCGGCTCATGATCCAGATGCCCGTCAGGATAAGCGCAATTCCGGCGACATGGAACAGGGCGAGCCGCTCGCCGAGGAAGATCCAGGCCAGCACGACACCGAACACCGGCATCAGGTGGACGAAAAGCCCTGCCACGCTCGCGCCGACCTGCTCGACGCCCCGGTTCCAGAAGATGTAGGCCAGCAACGACGAGAAGAGCGCGATCGCCGCCAGCGCCGCGAGATTGACGGGCGTGACCACCATCCGCCGGCCGAGCGCGAATTCGGCCAGAAAGAACGGCAGCACGCACAGGAGCCCGACGACGATCAGCACGAACAGGAAGGTGAGCATGTGCAGGCCCGGCGGACGCCATCGCAGCGCGATCGTGTAGGTCGACCACATCGCCATCGACAGGATCACGAGGAGGTCGCCGCCGTTGAGGCGAAACGTGGTCAGCACGTCGAAGCTTCCCCGCGACAGGATCGTGAGCACGCCCACCAGCGAGACGCCGACGCCGGCCATTTGCACGGCGGAGAGCCGCTCCCCGAGGAACAGCCACGTGAATGCGATGATCATCACGGGGATGAACGAATTGAGAATGACGCCGTTCATCGCCGTCGTGTAGTTGAGGCCGAGATAGGCGAGCGCATTGTGGGTGCCGACGCCGATCGCGCCCAGAACGAGCATCGTCTTCCAGCGCGCCTTCACGAGCGGCCATTCGCGGCGGACGTGCGGCCATGCGAACGGCGCGAGCATCGCCAGCGCGAAGAGCCAGCGAAAGAACGTCATTGCCATTGGTGGAATGTCGCCGGCGAGGCCGCGGCCAACGATCCAGTTGCAGGCCCAGAACAGCGGCGCCAGCGCGAGCAGCAAATAGGGGTGCGCACCGCGCGGGTTCGTGGCCGTCCCGTTCACGCGACGATTATCGCACGCGATTGCGGCGACCATTGATCCGCGAGGAGGTCATCCCCATTTGGTGCCCACGTATAATCCGCGCTCGATTCGTTCCTGCTCGTGCCGACGGCTCAAAACGGCGCCGGGACGGCGGCCAACGCAACTTCCGGCGCAGCACCCGCGCCGGCGCAAAGCGTAAGCACCGCTGCGCCCGCGACACCCGACCTCGCAGCGTCCCTCCGGAGGCTCGCTGCGCTGCCCCGGCTCGTTCCGGATTTGCCGGCGCCCGGCCAAAGGCTTCGCGCGAAGGCACTGCCAGGCTCGTCCGATGCGATCGCGCTCGCGCAACTGGCGTTGCAATGCGCCCGCGAGAAACGCCTGCTGGCCGTCGTCAGCGCCGACGCGCTCGGCGCGCAGCGCCTTGCGGACGAGATCCCGTGGTTCGCGCCGGGGCTCGAGATCGCGCTCCTTCCCGACTGGGAGACGCTGCCGTACGATCCGTTCTCCCCGCACCACGATCTCGTGTCGGAGCGCCTGGCGACGCTCTACCGCGTGTCGCGCGGCGAATGCGACGTGCTCGTCGTCGCCGCGACGACGGCCCTCTACCGGCTCGCGCCGCCGTCCTACCTCGCGGCGTTCACGTTCTTTCTGAAGCAGGGGACCCGCCTCGACGCGAACGCGCTGCGCGCGCAGCTTTCGCTCGCCGGCTACCAGCACGTCACGCAGGTCGTATCGCCCGGCGAGTTCAGCATCCGCGGCGGCCTCATCGATCTCTTTCCGATGGGCAGCACGCTGCCCTATCGGCTCGATCTTTTCGGCGACGACATCGAAAGCATCCGCACGTTCGACGTCGATACGCAGCGCACGCTCTACCCCGTGCCCGAGGTGCGGCTGCTGCCGGCGCGCGAGTTCCCTCTCGACGAGGGCGGGCAAACGCGCTTTCGCAGCCGTTACCGCGAAGTGTTCGAAGGCGATCCGTCGAAATCGCCGCTGTACAAGGACGTGAGCCACGGCGTCGCGCCGGGCGGCATCGAGTATTACCTGCCGCTCTTCTTCGAGGAAACTGCGACGCTCGCCGATTATCTGCCGCGCAACGCTGCCATTGCGCAGGTCGGCGATGTCGGCGGCGCGATCGAGCGCTTCTGGCAGGATACCGACGCCCGCTACAAGCTCTTGCGCGGCGACAAGGCGCGCCCGCTGCTGCCGCCGAACGAGGTATTTCTGCCGCAGGACGCGTTCAACGGAGCGTTGAAGCCGTTTTCGCGCATCGAGTTGCCGGCGGCGAGCGCCGATGCTCCGGCCACGCGCGGCCCTGCCACGCCACTGCCGTCGCTGCAGGTCGACCGCCGCGCCGAGGACCCGCTCGCGGCGCTGAAGCGCTTCCTGGCGACGCGGATCGACACCCGCGTGCTGATCTGCGCCGAAAGCGCGGGACGACGCGAGACGATGCAGCAATACTTCGCCGAGTACGGGCTCCTGCTGCCCCAGGTCGATGATCTCGCCGGGTTTCTTGCGAGCGAGGCGCCGGTTGCGCTCGGCGTCTCGCCGCTGCACGCCGGCTTCGCGTGGCCGCCGGCGAAGCTCGCGTTCGTCACCGAAGCCGAGCTCTACGCAGGTATCGTGCGTCGCGGCCGCCGCGACGGCGCGCGCCGGTCCAACGTCGACGCGATGCTGCGCGACCTGTCGGAGGTGCGCATCGGCGACCCCGTCGTCCACGAGGAGCACGGCATCGGCCGCTACCTCGGCCTCGTCACGCTGGATGTCGGCGAGGGTCCGACCGAATTCCTGCAGCTCGTCTACGCCAACGACGCCAAGCTCTATGTCCCGGTGTCGAATCTCCATCTCATCGGCCGCTACAGCGGCGCGTCGCCGGAAGCCGCGCCGCTGCACGAGCTCGGCAGCGGCCAATGGGAAAAGGCGAAGAAGCGGGCGGCGCGGCAGGCGCACGACACCGCCGCCGAATTGCTGAATCTCTACGCGCAGCGCGCGGCGCGCACCGGTCATGCGTTCACGTTCACGCCGCACGACTACGAGGCGTTCGCCGATGGCTTCCCGTTCGAGGAAACCGCCGACCAGCAGGCGGCGATCGACGCGGTGATCACCGATCTCACCACCGGCCGGCCGATGGACCGCCTCGTCTGCGGGGATGTCGGCTTCGGCAAGACCGAGGTGGCGCTGCGCGCCGCGTTCGTGGCGCTCGCCGACGGCAAGCAGGTCGCGGTGCTGGTGCCGACCACCCTGCTCGCCGAGCAGCATTTCAAGGTGTTCACCGACCGCTTCGCCGACTTGCCCGTGAGGCTGACCGAGCTGTCGCGCTTCCGCTCGGCGAAGGAAGTGAAGGCGGCGCTGGAAGGTCTCGCTGCGGGGACGCTCGATCTCGTCATCGGCACGCACAAGCTGCTGCAGGCCGACGTGAAATTCAAGAGCCTCGGTCTCGTGATCATCGACGAGGAACATCGCTTCGGCGTCCGCCAGAAGGAGCAGCTCAAGAAGCTGCGCGCCGAGGTCGACGTGCTCACGCTGACGGCGACCCCCATCCCGCGCACGCTCGCGATGTCGCTCGAAGGGATTCGCGACTTCTCGGTGATCGCCACGGCGCCGCAGCGGCGGCTTGCGATCAAGACGTTCGTGTCGACCTACTCTCGCGGCATCATCCGCGAGGCTGCGCTGCGCGAAATGAAGCGCGGCGGCCAGGTCTACTTCCTGCACAACGACATCGACACGATCGCCACGACGGCGGAGCGCCTCACGGAGCTCCTGCCGGAGGCGCGGATCGCCGTCGCCCACGGGCAGATGGCCGAGCGCGATCTCGAGCATGTGATGCGCGAGTTCTACGCGCAGCGCATCAATTTCCTCGTCTGCTCGACGATCATCGAGACCGGCATCGACGTGCCGACCGCCAACACGATCATCATCGAGCGCGCCGACCGCCTCGGCCTCGCGCAGCTCCATCAATTGCGCGGCCGCGTCGGCCGTTCCCACCACCAGGCCTATGCGTATCTGCTGACGCCCCCGGAAGAATCGCTGTCGCTGCAGGCGAAGAAGCGTCTCGAGGCGATCCAGATGATGGAGGACCTGGGCTCCGGCTTCTACCTCGCGATGCACGACCTCGAAATCCGCGGCGCGGGCGAGGTGCTCGGCGAATCGCAGTCGGGAGAGATGCAGGAGATCGGCTTCCAGCTCTACGCCGACATGCTGAAGGCCGCCGTGTCGGCGTTGAAGGCAGGCCGCGAGCCCGACCTGTCGGCGCCGCTCGGCGTCACCACCGAGATCAATCTGCACGTGCCGGCGCTGCTGCCCGAAATCTATTGCAACGACGTGCACGAGCGCCTCGTCCTCTACAAGCGCCTCGCGAACTGCGACAGCGCCGAGGAGCTGGAAGCGTTGCAGGAGGAACTCGTCGACCGCTTCGGGCGCCCCCCCGAGCCCGCGCTCGCGCTTCTGGCCTGCCACCGGCTGCGGCTCGTGGCGAAGCCGCTCGGCGTCGCCAAAATCGACGCCGGCCCCGAGCGGAGCACGCTGCAATTCGTGAAGCACCCGCCGTTCGACGCGGGCGCGCTCATCCTGCTCGTCCAGCGCGACGGCCGCATCCGCTTCGCGGGACCGGATCGGATACGCATCGAGCGCGCGGCGCCCACGCTCGCGGATCGCGTCGCGCTCCTGCGGGATTTTCTCGGCCGCCTGCGCTGACGGGGTAACGGTCGTCGCGGCTATCCGAATTGCCGGCGATCGGGCTCGTCTTTCGGATCGTAGGCGTGCACGCGGTCGCGACCGGCGCCCTTCGCCCGATAGCAGCACGCATCGGCGCGGCTCAGGATCTTCGCGACCGATCGGTCGCCATCGGCAATGGCGACGAGGCCGATGCTGACACCCAGCTTGAACGATCTGCCTTGCACGGCGAACTGCATGTGCGCCACCGCATCGCGGAGACCCTCGGCGATCCGCACCGCATGGTCGGGCGCGCAGTTCTCCAGCAGCACGCCGAATTCGTCGCCGCCGAGTCGCGCCAACGTGTCACCCTGGCGCAGCTTGCGCTGCAGAAGGACGCTGATCTCGCGCAACAGATCGTCGCCGGCCGCGTGGCCGCAGGAGTCGTTGACCTCCTTGAAGCGGTCGAGGTCGAGGTAGAGCATCGCATGGCGACGGTCGCCCTCCGCGGCGCCTTCGAGCGCCCGCGCCAGCCGATGCTCGAATTCGCGCCGGTTCGCGAGACCGGTCAGCGGATCGTGGCGCGCCTGGTGCGACAGCTGCTCGGTGAAGCGGCGAACGTCGGTGACGTCGTAGAACACGAGGACCGCGCCGATCGTCGCCCCGTCGCGATCGCGGATCGGCGCCGTCGACGTGTCGACGCCGATTTCACGGCCATCGCGCCGCACGAGGATCGTGTTGCCGCGAAGCTCGACGCTGCGCCCCTCCTGCAGCAGCGTCGCCACCGGGTTGATCTGCAACCCGCCGGTCGGCCTGGTCGACGATCCTGAACACTTCCTGGAGCGGACGGCCGCGCGCCTCGGCGCTCGTCCATCCCGTCAGCGATTGCGCAGCCGGATTGAGCGTCTCGATACGGCCTTGCTCGTCGGTGGCGATCACGCCTTCGGCAATCGATTGCAGCGTCACCTGCGCGCGGTCCTTCTCGGCGTAGAGCTGCGCCTCGGCCTGCTTGCGATCGGTGATGTCGGTGATCGAGCCGGCCATCCGGGTGATCTCGCCATTCGCATCCCGTACCGACTTTCCGCGCGCCTCGAACCATCGGTACTCCCCCGAGCGGGTACGGAGCCGGAATGTCGTAGTCATAGGGCGCGCCGTGCGCACGATGCTCCTCGAGCGCGGCCTGGCGCACCGCCCGGTCGTCGGGATGGAGGCGATTCAGGAAGGACTCGAGCGTGTCGGGGAATTCGTCGTCCGCGTAGCCCAGCAGCTCCTTGTAGCGCGGCGAGTAGTAGACGTCCCCGCTGCGGAGGTTCCAGTCCCAGATGCCCGCATTGCTGCCATCCACCGCGAGGTCGAAGCGCTCCTCGCTCACGCGCAACGCGTTCTCCAGCGCGTCGCTCGTGCGCAGCATGCGCCGCGAGAGCGCGATGCCGGCGATGACGAGCGCGCCCGCGGCGAGTATCAGCGCGACTTCGAGAATTCCCTGCGTCCGCCGCGAGGCCTCGCCCAGCGTGCCGGAGAACGCGACCTCCAGCGGAGTAAGCCGCCGGTTGGCGTCATCGATCCGCGTGAGAATCGGGTCGAGCGTGGCCGCCTGGTAGTCGCCGGCGACGATGTGCGCGTGGAGGTCCTGCGCGGCGGCGCTGAGCTCGGCGATTCCCTCGTCGCCTTCGGCCCAGATGCCGATTGCGCGGCGCATGAAGCTCACGTCGCGGAAGCGGCGGAACAGCATGATCATTCCGTCGACATCCTCGGGATCGTTCTTGCCGGCGAGGAATCCCTCGCGGGCGACGGCGAGATCGGGCTCCTCCTTCGAGAGCTCGAGCCGCGCCCGGCGGTCGCCCATCGGCACCGATATCGACTGCAGATAGCTTCGGTAATCAGCCTCGGACCGCGATTGCGCGTAACGGAACAGGCTGTGCACCGCGTCCTTCTGCGCCTTCGACCAGAGACTTTCGCCCCCCACGTAGGCGCGGCTGGCGGAGACGATCTTCAGGCTCTCGCTCGCCAGGAGGACGAGCAGAACGACGATGGCAAGAAAAGGCCACGTGATGCGCAACAATCGACGGTCGTTCGCCATCCCCATCCGTATGCCCCCAATTCGGTCATGGTCTTGCATGCGACAGCGCGGAACGTGGGTGCAATAAGCGTACCGCATTCGCGTGCCGCAGCGTGATGGGCCGCCCGCAGCGGTCTTTGCGGCGACGATGGTAGGATTCCCGCGTTGCCCATGTCCGCGCACTCGCTGCCGCCGCAACTTCACGTTTTCGTCCGCGACTGGCTGTCGTCGAACAACATCGTGCTGAAGAGCCGCGACGGCCACGTCGTGGTCGACACCGGGTATCTCCGGCATGCGCCGCTGACGCTCGCGCTCATCGCGTCGCCGCGCGGCATCGGCAACGACCCGCTCGCGTGGATCGTCAATACGCACTGCCACTCCGACCACATCGGCGGCAATGCCGCAATCGTCGCGAAATACGGATGCCCGGTAGCGGTGCCCGAGGACGAAGCGGCGCTCGTGGAGCGGTGGGACCAGAAGGCGCTGCTCTACGATTACTGCGACCAGCGCGCCGAGCGCTTCGTCGTAAGCAAGGGACTGCAACCCGGATCGACGCACGTCTGGGGCGATCTCGAGTGGCACGCGCTCGCGGCACCCGGGCACGACATGGGCGCGCTCGTGTTTCACAATGCCGAGCACGGCATCCTCATTTCCGGCGACGCGCTGTGGGAGAACGGCTTCGGATTCGTGATGCCGCCGGAGTTCGATCCCGCCGCCCTGCCCGCCACGCGCGCGACGATCGAGATGATCGCCGCACTCGAGGTTCGCATCGTCATTCCGGGCCACGGCGAGCCTTTCACGGGCGTGGCGGCGGCGCTCGCCCGCGCGCGGGAGCGCGTCGCGGCGTTCGAAGCGGACAGTCTTCGCGTCGCCCGCCACGCGCTCAAGGTCAACCTCGTGTTCGCGCTGCTCGACCGTCAGCAGCTGCCGTTGGACGAGATGCCATCCTATCTCGACCGCGTCGGCATGTATCGGGATTTCAATCGCCAGTTCTTCCGCATCGCGCCGTCCGAGCTCGCGGCGTTGCTGATCGGTGAACTTCGAAACTCCGGAGCCGTCAAATGCGAGGACGGCTGGCTCCGGCCGGCGTGATCGCTTGCGGCGGAAGCACGCCCGCGAGTGGCCGTTGGGGGACGACTGCGGTAAAATGGATGCTCGTTCGATGTCCCACACCCTTGGAATAACAGCGCGAATCTCGCTGTTTCCGACGCTTATGCCAACGAATCCGTCTGCCCGCGCGAATCCCACGGCATCCACCCCGCGCCCCTCCCCGAAGGTCGTCCTCCGGCGCGGGTCGCGCGGTGAGTGAATTCCTCGACCACCCGGCGTTCCAGGGCGGCATCGCCCCATTCTTCGTCGCGCTGATCGTCGCCTTCGCGCTCGGGCGCACCCGCTTCGTCTGGCTCGCGATCATGCCGGCCTACGCAACTATGGTCGCGCTCGATACCGGCTTCTCGCTTTTCCCGCCGACCGTGGCGCGCAAGACGTGGCTTCTCGGCCTCCTCGCCCCGCTTGCAGGCGTCGCCGCCGATCGCTACCGGCGCAAATCGAAATGGATCGCACCGACGCTCGTCGCAGCGGCCGGGTTGCTGTCGATATGGGTCTTCCGGACCGCGCTCGAAAACCGCGAAGGCACCGCCGCCGTTCTCGCCGCAACCGGCATCGCCGTCTTTGTCGCCGCGATGATCGCCGCCATGCTCCGCTGTTCGGAAGACGGAATCCGCTGCGGCGCCGCCGGCTTCGGGCTCGGGCTCGCCGCCGGCATTGTCGGCATCCTGTCGGCATCGATCGGCGCTCTCGTCGCCGGCGTAGCGATCGCCATGGCCTGCGTCGCGATGCTGCTCGTCCAGATCGTGCTTGCGCGATCGCTCGCTCCCGGATTCACCGGCGCGCTGCCGATTGGACTGATCGTTGCCTTGATCACGGCGGGAACGCAGCAGCTCGCCCTCCTCCCGTGGTACGCATTGCCGCTGCTGCTCATCATTCCCTTCGTCGTGTCGCTGCCAAAACCGCGACCGGGCCTCTCTTCGCGCGCGCGGCCATGCTGTGTGCACTGGCGTTGGCCGCCGCCGCCGTTCCGATCGGAGCGGCATGGTACGCCGCGCGCTCTTCCATGTCCTGACCCACCCGCAGGAGATTCGCATGCTGAAGCGACTCGTCGTCCTCACTCTCGCCGCTCTGCCCGTCGCCGCCGCCGCAGCGGTCGAAACCTATCCGATGGACCCGTTGCACACGTCCGTCTCGTTTGCGATCGACCATCTGGGCCTGTCGATGATCCACGGCCGGTTCAGCAAGTATTCCGGAAAATTCGCCATCGATCGCGCGGCGAAGACCGGGTCGGTCGAGCTGATCGTCGAGACCGCGTCGGTCGACACCAACGACAACGACAAGGGCAACCGGCCGCGCTCGCGCGACGAGCACCTGCGCTCCGCCGATTTCTTCAACTCCGCCGAATTTCCGAGGATGACGTACAAGTCCACGAACGTCGTCTTCGCGGGCGACACGCCGACGGTCGTTCAGGGCGAGCTCACGCTGCTCGGCGTGACGAAGCCGGTGGCGATCACCGTCGAGCGCTTCAGGTGCAATCCGGCAACGGCGACCGCCAAGGAGCGCTGCGGCGGCAGCGCGAACGCCAAGATCAAGCGGTCCGACTTCGGCATGAAGCGGGGAATCCCCTCCATCGGCGACGACGTGCTGCTGTCGTTCGGCTTCGAGGGCGACAAGGAGTAGCGGCGCGAGCGGCGAGCCGGGGGAACGTGCGAGCGGCGGAGAGGGGCCCCGAGCGCGAAGCGCGCAGGGGATCGGAGCAATCGCGAGCGCGTTCGGAGGCCGACGACTCGGCATGTCGATATGCATTCACGGCGCGGAGGCCGAACCGGCCGAAGGCTAGGGGCAGCGAGCGATCGCGAGTAGCGACGTGAGCGGCGGAGAGGGGCCCCGCGCGCGAAGCGCGCAGGGGATCGAAGCAATCGCGAATCGGCGCTGCGAGGCCGACAGAGCCAATCTTCGCACGATTTGAGAGTGCGGAGGCCGAGGCCGCGTGCGGCCGACGGCTAGATGTGCTGATTCACACGTGCAGCGCGGAGTCCCGAAGCGCCGGCCGCTACTTCACGAGCTCTCCTGCGAACGACCGCACGCCGGTCAGCAGCATCTCGACGGCGAGCGCAGTCAGCACGAGGCCCATCAGCCGCTCGAACGCAATCACCGCGCGTTCGCCGAGCCAGCGCTGCAGCTGGTCGGCGAGCGCCAGCACGACCGTCGTCGCCGCCATCGCCAGCGTCAGCGCCAGGATCCAGCTGCCGATCTTCGCGGGATCGCGCGAGGCCATCAGCATCACCGTGGCGAGCGCCGACGGCCCGGCGATCGACGGAATCGCTAACGGCACCAGAAACGGCTCGATCCCGGGCGGGTCGCCGAAGATTCCTTCCGGGCGCGGGAACACCATCCGGATCGCGATCAGGAACAGGATGATCCCGCCGGCGATCGTCAGCGACTCCTCGGACAGATGCAGCCACTGGAGGAAGGTCCGGCCGCCCAGCATGAACGCGACGAGGATCACGTAGGCCGCGGCGCACTCGCGCAGCACGACCTGGCGCCGCCGCTCGGGCGCGACGTTCTTGAGCGCGGCCACGACCACCGGCACGTTGCCGAACGGGTCGATCACCAGGACCAGCAGGATTGTCGCGGAAAAGAGCTCGGCGTTCATCGGCTCACGCCGCGGTTCGTCGGACGGGCGCGCAGTATATCGCGCTGCACCCGGCCGAGCCGCCGATACGGGGATAATTACGCGTTTTGCGCCGGCCGGGGCCGTCTATCTTCGGCACCGCACCGCCGGCCGTCGAAAATCAGGAGCCCTTCGCATGAAGACCGTACGTCCCCTTGCCTGCTGCGCCGGCGTGGTTGCGGCGCCGATCTTTGCCGCCGACACGCCGCCGCGCCGGCGGATCGCGCGCCGCTTCAATCCGGCATCGAAACGCAGTACTTCGACTCCGACGTGCCGCGCCGCCGACGATTTCTACACGCACGTCAACGGCAAATGGCTGGCGACGACGACGATTCCGCCGGACAAGCCTTCGTGGAGCCCGGCGTACGTCCTGCACGAGGAGGCGCAGGAACGCTTGCGCAAGATCATCGACGAGGCAGCGGCTTCGCCTGCGTCGGGAAGCGCCGAAGCGCGCAAGGTCGGCGATCTCTATCGCAGCTTCATGGACGAAGCGCGGATCGAGGCGCTGGGGCTGAAGCCGCTTGCCGCGGAATTCACCGCCATCGACGCCGTGAAGGACAAGTCCGAGCTGCCGTCGCTGATGGCCCGGCTGCAGCAGATCGGCGTGCAGATGCCGTTCGACCTCGATATCGACCAGGACAAGCGCAACTCGACCGCCTATGTCGTCTACCTGTCGCAGTCGGGGCTCGGGCTTCCGGACCGCGACTACTACGTCAACGACGACGATCAGCGCCTCGTCACCATCCGCAAGAAGTACGGCGAGCACACCGAGAAGATGCTCGCGATGGCGGGCGACAAGACCGCGAAGCAGGACGCTGCCGACATCCTCGCGCTCGAGACCGCGATGGCCCGCGCGCACTGGACCAAGGTGGAGTCGCGCGATCCGGTGAAGACGTACGAAAAGGTCGCCATCAAGGATCTGCCGAGCGTCGGCGCCCGGCTTCGACTGGAAAGCCTATCTCGACGCGAACGGCGTCGCGGCCAAGGTTTCCGACGTCGTGCTCTACCAGGCGAGCTACCTGAAGGACTTCGCCGCGCTCTACGCGAAAACGCCGCTGTCCACCTGGAAAGCCTATCTCCGGTGGGCGACGTTGCGCGATTACTCGCGCTTTCTCGACAAGCGCTACGTCGACGAGCGGTTCGCGTTCTACGGCACGATCCTGTCGGGTGTCCCGCAGAACCGCCCGCGCTGGCAGCGCGGCGTCGCGCTCGTCAACGAATCCATCGGCGAAGCGCTCGGCCGGGTCTACGTCGCCAAGTATTTCCCGCCGGAGAGCAAGGCGCGGATGGAAAAGCTGGTCGCCAACCTGCTCGCGACCTACAAGCAGAGCATCGATCAGCTCGACTGGATGGGGCCGGAGACGAAGAAGGAAGCCCAGGCGAAGCTCGCCAAGATCGCGCCGAAGATCGGCTACCCGTCGAAATGGCGCGACTATTCGAAGCTCGAAATCGCGCCGGACGACCTCGTCGGCAACGTGATGCGGGCGCGCCGCTTCGAATTCGACCGCAATGTCGCCAAGCTCGGCAAGCCGATCGATCGCGACGAATGGTTCATGACGCCGCAGACGGTGAACGCCTACTACAACCCGACGATGAACGAGATCGTCTTCCCGGCGGCGATCCTGCAGCCGCCGTACTTCAATCCCGAGGCGACGACGCCGCCAACTACGGCGGCGCCGGCGCGACGATCGGCCACGAGATCAGCCACGGCTTCGACGACTCCGGCAGCCAGTTCGACGGCGACGGCAACCTGCGCGACTGGTGGACGGCGGAAGACCACAAGCGCTTCGACGAGAAGACGAAGGCGCTGGTCGCGCAGTTCGACGCCTACAGCCCCGTGCCCGGATATTTCGTCAACGGCAAGCTGACGCTCGGCGAGAACATCGCCGACCTGTCGGGCCTGGCGATCGCGTACAAGGCCTACCGGCTCGTCGCTCGGCGGCAAGGAAGCGCCGGTCATCGACGGCATGACCGGCGACGAGCGATTCTTCCTGAGCTACGCGCAAGGTTGGCGCGACAAGACGCGCGACGAGCGCGATGATCGTCCAGCTCAAGTCCGATCCGCATTCGCCCGACAAATTCCGCGCGAACGGCCCGCTGTCGAATCTCGACGCGTTCTACAAGACGTACCCGCTCAAGGAAGGCGACAAGATGTACCGACCGCCGAAGGAGCGCGTCTCGATCTGGTAGGGACTTGCGGACGGGGTAGCAGGGGCCCACGCGCCGGTAGCGCGTGGGGATGCGACCCGGAGCAAGGCCAGGCGCCGACCCTCGGCGCTACGATTCACTCTGGCGGTGCGGAGGGCACCGCCGGACCTCACGCCGTCAGCAGGTAGGCGTGGTGCACGCGGCGGTCGCGAAAATCCTCCGGCAGCGTGCGCGCGCTGATGTCCCGGCACCCGGCGTCCGCGGCGAGCGCGGGGTCGAGCCGGAACGTGCGAAGGTTGGTCGAGAAATAGAGCTCCCCGCCGGGCGCGAGCAAGCCCCGCACCGACGCCACCAGCTCCATGTGGTCGCGCTGGATGTCGAGCACGCCGGCCATCGCCTTCGACGTCGAGAACGCCGGTGGATCGAGCACGATGAGGTCGTAGCGCCGGCGCTCCTCGTGCGCGATGTCGAGCCAGCGCAGAACGTCGGCACGGATCAGCTGATGCCGGCGCGAGTCGACGCCGTTGACGGCGAAATTGCGCGCCGCCCAGTCGAGATAGGTGTTCGACAGGTCGACCGTCTGCGAAGCGAGTGCGCCACCGGCGGCGGCATAGACGGTGAAGCTCCCGGTGTACGCGAACAGGTTCAGCACCCGCCGTCCCTGGGCACGCTCGCGGACGATCGAGCGCAGCGCGCGATGATCGAGAAAGAGCCCGGTGTCGAGATACGCTTCCAGGTTCACGAGGAAGCGCAGCCCCGACTCGACGATCGCGAACTCGCGTCCGCGCGCGCCGGTCGGCTCGTGCTGGTCGCCTCCACGGCGCTTGCGGCGCGCCTTCGCGACAATCGCCGCCTCGGGGAGCTCCAGTGCCCGCGCCGTCGCCGCACGCGCGGCGGCGACGGATGCGTCGTGCTCCGCGTCGCTTTGCTCCCACCCCGTCTCGATTTCCTGCAGGTGCACGCGCATGCCGAGCGCGGGATCCTCGGCGACGTAGCAATCGATCGCGAACGGAAATTCGGGCAGGTCGCGATCGTAGAGGCGGTAGGCTCCGTAGCCGTGGCGCCGCGCCCAGCGGTGACGATGCTTCGCGTTCCTGGCGAGGCGGTTGGCGAACGCGATGAGCGCGTCCGGGCGCGGGGCGCTTCGTTCGCGGGATTCGCGGGACGGCGGCGGCGTCAATGCAGCTTGACCCGCGGCTCGAGACGCTGCCGCACGAGGCGGCTCACGCTGTCGATCGCGACCCGCACCCAGCCGAGGATCGCGACCTGGTGCATCTTGTAGAGCGACGCATACATCCAGCGCGCGATCAGTCCCTGCACGACCATGTTGCCGCCGATCAGCCGCCCCATCAGGTTGCCGACGGCCGACAGGTGACCGAGCGAGACGAGCGAGCCGAAGTCGTGGAAGTGGAACTCCGGCAGCGGCGCTCCGGCGAGCCGCGCCTTCACCGTCTTCACGAGCAGCGACGCCTGCTGCCGCGCAACCTGCGCGCGCGGGGGCAGGATCGCGCCTTCGCGGCCCGACTCGGGCCACGGGCAGGCGGCGCAATCGCCCATCGCGAAGATGTCCGGGTCGCGCGTGGTTTGCAGCGTGCTGCCGACGACGAGCTGATGCGCGCGATTGACCTCGAGACCGTCGAGGCTCGCGAGTACCGGCGGGGCCTGGATGCCGGCGGCCCAGACCACGAGATCGGCGGGAAGCGCGGCGCCGGACGACGTGCGGACACAGTTCGCGTCGACTGCCGTCACCCGCTCGCCGGTGCGCACGGTGACGGCAAGCCTGCCCAGGAGCTCGGTCGCCGCTTCGGCGATCTTCTCCTGCAGCGGCGGCAGGATTCGCGGCGCTGCCTCGACGATCGTGAGGCGGACGTCGCGTTCGGGCTTCAGGAAATCGAGACCGTAGCTCGCGAATGCGCGCGTGCAATTGCGGATCTCGGCGGCGAGCTCGACGCCGGTCGCCCCGGCGCCGATGATCACGATGTCGACGGTCGCCGACTCGCCGCGCGAGGCGCGTCCTTCCGCGCGCACGCAGGCGGCGACGAGGCGCCGGTGGAAGCGCTCGGCGTCATCCGCCGTATCGAGCGAGATGGCGTGCTCGGCGACGCCGGGCACGCCGAAATCGTTGCCGATGCTGCCGATGCAGAAGATGAGCGTGTCGTAGGGGAGCACCCCGGCGGGAAGCATCTCCTTGCCATCGTCGTCGATGACCGCGGCGAGCCGCACTTCGCGCCGCGCGCGATCGAGCCCGGTGAGGGCGCCGAAGCGGAAGCGGAAGTGATGCCAGTACGCGATCAGGAAGTAATCGAAGCTGTGGAGGTCGGCGTCCATGCGCCCCGCCGCGACTTCGTGCAACAGCGGTTTCCACAGGTGCGTGGCGAATCGGTCGACCAGCGTCACGGTGGCCAGCCCGCGGCGGGCCAGCTTGTCGCCCAGCTTGGTGGCGAGCGGCAGCCCGGCGGCGCCGCCGCCGACGATCACGATCCGATGCGGAACGGTCGAAGGCGGAGTCATCACTATCAATTGTAATGCACCGGGCGATTCCCGCTGTCGGTGCTCCATCGCGTTGCGGGAAACAAAAGGGCCGGCCATCGCGGGCCGGCCCGTGTTACGCGCGCTGCGCGCTTTATTTCTTCGGCGCTTCCGGAGCGGGGCTCGCCGCAGGCGCTGCCGCCGGCATCGGCACCGGCGGCGCAACGGGGCCCGACGCACTCGGCGCCATCATGACGACCGGAGCCGGCGCCGGCGCTGGCGTCTTGGCGAGCGTCCACGCGCCGATCAGCGGAACGATCATCAGCGCGACGATGTTGATGATCTTGATCAGCGGATTGACTGCCGGGCCGGCCGTGTCCTTGTACGGGTCGCCGACGGTGTCGCCGGTCACCGCCGCCTTGTGCGCGTCGGAGCCCTTGCCGCCGTGATGGCCGTCCTCGATGTACTTCTTCGCGTTGTCCCACGCCCCGCCGCCGGTGGTCATCGAGATGGCAACGAACAGGCCGGTGATGATCGTGCCCATCAGCACGCCACCGAGGGTTTGCGCGCCTGCCGCCGCGCCGCCGAAATACGCAAAGCCGACGCCGACGACGATCGGGACCAGAACCGGGAGCAGCGACGGCAAGATCATTTCCTTGATCGCCGCCTTGGTCAGCATGTCGACGGCAACACCATACTCTGGCTTGGCGGTGCCTTCCATGATGCCCTTGATCTCCTTGAACTGCCTGCGCACTTCGACGACGACGGCGCCCGCCGCGCGCCCGACCGCCTCCATCGCCATCGCGCCGAACAGATACGGGATCAATCCGCCGATGAAGAGACCGACGATGACGTAGTGATTGGAGAGATCGAAGCTCACCGCCTTGCCCGCCGACTCGAGCGCGTGCGTGTAGTCGGCGAAGAGCACCAGCGCGGCCAATCCCGCCGAGCCGATCGCATAGCCCTTGGTGACCGCCTTGGTCGTATTGCCCACCGCATCGAGCGGATCGGTGATCGCGCGCACCGAATCCGGCAGCTTCGCCATTTCGGCGATGCCGCCCGCGTTGTCGGTGATCGGGCCGTAGGCGTCGAGGGCGACGATGATGCCCGCCATCGACAGCATCGCGGTGGCCGCGATCGCGATCCCGTAGAGCCCCGCAAGCGCGTAGGAGACCATGATCGCGACGCACACCGACAGCACCGGCAATGCCGTCGCCTTCATCGAAACGCCAATGCCGGCGATGATGTTGGTCGCATGCCCGGTCGTCGACGCCTGCGCGACGTGGCGCACCGGAGCGAATTCCGTCGCCGTGTAATACTCGGTGATGACGACCATCGCTGCCGTCAGCGCGAGACCGACGAGCCCGGACCCCCACAGGCGCATCGTGGTGAGCCTGGGATCGACGGCGGACATGTCGCCCATCATCATCTGGGTGATGATCCAGAAGCCGATGGCCGACAGCACGCCGGCGACGATCAGGCCGCGGTAGAGCGCATTCATGATCTTGCCGCCGTCGCGCGCCTTGACGAAATAGCACCCGGCGATCGAGGCGAGAATCGAGAAGCCGCCGAGCACCAGCGGGTACGTGACTGCCGTCTGCGCCTGCACGGGGAAGAGCAGCGCGCCGAGCAGCATCGTCGCGACGATGGTGACCGCGTAGGTCTCGAAGAGGTCGGCCGCCATGCCGGCGCAGTCGCCGACGTTGTCGCCGACGTTGTCGGCGATCACGGCCGGATTGCGCGGGTCGTCCTCGGGAATCCCGGCCTCGACCTTGCCGACCAGGTCCGCGCCGACGTCGGCGCCCTTGGTGAAGATGCCGCCACCAAGACGCGCGAAAATCGAGATCAGCGAACCGCCGAACGCGAGGCCGACGAGCGGCTCGATCGTGTGATGGAGATTGCTGCCCATCGGGCTCACGCTCCAGATGGCGGAGCCGGTCAGGAATGCGTAGAAGCCGGCGACGCCGAGGAGGCCCAGCCCGACGACGAGCATGCCCGTAATCGCGCCGCCGCGAAACGCGACGGCGAGCGCCGCGTTGAGCCCGGTGCGCGCCGCTTCGGCCGTGCGCACGTTCGAGCGCACCGACACGTTCATCCCGATGTAGCCGGTGAGTCCGGACAGCACCGCGCCGACGAGGAAGCCGCCTGCCGTCGCGCCGCCCAGCGCCCACCAGATGAGGACGAACAGGATGACGCCGACGAGGCCGATCGTCATGTACTGCCGGTTGAGATAGGCCTTGGCGCCGGCCTGGATCGCAGCGGCGATTTCGCGCATCCGGTCGTTGCCGGTGGGCTTCTTCAGAATCCAGCCGATCGACACGAAACCGTAGACGATCGCAGCGGCCGCGCAGACGAGCGCGAAGATGAGGCCGTTGGCGTTGGACATGGCGATGTTCTCCCGTTGAGTGGCACGAAATCGCGGGAGCGCATCAGCACCGGTCTCTTGTCCGGCCCTCGTGCCGGGGCGTGCGCGAAGTCGACTCCCGCCCGCCCGTGCCTTCCCGCGTCGGGACCGCGGCCGGGATGCCGGGCGCGGTCGCAAAGCACGCTATTGTGCCAGTTTGCGGGTGGGGAAGTCGAGCCGGACCGCGTTTCAGACCGCGAAGTCCGCTGTGAGCTTCCTCGGCACGGCGACGTTCCGCAGCCGCACGTATTGCGGCAGGCCATCCCGGAATGGCGGCGGCGACTCGCCTCGCATCAGCGGCGCGAGGTACCGGCGGGCGCGCTCGGTGATGCCGAAACCGTCGCGGCTGATGAAATCCGGCGGCAGCATCTTCTCGACGTTGGCCACTTTGTCGAGCGATGCTTCGGTGATCTTCCATCGATACGGCTTGTCGGACACGCGCGTGATCGCCGGCATCACCGCGTTCCTGCCGGCGATCGCCATCTCGACCGCCGCCTTGCCTACGGCGTAGCTGTGGTCGAGATCGGTCTTCGACGCGAGGTGGCGCGCGGCCCGCTGCAGATAGTCGGCGACCGCCCAGTGATACTTGTACTTGAGCTTGTCCTTGACGATCGACGCGATCAGCGGACCGACGCCTCCCAGCTGGGCGTGACCGAACGCGTCCTTCGTGCCGGCCTCCGCCATCAGCGCACCGGCGGCGTCCTTCAGGCCTTCCGAGACGCCGACGCAGCAGTAGCCGAAACGCTTCACGTTCGCATCGACGCCGGCGAGGAATTTCGCCTCGTCGAACGCGATTTCCGGGAACAGGAGCATGAGCGGGATCGGCGTGGCCGCATCGGCGGCCATTCCGACGGCCGCCGTGATCCAGCCGGCGTTGCGGCCCATGACTTCGAGCACGAACACGCGCGTCGAGGTCTTCGCCATCGACGCGACGTCGAACGCCGCCTCGCGCATCGACGTGGCGACGTATTTCGCGACGGAGCCGAAACCCGGGCAGTTGTCGGTGACCGCCAGGTCGTTGTCGACGGTCTTCGGAACATGCACGGCGGTCAGCGGGTAGCCCATCGTTTCCGCGATCTGCGCCACCTTGAGGCAGGTGTCCGCGGAATCGTTGCCGCCGTTGTAGAAGAAATAGCCGATGTCGTGCGCGCGGAACACGTCGAGCAGCCGCTCGTAGTGCGCGCGCCCCTCGGGCAGACCCTTGAGCTTGTAGCGGCACGAGCCGAACGCGCCGCCGGGCGTGTGCTTCAGCGCCGCGATCGCGCGTGCCGGCTCGCGGCTGGTGTCGATCAGGTCCTCGGTCAACGCGCCGATGATGCCGTTGCGACCGGCGTAGACCTTGCCGATTTTCGTCCGGTGCTTGCGCGCCGTCTCGATGACGCCGGCGGCCGACGCATTGATCACGGCGGTGACGCCGCCCGATTGCGCGTAGAAGGCGTTGCGTTTGCTCATCGTGCAAAGAATCGCGGACCAGTGCGAGTGCGAATTCAGCTCTTCAGCGCCGCGAGCGCTGCCGTACGGATCGCATCGACGCTGCCCATGCCCTCGACGCGGCGGTACTTGGGCGCGCGCGGGTCGCCGCTCGCTGCCCATCGCTCGTAATACTCGACCAGCGGCTTCGTCTGCGCGTGGTAGACGTCGAGGCGCTTCCTCACCGTCTCCTCGCGATCGTCGTCGCGCTGGATCAGGTCCTCGCCGGTCACGTCGTCCTTGCCGGCGACTTTCGGCGGATTGAACTTGACGTGATAGGTCCGACCGGACGCCACATGCGCGCGCCGGCCGCTCATCCGCTCGACGATCGCGGCGTCGGGGACGTCGATCTCCAGCACATAGTCGATCGCAACGCCCGCGTCCTTCATCGCGTCGGCCTGCGGAATCGTCCGCGGAAAGCCGTCGAACAGATAGCCGTTTGCGCAATCGGGCGCCTTGAGGCGCTCCTTGACGAGACCGATGATGATGTCGTCGGACACCAGCGCGCCGCTGTCCATCACTTTCTTGGCGAGGAGGCCGAGCGGCGTGCCGGCCTTGACGGCGGCGCGCAGCATGTCGCCGGTCGAAATCTGCGGAATGCCGTAGGCGCCCTTGATGTAGGTCGCCTGCGTGCCTTTGCCGGCGCCGGGTGGACCGAGGAGGATGAGGCGCATCGAGGTCTAGTGGATTCGGGGACGAAGGGCGGCGACAACGAACCGGAGATCGGCAATCGGGAATCGGCACGCGCGCCGTCGGAATCGCCGGCGGCGCAGATCGCTTTCAGTCGTCGATTGTGGACGCTCGGCGCGCAGGGGTCAATTGTCGCGCGGCGAATGAGCGGGCGCGTTCACGCGTCGCCCCGCGCGTAGATCGCGCGCACCTGCGCGAGATCGTCCTCGGTGTCCACACCCGGTGCCGGCGTGCCCTCGGTGATCTCGACGACGATCCGATGGCCGTGCCACAGCGCGCGCAACTGCTCCAGTGCCTCGAAGCGCTCGATCGGAGCGGCGAGGCAGGCCAGGGAACCGCCGCAGAAAGTCGACGCGATACGCATAAATCCCGTAGTGGCGGTACAGCGGCAAGCCCGGCGGGACGGCACCGCGCCCCAGCGCAAAGGCGTCGCGCGCCCAGGGTATCGTCGCGCGGCTGAAATAGAGCGCATAGCGGTTGGCGTCGAGCACCACCTTGACGACATTCGGATTGAACGCTTCGGCGGGGTCGACGATTCCGTGGCAGGCGGTAGCGATGGCCGCATCGGGATGGGCGGCGAGCAGCACCGCAACGGCGCGGATCAAGGAAGGCGCGAGCAGCGGCTCGTCGCCCTGGACATTGACGACGATCGCATCGTCCGGCAGGTCGAGGAGCCGCGCCGCTTCCGCCAGGCGGTCGGTGCCCGTCGGATGGTCGGAGCGCGTGAGGCAGGCGTCGATGCCGTGAGCGGCAACAGCGGCGCGAATGCGCTCGTCATCGGTCGCGACCACGACGCGCGCGGCCCCCGCTCGCTGCGCGCGCTCGGCGACCCGCACGACCATCGGCTTCCCCCCGATATCCGCGAGCGGCTTGCCGGGGAGACGGGTCGACGCGTGGCGCGCGGGAATGAGGACGGTGAACGACATGGATTCTGTTGGCGCGCCGGGCGTTGCGCGCGAGCGCGACGGGGTTGGCCGCGACGCGCGAGGCGGAGCGCTCAACCGCGCTCGAACTCTTCCGGCGTAAGCCGCCGCGCCTCTTCTTCGAGCATCACCGGAATGCCGTCGCGCACGGGATAGGCGAGGCGCGCGGAACGCGATACGAGCTCCTGCTTCTGCCGATCGTAGGTGAGCGGTCCTTTGGTGACCGGACAGACCAGGATTTCAAGCAGCTTGGGATCCACGGAGGGCCTCCTCGACACGTGCCACCAGCGCCGGATCGATGTGCGCGCGCACCGGCAGGTACCAACAGCGTTCGTCGGCGAATGCGGCGCATTTTACCGCATCCTTCTCCGTCATCAGGATCGCCCGCGCGCCAGGCAGCGCGAGATCGTGCGCGACAAAGCGATGGTGATCGGGAAACGCGTGCCCCGTCGCCGCAATCCGGAGCGAGCGCAGCTGCGCAAAGAAGCGCTCCGGATTGCCGATGCCCGCGATGGCGTGCACACCGCTGCCCGTGAAGGCGGACGGCGGCTGCGTCTGCGCCGGATCGGCAACGCGGCGGAAGACGTCGCCGATGAGCGTCATTCGGAACGCATTGGGCACGCTCCACGGCGCGGGCGCGCCCTGGGTGACCAAGGCGACGATTGCGTCGGCTTCCTCGAGGCGCGCAGCGGGTTCGCGGAGCGGCCCCGCCGGCAACCGCCACCCGTTGCCGAGCCCGCGCGCGGCGTCGACGACGACGATCTCGAAATTCCGCGCGAGACGGTAATGCTGCAATCCATCGTCGGCGACGATGACGTCGCATTGCGGGTGCGCCTCGATCAACGCGCGCGCGGCGGCGACCCGATCGACGGCCACGACGACGGGGATGCCGGTGCGCGCGAGGAGCACCGGCTCGTCGCCGACCTCGCGCGCATCCGAATCGGGAGCGACGACGATCGGCGAGCCGCGCACGCGCGATCCGCCGTGGCCGCGGCTCACGATGCCCGGATGCCAGCCGCGCTCGGCAAGCGCACGCGTGAGGGCGGCAGCGAGCGGGGTCTTGCCGCTGCCGCCGACGGTGATGTTGCCGACGACCACTACGGGGACCGGCAGCCGCCGCTCGTGCAGCACCCCCAGGCGGAAAAGCGCGCGGCGCGCGGAAGCGAGCGCGGCAAACGCGGCCGCGAACGGCACCAGCGGCGCCGTCAGCACCGTCAAGCGTTGCGCGTACCAGGCAGCGACGAGGCGGGAGGCGAGAGACATCGGAAGCGTCGGCACGGCGCATCGCGGGCGCAGCGCGAACGCGGCCCGACGCTACTTGACCGGCGTTTGCGTCGCGAACGTGATGTGGACCATGCCGGCGACGCGCGCGGCTTCCATGACGTGGATCACCGACTGATGCGTCGCGTTGGCGTCCGCGTTGATCACGACGACCGGGTCCTTGGCGTCGCCGGCGGCGCGGCGCAGCATGTCGGCCATCGCCGGCACGCTGGAGAACGCGAACGCGGTCTTGTCGACGACGTAGCGGCCCTGGGCATCGATGCCCACGTTGATTTCCTTCGGCCGCTGCTTCAGCTGCTCGGCGTCGGCCTCCGGCAGCGTGATCTGCAGCTCGGCCACGCGCTGGTAGGTCGTCGTCACCATGAGGAAGATCAGGATGACGAGCAGCACGTCGATCAGCGGAATGAAGTTGATCTCGGGGTCGTCGCGTCCCCGGGTGCTGCGCAGGTTCATCTATTTACGTTCGCCGTGCGCGGAATCGACGAGCTTGATCGCCTGCTGCTCCATCTCCACGTGAAGGCTGTCGATCGTGGCGCGGAAGTGACGGTAGAAAATCATGCTGGGGATCGCGACGATGAGGCCCAGCGCCGTGTTGTAGAGCGCGACCGAGATGCCGTGCGCGAGCTGCAGCGGATTCGACCCGGCCGCGGTCTGCGAGCCGAAGATTTCGATCATGCCGATCACCGTGCCGAAGAGGCCGAGGAGCGGCGCCATCGCCGCGATCGTGCCGAGCGTCGTGAGGAAGCGCTCGAGATCGTGCGTCACCACCCGCCCCGCCTCCTCGATCGCTTCGCGCATGACCGGCCGGGGACTCCTGATGTTGGCGAGACCCGCCGCGAGGATGCGCCCGAGCGGGCCCTGCTGCGCGGTCTTCGTGAGCAGCTCCGGCGTGACGCCGCCGTGCCGGTATTCCGCCAGCACGCGGTCGACGAGTCCCGGCGGGGCGACGACGCTGCTGCGCAACGTCCACAGGCGCTCGAAAATCAGCGCCAGCGCAACGACCGATGCCAGGATGATCGGCCAGATCGGCCAGCCTGCCGCTTGAATGATGGACCACACGGTGCGTCCGCCCTGTCGAATGAAAACTGCCCGCAATGTAGCGTGGCCCCGCCCAATCCGCAAGCGAATCGCCGGACGCCGGGCCGCGCCTTCCGTCCGCGAATGCGACAGCCGCGGCTATCGATGGTTCAACGCGGACGCCACGTGCGTCCGCGCGGACCGCCTTCCGCCAGCGTGGCCGTCACCGCGGCGCCCACGAGGATCACGTACCAGGAGACGTAGATCCAGAAGAGGAAGAGCGGCACCACGGCCAGCGTCCCGTAGATGATTTCGTAGGTCGGAAATGTCGTCACGTAGAACCGGAAGCCGTACTTGGCAACTTCGAATCCGAGTGCGGCCAGCAAGCCGCCCCAGAACGCCGCCCGAAGCGGCACGCGGCGCGCGGGCAGGATCGCATAGAGCAGCATGAAGGCGAGCGTCGTGATTGCGACCGCAAGGGGCGTCGCGATGAAATTGACCGCCGGCGAGACGAACGGCGCCTGCGCCACCGAGGTCTCCATCACCCAGGTCGTCGCGTAGATCGCAGCGCCGATGAAGAGCGGCCCCGCCGTCACGCCGACCGCGTAGACGAAGGCGAGACGCGGCCACCTGCGCTGCTCGCGCACGCCCCAGATCGCGTTGATCTCGCGCTCGATCGTCGCGACGAGCAGCACCGTCGTCGCGACGACGAAGGCGATGCTCACGCCCTGCAGCCCCGCGGCCTTCGCGGTGAATTGCATCAGGTACGAGCGCACGACCGATTCGCTGCCCGGCAGCAGGTGCTTCAGCAGGAAACGCTCCAGCGCGTCGAGCCACTGCTGGAACAGCGGATAACGCGCGACGTAGACGAGCGCGACGGTGAACAGCGGAACGAGATTCAGCACCGTGGCGTAGGAAAGCGCGGCGGCGGTCCGCGCAAGACCCACGCCGGTGAGACGCGCGACGACGCCGCGGACGAAAGCTACCGGCCGCACGTGCCCGTGCCGCTCACAGGTAACGATCCGCGCACCACCACGCGATCATCGAGATGAAGGCAGTGCAGGGAATCGTCAGCACCCACGCCCAGACGATCCGTCCGGCCACCCCCCAGCGGACCGCCGAGAGCTTGTGCGTCGCACCCACGCCGATGATGGCGCCGGTGATCGTGTGCGTCGTCGATACCGGAATCCCGAGCGCCGTCGCGAGAAACAGCGTCATCGCGCCGCCTGTCTCGGCGCAAAAACCGCCGACCGGCTTCAGCTTGGTGATCTTCTGCCCCATCGTCTTCACGATCCGCCAGCCGCCGAAGAGCGTCCCCAGAGCAATCGCCGCCTGGCAGGCGAGCACGACCCAGAACGGGATGTCGGCGCCCTTGAAATCCGGCCGCAGCGAACCGTGCGCGACCAGGATCAGGGCAATGATGCCCATCGTCTTCTGCGCATCGTTGCCGCCGTGGCCGAGGCTGTAGAGCGACGCCGACACGAGCTGCAGGCGCCGGAACCAGCGGTCGATCCGGTTGGGCGCGCTGCCCGAGAACATCCATGCGACCGCGGTCATCAGCAGACCGCCGAGAAAGAATCCGAGGAGCGGCGAGAGCACGATCGCGAAGCTGATCTTCAGCAGGCCGCTGCCGACCAGACCTTGCACGCCGCCTTTCGCGATGGCGGCGCCCACGAGACCGCCGATCAGCGCATGCGACGACGACGACGGCAGGCCGTACCACCAGGTGATCGCGTTCCAGACGATCGCGCCGGTCAGCGCGCCGAGGATCACGTTGACGTCGACGAGCGCCACGTCGATGACGCCCGTGCCGATCGTGTTGGCGACGTTGAGCCCGAAGACCAGGAACGCGATGAAATTGAAGAACGCCGCCCAGGCGACCGCGTAGTGCGGCCGCAGCACGCGCGTCGAGACCACGGTGGCGATCGAGTTCGCCGCGTCGTGGAACCCGTTCATGAAATCGAAAGCGAGCGCCAGCACGACGAGGAACACGACGAGGTTGAACGACATCGAGGCGGTCGTCACGATTCGGGACTCCGACCGCGGTCAGGCGTTCTCGAGCACGATGCCCTCGATCACGTTGGCGACGTCCTCCGCCTTGTCGGTGATCGATTCGAGCAGCTGGTAGACCTCCTTCAGCTTCAGGATCTGCTTGGCGTCGGACTCCTCGCGGAACAGCTTGGCGAGCGCGGAGCGGAAGACGAAATCGGCTTCGCTCTCGAGGCGGTCGATGTCGCCGCACAGCCGCAGGATCGCGTCGGCGTTCTTCATCGACTCCAGCATCCTGACCGCTTCCTTCACCTTGAGCGTGCACGCAACGCAGATGTCGGCGAGCTTCTGCGCATCGGGCGTGACCGTCTTGACGTCGTACAGGAATACGCATGTCGCGACGTCCTCCATGAGATCGAGGATGTCGTCCATGCCGGTGATGAGCTGGTGGATCTCGTCGCGGTCGAGCGGCGTGATGAACGTCTTGTGCAGGAGCTGGACCGTCTCGTGCGTGATTCGATCGGCGTGCTTCTCGTGGCGCTGGATCGCGCGGCTCCGCTCGTCGAGCTGAGACAGGTCGGAGAAGAGCGCCGTGAGCTCGACCGCCGCCAGCGCCGCGAGCTCCGCGTGCTGGTTGAAGAGGTCGAAGAACTTCCCTTCCCGCGGCAGCAGGCCCATGGTCGCATCCGTTCCAGAAGTGGCGGCATCCGCATTATCGCATTCCGCCATGGGCGCATTCGCCGCAAGCTCGACGCCGCGAGCGACGACGAAGCGGAAATCAAAGCGACGAACCCGGAAGACTCCAGAAGTTCGCGGAGCGGCTGAAGAAGCGCGACAACTGACGGCGCCCTAGCCGCGCGCGGCTCTGCGGGCGAGGAAGCCGCCGGTGGTGAGGCACGCGCCCACCGAGTAGAAAACCGGCGCCAGGCCGACGGTGGTGCCGAGCGCGCCGAACACGAGCGGAACCACGACCGACATCGTGTTCACCAGCGACATGCGCACGCCGGCCGCCTCGCCCATCCGCCCTTTTGGCGCGTGCGTATGCAAGAGCGCCATCACCATCGGCTGCCCGCTCCCCAGCCCGAGACCGAGGCAAAACGACAGCACGAGCAGCGCCGGCGCGCTCTGCGCGAGCGGGAACAGCAGGTAGACCGCCCCGGCGACGAACAGCGCGATCACCAGCACCTGCTGCTCCGAGTAGCTGCGCGCAATCCGCGGCATCAGGAACCGCACGACGAACGTCGCTGCCGCGAACGTGGACAGCACGAGACCGATTTCGGAGGCAGAAAGCCCGATCCGCGCGCCGTAGACCGGCACGAACACGGTGAACAGGTCCCAGCCCGCGGCGAACAGCGCATTGATCGCGAAGAGACGGCGCAGCGTGCGGTGGCGCAGCAGCGCGCGCACGCCGCCGTGATGCACGGGCCCGTCGTGGCGGTGTGGTCCCGGGAGCGCGAGGCCGCCGCGCGCGAGCACGACGAGCGGAATGAACGGCACCACCGCCAGCACGGCGAACGTCGACCCGAACCCGAGGTGGTCGATCGCGAGACCCGCGACCAGCGGCCCGATGAATCCCGAAGTCGAATAGCCGAGCGCCAGCAGGCTGAAGTTCCGCGCGCGCTCCGCCGGGCCGCCGAGCTCGCCCGTGACATTCTGCGCGGCGACCTGGAAGATCATGAAGCCGGTACCGAGAATCGCCGCGCTCGCGAACAGGATCGGCAATCCCGGAAACGCGATCGGAAGCGCGGCGCCCACGGCAATCGCCGTCGTGCCGAAGAGCATCGGCCGGCGCACGCCGACGCGGTCCGAGAAGCGGCCGGCAGAAACCGCGAGCACCATCGGCAGCAAGGCGTAGAGCGCCATCAGCACGCCGACCGTGAGCGGCGTCGCGCCTTTGGCGAGCGCGGCGAGCGAAACGGTCACCCGGCTTCCGCTCAGCACCGCATGATTCGCGATGCCGAGCAGGATGAGCCGCATCAGCGTGCGGCGTCCGTCGGCTTGGCGTCGTCGAGCGCCCGGATCGTCCTCCGTCAAGGCGCCAACCGCTCGATGATCCACCGCGCGGGACGGTGCGGATCGCGGCAATAGCGGATCCGGTCGTGCAGCCGCGACGGGCGGCCCTGCCAGAATTCGAGCATCGAGGGCGCGAGTCGATAGCCGCCCCAGTGCGGCGGTCGCGGAATGTCGTCCCCAGCGCTCGCGTACCGCGCCTCCGCGGCGGCGAACAGCGCCTCGAGGGCGCCGCGGCCCGCGATCGGTTCGCTCTGCGGCGACGCCCAGGCGCCGAGCCGCGCGCCGCGCGGCCTGCTCGCGAAATACGCGGTGGACTCGATCGGCACCCACCTTCGCGATCTCGCCCTCGATGCGAATCTGTCGCTCGAGCTCGGGCCAGAAGAAGAGCAGGGCGGCTGCGCCCCGTGCCGCGAGCTCGCGGCCTTTCCGGCTCGCGTAGTTGGTGAAGAAGACGAACCCTCCGTCGTCGAAGCCTTTCAGCAGCACGACGCGCGCCGAGGGACGGCCCGCGCCGTCGGCCGTCGCGAGCGTCATCGCATTGGGTTCGGGGACCTCCGCCTTGACCGCCTCGTCGAACCAGCGCTCGAACTGCCGGAACGGATCCGGCGCGACCGCGCTTTCGTCAAGCGTCTCGCGCTTGTAGTCGATGCGCAGGTCGGCGATCTTCAAGAGGACGGAATCGGGCGGGAGCGGCGGATGCGGCGGCGAACATCATTTTACGCCACCGCGCGCGCAGCGCCGCATGCAACGGGCGCCGGCAGGCCCTTCGGCCTCGCAGCGCTAGGGCTTGAACTTCTTTTCGTACAGCGCGTTGATGCGCGCGAGCGAGCCGTCGGCACGCAGCGTTTCGAGCGCATCGGACAACGCCTTCACCACGTTGCGGTCGGTCTGCGGGTTGCAGGCGAGAAACAGCGGCTGCTCGGCGGCGATGAACACGAGCTTGACGTCGGCGACATGGGCGGCCTTGGCGATGCTGCGACCCGCGTAGAAGCTCGTGATCCACAGATCGATATGATCGGGATTGTCGGACGGCAGCAGGAGCCGCGGCGGGTTGTCGCGGTCGTCGCGAACGAACTTCAGATTGGTGATCGCGTTCTCGCGGAGGAACTCGCCTTTCGCGTCGCGCGTGACCGCCCCGATGCGATAAGGGGCGAGGTCCTTGAGCGTGCGGATGGGCACCGCGAAATCACTCTTGCCGTACAGCGCCCACAGGTTGCTTCCCAGCGGGCCCACCCACAGGAACAGGCGCTCGCGGTTCTCGAGGCGTGCCGTCGCGAAAACGCACGTGTTGCGCTCCGCCTGGGCGCGCACGTACGCCGTATCCCAGGGCAGCATCTCGATCGTCGCCGGATGTCCGGAGCGGGCGGACATCTGCTGGACGATCTCGGTTGCCGAGCCCACGATCTTGCCGTTCTCGGTGTAATTGAACGGCGGGTTCTCCTCGGTCAGGAATGAGAGACTCGCGGCCGCCGCGGCGCCCGCCCAGACGACGGCGGCGACGAGGGCAATGCCGGCGCGGACATACGCGATCATCGGGACCTTCGGAGCGGAAATGCGCCATTGTCGCAACAAGGCGTCCCGCTGCCAATGTCCATTCGCCCCGCGGGCGCCCGCGACTGTCGGCCTGCTAGACTTCGCCGACGCCGTCCCCTTCCATGTCATGCGGTCTCCCACGTGGAACTCAACCAGCGGCAGACGCTGATTCTCGCCATTCTGGTGCTCTTTGTCGGCCGCTGGCTCAACCGGCACGTCGCGCCGCTGCGGGAATGGAACATTCCGGAGCCGGTGACCGGCGGGGTCCTCGCCTCGGTTGCCTTCGGCGTCCTCTATCTCGTCGCCGGCACCCAGGTTTCGTTCACGCTCGATTGGCGCGACGGCCTGCTGATCGTTTTCTTCACCACGATCGGCCTTTCCGCCAACGTGCGCATGCTCGTTGCCGGGGGCGCCGCGCTCGCCGTGCTGACGATCATCGCGGTCGCCAACCTGTGGATCCAGGATGGCGTCGGCATTGGCGTCGCGCATCTGCTCGGGGCGAATCCCGCGACCGGACTGCTGGCGGGATCGGTCGGGCTGTCGGGCGGCCACGGCACCGCGATCGCCTGGGCGCCCACGCTCAAATCGATGTTCGACCTGCCCAATGCCCTCGAGATCGGGACCGCCGCCGCGACCTTCGGCCTCGTCGCCGGCGGCATCCTTGGCGGCCCGCTCGGCCGGTTCCTCATCCGCCGCCACCGGCTCGAACCCACGACAGCCGGGCAGACGAGCGTCGGCTTCGCGTATGCGGAGGAAGGCAAGCTCAAGCTCGACGTCGACGGGATGTTGCATACGCTGCTCGTCATCGCGATCGCAATCGGAATTGGGACGCAGTTAAACCGCCTCGTCGCCGGATGGGGGTTCAAGCTGCCCGAATTCGTCACTGCACTATTCGCCGGCATCGTGCTCGCCAACGTCGTGCCGCGGCTCTTTCCGCGCCTCCCGTGGCCGACGGGGACGCCTCCGCTGGCGTTCGTGGCGGACCTTTCGCTCGGACTCTTTCTCGCGATGAGCCTCATGAGCCTGCAGCTGTGGACGCTGCTCGAGGTCGCGGGACCCCTCCTCGCGATCCTCATCGTCCAGACTGCGGTCTGCTGGGTGCTGCTGGCATGGGTGGTGTTCCGGCTCCTCGGAAGCACCTACGACGCCGCGATTTCCACTTCCGGATACTTCGGCCTGTCCCTGGGGGCGACGCCGACCGCGATCGCCGTCATGACCGCGATCACCAAGGCGCACGGGGCGAGCCCGCGGTCGTTCATCGTCGTGCCGCTCGTCGGTGCGTTCTTCGTCGACATCGCCAACGCGATCACGATCCAGACGATCATCGGCCTCATGGGTCGCTAGGAGGCTGTCGGGCGGCCCCGACGCGGAAAGAGCGCCGCGCCACCCGCGCAACACGCCTCGCGCAGCACAGCTAAAATACCGCCTGCGAGGGATTCCCTTCCCTCGGAATTGCGCTATAGTTGCCGCCGATGGAGCAGGATTCACCGTGACAGGACGGCCCGCTTCAGAGTGTTCGGCGCAGTGTGTTGAGCATCTACTCAAAGGAAGGAGAATTATGGCTACTGCCAAGAAGGCTGCAAAGAAATCCGCGAAGAAGCCCGCCGCGAAGAAGGCCCCCGCGAAAAAACCCGCGGCGAAAAAAGCTCCCGCAAAGAAGGCTCCCGCAAAGAAAGCTCCCGCAAAGAAGCCGGCCGCGAAGAAGTCCGCCGCGAAGCGCAAGCCGAATGCCGCGTTCATGAAGCCGATGACTCCGTCGAGCGATGCTCGCCGCCGTTGTCGGCTCGATGCCGATGCCCCGCACCGATGTCACCAAGAAGATCTGGGACTACATCAAGAAGAACAAGCTGCAGGACTCCATCAATCGGCGCCTCATCAACGCCGACGAGAAGCTCCGCGCGGTTTTCGGCGGCAAGAAGCAGGTGTCGATGTTCGAGATGACGAAGCTCGTCTCGAATCATCTCAAGTAAGCGGCACCCGCGCCCTGAACCAGGGACGCGATGCCACGGCCGGCCGGGTAACCCTCGCCGGCCGTGATTTTTTGCGGGTGGAGCCTGCGCGCCCGTCGCGCGGCGCCCGCGGACAAACCGGGCGTGGACGGCGTAGAGTGCCGATGCGGCACCGAACTCCCGCGTCGTTTCCCCGCGCGAGCGAACCCATGACCGAGCCAGCCCCGCTCCCGTCGCCGATGGCGGCGCAATTCTTCCGCTACGCCGGCGCCGGAGCGATCGGAACCGCGCTGCAGTATGCGATTCTGATCGGTCTCGTTCAGCTCGCGCGCATCGACGCGGTCGTCGCCTCGACGGCCGGAGCCATCGCCGGCGCCATCGTCAATTACGTGCTCAATCGTCGCTACACGTTTGGCAGCGACCGCCCGCACCGGCAGGCGCTGCCGCGCTTTGCGCTGGTCGCCGCCGCGGGCGTCGCGCTCAACGCGCTGGTGATGGCCGCCGTGCTTGGCTTCGCGGGCCCGCACTACCTGGCCGCGCAGGTCACCGCGACCGCAGCGGTCCTCGCGGCGGGTTATCTCGCCAATCGCAGATGGACGTTCTGAGCGCAGCGCGCAGCGCGAACGCCGCGAGCGCATCGGCCGCGGGCTCGATCTCGGTGGTCGTCCCCGTCTTCAACGAGGAGGCGGTGCTGCCGGAGTTTCACCGGCGCCTTGCTGCCGTGCTCGACCGCCTGGCGGAGCCGGTCGAAATCGTCTACGTGAACGACGGCAGCCACGACGGCACGATGCCTCTGCTTGCCGCCCTGCACGATGCGGACCCGCGCGTCGCGGTCGTCGACCTGTCGCGCAACTTCGGCAAGGAAGTGGCGATGAGCGCGGGTCTCGACCACGCGAACGGCGACGCCGTCGTCGTCATCGACGCGGACCTGCAGGATCCCCCCGAGCTGATCCCGGACATGATCCGCGCGTGGCATGAAGGCCACGATGTGGTGCTGATGCGCCGTCGCAGCCGCGCCCAGGAGAGCTGGTTCAAGAAGGCCACCGCGCGCGCGTTCTACCGCGCGATCGGCCGCATCGGCACGGTCGACATCCCGGAGAACGTCGGCGACTTCCGGCTGCTATCGCACCGCGCGGTGACGGCGCTGCGCCGCTTTCCCGAGCGCAGCCGCTTCATGAAGGGCCTCTTCGCGTGGATCGGATTCCCTTGCCGCGAGATCGAGTACGACCGCGACGGCCGCTATGCGGGCGAGACCAAGTGGAACTACTGGCGGCTGTGGAATTTCGCGCTCGAGGGCATCACATCGTTCTCGGTCGTTCCGCTCAAGGCCGCGAGCTACATAGGTTTTGCGACCGCGCTGGTCGCGTTTGCCTACGGCGGCTACTTCGTCGTCAAGACGCTCGCCTTCGGTGATCCCGTTCGCGGCTTCCCGACGCTCGTCGCCGTGGTGCTGTTCCTCGGCGGGCTGCAGCTGATGGCGCTCGGGATCATCGGCGAATACCTCGCGCGCATGTTCATCGAGGTCAAGCAGCGCCCGCTCTACCTCGTCCAGCGCCGGCTGCCGCCGTCGCGCCCGCTTCCCCCGGTCGCCGCGCCGGGCGACGAGGCCCGGCCGGAAAGATGGCCTTCGTCCTGACCGCGCGCGAGCGCCGGCTGCTTGCGCTTTTCGTCGTCGCGGTGATTCTCGTGCGGCTCGCCACACTCGGCGCGTATCCGCTGATGGATTCGACCGAGTCGCGCTACGCCGAAATCGCCCGCAAGATGCTGGAGACGGGCGACTGGCTTTCGCCGCAGTTCGACTATGGCGTTCCGTTCTGGGGCAAGCCGCCGCTATCGACGTGGCTGTCGGCGGCGGCGATGGCGGTGCTCGGCATCGATGAATTCGCCGCGCGGCTGCCGTCGCTGCTGCTCGCGCTCGCTTGCGGAGTCCCCGTGGCGCTGCAGGCCGCGCTGCGCGGCGGCCGCGATCAGAGCCTGTGGACGCTCGCGCTCTTCGCGTCGACCGTCCTCGTCTTCATCGCCGCCGGCGCCGTGATGACCGACACCGCGCTGGCGCTCGGCACGACGATGACGATGACCGGCTTCTGGATCGCCGTGCGCGGCCCCGACCGGCAGCGCGCGGCGGCGGCGGCATCGCTTTTCGTCGGCCTCGCGATCGGTCTTCTCGCCAAGGGTCCGGTCGCCGCCGTGCTTTCGTTCCTGCCGATCGGCGCGTGGACGCTTTTCACCGGCCGCTGGCGCGATGCATGGACGCGGCTGCCCTGGATCGGCGGCCTGTTGCTCACGGCCGCGCTCGTGGTCCCCTGGTATTGGGCGGCGGAGCGCGCGACGCCGGGATTCCTCGACTACTTCCTCGTCGGCGAGCACTGGAAGCGGTTCGTCGAGCCCGGCTGGAAGGGCGATCTCTACGGCGCGGCGCACGCGCGGCCGCGGGGGATGATCTGGCTCTACTGGATCGCCGCGGCGCTGCCCTGGTCGGCGGTCGCGCTTTCCTGGCTCCTGCGCGCGACTCACGCGACGGCGCGCCGACGTTGCGGAGCTCGTTGCCGATCCCTGGCGCCTCTACCTCCTGCTGTGGACGATCGCGCCGATGGTCTTCTTCACGATCTCGGGCAACATCCTCGCGACGTACGTGCTGCCGGGGCTGCCTGCGTTCGCGCTGCTGCTCGGCGACCTGTGGCGCGTGCACGCGCACGACGATCGCATCGTGCGCCCTCCCGTGCGGGCGCTGCTCGTCGCCGGCGTCGCGATTCCTGTGCTGTTCGTCGTCGGCATCGCCGTCGGTCAGGACCGGTTCGAGCGCGCGTTGTCGCACAAGGCGCTCGTCGCGATCTGGGCGTCGCAACGCGCGAACAACGGGGAACGCCTCGTCTATGTCGGCCGCCCTCCCCCGTCAGCCGACTTCTATTCGCGCGGAAGAGCGATCCGCGTGCCGGATATCGCGACGCTCGCCCCGCTGCTCGACGATCCGGCGGCGGACTTCATCGCGCTTCGCGCCGCCGATCTCGAGCGGCTTCCGGAAGCCACGCGCGCGCGGCTCTTCCCGCTCGGCGAATTCGGCGACTACCGTTTGCTGCACGAAGCGCCGCGCTGAGCAACCACGGCGCGTGGGGCATTCAGTCCGCGGCTTTCATCGCCTTTGCTATGCCGGGCCGCGCAGCGAGCGCCGCGCTCCAGCGCGCGAGATTCGGGAGGCCGCCCGCCGCCTCGAGCTGCGGCTTTCGCACCGCGACCACCGGGTAGAGCGCGAAGTCGGCGATCGACAGTTCGTCGGCGAGCCATTCCCGGCCTTCGAGACGCGCGTCCGCCAGCCGGAAGAATCTCAGCATGCGGTTGCCGAGCCATTCGAGATTGGCCGGCGATTTTTCCGGCGCGAGCACGCCCAGCAGGAACACGTTCGCCGACGCCGGAGCGAGATCGGCCAACGTGAACATGAACCACTGCAAGGCGATCACGCGCCGCAAGGGATCGGAGGGAACGAAGCGCCCCGATTTTTCCGCGAGGTACAACGCGATCGCGGCGGACTGGGCAAGCGCGAGCGGCTGGCCGCCGGGGCCGTCAGGATCGACGATCGCCGGAATCTGTCCCGCCGGATTGATCTTCAGGTACTCCGGGCTCTGCTGCTCGTTCTTGAAGAGATCGATGCGATGGACGCGATACGGAAATCCGCATTCCTCGAGCATGATGGCGGCGCGCTGGCCGTTCGATGTCTGCCAGGTGTAAAGATCGATCACAGGGCTCTCCAGAGGGTCAGGCGGAGACCGGCGCGAGCCGGGCCGCGCCGAACGATCACTTCCGCGGTGCCGGCCAGTCGTCCTCGTCCTCGAGGATCCTGATCACCCGCGTGCGCTTGCCACCGGCGTACTTCTCCATCTGCACGAGGACCGGGAACAGCTCCGCCAGCTTCGCGCGCGCGGCCGTCTCGCTGTCGAAGACGAGAAGCGCGCCGTCGGCTCCGCGCACATCGCTCCAGAGGCCCTTGTCGTCCTCGACCTCGATCTTGAATTTCTGCATGTCAGGCGCTCGCGCGCTGGAGCGCCGCGATCCGCTCCTCGATGGGCGGATGGGTCGAGAACAGCGACATGAACCCGCCCTTGTCGGTGATGCCGAATCCGGACATCGACTGCGGCAGCGCGCCGGGCTCGAGACCGGCGAGCCGGCGCAGCGCATTGACCATCGGCGATGGCGTGCCGAGAAGGTTCGCGCTCGCGGCGTCGGCACGGAATTCGCGGTGGCGCGAGAACCAGGCGACGATCATCGACGCGAGAATGCCGAGCACGATCTGGGCGATGATCACCGTGATGAAGTAGCCGGGGCCGTTGCCGCGCTCGGTGCGGAAGACCGCCTTGTCGACGATCGAGCCGATGATGCGCGCAAAGAACACGACGAACGTGTTGACGACTCCCTGAATCAGCGTCAGCGTCACCATGTCGCCGTTGGCGACGTGCCCGATCTCGTGACCGAGCACCGCCTCGACTTCCTCCCTGTTCATCCCCTGCAGGAGTCCCGTCGATACCGCGACCAGCGCCGAATTCCTGAACGCGCCGGTGGCGAAGGCGTTCGGCGCGCCCTCGTAGATCGCAACTTCCGGCATGCCGATGCCCGCCTTGGCGGCGAGCTTGCGCACCGTCTCGACGAGCCATGCCTCGGCTTCGTTCGCCGGCTGCTGGATCACGTGCGCGCCGGTCGACCATTTCGCCATCGATTTCGACATCAGCAGGGAGATGATCGCGCCGGTGAACCCGACGACGGCCGAAAACACGAGCAGCCCGCCGGTCGACATTCCGGTCTGGCTGTACATCGCCCGGTCGAGGCCGAGGAGGCGCAATACGATCGAGAGGACGAGCACGACCGCCAGGTTGGTGGCGATGAACAGCACGATGCGCTTCATGACGGATTCCCGGGAGTCGATTCAGCGGGCGCCATCTTAGCGCACCGGTGCAGCCAAATGTAGGGTCGTCTCCGCTGGCGACAAGTGCTAGGGCTTGGCCCAGGAATCGCGCAGCGTCACCGTGCGGTTGAACACCGGCTTGCCCGGCGCGTGGTCGGCGATATCCGCGACGAAGTAACCATGGCGCTCGAACTGGAAACGCTCCTCGGCGGCAGCATCGGCGAGCGCCCGCTCGACCAGTGCGGTGATGACGCGCTTCGATGCCGGGTTGAGGTCGTCGAGATAGTTGCGCTCGACGGACGGGCCCGCCTCCTCGTCGTCGTCCTCGCCCGCGACCAGATGCGAGTGGGTCAGCGCCGCGGGAGCCGCTTCGTCTTCCGCGCGCACACCCTGCGGATTGCGCGAGCCGGGAAACGGCACCGCGAACAGCCTGTCGTAGAGGCGCACCTCCGCCGCGACCGCGTTGCGCGTGGACAGCCAATGCAGATTGCCCTTCACCTTGCGCGCGTCGGCGCCGGGCGTGCCGCTCTTCGTCTGCGGATCGTACGTGCAATGGACGGCGGTGACCCTGCCGTCGGCGTCCTTTTCGGCGCCCACACAGCGCACGATGTAGCCGTAGCGCAACCGCGCCTCGGTTCCCGGCGCGAGACGGAAATAGCCCTTCGGCGGATGCTCGTCGTAATCGTCGCGCTCGATCCACAGCTCGCGCGTGAACGGAAGCGAGCGCCGGCCGAGCTCCGGATGATGCGGATGATTGGGCGCGAAGCACTCCTCGCTGGCGTCGGCCGGGAAGTTGTCGATCACGAGCTTGACCGGGTCGAGCACGGCGATGCGGCGCGGAGCGCGCGCGTTCAGGTCGTCGCGCATGCAATCCTCGAGCACGCTCATGTCGATCCAGGAATCGGACTTCGACACCCCGATGCGCTCGGCAAACAGCTGGAAGCCCTCGGGCGTGAAACCGCGCCGGCGAGCGCCGACGAGTGTGGGCATCCGCGGATCGTCCCAGCCGTCGACGTGGCCCTTGTCGATGAGCTCGATGAAGCGACGCTTGGAGAGCACGACGTAAGTAAGGTTGAGCCGCGCGAATTCGTATTGCTGCGGCAGCGGGCGCTCGAGCTGGCCGCCATCGGCGAGCTTCTCGATGATCCAGTCGTACAACGGACGGTGGTCCTGGAACTCGAGCGTGCAGATCGAATGCGTGATCCGCTCCAACGCATCGCTGATGCAGTGCGTGTAGTCGTAGAGCGGGTAGACGCACCACTTGTCGCCGGTGCGGTGATGGGTCGCGTGCCGGATCCGGTAGATCGCCGGATCGCGGAGGTTGACGTTCGGGCTCGCCATGTCGATCTTGAGGCGCAGCACGTGCAAGCCGTCGGGAAACTCCCCGGCGCGCATGCGGCGAAAGAGATCGAGGTTCTCGGCGACGGGGCGAGCGCGCCACGGGCTCGCCCGGCCGACCTCGGTCAGCGTCCCACGGAGCGCACGCATCTCCTCGGCCGACTGGCTGTCGACGTACGCGAGGTCATGCTCGATGAACCATTCGGCAAATCCGTAAAGCGCGTCGTAGTAGTCGGACGCGTGATAGCGATGCTCGCCCCAGTCGTAGCCCAGCCAGCGGACGGCTTCGGCAATCGATTCCTCGTACTCGACCTCCTCCTTCAGGGGATTGGTGTCGTCGAACCGCAGGTGACAGATACCGCCGTTCTCGGCCGCCAGACCGAAGTTGAGGCTGATCGATTTCGCATGCCCGTAGTGCAGATAGCCGTTCGGCTCGGGCGGAAAGCGAGTGACCACTCTTCCGCCGTATTTGCCGGTCCGGTTATCTTCGGCGATGATGGTCCGGAGGAAATTCGAGCTCGGAACGTTCGCGCCGACCCCGGGTCGAGCGTCGGCGTTTGCGGTGAGCGGTTGACGCGGCGCAGCATTCATCATCGTTTGTTCATGAACAATCGTCCACGAGGGCGCATTCTAGCGCGCGCGCCGGAACCCGTCATCGAGCGAGTCCGTAGTGAGTCCGACCCGCACCCCGGAATCCCGCGCCAGGCAAGGGTTTGCGGCCGATCGCGGACGGCGGGGAGACAAGGTTGTCCACAAATCCTGTGGATAAAATTGTGTGTATCTTGTAAATTCGCGCCCTAAGTAGTGCCCAGGCCGGAAAAAACCTTCGCATGCCCAATTTCGCGCCTCTTTTTTCCCTAATGCAAACAAACATTTGCGTGACCAATCCAAGAGCCGTCCGGAGCGTCATTTGCCCTCGCCAACGCTCCTACATGACGGTAACGTGACACCGACAAAAGCCAAAATTGTCCTGGACGAACATTCTGCTGCGGTGACGAATCGTCCGGGCGAATCGCGCCCGGTTTGCTGATGTCCCAACCGCCCTACCTCGACCCCGACTACCCCGGCGCCGCCACGATCGGCATGGCCGGGGGGGTCCCGCAGATTGCCGCACGGACGGTCCTGCCGGTATCGCTGCTCGTGAGCTCGGCGCGCCTCATCCTCGAGCGGCATCTCGGGCTCCTCTGGGTCGCCGGCGAGATATCGAACTTCACGCGCGCGTCGTCCGGGCATTGCTACTTCAACCTGAAGGATGCGCAGGCTCAGGTGCGCTGCGTGCTGTTCCGCCATCGGGCGCAATACACCGATTTCACGCTTCGCGACGGGCTGGCGGTGGAAGTGCGCGCGACGGCTTCGATCTACGAGGCCCGCGGCGAGTTCCAGCTCAACGTCGACAACGTGCGACTCGCCGGACAAGGGGCGCTGTACGAGAAATTCGCGCGGCTGAAGGCGCGGCTCGAGGCCGCGGGCTGGTTTGCGCCGGAGCGAAAGCGGCCGCTGCCGGCGTTTCCGCGCGCCGTCGGCATCGTGACGTCGACGCGCGCCGCCGCGTTGCGCGACCTCCTCGCGACGCTGAAACGGCGCTGGCCGGCGCTGGCGGTCATTCTCTACCCCACTGCCGTGCAGGGGGACGGCGCTGCGGAGTCGATTGCGCGGGCGATCGGCGTGGCCAACGAGCGCGGCGATGTCGATGTCCTGATCGTCGCGCGCGGCGGCGGCTCGATCGAGGACCTGTGGGCGTTCAACGAGGAAATCGTCGCGCAGGCGGTGTTCGACTCGACGCTGCCCGTGGTGTCGGGCGTGGGTCACGAAACGGATTTCACGATCTGCGATTTCGTCGCCGATGCGCGTGCGCCGACGCCGACCGCCGCGGCGGCGCTGGTTGCGCCGGACCGCGACGCCGTCCTGCGGCACGTGGCCGCTTTCACCGGGCGCTGGCGCCATGCGCAGCTGCGCTCGATGGAGGCGGCGATGCAGCGCATCGACGGCGTGTCGCGCCGGCTCACGCATCCTGCCGCGCGCATCGATGCGCAGGCCCGTGACGCCGCGCTGCTCGCCGGCCGCCTCGCGCGTGCGTTCCGCCATCGCCAGGACGTGAGCGGCGCGGGTGTCCGCAGCCTCGCGCAGCGGCTCGGCTCGCGGCTCGCCCAGGGGCTTCCGCAGCTCGCATCGACAGCGCGGACGGCGCTCGCGCTCACGCGCGCGGCACGCTCGCAGCAAGAGCGTCTCGACGCGCGGCTCGCCGCGCTGGCGCAGAACCTCGCCCACCTCAACCCGCAGGGCGTGCTGGAACGCGGCTACGCGATCGTCACCGCCGCCGACGGCACGATCGTCGAGGATGCCTCGACGCTCGCCGTCGGCGACGACGTGGAGATCGCGCTTGCGCGCGGCAATGCGGCCGCCAAGATCAGAAGCGTCGGCAGTTGAGCGCTCGGCACGTGGGGTAGCCCGCGATCACTGAATCACCTCGTCAGCGCGGACCAGCAACGGTTGCGGGATCACGAGGCCCAGCGCCTTCGCGGTGCCGAGGTTGATCACGAGCTCGAAGGTTGTGGGCTGCTCGACAGGCAGGTCCGCAGGTTTCGCGCCCCTCAGGATCTTGTCCACGTAACCGGCGGCGCGGCGATTGCCATCCCGGTTGGACGGTCCGTAGGCCATGAGGCCGCCGGCCGCCACGCCCCCCCGATATTGATACATCGCCGGCAGCCGGGTCGTTGCCGCCAGGTCGATGATCCTTCTTTGCTGAATCAGAAACATCCCGTCCCACAGCACCAGAACGGCGCCGGCGCGCGCTCTCGTCATCGCCGCAAATGCACCGTTGATTTCGTCGGGACTGCGCGCTTCGACGAGCTCCAGCTGCACCCCCAGCGACCGCGCCGCGCCTTTCGCCTCTTCGAGCGAAAGCGCATGGCCCGGATTGGTCGGATTCCAAAGCATCGCCACCCGGGAGATCCTGGGGACGAGCTCCTTCAGCAACGCCAGCTGCTTTCCGGCCATCTCGGGCGCAAGAATGGACAACCCGGTGATGTTTCCGCCCGGTCTTGCGAGACTCGCGACGAGCCCGCTCCCCACCGGATCGCCCGAGCCGGTCATCACGATGGGGATCGTGGAAGTCGCCCGCTTGGCCGCAGCGGCGTTCTGGTCGGCGGGCACGACGATGACGTCGACGCCTAGATGGACGAGCTCCGCCGCGAGCTCGGGGAGCCGCTCATATTTTCCGTCTGAAATCCGCCATTCGATCCGGATGTTGCGGCCCTCCACGTAGCCCAGCCCCCGCAGCCCTTCGATAAACGCACCCCAGAGACGCGGCCCCTCCGACTCGGTAGGCCGGACATTGGCCAGAATGCCGATGACAAATACCTTCCCGCTCTGCTGCGCATCGGTGGCGCGCGGCGCGGCGAAGAACGCGCCGGCGATGGCGCCGATGAACGCTCGCCTTTCCATCAGGAGATCATCTCGGCCGCGCGCCGCATGTGTCGCCTCGTCCATTCCATCCGGCAATTGAAGCCCGGCTTGGTGCCGATTCCGAACGCATCACGCCTCGTCCGGATCGGGATCGTCGACCGCCGCCGCGCGCCGGTGACGCGCAACAACGTCGGCGGGCGCCGCTGCCGGGATCCGCGGCGTCGTGGTGACGACGTCGGCGTTCTGCGCGCGATGCCGCAGCGCATGATCGATCAGCACCAGCGCCATCATCGCTTCTGCAATCGGCGTGGCACGGATCCCGACGCACGGATCGTGGCGGCCGTGCGTGTTGACGATCACCGGCTTGCCGGCCTTGTCGATCGAGCGGCGGTCGAGCCTTATCGACGACGTCGGCTTGACCGCGATCGTCACGACGACGTCCTGGCCCGTCGAAATGCCGCCGAGGATCCCGCCCGCGTTGTTCGACAGGAACCCCTCGGGCGTCATTTCGTCCGAATGCTCGGTGCCGCGTTGCGCGGCGCTGCCGAAGCCGGCGCCGATCTCGACGCCCTTGACCGCGTTGATGCCCATCATCGCCGACGCGAGGTCGGCGTCGAGGCGGCCGTAGACGGGCTCGCCCCAGCCGACGGGCACGCCGCTCGCCACCACCGTGATCTTCGCGCCGCAGGAATCGCCGGATTTGCGCAGCGCATCCATGTACGCGTCGAGCTCGTCCTGCATCGACGCGTTGGCGACGAAAAATGGATTCGTCTCGACGTGCGCCCAATCCTCGAATGGAATCGTCTTTGCCCCGAGCGCGACGAGATGGCCGCGAATCGCGACACCGTGGCGCTCGGCCAGCCATTTCTTCGCGATGGCGCCCGCCGCGACTCGCACCGCTGTCTCGCGCGCCGACGCGCGGCCGCCGCCGCGATAGTCACGAATGCCGTATTTCTGCCAGTACGCGTAGTCGGCATGGCCGGGCCGGAAGGTCTCGGCGATCGCCGCGTAATCCTTGCTGCGTTGATCCTCGTTGCGGATCAGGAGCGCGATCGGCGTGCCGGTCGTCCGCCCCTCGAACACGCCGGACAGGATCTCGACCGTGTCGGATTCGCGCCGCTGCGTCACGTGCCGCGACGTGCCGGGCTTGCGGCGGTCGAGCTCGCGCTGGATGTCCGGCGCATCGAGCGCCATGCCAGGAGGGCAGCCGTCCACGACGCAGCCGATCGCCGGGCCGTGCGACTCGCCGAATGAGGTAACGCGGAATAGCGTGCCGAGCGTGTTGCCGGACATGGGAAGGCGCCGTGGCGGACGACCCACTGTAGCACACGAACACGCCAGATTCGTCACACGGCGCGCGCGCGAAAAGAATCGCACACGCGAGCCGATGGCATCTAGAATCGGACCGCGCCCCGAGCTGTCGCGTCCCGAATCGACCACCGAGTTCGATGCCGTCCGTCCCCGAAGCCCCCGCCATTCCGGCAGCGCTGATCGGCCGCATGCGCAAGGCGCGCTTGATTTGCGCGCTGACCGGCGCCGGAATCTCGGCGGAATCCGGCGTGCCGACGTTTCGCGACGCGCAAACCGGCATGTGGGCGCAGTTCGATCCGCTCGAGCTCGCCACGCCGGACGCGTTCCGCCGCAACGCGAAGCTCGTCTGGGATTGGTATGCATGGCGCCGCGAGCTGGTCGCCGGCGCGGCGCCCAATGCCGGACACCGCGCGCTGGCGGCGATCCAGACGGCAAAGCCGGACTTCCTCGTGATCACGCAAAACGTCGACGGGCTGCATCAGGCGGCGGGCAGCACCAACGTCGTCGAGCTCCACGGCAACATCCAGCGCGTCAAGTGCTCGCGCGACGGAACGATCGTCGCGACGTGGGACGATTCGAGCCCGCGCGAGGCGCCGCGGTGCGCGCAATGCGGCGCTTTCCTGCGACCCGACGTCGTCTGGTTCGAGGAGACTCTGCCCGACGATGCGCTCGCGCGCGCCGAGCGCGCGGCACGCGATTGCGACGTGCTCCTCGTCGTCGGCACTGCCGCCGAGGTCTATCCCGCGGCGATGCTGCCCGCGTACGCGCGCCACCACGGCGCTGCGATCGTCGAGATCAACCCGAATCCGACGCGCCTCTCCGATCGCGTCGACTTCGTGCTCCGCGGCCCGTCCGGCATCGTCCTGCCTGCGCTGGTCGCTGCCGTCTGGGGTGATGTTCTGCCTCCCTCGTAGCGTTCGGCTTCAGGCGTCCGGCGTCCTCGCTTCGTCGGTTGCAGTCGCGGCCGCCATTTCGCGCGACAGCCGCCACGCCATCCACCCGAGCACGACCACACCCAGAACGAGCGCCGCCCACAGCACCCACCGCTTCACGTCCGGCGGCTTGCGCAGCTGCTCGGCGCCGCCGAGGGTCATCCGCTCACCGGCGCGGGCGACGGCAATGTTCGCCAGCGGGTCCTTCGCGCTGTCGTATCCGGGGACCAGCGTCGCAATCGGCAGCGCACCACTGCCGCCTGGTAATTGCCGTACGCGAGCGTGAACGGAGCGCGCCCGCGCGCGGCGAACACGATCTCCTGCGGCTGCCATCCGGCGCGCAGCGGCGGTGCCTCGCCGGGCACGCCCGCGCGCGAATCGACGCGAAGCAGCCAATATCGCCGCGCGCCACCCGCCACGGGGAACGGCGCGCTCGTGACATCGCCGCCCGGTTGCTCCAATCGATAGAAGACGGTCGAGCCGGCGATCTGCCACGGCTCGGCGGGACTGCCGCGCGCGAGCACGGTGACGGGCCAGATGGAATTCGGCGTCGCCAAGTCGATGGCGATGCGGTCGACGGGAAAAGCGCCGCCGAGATCGTACTCGTACTCGCCTTCCCGCTCCGCGACCCGCGTCCCCTTGGCGTCGCGCCATTGTCGCGGCGCTTCGATCGCGCGCGTGCCGAATTCGCCGCTGACCGCGCCGAACGCGATGACCGGCCCATCGGCCGCCCACGAAAGGCGCAGGTACTTTGCCTTGACGGCGGGGAGATCGATGCGGTTGCGCGTCAGGCGCTGGCCGGCGTACTCGATGTTGACGAGCGTCCCATCGGCGGTGATGTTCCGCCACGCGGCGAGATCGTCGCTCGCCGCGATCGCGAGGCGCATCGTCGTCGCGCCGGTCGTCGGGGGCAGCGAGAAGGTCAGCGCCACGAGCGGCTCGTCGAGCGCGGACGTGTCGAGCACGTAGCCGCCCAGCACCTTGCCGGTCGCCGGCTCGGCGTCGGTCGAATTGATGCTGACCGTCGTTCCGGCGGCACTGCGCACGACCGTCAGAGCGAGCCCGGACACGTCGCGCCGGTCGCGATCGACGTACAGCGGGAACATCGGCAGCGCGATCGCCGGCGGGCGCTCGCGCGACGACGCGCGCGGCGGCACCCACGCGTAGGGAACGAGCTCGCCGTCGGCATTGAAGACACGCAGGTCCGCGAGGTCGCGCGAGACGGCGCCTTCGTACACGGCGGCCGGCACGACGACGCGCTGGAACGCCGCGGGACTGCCGGGCGTCACCGGCACGGCGAACGCATAGTCGGCGGGCCGCTCGGCGTGGGCCGCGGCAGCGAACACGAACGCGAGAATCAGTGCGCGGATCATGACACGCCCTCCTTGCGCCGCGGCGGCACCGGCGCGAGATAGCCGATCAGCAAGAGAAGCAGGCCGACGCCGATGAACGACACGATGCGCGTGATCGTCCCGACCTGGGCCAGCTCGACGAGAAACAGCTTGGCGACGACGACGGCGAGCAGCGCCGCGCCGGCCATCCACGGAACGCGCCACTGCCGGCGATTCGCATACGCCATCGTCGCCAGCGCGAGAGACGACCAAAGAAGCGAGAGCACCGCCTGCACGATCGTCGAGCGCCAGAGGTCATGCGGCGTGTAGGGCACGTCGTACCAGAAATGGATCGAGCGCAATGCGATCGCGTTGATCCACAGGAATGCGAGCGCGCACAGCGTGACGACGACGGCGCTCTGCGGCACGGCGGCAAAGACTCCCGGGTCGAGGCGCCGGGCGCGCACGGCCCAGATCGCCAGCGCCAACAGGACGGCCGCCTGCGTGAGGTCCAACGGATTGAGAAGCGGCACGTAGGGCAGCGGTGCCGGATCGCCGCTGCCATGGACGTTTGCGGCGATCGACCAGACCACGAGCCACGCGACCACGGGAATTGATCCGAGCACGACGTAGCCGTGCCGATGCACGCCGACGGGCCACCGCGAGCCGAGCGCGAGCTCGCTCACGATGCCGATGCCGAGCGCCGGCACGAGGCCCCATGGGACGGCGCTCCATACGCCATGACGCTGCTCGATCTGGCGGCCCGCCCACGACACCTCATGCGCAACGAGGAGCAACACCAGCCAGAAAAATCCCGCATGCAGCAAGCCCAGCGAAACCACGGGAGGGGCCGTCGATCGGCCGGTCACGCCTTGCCGGTCGAACCACCGAAGGAGACCGGCAATGACCGCGACGGCAGCGATCCATGCCACGGAGCCGCCATGCGCAAACAGATGATCGAACGCGAGTGACCTCGGGTCCGCGACCACGAAGTCGGATGATCCGAACGAACGACTCATGGACACCAGCGCGACGGCGAGCAGCGCCGGCAGCAGCAGCATCGCCGGCACGCGGGCGATCTTCCACTGCAGCCGCGCTTCGAGCGCCACGAACAATACGGCGGTCGCGGTCAGGAATCCGACCAGCGCCGGAATCCGGACCTCGTACGGGACGAAGCGATCGATCTCGCGCCAGCCCGCGAAGAGCCACCACAGCATGCCCCACGCGAACACGACGGCGGGAATGCCCGCCGCTTCGGCTGCCGGCAGACGCTCGCGATGTCGATCGAGATGCCACGCCGTGAAAGAGGCCGCGATCGCGACCAGCATCGCTCCGACGAATGCGCTGTTGGCGATCGGGATCGCCGCCGCCGTACCGCCGGACGTCCACAGCGACAAGCCGAGCAGGAAGGCGATGCCGGCGCCCAATTGCAGCAGCAGACCGAAGGCGCGCACCAGGCGGCGCTCGAGGCGCACGCCCGCCCATACGATCGCCGCACCTTCCACGGCCCACGTCGCGGACGTCCAGCGCGCGTCGAGCGCCAGCGGGACGGCCAGCGTCGCGAACACGACGCCGAGCGCGAGGAAGCTCTCGACGAGCAGCCGGATGTCGTCGCGGCGACGGGTGTAGAGGAAACGCCCGAGAACGAGATAGAGCGCGGACATCGCCAGCGCGCTGAACGCCATCCCGTATTCGATGTCGTGGACGAGGCCGCTCTGCAACCCGGCGGCGACGAGCGGCGTGCCGAAGACGAGGCCTGCATCCACGTAGTCGCGCACTTCGACCGAGCGGCGCAGTGCATAGAGAACGGCGATCGCGACGTAGAAAAGGAAGAACAGGATCAAAAACGGCTCCGTCGTCGCGAAATTCTCCGGCCGGTAGCGCGTGACGCCCCAGAACGTGCCGACGAGGAACGTGAACGCGAATCCAAGCAGGTTCAGCACGCGCCACGCCTTGAACCACGCGATCCCGAGAATGCCGGCGTTGAGCAATGCGTAGTAGCTGAACAGCATCACGTGGTTGCCCGACTGGCTCGACGTGAGGATCGGCGCGAGGAAGCCGCCCGCGACGGCGAGCGCCGCGAGCGAAATCGCGTCCTGGCGCACGGCGAGAAACGAGGACAGCACCGAGATCGACACGAGCAACCCGAACGCCGCGATCGGCGAGACGAGGGCGTAAAGGCGCAGCGCGCCGAACACCGTCAGATAGAGGACACCGACACCGCCGCCCTGCAGCACCATCGCGTAGGCCCGTCGCGACACGCGCAATCGCCATCCGATGACCAGCAGCGCGACGCCGCCCAGCGCGATGCCGGCGAGGCGGAGCGAGATCGGCACCTGCACGTGCTCGACCGCGTACTTCAGCAGGAAGCCAACGCCGATGAAGAGGAGCACCACGCCGATGCGCGCCAGCGTGTTGCCGCCGACGATCCACGCCCACAGCGGATTCGGGGGCACCGGCGGCGGCTCGACGTGCGACGGTGGCGGCGGTGATGGCGGCGCGCTCGACCGCCGCGGACATCGCCGGCAGCGTTCCGTCGGCGTTGACGACGGCGTTCGCCGACGGACCGTCGTCGGCGATCGGCGCGACCGAACGCTCCGCGACCGGCGCCACGAGATCCAACGGCATCGTCGCATCGAATTGTGGCGTGCCCGGGGCGACGGATTCCGCAGCGGACGCACCTTGCTGCTCGTGCGCGCTCGAGATCCGCGACGCGGCGCTCCAGCATCGAAACGCGATCCGCCAGCGTGCGCGAGACTTCCGGCGCGGAGGGCACGATCGTGGAAGCCGTCGCCTCCGGGCGCATGTTCCGGTCGCGATCCTTGCGGCTTGCGATGATGAAGCCGGCGAACGCGCCGACGATTCCGCCGAGCAGCGCGCCGGCGCCGCTGCCGATGAGCAAGCCTCCCACCAGCATGCCGACGATAAGTCCGATCACGGTTGCCATCGTGCTCTCCCCTCTTTCGCGGCGACGCGGGGCTGCCGCCGCGTCATTTTTTCGGTGGCCCGCCCAATACTCTCAACGCCTCGTCGCGTAGCGCCGTCAGGATCGCCTCGCCGTTCGGCGCGACGCGGAATTCGCCATAGCGGGCTTTCGCGTAATCGCCGGCGCGGCCCTCTTCGAAAAAGAACGCGTTGGTCCCGAGCTTCGGCGTGCCGTGGCGGATGCGGTAGCGGAACGCGACTTCGTCGGCGGCCGGCCCAGCGCCGTTGTCGAAGCGCCGGAAGGTGGCCACACCCCGGGCATCGAGCCCCAGCACGATGCGGCCGTCCGCGACGACCTCCGCGGGCGCCGGTTGAAACGCATCGCGCACGACCTTGAAGCGCAGCGCCATGTAATCGCCCTGCATCAGCGAGCGCGGGTCGACCGGCGTCAGCTCGAGCAGGACGACGCGCCCTTCGTCGAGCAGCCGCTCGCGCGCCGCGATGACGAGGTTGATGCCTAGCAGCAGGCCTGCCCCGGCAAGCACCACGATCCATTTACGCATGGCCGGCCTCCGACGACGCCGTCACGACCCAGTGCCGGGCGGCGAACCGCGCGGCAAGGAGCACCGCGCCCGCGGCGATCAGCGAGGCGGATTTCGCGAGCAACGTCGCATCGAGCGAGAAGTAATGGTGACCGAGCGTCGCCGCGAGCGCGACGAGGCCCAGCCCCACCAGCGCGCGGCGACCCGACGCAAACGCCGCGATGACGACGATCACCGCGGCGATGATCGCCGGGACCTGCCAGGCAGCGGCGAGCGCCACGCACGCGGCCAGCGTGGCAACGCCGGCGCGCCCGCCGAGCCTTACGCCATTGCGCGCGAGCAGCATGGCAACGGTGACGATGAGGACCAGCGCGACGAGCGCACTTCCTCTCCACGCGGTGGACGTGTCGTGCAAAGCCCTGGTGCCCACGAGCTCGCCGAAGAGCGAAAACGCGAGCGTCGCCGGGACGAGCAGCAGCAGCGACAACGCAAGCCCGGCGGACACGGGCTGCCAGATGTCCGCGTGCCGGGCGAGTCTCGCCTCGTTGAGCTCCACCGCCACGAAGCCCGCCGCGACAAGCGCGGGAAACAGAAACGAGACGCGCAACGTGATGAGCGCGAACAGGAGCGCCATCGCGGCAACCAGCGCGGACCACGTGCGATGGATGGAATACGGCACCGCCAGCGCGAGTGCCAGCTCGAATGCCGTGATGATTGCGTAGACGACGCGATCCTGGCGGGGAAACAGAGCGAAGAGCCCCACGACGACCATCGCCTGCCCGGCGAGACTCAGCGCCAGGGCGAACTGGGCGACGAACTCGCGCGCGGCGAACGACCACAAGAGCGCAATCGCGGCGGCGCACAGCACGAGGCCGACCGTCACCGAGGCGCCGCCGGTCCGGAAGGCGAACGCGACGGCGCCGCCGATGAACGCGAGCAGGAAGCAGGCAGCGATCCAGCCGGCGATGCCGACCATCGCGCGCACGTACCACGGCACCGCATCCGCGGCCGCCGACGGAGCTGCGCCTTCGACCAGGCCCGCGGCATCCAGCCGGTCCCACAACGCGGTGCGATCGGAGGCGCTCATGTCCTCTCTCCGGCCGCGACCCCGCGCAGCCACCACGCGCCCATCCCCGCACCCGCGATCACGGCGAGCCCGATCAGCAGGAACGCGCCCGGTTTGGCGTGACTGATCAACTGACTCGACAGCGCGACGGTGACGACCACGATCACCGAGAGCACGGCGCCCGCCAGCACGAAGAGGTCGACCTTCCGCCACCGATACGCCCACATCACCGCGGCGAGCCACGCCACATAGGCGAAATACGCGACAATCGGCGAGGCGTCGGCGTGCCGTTCGAACCCGGACCACACCGCAAGCGCCGTGACGGCCGTCCCGGCGACAAACGCGACGACCCGGACCGCCCATCGCTCGCGCAGCCACGCGATGCCCGACGCGGCCAGCGCTTCCCATGCGATCAGCACCAGCGTGTCGAGGGCGAACACGAGCCACAGCATCTCGCGCAGGCCGAAGCTGCCGCGCAGGATCGTGTCGAACGTGCCGAGGTACAGAAAGATCGCGACGTGGAGAAGCGCGAGCCACAAGAGCCAGAGCGCCGGCAGCCGCGACACGGCCACCCAGGCCGTGATCGCCAATGCCCACAGCGCAAACAGCTCGTAGGTGTCGGCGCCCGTCTGGTAGGTCTGCCCGACCAGCGCGAGCAGCGCCCCGGTGAAGAGGGAGGCAGCGACGAGCGCCGATTTGCCGAGCGTCGAATCGAGGCCGAATCGCCAGCAGGCAGCGACCGCTACGACGATGGGAATCTCGGCCAACGCGAACTTGGCATAGCGGCCGAGCTCGTGCCAGTTGGCAGCGAGGAAGAAGATCGTGCCTGCCGCCAGCATCAGCACGCCGAGACCCAGCAGCAGGCGGTCGATGAACTGCCGCCACTGCACGGCATCCGGCGTGACGCCGGCAAGCTGCAGCGCCATAGGAACCGCCGCGGGCGCGAGACGCTGCTGCTGCGCCCAGTCGAAGATTGCGCTCCGTCCTCCGCTCATACCCTCTCCCTTTGCGCGGTTTGTTGTGGTTGCGACAGTTACTTCCAGTCGCCGCGAAGCGCCAGCACCGTCGCCTGCAACCCGTCGAGCGTGACGCGATCCGCCGGTACCGGCGGTGCCGCGACGAGCGCGATCCGCGAGAACACGCCGCGCAGACGGCGCATCGCCTTGCCGTCGTGCGAGCGGCTGAAGAAGCTTCCCCAGAGTCCCCGCAGCGCAAGCGGCACCACCGGCACCGGCGTCGTCTCGACGATCCGCTGGATACCCGGGCGGAAGGGATTGAGCTCGCCGTTGTCCGTAAGCTTGCCCTCGGGGAAGATTCCGACGATCTCGCCGGCCGCGAGCGCCGTCGCGACCTCGGCGAATGCGCGATCCTTCATCGTCGCGTCCTCCTTCGACGGCGCGATCGGGATCGTGCGCATCGTCCGGAAGATGAACGAGAGCAGCGGCACCTTGAATATCTGGTGATCCATCACGAAGCGGATCGGGCGCCGCACGCAGGCAGCGATGACGACCGCATCGACGTAGCTCACGTGATTGCAGACGACGACGCACGGTCCCGTTTCGGGAATCTGCTCGAGGCCCTGCTTTTCCACGCGATAGAACGTGTGGACGAGCAGCCAGGCGAGGAAGCGCATCAGGAATTCGGGCACGAGGCCGTAGATGAACACCGCGACCGCCGCGTTCATCAGCGCGTTGACGAGAAAGAGCTCGGGAATCGACAGGCCCAGCCGCAACAGCGCGATCGCGATGCCGGCGGACGCGACGATGAAGATCGCATTGAGGATGTTGTTCGCGGCGATGATCCGCGACCGGTGCGACGGCGCCGAGCGCTCCTGGATCAGCGCGTAGAGCGGGACGATGTAGAACCCGCCGAAGAGACCGATCAGGACCAGGTCGGCGGCGACGCGCCAGTGCGCGGGCGTGGCGAAAAAGACGTCGAGGCCGGCGAGGCCCGTCGCCTTCAGCGATTTGCTCGCGAGCCACAGGTCGACGGCGAACAGCGTGAGGCCGATCGAGCCGAACGGAACCAGCCCCACCTCGATCTTGCGTCCCGACAGCCGCTCGCACAGCAACGAGCCGACGCCGATGCCGACCGAAAAGAGCGCGAGCAGGAAGGTCACCACGTGCTCGTTGCCGCCGAGGACGTCGCGCGCGAAGCCGGCGAATTGCGCGAGAAAGATCGCGCCGTAGAACCAGAACCACGAGATTCCGAGCATCGACAGCCAGACGACGCGGTTTTGCTGCGCGATGCGGAGGTTGCGCCAGGTTTCGGAGAACGGATTCCAGTTGATCGCGAGATCGGGTGCGACGGCCGGCGTGTGCGGAATCCCCCGGCTCACGAGATAGCCCCCCAGCGCGATCGCGATGGCCAGCACGCACGCGAGGATCGGCCCGTTGGGCTCGATGGCGACGACGACGCCGCCGGCGATGGTGCCGAGGAGAATCGCGACGAAGGTGCCCATCTCGACCAGTCCGTTGCCGCCGATCAGCTCCTCGGGCTTGAGATGCTGCGGCAGGATCGCGTACTTCACCGGCCCGAACAGCGCCGAGTGGATGCCGAGGAGCGCGAGCGCGGCGAACATCAGCGTCAGGTTCTGGCGCCAGAAGCCCGCGAGCCCGACGACCATGATGGCGATCTCGAAGATCTTGACCCAGCGAATGAGGCGCGACTTCTCGATCTTGTCGGCGATCTGCCCGGATGTCGCCGAGAGCAACACGAACGGGGCGATGAACACGGCGCCCGCGAGGTTGACGAGCGCATTGGGATCGAGCGTCGTCAGGCGCGCGGCGTGGAAAGCGACGAAGATGATCAGCGCGTTCTTGTAGACATTGTCGTTGGCGGCGCCGAGAAACTGCGTCCAGAAGAACGGCGCGAAGCGGCGCTCGCGCAGGAGATCGAACTGGTTGCCCGTGTGCATGTTCGCGATCTCCTCTAGAAGGTGCGTGCGTGGCCCGGGCTGCGCGACGGCTGCCGGCGCACGCTCATTGCGTGTCGAGGTACTCGAGCACCGCGGTCAGCGCCGCGCGGACGGCGCCGGGGTCGGGCCAGTACCAGACTTCCTTGCCGATCTTTTCGGATTGGAGCACACCCGCCTCGCGCAGCACGCGCAGGTGATGCGAGACCGCGGAGCGCGAAAGCGTCGAGGCGGCGACGATCTGCCCAACGTTGAGACGCTCGCCGGGCTCGAACATCAGCAGGATCCGCTGGCGGTGGGGATCGCCCAGCGCGACGAACTTCCCGGCGGTCTGGCGCCAGGCGCGGGGGATTGCGCGGGCATAGCTCGGTCGCATCTTTCCACCTCGGGCCGCGAGGATCGGCGGTCGTTATATAACTATGAAACTAGTTATGTGGTCGCATACTAAGGGTCCGGATTTCGCCTTGTCAACCCGTCCGGCCGCCGGGCGCCGGATTCTCCGACGAACGGTCGGAGGTCAAGCTACAATCCCGCCGGCAGCGCTTCCATCAGGCCCCTCCGATGCGCCAATACCTCGACTTCATGCGGCACGTCCGCGAGCACGGCGACCGCAAATCCGACCGCACCGGAACCGGCACGCTGTCCGTGCTCGGCTATCAGATGCGCTTCGATCTGCGTGCCGGGTTTCCGCTGCTGACGACCAAAAGGGTGCACACGAAGTCGATCATCCACGAGCTCCTCTGGTTTCTGCGCGGCGAGACGAACGTCCGCTCGCTGCAGGCGGCCGGCGTGACGATCTGGGACGAATGGGCCGACGCGAATGGCGATCTCGGCCCGGTCTACGGCTATCAGTGGCGCAACTGGCCGGCGCCCGACGGCTCGCACATCGACCAGATCGCCAACGTCGTCGCGGAGATCAAGCGCAATCCCGATTCGCGGCGGCTCATCGTATCGGCTTGGAACGTCGGCGACATTCCGCGGATGAAGCTGCCGCCGTGTCACCTGCTCTTCCAGTTCTACGTCGCCGGCGGCCGCCTCTCCTGCCAGCTCTATCAGCGAAGCTGCGACATCTTCCTCGGCGTGCCTTTCAACATCGCGTCGTACGCGCTCCTGACGCACATGGTCGCGCAGCAATGCGATCTCGGGGTCGGCGATTTCGTCTGGACCGGCGGCGACTGTCACCTCTACCTCAATCACCTGGAGCAGGTCGATACCCAGCTTGCGCGCACGCCGGGCCCGCTGCCCCGCCTCGTGCTCCGTCGCCGGCCGCCGACGATCTTCGACTACGCGTTCGAGGACATCGAATTCGTCGACTACAATCCGCAGCCCGCGATCAAGGCTCCGGTCGCCGTGTAGAGGTCGCGCGGCGAAGACGCCAAAAAAAAGCCCGCCGGGAGGAAGATAGCGGGCAAGGGGGATCGATCGGCCGGACCGCCAGCAGCGCTCCGGTTACTGTTCGAGAGCCGGCCAATGCGCCGGCAAGGATGTGCAATCGTCGGTAGCGTCTCCGATAATCAGTACACGCTGCGCGCCGCGGATACCCGCTCGGCCAAGGCGTCCAGCGCTTCCTGTTGCGCCGGTGACGGCGACTCGTCGGCGCGACGCTCCACGGCGCCACCGTCGATCGAACCCGATCGCTCGGTGAGCCAGTGTTGCGCGAATTCGGGCGAGAAGCGGTCCATGATCGTTGTGCAGGCTCGAAGCTCCTTGCTTAGCGCTAAGCAAGGCACGTGCCAACCGAATTTTTATCGGGTTGGACAAACGTGATTCCTGTCGTTGTGCCCCGCAAAATGCCCTGCGCGGCACGAGGGTTGCAGTTCGTTCGCGATCGCGCGAATGCGTCACCTGTCGCATTTCACCGACACGCCATGTGTCATTTACGTTAAACTGTTGATTATGATTGTAAATTCATGTCGTCATTCAGCGACAGCGAACGAGGGTCGACGCGCAATCGCGGCAGTCGTCATGACATTGGAATGGATCGGACCGGCCTGCGCCGCGCTGGACAACGCGTCTTGCGACTAGAGTTACGCCGTCACGGCGCCGTGGTCAGGAAGGCTTGCCTTCCTTGAACATCGCCGGCTCGAGCCGGTGCCGCTGCAGGAGCTTGTAGAACTCGGTGCGGTTGCGCTTCGCGAGCAGCGCCGCCTGCGTGACGTTACCCCCCGTGATCTTGAGCAGGCGCACGAGATAGTCGCGCTCGAATTCCTTGCGCGCTTCCTCGAACGGCACAAGCGCGCTCGCGTCCTCGCGGAGCGAGCCCTGGATCAGCGACGCGGGGATCACGTTCGTCGTCGCCAGCGCCACCGCCTGCTCGAGCAGGTTGAGCAGCTGGCGGACATTGCCGGGCCACGGTGCGGAAATGAGGAGCGCCATGGCGTCCGGAGCGAGCGTCAGCGGCGGCCGCTTGTAGCGCTCCGCCAGCCGGCGCAGGAAGTGCGTGGCGAGCAACGGAATGTCCTCGCGCCGGTCGGCCAGCGCGGGCAGCTTCAGCGAAACGACATTGAGTCGGTAGTAGAGATCTTCCCGAAACTGACCGGACGCCTTGTACGCATCGAGATCGCGATGCGTCGCGGAGATCACGCGGACGTCGACCGGGATCGACTGCGTGGCGCCCACCGGGCGCACTTCGCCCTCCTGCAGCACGCGCAGCAGCTTGACCTGCAGCGCGAGCGGCATGTCGCCGATCTCGTCCAGCAGGATCGTGCCGCCGTCGGCCGACTGGAACAGCCCCTTGTGCGCCTGCACCGCGCCCGAAAATGCGCCGCGCGCATGCCCGAAGAGCTCCGACTCGAGCAGCGGCTCCGGAATGGCGCCGCAGTTGACCGCGACGAACGGCTTGTCGCCGCGGGGGCTCGCGCGGTGGATCGCGCGGGCGAGAAGCTCCTTGCCGGTGCCCGAATCGCCGTACACGAGCACGCTCGCATCCGAATCCGCGACGAGGCGCGCCTGGCGCAGCAGATCCTCCATTTGCGGGCTGCGGGTGATGATTCCGGATCGCCACTCGCCCGCGGTCTCGCTGTTCTCGGCCGGCGCATCGCCGGCGAGGCGCAGCGCCGATGCAACGAGCTGCAGGAGCTCCTGGCTGTCGAATGGCTTGGTCAGAAATCCGAAGACGCCCCGCTGGGTCGCCGATACCGCGTCGGGAATCGTGCCGTGCGCCGTCAGGATGATGACGGGCAGCGCCGGATGCTGCCGGTGGATGGCCTCGAAGAGCTGCAGGCCGTCGATCCCCGGCATCCGAAGATCGGTGATCACCGCACCGGGACGCACGACCGCAAGGCTTGCCAGTGCCGCCTCGCCGCTGTCCGCAGTGCGCACGCGATAGCCGGCCGAAGTGAGCCGCAGGCTGATGAGCTTCAGCAGATCCGGATCGTCGTCGACCAGCAGGATGTCGCCTGTCTGCATGATCGTCCTAACGGCCGCCCCCGCCCGCCGCCGCCGCCACCACCGCCTCCGCTGCTGCCCGCCCCCCCGCCACCGCCCCCGCCGCCACCGCCGCCGCGAATGCGATCGCGCATCAGGCTCCGCTCCATCGCGCGCAGCGCCTCGAGCTTCTGGATCGCCGCGTCGGCCTTCTGCTGCTCGTCGCGCACGGCGCGCTGCCGCTCGGTAATCTGCGCCGCCAGGACGACGGCGATCTGCTTCACCGCTGGCGAGCCCGGATTGCTCTTGGCGACATTGTCGAGAAGCTGCAGCGCCCGCTGGTCGTCTTGCGGCGTGGCCTTCGCGAGCGTGTAGAGCACGGCGAGCCGCACGCGATTCGCGTCGTTGCGTTGTCGGTTGAGCGTCTGCGTGGCCACGACGATCTCGCGGCGGACATCCTCCGGCGATAACGTGCCGTACCGTTGAAGATCGGCGAGAAGCGCGAGCAGCTCGAGCGTTTCGGCAGGAATTTCGGGCGGCGCCGCAGCGGGCGGTGCGGGGACCGGAGCGGGCTCTGCCGCGGGCGGCGCGGGCGCCGGCGCGGACGGCGACGGCGCGGGCTCGGTGGTCACGATCGGCGGCTCGACGGGCTCGATCGGCGGATATTCGATCATTGGCGTCGACGGCGCCGGCGTCACCATCGGTTCCTCGTCTTCGTCGGGCTGCACGACGAGCGGCGGCGTCGCGCACCCGGCCAGGAGCGCCAGCATGACCACCGCGACGCGAGAGCTTCGCGCGCGAGCGCTCATCGGCTTCCCGCGATCGTGACCGGCGACTCGGGCTGACATGGTATCGACGATGGCGCCCTCGCCGCCGGCCGCGAGCGGCAGCCACAGCCGGAATTGCGCGCCGGGCCGGCCATCCGCGCGTTCCAGCACCTCGATGCGCCCGCCGTGCGCGAGCGCGTACTCGCGCGCGATCGCGAGGCCGAGGCCCGAGCCCTTCACGCGGCCTTCGGTGGGCGGACGTCCCTGATAGAACGAGTCGAAGATCTGCTGGCGCTCTTCGGGATCGACGCCGTGGCCCTGGTCGATGACGTCCAGGACGGCGAAGCCGTCCTCGGTCGCGAGGTTGAGCGCGATCGTGCCCGACCGCGGCGAATACTTGATCGCGTTCGAGATGAGATTGTCGATGATCGTGCGCAGCTTCTCGCCGTCGCCGACGACCAGCGCGGGCTTGAGCTTCGCCTCGAACGCGATCATCCGGGCGAGCGCGGCGAGCTTGTGCTCCTTGACGACGCGACGCAGCACATCCGCCAGCAGGACAGGCCCGAGCGTCTGCGGCTCCATCGCGCGCGTCTGGTGATAGGTGAGCAGGTCCTCGATCAGCTTCTGCAGCGACAGCGTGTTCTCGCGGACGATGCGGACGATCTCGCGCTGCTCGGGCGAGAGCTTGCCGCCGACGTTGTCGCGCAGGAGCTCGGCGCCCTCGCGCACCGCGGTGAGCGGCGTCTTCAGCTCGTGCGAGACATGACGCAGGAAGCGGTTCTGCTGCTCCTCGAGATCCGACAGGCGCGAGCGCAGCCATTCGAGGCGCTGACCGAGGTAGCGCAGATCCTGCGGCCCGTTGACCTCGATCCGGTGCGTGAAGTCCGCCGTGCCCATCTGCCTGATGGCCTGATCGAGCTGGCGAATCGGGCGCGCGATCAGCACCGCGAACAGGATGGCCAGCGCGAGCGCGATGCCGGCGGTCGCAAACGCGAGGTAGCGCCACTTCTGTCGTCCCTGCGCGGCGATGTCCTGCAGCTGCACGATGGCACGCTCGGTGAGGTCGTTCGTCGCGCCGAGCAGCGACTGCGCGCCGTCGGCGAGCTTCGAGTAGCCTTCGGCGAGCTCCGTATGCGCATCGGGCGGCCGCGGCGACACCCGCAGCAGCAGATTCAACCGCGATTCGGAGTCGCCCAGCGTGTCGAGCGTGGCGAGCTGCTCCGGCGACAGCGGCAGCAGCGAAAGCTGGCGCGCCGTCGCGCGAAATTCCTGACGCACGCGGCCATAGTCGTCGAGGAGCGCGCTGTCCTCGAGGATCAGGTACTGGCGGACGATGCGCTCGAGCGTCGTCGATTGCTCGAACAGCTGCCGGCTCGCGCGTCCCGCCTGCGCCGCTTGCTGGACCGCTTCCTGCCCCTGCACCTGAAGGCGGTCGAGCGAGAAGATGAGCTCGACCAGCGCGTAGACGAGCGGCAGGCTGACGAGCAGGAAGCCCAGCAGGATGAACTTGAGGAATGAGCGGGGGTAATACACGGAGGCGGCCGCTATAATCTGCGGCAATTATGACACCGGTGACGCAGCGGTGAGCGCAGAAGCCCGCGAAACTCCCGCTTTGCCGCCTTACCGCGCGCCACGCGAAAGGGCCGAGCCGCCTGCATTGGCGATCGTGGCCGCGGTGGCAGCCAATGGCGTGATCGGCGATGGCAATCGTCTGCCGTGGCGGCTGCCGGCGGATCTCAGGCGCTTCCGCGAGATCACCTCCGGCCATGCAGTGATCATGGGACGCAGGACGTGGGAGTCGATCGGGCGCCCGCTGCCGGACCGGCAGAACATCGTGGTGACCCGCAACGCGCAGTTTGCGGCGCCCGGCGCCGAAACCGCATCGTCGCTCGCCGAAGCGATCGCGCGCGTGCACCTGCCCGGTCCCGCGTTCTGCATTGGCGGTGGCGAGCTCTACCGCGTCGCGCTCCCGCAGGCGACGACGCTCTACCTTACCGAAATCGCCCGCGCCTTCGGCGGCGACGCGACGTTTCCCGATTTCGATCGCACGCAGTGGCGCGAAGTCGACCGCATCGCGCATGCCGACGGCGCGCCCGGGGAGCCGCCGTTCGCGTTCGTGACCTACCGCCGGATTCTTCGCTGACGCGATCCGCCGTCGCTTCTCACTCGCTTCATCAATTCCACGCCAGGAGCCCACATGTCAGAAGACCATTTTCACGTGCACGGACCGCACGATCACGAAGTCGAGCATGCCGCCCACAGCGGCGATCCGTTCGCGGCGCGCATCGCCGTGATGACCGCGATCTTCGCGACCATCGGCGCGCTGTTCGGCTACATGGCGGGCGCCACGCAGAACGAAGCGCTGCTGTTCAAGAACGAGGCGGCGATCAGGAAGACCGAGGCATCCGATCAATGGAACTTCTACCAGGCGAAGAGCAGCAAGCAGAACCTCGCCGAGCTGGGCGCGACGCTGAGCTCCGGCGAGCAACAGGCGAAGTACGCGAAGGAGGTCGAGCGCTACAAGTCGGAAAAGGAGCCGATCATGGCCAAGGCCGACAAGCTCGAAAAGGAAAGCGCGGAAGCCGAGGCGAAAAGTGAAGCCGCGATGCACACGCATCACCGCTGGGCGCAGGCGATGACGCTGATCCAGATCGCGATCGCGCTCGCCGCCATCACGATCCTCACGCGACAAAAACCGATGGGGCTGCGGAGCGCTGGGAGTCGCGATCGGCTCGATCGTGCTGGGCCTCCTGGCCGCGGCGCACATCTGACCGCGGCGCGTCCGCACCCCAGCCGGACACGCCGGCCGACAGCCGGTTTGCCGCCGGGGTCGCGGTCGATTATGATGTCGTCATAACGCGCCAAGGCCGGCCCAACGGCGCGCGCAGCACCGATTCGGGGAAGGCAGGAGGCAACGTGGCGAATGCGGAAGTCCGCACGCGCCCATTTCGGCTGGCCCGAGGCACAACGTGGCGCACTCAACGTCTGGTCTTCTCTCCTTGCGTCCGTCCTTGCGGCGCGCGGCCGCCGGCGCTTTCGTCGCTGCGCTCGCCGTCGTGGTACCTGACGCGCTCGCCGCTGGTCACTCGCTGCGCTTTTTCGGCGCCGGGGCCGGCGACGTCGATCGCGTCAAGATCCGGATCGACGATCCGCTGAACGCGCCGCCCGGCGCCGCCCGCCGACGTCGGCGGCACCGACTTCACGCTCGAATTCTGGCTGATGGCGAGCGCCGCGCGAGAACACTGCGCGGCGCCGTCGACCTGCGGTGCCGAACCACGACTGGATCTCCGGCAACGTCGTCGTCGACCGCGACCGCTTCGGCGCCGACCGCAAGTTCGGCGTCTCGATCGCGGGCGGCAAGATCGTCTTCGGCGTCTCCGGGGACGCGACCGGCGACCTCACGCTCTGCAGCCTGTCGTCGGTGCTGGACGGCGCGTGGCATCACGTCGCGGTCGAGCGGCGGCGCAGCGACGGCAACCTGTGGCTGTTCGTCGACGGCAACCTCGAAGCGCAGACGCTCGGGCCCGGCGGCGACATCTCGTATCCCGATGCAGCGACGGCCGCGAACGCGAACGATCCCTACCTCGTGCTCGGCGCGGAGAAATTCGACGATACCGGGCTCCCTATTCCGGCTGGCTCGACGAGCTGCGGATCTCGACCAAGCTCCGCTACGCCGCCAACTTTTCGCGGCCGCGCGCGCCTTTCGTCGCCGACCGCTTCACGGCCGCGCTCTACCACTTCGACGAGGGCGACGGCGCGACGCTGTACGACGTGTCCGGCGCCGTTCCGCGGACCGAGTCCCGGACAGATCAAGCGCGGCGGCGCCGCCAACGGACCCGCGTGGATGCCGGACAGCCCGTTCAACGTCGGCGGGCTCGTCAACAACGCGACGATCGCGTTCGTGCCCTTCGTGTCCGGATTCTCGTCGCCGGTCGATCTCGGTCAACGCCGGCGACGGCTCGGGTCGCCTCTACGTCGTCCAGCAGGGCGGCCTCATCCGGATCATTCGCAACGGCGTCATCCTGGCCCCGGCCTTCCTCAACATCGCGTCGAAGATCGTCAGCGGCGGCGAGCAGGGCCTGCTCGGGCTCGCGTTCCATCCCAACTACGCGGTCAACGGCTTCTTCTACGTCTACTACACGCGCGCCGGCGACGGCGCGCTGACGATCGAGCGCTACCAGCGCGACGCGAACAACACCAACCTCGCCGACCCGGCGTCGGCGAAGACGATGCTCACGATCCCGCATCCGGGGCAGAGCAACCACAACGGCGGCAAGCTCGCGTTCGGCCACGACGGCTATCTCTACGCCGGCACGGGCGATGGCGGCGGCGGCAACGATCGCGCCGAACAATGCGCAGACATCTGAAGCGTTCGCCTCGGCAAGCTGCTGCGCCTCGACGTCGACCAGAATGTCAACGTGTCGCCGTACTACGGGATTCCCGCGACCAATCCGTTCGCCGGGAACGCATGCGACGGACGACAGCATCGGCATCTGCCCGAAGATCTGGGCGTACGGGCTGCGCAATCCGTGGCGCTGGACATTCGATCGCCTGACCGGCGACCTCTTCATCGGCGATGTCGGGCAGAGCGCACGCGAGGAGATCGACTTCGACCCGTGGCCCGGCACGCCGGGCCGCAACTACGGCTGGCGAGTCATGGAAGGCAACATCTGCACGCCTGGCGTGAGTCCGCCGACTGCACGCCGCCCGCCCGATTACGTCCGCGCCGATCATCGACTATCCGCATCCGCCCGGCGTCGCGGTGATCGGCGGCTACCGGTATCGCGGCGACGCGGTTCCCGCGCTGGCGGGCGCGTACCTGTACGCCGACGAGGGGTCGAATCTCATGTGGGCGGCGACGCGGGCGGACAGCGGCGTGTGGACGGGCCAGCAGCAATTGATGGGCACGCCCACCGCGATCAGCGCCTTCGGCGAGGACGACGCGGGCGAGCTCTACGCGGTCGGCCTCGGCAACGGCACGATCTACAAGATCGCGGGGATCGACTCCGACGCCGACGGGATGCCCGACTGGTGGGAGCTCGCCTATTTCGGCAGCACGACGGCTGCCGCACCCGGCGCCGATGCCGACGCCGACGGCGCGACGAATCTCCAGGAGTACCAGGCCGGGACCGATCCGCTATCCGCGGCGAGCAAGCCCGTGGTGCCGTTCTCGAAAGCATCGCTCGCCGTCTGGCGGCCGTCGAAAGCGCGCTTTTTCATCGATGTCGACTTCGACTTCACCGTCGACCAGAAAGTGAATTTCGGCGCGACGACCGACAAGCCGCTCGTCGGTCGCATCGACCCGGGCCGCATCTACGATCTCGTCGTCTACCGGAACGGCCTGTGGTACGCCGACCGCGACCGCAACGGCATCCAGAGCTTCACCGCGGGCTTCGGCGGCGCCGCGGGCGACATTCCGCTGCTCGCCGATTTCAACGGCGACGGGCGCGACGACCTCGTGATCTACCGCGGCGGCATCTGGTACGTCAGCACCTCGCAGCAAACCGCGGTCGCGATGACGTTCGGCTTCGGTGGCGTCCCGGGCGACATCCCGCTTGCGGGCGACGTCAACGGGGACGGCATCGCCGACCTCGTCATCTACCGGAACGGGATCTGGTACATCGACACCAACCGCGACGGTACCGTGGACGTGACGGTGAATTTCGGCGGCGCGCCCGGCGACATTCCGCTGCTGTTCGACTTCGACGGCGACGGCAAGGCCGACCTTTGCATCTTCCGCAACGGCATCTGGTACGTGAACACGAAGCTCGACGGCACCGTCCAGGCCGCGTTCGGCTTACGGCCGCCGCGACCGACATCCCGCTCGCCTGGAAGGAGTGACGCGCGCCGAGTAGCGAGGTCGCGCGACATCCCGCTCGCCTGGAGTGACGCGCGCCTGCACTAGCGAGGTTGCGGAGCTCCCGCAGCGCGACGGACAGCATCGCCGCATCGGCCGATCCACCGGTGCGCAGCTCGGCGAGCAGTGACTGCACGCGCTCGATCGCGCGCGCGTTGCGCTCCCGCCATGCGCCGATCAGATCGGTGGCCGCGGTGAGATCGCCGCCCTCCGCCAGCACGCCGCCGGTAATCGTGCGCTGCAGGGTCGACAGGTCGTCGTGCATCGCGCCGCGCGCGAGCATCTGCCAATGGGCGTCCGCGGGCAGTGCGGCGATGCGCTCGCGGAGCCAGGGCAGCCCGAGGCGCGTCGACAAGTCGAAATAGATCTCGGCGACGAGCTCCACCGGCCGCTTCGCGGTCCCGGCGACTTCGACGATGTCGAGCGTCGAGTACAGCGAGTCGAGCGTCACGACGCGCTGCGCGAGATGCTCCGGGACGCCTTGCGCCGTGAACGCCGCCACTGCCGCGGCCACGCGCGAGCGATCCGCAGCGTCGAGGAGGTCGGGGAGCCGGGTCGACAGCGCCTCCACCCGCGGCGTGAAATGGGCGATCGTCGCCGCCATGTCCTCGGTCAGCCGCCGCGACCGCAGGAACCACGTCGTGCCGCGCTCGAGCTGGCGGCTCGTGTCGATCAGCATCGTCGATTGGACGGCATCGTCGACGGTGTTGTCGAGCGCCTCGATCGCCTGCCAGAGGGGAACGAATCCGAAGATTTCGCGCGACAGCAGATACGCGCGCACGACTTCGTGCGACCTGGTACCGGTCGTTTCCGCCAACCGGTGCACGTAAGTGCTGCCGACGCGGTTGATCATGCTGTTGGTGACGTGCGTGGCGATGATCTCGCGCCTCAGCGCATGCCGTGGCATATAGGCGCCGAAACGTTCGCCCAGCGCGCGCGGAAAGTAGCGCGTGAGCGCGGTGGCGACCCAGGGATCGTCCGGCAACGGCGACTCCAGCAGCTCGTCGTAGAGCCACATCTTGCAGTAGGCGAGCAGCACGGCGCGCTCCGGCCCCGCGAGCCCATGCCCGCGGGCGACGCGCGCCGCGATCTCGGCGTCGTCGGGGAGAAATTCGATCGCCCGATTGAGCCGCCCGGTCTTTTCCAGGTATTGCATGAAGCGCCCCTGCGCGTCGATGAGAAGTGGAGCGACGCGTCCGGTCACGCTGATGACCTGGGTCTGGAAATAGTTGTCGCGCAGCACCAGCGATGCGACCTCGTCCGTCATTTCGGCGAGCTGGACGTTGCGCTGCTTCTCGGTGAGCTCGCCCTCGCTGATCGCCATGCCGAGCAGGATCTTGATGTTGACTTCGTGGTCCGACGTGTCGACTCCCGCCGAATTGTCGATGGCATCGGTGTAGATGCGCCCGCCGGCCGTCGCATACTCGATCCGGCCGAGCTGCGTGCAGCCCAGGTTGCCGCCCTCGACGAAGACCTTGCACCGCAGGTCGTTGCCGTTCACCCGCAGCGCGTCGTTGGCGCGGTCGCCGACCTGCGCGTGCGTCTCCGCGGTGGCCTTGACGTAGGTGCCGATGCCGCCGTTGTAGATCAAATCGACCGGGGCCTTGAGGATCGCATTGACGAGCTCGGTCGGCGTCAGCGTGTCCGCAGTAATCTCGAGCGCGGCCTTCACCTCCGGCGTGAGCGCGATCGATTTCGCGCTCCGCGCGTGGATGCCGCCGCCTGCCGAAAGGAGCTTCGTGTCGTAGTCCGCCCACGACGAGCGCGGCAGGCGGAAGAGCCGCTCGCGCTCGGCGAAGCTCGTCGCCGGGTCCGCACCCGGATCGAGAAAGATGTGGCGGTGGTCGAACGCCGCGACGAGCCGGATGTGGCGCGACAACAGCATGCCGTTGCCGAAGACATCGCCCGACATGTCGCCGATGCCGGCGACGGTGAAATCGGTCGTCTGCGTGTCGACGCCTGTTTCGCGGAAATGGCGCTTCGTCGATTCCCACGCGCCGCGAGCCGTGATGCCCATCGCCTTGTGGTCGTAGCCGACCGAGCCGCCCGACGCGAACGCATCGCCCAGCCAGAAGCCGTATTCCTTGCTGATTGCGTTGGCGAAGTCGGAAAACGTCGCGGTCCCCTTGTCCGCCGCGACCACGAGATACGGATCGTCCGGATCGTGGCGCTTCACCTGCGGCGGAGCGACGACGGCCTCGCCGACGCGGTTGTCGGTGAGATCGAGCAATCCACGCAGATAATCCTGGTAGCAGGCGATGCCCTCTTTCATGAAGGCGTCGCGATCGGACGACGGCGGCGCCTTCTTCAGCACGAAGCCGCCCTTCGAGCCCACCGGCACGATCACGACGTTCTTCACCTGCTGCGCCTTGACGAGGCCCAGCACCTCGGTGCGGAAATCCTCGGGCCGATCCGACCAGCGCAGCCCGCCGCGGGCGACCTTCCCGAATCGAAGGTGCACGCCCTCGAACCGGGTCGAGTAGACGAAGACCTCGAACATCGGCTTGGGATCGGGGAGCCCCGGCACCTTCGCCGGGTCGAACTTGAACGACAGGTAGGTGCGCGGCCGGCCCTCGGCATTGCGACGCCAGAAGCTGGTGCGCGTCGTCGCGAGGATCAGCATCAGGTACTGGCGCAGCACGCGATCCTCGGACAGGTTCTCGACGCGATCGAGCGCGTCGTCGATCTGCTGGATCTTGCCCATCGCCTTTTGCTGCGCGCTGTCCGGCAGCGCGGGATCGAAGCGCGACTTGAACAGATCGATCAGCATTCCCGCGATGTCGGCGTGTGCCGCCAGCGTGGATTCGATGAACGCCTGCGACAGCGGGAACCCCGTCTGGCGCATGTATTTCGCGTAGGCGCGCAGCACGACGATTTCCTGCGCCGGCAGGCGCGCGGCGACGACCAGCCGGTTGAAATCGTCGTTCTCGACTTCGCCGCGGAAGATGCGCGCGAACGCATCCTCGAACACCGGGTGCAGCGCATCGATCTCGACCTCGGCGTCGGCCACCGTGGACAGCATGCCGAAGTCGTGCATCCATACGGGTGCCGCGTCCACCGGGGCAATCCGGTGCGGGCGCTCGTCGATGACCTTGAGGCCCATGCGTTCCAGCATCGGCAGGCCGTCGGACAGCGGCACCGGCGCGCCGCGATGGAAGAGCTTGAACCGCAGCACGCCGGGGCTCGCCTCCAGCGGGCGGTAGAGCGACAGCGCCAGCGGCGATTCCGCCGTCAGCGCCGCCATCAGGCCGATGTCGGGCACCGCCGAGCGGGCTTCGAAATCCTCGCGATAACCGGCCGGAAACGCGTGCCCGAACTGCCGGTAGAGCTCGTTGCCGCGCGCCTCGCCCTGTGCGTCGATCAACGCGCCGCGAAGATCGTCCTCCCATCTGCGCGCGGCGACCGCGAGGCGCGCCTCGAGCTCGCGCACGTCGAACGCCGGGATGTTGCCCGGCGTGGTGCGCACGGTGATCTGGATCCGCGCAAGCATCGACTCGGACAGGTAGACGTTGAATTCGGCGCTGGTGCCGTTGAACGCCTGCATCAGGATCGCCTGCCACTTCTGGCGCAATTCGGTCGTGTAGTTCTCGCGCGGCGCGAAGATGAAGCACGAGAGGAAGCGGCCGAACGGGTCACGGCGGACGAACAGCCGGAAGCGCTGCCGCTCGCCGAGGTGGAGGATGCCCATCGCGGTGGCGAAGAGGTCGTCCTCGTTCGTCTGCAGAAGCTCGTCGCGCGGATAGGTGTCGAGGATGTTGATGAGCGCCTTGCCGGCGTGGCTGCCCGGAGCGAGGCCGGCGCGCGCGACGATGTTGGCGGTCTTGTGCCGCAACAGCGGTATGTCCGCCGGCTTCGCGCTGTACGCGGTCGACGTGTAAAGGCCGAGGAAGCGATGCTCGCCGCAGACCTGCCCGCCCGCGTCGAACCGCTTGACGCCGACATAATCGAGATAGCCAGGGCGGTGCACGGTTGAGCGCGAATTCGACTTGGTGATGATGAGGAGCTCGGGGAGCCGCGCGAACGCGCGCTGCTCCGGCGGCAGGACCGTCAGGCTCGCCGCGTCGCGTCCGCCGGACTCGCGCAGAATCCCCAGGCTCGAGCCGGGGACGACGCGCAGCGCGTCGGCGCCGTCGACGGTGACAAGGTCGTGGCAGCGGTATCCCAGCAGCGTGAAGTGGTTCGCGGCGAGCCAGCCCAAGAACGCCTTGCCTTCCGCGAGGTCGTCCGGCGGCAACGGCGGCGGATGCGAGTCGAGGTCGGCGACGATGCCGTGCATCTTGTCCCGCATCTTCTTCCAGTCCTCGACCGCCATGCGCACGTCCGCCAGCACGCGCGCGATGTCGGCGGCGAGCGCGTCGAGCCGCGCCGCGTCGGTGATCCGGTCGACCTCGACGTGGATGAACGACTCCCGCCGCGCATCCTTGCCCTCGGAAGCGAGGCCGGTCAGCGTGCCCGCGGCGTCGCGAACGACCGCGAGCAGCGGATGCATGATGAGATGCAGCGTGAGCCCGTGCCGGTTGGCCTCCATCGTCACCGAATCGACGAGGAACGGCATGTCGTCGTTGACGATTTCGATGATCGTGTGCGTCGACTGCCAGCCATGCTCCTCGAGCGTCGGATTGAACACCCGAACCTTCGCGCGCCCGGGCTCGCGTTTTCTCGCAAAGCTCCAGTGCGAGAGCACCGCGCCGTAGAGGTCGGCGGGTTGGCGGAGCGCGAGATCCTCGGGGTCGACGCGCCCGTAGTACCGCCGAACGAGATCCTCGATCGTCGCGCGATCGGCTGCCGGTACCTTTGCGTTCACGAGCGCCACCACCTGCTGCAGCCGCTCGTTTTCGCCCGGTGTCGTGGGTGCCGCCATCAAATTCTCCTAGCTGTCCCTGCTTTGCGCCCCGCGGCCGATCGGCCGGCAGGCCGCCGCCGCGAGACAGGATACCGGATGCCGTGTGTCGTGCCCATGAAGAGGGCCGCGCACCGCGTGCCGCAGCGCGCTCGTCACCAGATGCCGATGTGGATGCCGTGCCCCCGGTGCGCGTCGGTGCGTGCCTCGACCTCGGCGTCGTCGACCGTCGTGCGGCGCTTGCACGCGGCGAGCCAATCGAAAAGACGCTCGCGCATCCGGGCGCGGACCGCTTCGTATCGGGGATCGACGCCGAGATCGCATTGCTCGAGTGGATCGGCGGCGAGATCGAAGAGCTGCGCACGGAAGCCTTCCCAGTGCACGTACTTCCAGTCGCCGGTGCGCACCATCAACGCGCGGCAATCGCGCACTCCGCGGCCCAGCACCTGGCGCGCGCGGCGGAACCCGTAGTCGAGCTCCGCGAAGACGGCGTCGCGCCAATGCGGGGGCGAATCGGCGCGCAGCAGCGGCATGAGCGAACGCCCTTCGACGCGATGCGGCGAGCCGGCGATGCCGAGCGCCTCGACGATTGTCGGCACCACGTCGATGCCTTCGACAAATCGTGCTTCGGACCGGCCGCGCGTTGCATCGGCGCGCGGATCGGGATCCATCACGATCATCGGCACGCGAACGATCTCGTCGTAAAGGAGCTCCTTCTCGCCCAGGCCGCGGTCGCCGGAGAATTCGCCGTGATCCGACGTGAAGACGATCAGCGTGTCGCGCATCCGGCCCATCGCTTCCATTGCGTCGAGCATGCGTCCGAGGTGATAGTCGATCTGCGCGATCAGCCCCATGTACGCGGGGCGCACATGGCGGACCACTTCCTCGCGCGCAAAGGTCCTGCATTCGTCGTGCTCGCGATACGCGCGGACAACCGGATGCTCGTCGGCGGTGCCGTCCTGCGGCCCGTGTCGAATCGGGCCGATCTCCCTGCGGCGGAACAGCTTGTGGAAAGGCGCCGGCGCGAGATACGGCCAATGCGGCTTCACATAGGAGAGGTGCAGCACCCAAGGGGTCGCGGCCTGCGCGCGAATCCAGTCGAGCGCGAGATCCGTCATGTACGCCGTTTCGGAGTGGCGCTCCTCGACGCGCGACGGCAGATGGGCGTTGCGCAGGTGCCATCCCGATACGACGTGACCACCGTCGATAGCGCTGATGACGAAATCGGACCACGGATCGGCGCTGTCGTAACCGCGCGAACGCAGGAACTCGGCGTAGCCCGATTCCGGCCCCGGCGGCATGTGGCCGTCGTAACGGTCGACGACGAGAAAGCCACCTTCACGCAGCAGCGCGCCGCGCTCCGATTCGATCTCGATGCCGAAGCGCTTCAGCGCGGCAGTGTCCGGCAGCACGTGCGTCTTGCCGGCGAGCGCCGCCGTGCGCCCGGCCGCGCGCAAATAATCGCCGAGCGTCCATTCGGACGCGGACAGCGGAACGCGATTCCACGTCGCGCCGTGCGAATTGACGTAGCGCCCCGTGTAGAACGACATGCGCGCGGGCCCGCAGACGCCCGCCTGCACGAACGCGTTGTCGAAACGGACTCCGCGGGCGGCGAGCCGGTCGATGTTCGGTGTGTCCACCGGCGATTCGCCATAGCATGAGACGAAATCGCGACGCAGCTGGTCGCACATCACGAACAGCACGTTGCGGACGGCGGTCATCGGGTGGAATGTCGGGCAATTCGTGTCGCGAGCCGCGATAAAGACGGCGCTTCGCAGCCGCGCGGGATTCCGCGATAATGCCGCCTTTGCCGGCGCGCGGCAACGCGCCGGCATCGGCAGCCGGCCCAGGTGGCGGAACTGGTATACGCAGCAGACTCAAAATCTGCCGGTCGCAAGGCCATGAGGGTTCGATTCCCTCCCTGGGCACCATGTCTTCCCTTCGGCTCTCCGACTTCGACTACGACCTGCCGCGCGAGCTGATCGCGCAGGTGCCCGCGCCCGAACGCACGGGCAGCCGGCTGCTGCACGTCGATGGCGCCGCGCTCGCCGATCTCGCGTTCACCGATCTGCCGCGACTCGTCGCGCCCGGCGACCTCGCTCGTGCTGAACGACACGCGAGTGATCAAGTCGCGCCTCCAGGCGACCAAGCCGACCGGCGGCAAGGTCGAGCTGCTGCTCGAACGCCTTCTCGCGCCCGATCGCGCGCTCTTCCAGCTGCGCGTCAGCCATCCGCCGAAGGTCGGCAGCGAGCTTGTGCTTGCGGGCGGCGCGCGCGCCACCGTCGTCGCTCGCCGCGATCGCTTTTTCGAGCTGCGCCTGCATGGCGACGTGCCGTTCCTCAACTATCTGGATCGTCACGGCGCCGTTCCGCTGCCGCCGTACATCGCGCGCGCGGCGGAAGTCGACGACGAGGCGCGCTACCAGACGGTCTTCGCGCGCGAGCCCGGCGCCGTCGCCGCGCCGACAGCGGGACTGCACTTCGACGCGCCGTTCCTTGCCGCGCTCGAAGCCGACGGTGTCGCGGTCGCCTGGATCACGCTCCACGTCGGCGCCGGAACGTTCGCGCCGGTCACGACCGAGGATCTCGCCGCGCACACGATGCATCCGGAGTGGTATCAGGTTCCCGGTCCTACTGCCGCATCCATCGCGGCATGCCGGGCGCGCGGCGGCCGCGTGCTCGCCGTGGGAACGACGACCGTCCGCGCGCTCGAATCCGCCGCGGCACCCGACGGGCGCGTGCACGCAGGCGAAGGCGAAACCCGAATCTTCATCACGCCGGGCTATGCATTCCGCGCCGTGGACCGCCTGCTCACCAATTTCCATCTGCCGAAGTCGACGCTGCTGATGCTCGTTTCCGCGTTCGCCGGCATGGAGACGATTCGTGCCGCCTACGCGCACGCAATCGCGCAGCGCTACCGTTTTTTCAGCTACGGCGACGCGATGCTGCTGGAGCGCGCGCGCGAAGGCTGACCACGCGGCGCTGCTACAATCGCCGCGATGGAATTCAAGCTGCTCGCGACGTCGGGCCGCGCCCGCCGCGGCCGGCTTTCGCTCGCGCACGGCGATGTCGAGACGCCGGTGTTCATGCCGGTCGGCACGTACGGCACGGTCAAGGCGATGGCGCCGCGCGAGCTGGACGAGCTCGGCGCGCAGATCGTCCTCGGCAACACGTTCCACCTGTGGCTGCGGCCCGGCATCGAGGTCATCGCCGCGCACGGCGGCTTGCATCGCTTCATGGGCTGGCCGAAGCCGCTCCTCACCGATTCCGGCGGCTTCCAGGTATGGAGCCTGGGCGCGATGCGCAAGGTGCGCGAGGAAGGCGTGACGTTCGCCTCCCCCGTCAACGGCGACCGGATGCTGCTGACGCCGGAGATCTCGATGCAGGTGCAGCGCGCGCTCGATTCGGACATCGTGATGGTGTTCGACGAATGTACCGCGCATCCGGCGACGCGCGACGAAGCGGCCACGTCGATGGAGCTCTCGCTGCGCTGGGCGAGTCGCTGCCGGACGGAATTCGACGGACAGGCGAATCGCAACGCGCTCTTCGGCATCGTGCAGGGCGGGATGCACGAGGACCTCCGCGACGCTTCGCTTGGCGGGCTCGAGGCGATCGGCTTCGACGGCTACGCGATCGGCGGCCTGTCGGTCGGCGAATCCAAGGAAGAGATGATGCGCGTGCTCGATCACACGGCACCGCGCCTGCCCGCCACCCAGCCACGCTACCTGATGGGCGTCGGCACACCCGAGGACATCGTCGCGGGAGTCGCGGCGGGCATCGACATGTTCGACTGCGTGCTGCCGACCCGCAACGCGCGCAATGGCCACCTCTTCACGCGCTTCGGCGACATTCGCATCCGCAACGCCGTGCATCGGCTGGATACGCGGCCACTCGACGACACCTGCGCGTGCCACACGTGCCGTCACTTCACCCGGGCCTATCTGCACCACCTGCAGAAGGTCAACGAAATCCTGGGCGCGCGCCTCAACACGATCCACAACCTCCACTACTACCTGTCGCTCACCGCAGCCCTGCGTGCCGCCATCGAGGAGGACCGCTTGCCCGCGTTCGCCCAGGCTTTCGCCGCCGACCGCGCTCGGGGCTCCGTCGATCCTCCGGACGCCGCCTGAGGAGCGGGCCTGCCCCGCGTGGTAAAATCTCGGGCTTTCCGCCGGCAACCCGACCGCGGCCCCAACGGAGGATTTCCACGTGCTGCAAGACTTCCTGATCTCCCCTGCGTACGCGCAGGCCGCTCCCGGAGGGCTATTCGGCGGCGACATCGTCTCGTTCCTGCCGATGATCGCGATCTTCGTCGTCTTCTATTTCCTGCTGATCCGCCCGCAGCAGAAGAAGGCGAAAGAGACGCGCGCGATGCTCGCCGCGCTGCAGAAGGGTGACGAGGTCGTGACCGCCGGCGGCATCGTGGGCAAGATCTCGAAGCTCGGCGACCAATACGCGACCGTCGAAATAGCGAACGGCGTCGAAATGACCGTCCAGCGGTCCGCCATTGCGCAGCTCCTTCCCAAGGGAACAGTCAAGTCGCTCTGAAGCCGGCTCGGTAGCAGGCACGCCCCGCCCGCCACGCCGGATCAAGTCGACGCCTGACCCTGCCGGCCGACACGATCTCTCCTCATGCTCCGCACGCCATCCCTCGCCTGCCACCGAACGCCCAACGAATGAACCGCTATCCCCTCTGGAAATACGTCGTGATCGCCGTCGCGCTGCTGGTCGGCATCGTCTTCGCGCTCCCGAACGTGTTCCCCGAAGTGCCGGCGGTCCAGGTGTCGTCGTCGAAGGCGGCGGTGAAGGTCGATTCCGCGCTCCTCGGGACCGTCGAGGATGCGCTGAAAGCGGAGAACATTCCGGTCCGCGGCGCCTCGCTCGACGCGACCGGCATCAAGATCCGCCTTCCCGACCAGGACACGCAGCTCAAGGCAAAGGATCTGCTGCAACAGAAGCTCGGCGAGGACTACATCGTCGCGCTCAACCTGCTCTCCTCGTCGCCGCAATGGCTTGCATCGATCGGCGCGCTGCCGATGTACCTCGGCCTCGACCTCCGCGGCGGCGTCCACTTCCTGCTGCAGGTCGACATGAAGGCGGCGCTCGACAAGGCGGCCGACCGTTACACGACCGACATCCGCTCGCTGCTGCGCGAAAAGAAGGTGCAGTACAGCGGCGTCGGGCGCGAGGGAACGAACGTCGTGGTGCGCTTCAGGGACGAGGCCGAGCGCGCAAAGGCGCGCACCGAGGTCGAGAAGGCGTTCGGCGACCTCGCCGTGCAGGAAGCCGGCTCGGGCGGCGATCTCCGCCTCGTCGCGGGACTCAAGCCCGAAGCGCAGAAACGCATCCAGGATGGCGCGGTGCTGCAGAACATCACGATCCTGCGCAATCGCGTCAACGAGCTCGGCGTCGCCGAACCGATCGTCCAGCAGCAAGGTTCCGATCGCGTGATGGTGCAGCTTCCCGGCGTGCAGGACACGGCGCGCGCGAAGGACATTCTGGGCCGCACCGCGACGCTCGAAATCAGGATGGTCAACGACGATCCCGGCGCGCTCGAGCATGGCGGTCGCCGGGCAGGTGCCCTTCGGCAGCGACCTCTTCACCGAGCGCAACGGCGGCAAGGTGCTGGTGCGCCGGCAGGTGGTCCTGACCGGCGACCGGATCAACGACGCGCAGTCGGGATTCGACCAGCGCACCAACGAGGCCGCGGTGCACGTCAACCTCGACGGCAGCGGCGCGCGCATCTTCAAGGAAATCACGCGCGAGAACGTCGGCAAGCGGATGGCGATCGTGCTGGTCGAAAAGGGCAAGGCCGAGGTGATCACGGCGCCGGTGATCCGCGAGGAGATCGGCGGCGGCAGGGTGCAGATCAGCGGCAGGATGAACACGCGCGAAGCCAACGACATCGCGCTCTTGATGCGCGCGGGCGCGCTGGCGGCGCCGATGGAAATCGTCGAGGAGCGCACGGTCGGGCCCTCGCTCGGCAAGGAAAACATCGACAAGGGCTTCAATTCGGTGACCTACGGGTTCATCGTGCTCGCTCTTTTCATGTGCCTGTATTACCAGCTGATGGGCGTCATCTCGGCGATCGCGCTTTCCGTCAACCTTCTGCTGCTGATCGCCGTCCTGTCGATGCTGCAGGCGACGCTGACGCTGCCGGGCATCGCGGCGATCGCGCTGACGCTCGGCATGGCGATCGACGCCAACGTCCTCATCAACGAGCGCATCCGCGAGGAGCTGCGCTGGGGCGCGACGCCGCACGCGGCGCTCTCCGCCGGCTACGAGCGCGCGTGGAACACGATTCTCGACTCCAACGTGACGACGCTGATCGCCGGCATCGCGCTCCTGATCTTCGGCACGGGGCCGGTGCGCGGATTCGCCGTGGTCCACTGCCTCGGCATCATGACGTCGATGTTCTCGGCGGTGTTCGTGTCGCGCGGCATCGTCAACCTGATCTACGGCAACCGCAAGCACCTCGCGAAGATCTCGATCGGCCAGGTGTGGCAGCCCGCGGCGGCGGTCACCCCCGCGAAGGCCGTCAAGTGACCCGGCGGGCACGCGCCCGCGGCGCCGACATCATCGACTGACCCCCGACGCTCGCCGAAATCGCACGACAGGCCCCGAACATGGAATTCTTCCGCATCCACCGCGACATCCCGTTCATGCGGCACGCGCTCACGTTCAACGTGATCTCGGCCATCACGTTCGTGCTCGCAGTGTTCTTTCTCGCCACCCGCGGCCTCAATCTCGGCGTCGATTTCCGCGGCGGCACCGTCATCGAGGTGACGTACGACCACGCCGCCGATTTCCAGCGGATTCGCGACATCGTGGACCGCGACATCGCCGGCGAAGCGTCGGTGCAGTCCTTCGGGACGTCGACCACCGCGCTGATCCGGCTGCCGCTGAAGGACGACTACTCCAAGTCGCCGATCAACACCTGCCTCACCGAAAGGGCGGCTCAGAATCGTGCCGAGGGCAAGTCTGGCGCGGGCTTCTCGGCCGCGAATCTCTCGAATTGCCTGGTGGCGGCGCTGCAGGCGGACGATCCGTCGGCACGCCAGCAGCGCGTCGAATTCGTCGGGCCCCAGGTCGGCAAGGAGCTGTTCGAAAACGGCGCGCTCGCGCTGCTGCTGGTGTCGCTGGGGATCATGGGTTACCTCGCGCTGCGCTTCGAATGGCGCTTCGCGGTCGCCGCGATCATCGCCAACCTGCACGACATCATCATCATCCTCGGCTTCTTCGCGCTGTTCCAGTGGGAATTCTCGCTGCCCGTCCTCGCAGCCATCCTCGCGGTGCTCGGCTACTCGGTCAACGAGTCGGTGGTGATCGCCGACCGGATCCGCGAGAACTTCCGCAAGATGCGCAAGGCAACGGTGACGCACGTGATCGACAACGCGATCACCAGCACGATCTCGCGCACGATCATCACCCACGGCATGACGCTGATGATGGTGCTGTCGATTCTCTTCTTCGGCGGCGAGACGCTGCACTACTTCGCGCTGGCGCTGACGATCGGCATCTGCTTCGGCATCTACTCGTCGGTGCTGGTGATGGCGCCCATCGTCATGTGGCTCGGCGTCTCGCGCGAAGACCTCATCAAGCCGGAACGCGCCGGGGGCGCCGAGAAGATTCTCCCGTGACGCGGGAATCTCCCGCGCGCTGATTACCGTCCGCCAGCAGTTCCCCGGCCCTTCGTGCGTCCATGATATCGACGTTCATCTACTCGCTGCTGGCGCTCGACGACTCGGTCGCCACGCTGGCGACGCAATACGGGCCATGGATCTACGGAATCCTCTTTCTCGTCATCTTCGCCGAGACCGGACTCGTCGTCTTTCCGTTTCTCCCGGGCGACTCGATCCTGTTCATCGCAGGGACGGTCGTCGCGACGGCGGATCTCAATATCCATGTGCTCGTCATCGCGCTCGCCGTGGCGGCGATCCTCGGCGATTCGGTGAACTACTCGGTGGGGCACTACATCGGGCCGCGGGTCTACGATCGCCCGGATTCACGCTGGTTCCGCAAGAAGCACCTGCAGCGCACGCAGGCGTTCTACGACCGCTATGGCGGCGTCACGATCATCATCGGCCGCTTCGTGCCGATCATCCGCACGTTCGCGCCGTTTCTCGCCGGCGTCGCCGGCATGAGCTACCGCCGCTTTCTCTCCTACAACATCGTCGGCGGCATCGCCTGGATCGCCTCGCTCACGTACGCCGGTTACCTGTTCGGCAACATTCCCTGGGTCAAGCACAACCTGTCGTTCATTGTCGTCGGCATCGTGATCGTGTCGCTCATTCCGGCGGTCGCCACGTATCTACGCGAACGGCGCAGCCGCTCGCGGAAGCGCTGACGCAAGCAGGTCAGATTCGCTTGGCGAGCGCGGCCGGCGATGCCGGTGTAGGTCGCCGGCGTCAGCGCCTTGAGGCGCGCCTTGGCATCCGCGGGCAGCGCCAGGCCGTCGATGAACGTGTGCAGGCTTGCGCGCGTGATGCCGGTGCGGCCTCGCGTCAACGCCTTCAGCTGCTCGTAGGGATTGGGAAGGCCGTAGCGGCGCATCACCGTCTGGATCGGCTCGGCGAGAACCTCCCAGCAGGCATCGAGATCCGCGGCCATGCGCGCCTCGTCGATCGCCAGCTGGCGCATCCCGCGCTGCAAGGATACCCACCCGAGCAGCGAATGGCCGAGCGCGACGCCCATGTTGCGCAGCACCGTCGAATCGGAGAGATCGCGCTGGAACCGCGAGACGGGCAGCTTTTCCGCCATGTGCCGCAGGAGCGCATTGGCGAGACCGAGGTTGCCTTCCGAATTCTCGAAATCGATCGGATTGACCTTGTGCGGCATCGTCGACGAGCCGACCTCGCCTTCGTTCGTCCGCTGCCGGAAATAGCCGAGCGCGATGTAACCCCACAGGTCGCGATCGAGGTCGAGCAGCACCGTGTTGGCCCTGGCGACGGCGTCGAAGAGCTCGGCGATGCAGTCGTGCGGCTCGATCTGTGTCGTGTACGGGTTGAACTCGAGGCCCAGCCCGTGCACCACCTTGGCGGCAAGCCGCTCCCAGTCGACGTCGGGATACGCGACGACATGCGCGTTGTAGTTGCCGACCGCGCCGTTCATCTTGCCCTTGACCGGCACATGCGCGATCGCCGTGATCTGCCGCTCCACGCGGGCGAAGACGTTGGCCATCTCCTTGCCGAGCGTGGTCGGCGTCGCGGGCTGCCCGTGCGTGCGCGCGAGCATCGGCAGGTCGGCATGCGCGAGCGCGAGCGCACGTAACGCTGCTGCAATCTCGGAGAGCGCCGGCAGCAGGATTGCCCGCCGGGATTCGACCAGCATGAGCCCGTGCGCCAGATTGTTGATGTCCTCCGACGTGCACGCGAAATGGATGAACTCGGCGACGTTGGCGACTTCCGGAACGCCGGCGAAGCGCTCCTTCAGCCAGTACTCGACCGCCTTGACGTCGTGATTGGTCGTGCTCTCGATCGCCTTCACCCGCTCGGCTTCGGCCGGGGTGAACGATGCGCCGGCCGCATCGAGCGCCGCGCGAGCAGCCGCGGAGAACGGCGCGACCTCGGGGATCTTCGGCTCCTCCGACAGCGCCACGAGCCACGCGATCTCGATGCGCACCCGCGCGCGGATCAATCCGAATTCCGAGAAGTGCTCGCGCAGCGCCGCGACTTTCGACGCGTATCGGCCATCGAGCGGAGAGAGCGCGGTGAGCGCGGAACCGGCGGCGGACATCGGGAGGCGCCTGGCGAAAGTGGTCCGATGGGGAGCGCGAAGTGTAGCACGCGCGCATCGGCATTCGCCGCGCCGCGAGCGCGCCAGGACGTCGGCGGCGCATCGCCGATGCTATAATTCGTATCGTTTTTTCCCTGCTCCTTCCCGTGCTCAAACTGATCGCAACGCTGACGAGCCCCTACGCGCGCAAGGTCCGGATCGCGCTCGCCGAAAAGAAGATCGAGTACGCGCTCGAATCGGATTCGCCGTGGGTCGCAGGCAACGCCATCGCGGATTTCAATCCGCTGGGCAAGATTCCGGTTCTGGTGCTGGACGACGGCACGCGACTCTACGACTCGCGGGTGATCGTCGAATACCTCGACACGGTGAGCCCCGTCAGCCGGCTGATTCCGGAGCCGTCGCGGCAGCGCATCGCCGTCAAGCGCTGGGAAGCGCTCGCCGACGGCCTCTGCGACGCCGCCGCGGCGATCAATATCGAGCGCAAGCGTCCGGCGCGCCAGCAGAGCAGCGAATGGATCGAGCGCCAGCAAGGAAAGGTCGATCGCGCCCTCGCCGGGATGGCGCAGGAGCTGGAGGAGCGCGCCTGGTGCAACGGCGAGGGCTACTCGCTCGCCGACATCGCGACGGGCTGCGCGCTCGGTTATCTCGACCTTCGCTTTCCCGAAATCGACTGGCGGGAGCGTCACCCCAACCTGGCGAAGCACGCCGAGAAGCTCGCGCTGCGACCGTCGTTCGCCGACACGGTGCCGCCGGCCGCCTGAAACTTCCGCGCGGCGCGGGCTAGAGCGTCTGCTTCAGCTGTTCGAACATCGCCGGATTTTGGCTCCGGCAAACGGCCGCCTGCGGCGGCGGGTAAGCCTGCACCGAAACCCCGCCATCCACTCACGTGAACGAACGTGAGCGGTCCTCCTACAAGGTGTGTTTGAGTTGCTCCAGGATGGCGGGGTTTTCCAGCGTGGAGACATCCTGCGTGATCTCCTCGTTCTTCGCGAGCGAGCGCAGCAGCCGGCGCATGATCTTGCCCGAGCGCGTCTTGGGGAGGTTCTCGCCGAAGCGAATGTCCTTCGGCTTCGCGATCGGGCCGATCTCCTTGCCGACCCAGTCGCGGAGGTCCTTCGCGATCTTCTCGGCGTCGGCGCCTGATGGCCGCATCTGCTTCAGCACGACGAACGCACAGACCGCTTCGCCCGTCATGTCGTCGGGCCGGCCGACGACGGCGGCTTCCGCCACCAGCGGATTTGCCACGAGCGCCGATTCGATCTCCATCGTGCCCAGACGATGCCCGGAAACGTTCAGCACGTCGTCGATGCGGCCCATGATCGTGAAATATCCATGCGCCTTGTCGCGCACCGATCCGTCGCCGGCCAGATAGAGCCTGCCGCCGAGCTCGTCCGGAAAATACGATTTGACGTAGCGATCGGGGTCGCCCCAGATCGTGCGGATCATTGCCGGCCACGGCCGCTTGATCACCAGAATGCCGCCCTGGCCGTTCGGGACGTCGTGACCCGTTTCGTCGACGATCGCCGCCATGATGCCGGGCAGCGGCAACGTGCACGATCCGGGGACGAGCGGCGTGACGCCGGGCAGCGGCGTGATGAGGTGTCCGCCGGTTTCGGTTTGCCACCAGGTGTCGACGATCGGGCACCGTCCACCGCCGACGTTGGTGTGGTACCACATCCACGCCTCGGGATTGATCGGCTCGCCCACGGTGCCGAGGAGGCGCAGGCTCTTGAGATCGTAGTTGGACGGCGCCGTCTGCGGGGCGCTGCCGCACGCCTTGATCAGCGAGCGAATCGCCGTCGGCGCGGTATAGAAGATCGAGACCTTGTGCTTGGCGATCGTCTGCCAGAAGCGGCCGGCGTCGGGATAGGTCGGGACGCCTTCGAACACGATCTCGGTCGCGCCGACGGCCAGCGGGCCGTAGGCGATGTACGTGTGGCCCGTCACCCAGCCGATGTCCGCCGTGCACCAGAAGACGTCCTTCGGCTTGATGTCGAAGGTCCAGCGCATCGTCAGCATCGCCCACAGCAGATAGCCGCCGGAGCTGTGCTGCACGCCCTTCGGCTTGCCCGTCGACCCCGACGTGTAAAGAATGAACAAAGGATGCTCGGCGCCGACCCACTCCGGCTCGCACGTGTCGGGCTGGTTTTTCACGAGCTCGTGCATCCAGAGGTCGCGCGGCGCCGCGAACGCGATCTTGCCGCCGGTGCGGCGGTAGACGATCACGTTGCGGATGCCCTCGCAGCCGCCCATCGCGAGCGCCTCGTCGACGATCGCCTTCAGCGGCAACTGCCGTCCGCCGCGCGCCTGCTCGTCGGCGGTGATGACCGCCACCGCGCCGGCGTCGATGATCCGCTCCTGCAGCGACTTCGCGGAAAAGCCGCCGAACACCACCGAATGCGTCGCGCCGATGCGCGCGCAGGCCTGCATCGCGACCACGCCTTCGATCGACATCGGCATGTAGATCAGCACGCGATCGCCCTTCTTGATGCCAAGCGACCGCAGCGCATTCGCGAAGCGGCAGACGCGCTGATGGAGGTCGCGGTAGGTCACCCTGGTGACGGCGCCGTCGTCGGCCTCGAAGATGATCGCCACCTTGTCGGCGTTGCCGTTCTTGAGGTTGCGGTCGAGGCAGTTGTACGAGACGTTGAGCTCGCCGTCGTCGAACCATTTGTAGAACGGCGCGCCCGACTCGTCGAGGGTGCGCGTGAACGGCTTGCGCCACTCGATCTCCTCGCGCGCGAGCTTCGCCCAGAAGCCGGCGAAATCCTTCGCGGCGCTCGCATTGAGCGCATCGAAATCCGCCGCCTTGATGTTCGCCTGCGCGACGAATTCCTTTGGCGGCTCGAACACACGGGATTCGGTCGACACCGATTCGATGTTGGCCATGATTCGTTCTCCTGGGGGATGGCGCGGGTGAGAAGGGTCCGCGCGGGATGCCGGCGGCAGTCCAACCGGGAAAGTCTAACCAATCGCGCTCCCGCTGTGCAATGCGGCGTATTGATGCAGCGCAAGTTCATCGCAGGTCGCCGAGGGCGATGATAAACTTGCATGTTCCTTCAATGCCTTAGCCGCGCCCATGCCCACGATCCGCCAGAGCGACCTCATCGACAGCGTCGCCGACGCCCTCCAGTTCATCTCCTACTACCACCCGCAGGACTACATCGAGGCGCTCGGTGCCGCGTACGAGGCCGAAGCGTCACCGGCCGCGAAGGACGCCATCGCGCAGATCCTCACCAACTCGCGGATGTGCGCCGAAGGCAAGCGCCCGCTCTGCCAGGACACCGGCATCGTCGTGGCGTTCGTCAAGCTGGGCATCGACGTGCGTTGGGAAGGCGCGACGATGACGCCCACCGAAATGATCAACGAGGGTGTCCGCCGCGCGTATCTCGATCCCGACAACAAGCTCCGCGCGTCGATCCTCGCGGACCCCGCGGGCAAGCGGACCAACACGAAGGACAACACGCCCGCAGTCGTGCACTACGAAATCGTGCCCGGCGCGACGGTCGAGGTCAGCATCGCCGCGAAAGGCGGCGGCTCGGAGAACAAGTCGAAGTTCGCGATGCTGAATCCATCGGACTCCATCGTGGACTGGGTGCTGAAGACCGTGCCGACGATGGGCGCCGGATGGTGCCCGCCGGGGATGCTCGGCATCGGGATCGGCGGCAGCGCCGAGAAGGCGATGGTGCTCGCAAAAGAGGCGCTGATGGAGCCGATCGACATCCACGAGCTGCGCAGGCGCGGGCCTCGCACGGCCCTCGAGGAGCTGCGCCTCGAGCTGTTCGACAAGGTCAACGCGCTCGGCATCGGTGCGCAGGGATTGGGCGGCCTCTCGACCGTCCTCGACGTCAAGATCCTCGACTATCCGACGCATGCAGCGTCGAAGCCGGTGGCGATGATCCCCAATTGCGCAGCCACGCGGCACGCGCATTTCGTGCTCGACGGCTCCGGCGCGGCAAAGCTCGCGCCACCCGACCTTTCGCGCTGGCCGAAAGTGGAATGGGCGCCCTCGCCCGAGGCGCGGCGCGTCGACCTCGACGCGCTCACGCCCGCGGAAGTCGCGAGCTGGAAGCCGGGCGAGCGCCTGCTGCTGTCGGGAAAGATGCTGACGGGCCGCGATGCCGCACACAAGCGGATCGCCGACATGCTCGGGAAGGGCGAAGCGCTGCCGGTCGATTTCACCAATCGCGTCATCTACTACGTCGGCCCGGTCGATCCGGTGCGCGACGAGGTCGTGGGGCCCGCGGGGCCCACGACGTCGACGCGAATGGACAAATTCACCGAAATGATGCTCGCCAGGACGGGGTTGATTGCGATGGTCGGCAAGGCCGAGCGAGGCCCCGCGGCGATCGAGGCGATCCGGAAGCACAAGGCCGCCTACCTGATGGCGGTCGGCGGCGCCGCCTATCTTGTCGCCAAGGCGATCAAGACCTCGCGCGTGGTGGCCTTTGGCGACCTCGGCATGGAGGCGATCTACGAATTCGGGGTCAAGGACATGCCGGTGACGGTCGCCGTCGACGCAACGGGAACGTCGGTCCACGAGACGGGCCCTCGCGAATGGCAGCAACGCATCGCCCGGATCCCGGTCGCGGTGACCTAGGCGGCACGCACTTCACGAATGGGAGTTGCACGCCACGCGCGCGCAGCAAGGCGCGTTGGCGGGGCATCTGCGCGACGGCGGTGATCATGGCACGGTGTATGCTTGCTGTTCCCCTGATATCGACCTGCGACGTGGGGATTCTTGCGCCGTGCCGGCAACTCGGCGCCCTGACGCTGCCAGCGCCCAGCAATGCAGAACGTTGACCCTCACGTAACGGCAAACGGATCGGGTTGCCTGCCCGAGGGATGCGCGCGCGCCGCTTGCGACGCCGGGGCGCGGGCACGATGAATCCCCTGCGCCGTCATCTGTCGCCGCTCAATGCGGAAACGATTTCGCCGCTCAACCTGCCTGCCGTGCAGATGGGGCTGCTGACGAAGCTCAACCTGCTCACGGTAGGGCTCATCTTTCTGACCGCGATCGCCACCACGGGCCTCTATCTCTGGAAGGAGTGGCGCCTCAACGAAGCGGAGCTGCGGACTCAAGGCTCGACCCTGGCCGCGATCCTGGCCGAAGCCTCCGAGCACGGGCTGATGACGAGCGATCGCGCGTACCTCCTGGGAATTCTCGACAGCCTCGCGATCGAGGGCGACGTCGCGTATGTGCGCGTGCTGGACGCGCAGCAGCGCACCTTCGCCGAGCGCACGTTCGCCGACTCGCTGCAGAACGTCGCCGTTCCCGATCTGCCGCGCGGCATCGTCATGCCGGGACCGGCGAAGGTCGACGCCGCGCCGCAGATGATCGACGGCCGGCGATACATCGAGCTCCTGACGCCCGTCATCGCTTCCTCTGCGCCCATCTCGACCGGCACGCCGGCGGAAGCGGGCGACGACCGGTTTCCGACCGCACGGGTTGCCACGAACCAGCCGATCGGCTACGTGCGGATCGGCATGACGTTCGAGCGGCAATACGCCGAGTTCAAGCGGACGATCATCGGCGCGATGTCGATCGTCGCGCTGCTCGTGATGCTGGCGATCGGCGCGACGCTGCTCCTGACGCGCCGCCTCGTCGCGCCGATGCGCCGGCTGATGCGCGCGGCGCGGGCTGTCGGCTCGGGCAAGCTCGATGTCTACGTCCCGGCGAGCTCGGGCGACGAGCTCGGCCTGCTGACGCACACCTTCAACCACATGACGCAGCGGCTGTCGGAATCGCAGGCGGAAGTTGCGACCTACCAGCGCACGCTCGAGGACAAGGTAACGCAGCGCACGAAGGAGCTCGAGATCGCGACGGCGCACGCGTACAAGCTCGCGCAGCACGACATCCTCACCGGGCTTCCGAATCGCTCGCTGTTGAACCAGCGGCTGAAGCAGATCCTCGCGCAGGCACAGCGCGATGGAACGCACGTCGCATGCCTCTTTCTCGACTTCGACCACTTCAAGCGGATCAACGACACGCTCGGCCACGATTCCGGCGACCAGCTGCTGCAGGCGGTGGCGCAGCGGCTGACGTCGGCGGTGCGCGAATCGGATACCGTCGCCCGCCTCGGCGGCGATGAGTTCGTCCTGATCCTGCCGGGGCTCGATCCTGCCCATGCGACGTTCGAGACGATGACCGTGCTCGCCCGCGTGCGTGAATCGTTCCTCGCGCCGTTCCGGCTCTCCGACCAGATGCCCACCCTCACCTGTTCGGTGGGCGTGTCGATGTATCCGCTCGACGCCGGCGATCCGGTCTCGCTGATCAAGCAGGCCGATACCGCGATGTACGCGGCGAAGGAAGCCGGCCGCAACGCCTACCGCTTCTACACCGCGGACATGAATGCCCGTGTCCAGCTGCGGCTGCAGCTCGAGACCGACATGCGCCGCGGCCTCATGGACGACGAGTTCTTCCTCGTATTCCAGCCGCAGATCGAGATGCAGTCGGGCCGGGCGGTGGGCGTCGAGGCGCTCCTGCGCTGGCGCGATCCCGAGCGCGGGGTGATCGCCCCGTCGGAGTTCATTCCGATTGCCGAGGAATCCGGGATGATCCAGGCGCTTGGGGCACGGGTGCTTCGCGATGCGTGCCGCACGATCACCGGCTGGCACCGCCAGGGGATGATGCTGCGGCTCTCAGTCAACCTCTCCGTGCAGCAGCTGCAGCACGACAGCTGGCTCGGCATCGTCGACGAGGCCCTCGCGTCGAGCGGCCTGCCCGCGCACTATCTCGACCTCGAGATCACCGAGAGCGTGATCATCACGCATCCGGAGAAGGCGGTCGCGACGCTCGTCAAGCTGAAGCAGCGCGGCGTCTCCATCACCATCGACGACTTCGGCACCGGGTACTCGAGCCTGTCGTATCTCGCGCGGCTGCCGATTCAGGCGGTGAAGGTCGACCAGCGGTTCGTGCACGGCCTCGAGCAGAACCGCAACGACGAATCGATCACGCAGGCGATCATCGCGCTGTCGCATTCGCTCGGCCTTCGTGTCATCGCCGAAGGCGTGGAGACCGCGGCCCAATTCGAGTTCCTGAAGCGTCACGGCTGCGAGGAAGCGCAAGGCTTCCTGATCGCGCGCCCGCTGGAGGAGCCCGAGCTGCGGAACTGGTGGCGGATGCAGGAACTGGAAAACCGGATCGTCGGCCGGCAAGGCGACATGTGGCAGGCCGAAGGGTAGCCTACCTCGGGAGATCCGCCCGCGTGTCGATGTCGCGCAGGATGCCGGCGTCGTCGACGTCGATGCGCGCGATGCGGTCGCGGTGCGCAGCGACCACTCCTTTAGCGCCTTCGTCCCCCGTCAGTGCGGCGAGCGCCGCGTAGCACGCGTTGCCGAATCCGACCGGATGTCCGCGCTCGCCGTGGTGAAACGGCGCCGCGATGATCGCCCCGCCCGCGACGGCGTCGGCAACGCGCGCGATCGTCGCGGGCTCGATCCACGGCATGTCGGCCAGCGCGACGAGCCAGCCTTGCGCGTCGGGTCGCGCCTGCACCGCGCAGGCGAGACTGGCGCCCATGCCGTCGTCGGCGTTCGCGCAACGCACGATCCGCGCGCCGTTGGCGCCCAGCGCCGCCGCGAGCGCGTGGTCGTCGGGCCGGACGACCGCGACGACCTCCGGCACGGCCGCCAGCATGTTCCGCACCGACGCCGCGCCGATGCACTCGCCGCCGGGCAAGAGCGCAAGGAGCTTGTCGCCGCCGAAGCGCTCGCCGCGTCCCGCCGCGAGCAGGATGCCGACGACCGCGTCACGCTGCGCTGCTCGATGGACAGTCACGCGCTCTAGCGTCCCGGCGGTCTCACTCCGGCAGCAGCCGGAACTTGCCGTCCTTCACGGTGACGAGCACGCGCGCGCGCTCGTCCATCCCGTTGTGGTTCGTCGGCGACATGTTGAACACACCCTGGCAGCCGACGATCTCGCGCTCGGCCTCGATCGCGTCGCGCAGCGCGACGCGGAACGCTTCGGTGCCCGGCTTGCCCGCCTTGAGCGCGACGGGGATCGCGCGCTGCAGGATGATCCCCGAATCCCACGTGTTGGCGCCGAACGTCGCGGGCTTTTGCCCGAACCGCTTCTCGTACGCCGCGATGTAGTCTTGCGCGACCTTCTTGATGGGATTCGCATCCGGGATCTCGTCGATCACGAGCATCGGCCCCGCCGCCAGCACCGTTCCTTCGACCTTGTCCTTGCCGAGACGGATGAAGTCGTCGGTCGCCACGCCGTGCGTCTGGTAGATCGTGCCTTTGTAGCCCTGATCGCGCAGCGTGATCTGCGGCAGCACGCCGGGGCCGCCGACGCCGGCGACGAGCACCGCGTCGGGTCTCGCCGCGATGAGCTTCAGCGCCTGCCCGGTGACGCTGGGATCCGTGCGCTGGTAGTACTCGGTCGCCACGACGTTGATGCCCGCCTTCTCGGCCATCGGCGTGAACACCTTGTGCCAGTTCTCGCCGTATGGGTCCTTGAAGCCGATGAAGCCGATCGTCTTCACGCCGGTCTTCACCATGTGCTTCACCAGCGCGGCCGCGATCAGGTCGTCGTTCTGCGTCGTCTTGAACACCCATCGGCGCTTCGCGTCCATCGGCTCGACGACGCTCGACGTGCCGACCGTCGCCATCAGCGGCACCTTGGCCTCGGCGACGAGATCGAGGATCGCGAGCGCATTGGGCGTGGTCGACGGGCCGATCAGCGCGTCGACGTTCTGCTCCTGCAAGAGCTTCTTCGTGTTCTGCACGGCGCGGGTCGTGTCGCCGCCGTCGTCGAGCTGGATGTATTCGACGGTCGCATCGCCGATGCGCGTGGGCAGCAGCTGGCCCGTGTTCTGCTGCGGTATCCCGATGGCGGTCGTCGGCCCGGTCGCCGAGACGAGAAGCCCGATCTTGATCTGGGCCGCCACACCGGCCGCAAAAAGCGCACAGGCGAACGCGACAACGTATCTGCTGCATCGAATCATGAGAACGCTCCGGTTACGAGGTCGGTACGGATCGAATGCTAACGGATTATTCGAGGAGTGCATGCGCGAGCCGGTTGTGGCGCTCGAGATGTGGCGGCAGATCGAGCGTCGCGAGTCTCCCCTCGCGAACGACGATGCGCCCGTCGATCACGCTCCAGGCAACGCTCGGGGGCGCGCAGAACGCGAGTGCAGCGACCGGATCGGATTGCGCGCCCGCGAATCCGATGGCCGACAAGTCGAAGGCGACGAAATCCGCGGCCATGCCCGGCGCCAGCGCGCCGATATCGTCGCGCCCGAGGACGCTGGCGCCGCCCAGGGTTGCGAGCTCGAGCGCTTCGCGAGCGGACATTGCCGCCGGCCCGTGCGCGACCCGCTGCAGCAGCATCGCCTGACGAGCCTCGGCCAGCAGGTGCGCGCCATCGTTCGACGCGCTGCCGTCGACGCCGAGGCCCACGTGGACGCCCGCGTCGCGCATCCGACGCACCGGGGCGATGCCCGAGGCGAGCCGCATGTTCGAGCATGGGCAGTGCGCGACACCGGTGCCGGTGCGCGCGAAAAGCGCGATGCCGGCATCGTCGAGCTTCACGCAGTGCGCGTGCCAGACGTCGCGCCCGACCCAGCCCAGCTCTTCCGCATATCGCGCGGGCGTGCAGCCGAATTTCTCGCGGCTATAGGCGACGTCGTGGTCGTTTTCCGCGAGATGCGTATGGAGCGACACGCCGTGCGCACGCGCGAGCGCTGCGGACTCGCGCATCAGGTCGCGGCTCACCGAGAACGGCGAGCAGGGCGCCACGCCGATCCGCAGCATCGCGTGCCGCCGTGGATCGTGGAACGCCTCGATCAGTCGTTGCGTGTCGGCGAGGATTGCGGCTTCGTCTTCGACGAGCGAATCGGGCGGGAGGCCGCCGCGGCTCTCGCCGACGCTCATGCTTCCTCGCAGCGCGTGAAAGCGCATTCCCATCGTGCGCGCGGCCTCGATCGCGTCATCGAGGCGACTGCCGTTCGGGAAAAGGTAGAGGTGATCCGACGACGTCGTGCAGCCGGAGAGCAGGAGCTCCGCCATCGCGGTCTTGGTAGACACCTGGATCATTTCCGGCGTGAGCCGCGCCCAGACCGGATAGAGACCCGCGAGCCAGTCGAAGAGCGAGGCGTCCTGCGCGACGGGGAGCGCCCGCGTGAGGCTCTGGAACATGTGGTGATGCGTGTTGACGAGGCCCGGCAGAACGACGTGACCCGTCAAGTCGATGACGACGTCGGCGGATGCCGGCACGTCGGCGGCGGTGCCGATCGCGGTGATTACATTGTCCTCGACGTACAGGCAGCCGCGGCGAATCTCGCGCCGCTGCGCATCCATCGTGACCAGGACGTCGGCGTCTCGTGCGAGCAGCGTGCGTGGCATGCGGTCGAGAATAACAAAATCAGGCGCTCATGCCCGCCGCGTGACCCGAGGCCCACGCCCACTGGAAATTGTAGCCGCCGAGCCAGCCCGTCACGTCGACGACTTCGCCGACGAAGTGAAGGCCCGGAACGCCGGTCGCCGCCATCGACTTGCTCGACAGGGCGCGCGTGTCCACGCCGCCCAGCGTGACCTCGGCCTTGTTGTAGCCGAGCGTGCCCGACGGGAGCAGCGACCAGCAGCGCAGCTCGGTGGCGAGCTCGCGCAGCCGCCTTTCCGGCAGCTGCTTGATCGGCCGTGCGAGGTCGTGCGCGGCGCACCACTGCGCAGCGAAGCGCTGCGGCAGCCGGCGCGCGAGAATGGTGTCGAGCCGCGCGGACGACGCGCGTTCGCCGACGAGCCATGCCTCGGCGTCGATCCCCGGCAGCAGATCGATCACCAGGGGCTCCTTCCCGTTCCAGTACGACGAAATCTGCAGAATCGCGGGGCCCGACAGCCCGCGATGGGTGAACAGCAGATTCTCGCGAAAATGCCCCGCGCCGCACGTCACCTCGACGTCGACGGAGACTCCTGCCAGATCGCCGTAGCGCGCGAGGGTCTCCGGCGGCAACGCGAGCGGCACCAGTGCCGGCGTCGGCGCGACGACGGCGAGCCCGAATTGCTCGGCGATCCGATAACCGAACGGCGTGGCGCCGATCTTCGGGACCGTGAGGCCGCCGGTGGCGACGACGAGCGAGTGCGCACCGAAGAGCCCGAGCGGCGTCGCGACGCGCCAAGCATCGCCTTCGCGCGTCACGCCGTCGACCGGGCATGGCATCCGCCATTCGACGCCGCCGCGATCGCACTCGGCCTTCAGCATCGCGATGAGATCGCGTGCGGTGTCGTCGCAGAAGAGCTGGCCGAGCTTCTTCTCGTGATAGGCGATCCGGTAACGCTCGACCAGCGCGACGAAATCGCGCGGCGTGTAGCGGGCGAGCGCCGAGCGGCAGAAGTCCGGATTGCGGGACAGGAAATTGCCCGGGCCGGCGTTGACGTTGGTGAAATTGCAGCGGCCGCCGCCCGAGATGCGAATCTTCTCGCCGAGGACAGGATAGTGCTCGATCAGCAGCACGCGACGGCCACGCAGCCCCGCGGTTGCCGCGCACATCATGCCGGCCGCGCCCGCGCCGATGACGACGACGTCGTAGCGGGCGTCGCGACGGTTCGTCATCGCCCGCGCGGATCTTCGGCCCTAAGACCCGAAGAAGTCCTTCACGCGGTCGAACCAGTTCTTCGCACGCGGGTTGTGCGCCCCCGGGTCAAGCTGGTTGATCGATTCGAACTCGCGCAGCAGCTCCTTCTGCCGCGCGGTCAGCTTGACCGGCGTCTCGATGGCCACGTGGCAGAAGAGATCGCCCTGTTGCGCGCCGCGCACGTGCTTGATGCCTTTGCCGCGCAGGCGGAACACCTGACCCGTCTGCGTCTCCGTCGGGATCTTGATGGTCGCGTGGCCGTCGAGCGTAGGAATTTCGATTTCACCCCCCAACGCCGCCGTCGCGAAGCTGATCGGCATCTCGCAGTGCAGGTCGCTGCCTTCGCGCTGGAACACGGCGTGCGGCTTCAGTGCCACGACGACATAGAGGTCGCCGGGCGGCCCGCCATTGACGCCCGCCTCGCCTTCGCCGGTCAGGCGGATGCGATCGTCCTGGTCGACGCCCGCGGGGATCTTGACCGACAGCGTCTTGTGCTTGCGCACGCGCCCTGCGCCGTGGCACGTCTCGCACGGTGTCGGGATGATCTTGCCGGTGCCGTGGCACGCGGGGCACGTCTGCTGAATCGAGAAGAAGCCCTGCGAGACGCGCACCTCGCCGCGGCCGTGGCACGTCGTGCACTGCTCCGGCTTGGTCCCCGGCTTTGCACCGCTGCCGTGGCACGTGGCGCAGGCCTCGAGCGCGGGAATGCGGATCTTCGCCTCCGTTCCGCGCGCCGCGTCTTCGAGCGACAACTCGAGGTTGTAGCGCAGATCGGCGCCGCGGTAGACGCCGGTGCCGCGGCCGCCACGCTGCGCACCGAAGATCTCGCCGAAGATGTCGCCGAACGCGTCGGCGAAGCCGCCGAAGCCTTCCTGGCCCCCGCCAAAGCCGCGCGCGCCGGCAAAGCCCGCCGAGGCATCGACGCCCGCGTGGCCGAACTGGTCGTAGGCGGCGCGCTTCTTCGCGTCGGTGAGGACTTCGTAGGCCTCCTTCGCCTCCTTGAACTTGTCCTCGGAGCCCTTTTCCGGATTGCGGTCCGGGTGATGCTTCATCGCCATCTTCCGGTACGACTTCTTGATGTCGTCCTCGGAAGCGTCGCGGTTGACGCCCAGCACCGTGTAGTAATCACGCTTCGCCATCGAATCCCCTGCCCATCAATGCACAAAAAGCCGCGCCGCCCTTATGGGCGACACGGCCACGTCCGCGTTAACCGGCGACTCCCGGCGCCGGTTGAACGCGGACAGAAATTCCGTCGCGCCGTCAACGCTCGCTACGCGAAACGTCGCAATCGCGACGGAATTTCACTATTTGCCGTCCTTGACCTCCGTGAATTCCGCGTCGACGACCTTCTCCTCCTGCTTGCCGCCCGCGCCTTGACCCGCGCCGGCGCCGGAACTGCCGCCCGCCGATGCGCTCGCCGCTTCCGCGTCCTTTTGCGCCTGCGCGTACATGATCTCGCCCAGCTTCTGCGCGGCCTTGCCGAGCGCTTCCGCCTTCGCTTCCAGCGCTTCCTTCGCGGCGTCCTTGTCCTTCAGCAGGTCCTCGGCTTCCTTGAGCGCCGCTTCGATCTTGCCTTTCTCGTCGGCATCGACCTTGTCGCCATATTCGGTGACGGACTTCTTCACGCTGTGCACCAGTGCGTCGAGCGTATTGCGGGCCTGAACGGTTTCCAGCACCTTGCGGTCGTCCTCGGCGTGCGCTTCGGCGTCCTTCACCATCGCCTGGATTTCCGATTCCGACAGGCCGGAGTTGGCCTTGATCGTGATCTTGTTTTCCTTTTGCGTCGCCTTGTCCTTGGCGGACACGTGCATGATCCCGTTGGCGTCGATGTCGAACGTCACCTCGATCTGCGGCATGCCGCGCGGCGCCGGCGGAATCCCTTCCAGGTTGAACTGGCCGAGACTCTTGTTGCCGGACGCGACGTCGCGCTCGCCCTGCAGCACGTGGATCGTCACCGCGCCCTGGTTGTCGTCGGCGGTCGAGAACACCTGCTGCGCCTTGGTCGGGATCGTCGTGTTCTTCTGGATGAGCTTCGTCATCACGCCGCCCAGCGTTTCGATGCCGAGCGACAGCGGCGTCACGTCCAGCAGCAGCACGTCCTTGACGTCGCCCTTCAGCACGCCGCCCTGGATCGCCGCGCCCACGGCAACCGCTTCGTCCGGATTGACGTCCTTGCGCGGCTCCTTGCCGAAGAACTCCTTCACCTTGTCCTGCACCTTGGGCATCCGGGTCTGGCCGCCGACGAGGATGACGTCGGAAATATCGGACAGCTTGACGCCGGCGTCCTTGATCGCCATCCGGCACGGCTCGATCGTCCGCTCGATCAGTTCCTCGACGAGCGATTCGAACTTGGCGCGCGTGATCTTCATCGCCAGATGCTTCGGGCCCGACTGGTCGGCCGTGATGTAGGGGAGGTTGATCTCCGTTTGCTGCGACGAGGAAAGCTCGATCTTCGCCTTTTCGGCGGAATCCTTGAGCCGCTGCAGCGCGAGGACGTCATTCTTGAGATCGACGCCCGCTTCCTTCTTGTACTCGGTGACGACGTAGTCGATGAGGCGCTGGTCGAAGTCCTCGCCGCCGAGGAACGTGTCGCCGTTGGTCGACATCACCTCGAACTGGTGCTCGCCCTCCACGCTCGCAATCTCGATGATCGAGATGTCGAACGTGCCGCCGCCAAGGTCGTAGACGGCGATCTTGCGGTCGCCCTCCTTCTTGTCGAGGCCGAACGCGAGTGCCGCCGCGGTGGGCTCGTTGATGATCCGCTTGACGTCGAGGCCCGCGATGCGGCCGGCGTCCTTGGTCGCCTGGCGCTGCGAGTCGTTGAAGTACGCCGGAACCGTGATCACGGCTTCGGTGACTTCCTCGCCGAGATAGTCCTCGGCCGTCTTCTTCATCTTGCGCAGGATTTCCGCCGACACCTGCTGCGGCGCGATCTTCTTGCCGCGCACGTCGACCCACGCGTCGCCGTTGTCGGCCTTGACGATCTTGTAGGGCATCAGGTTGATGTCCTTTTGCACTTCCTTTTCTTCGAACTTGCGGCCGATCAGCCGCTTGACCGCGTAAATCGTGTTCTTCGCGTTGGTGACCGCCTGCCGCTTCGCCGACGCGCCGACGAGGATTTCGCCGTCGTCCTGGTAGGCGACGACCGAGGGTGTCGTGCGCGCGCCTTCCGAATTCTCGATCACCTTCGGCTGGCCGCCTTCCATGATGGCCACGCAGCTGTTGGTGGTGCCGAGGTCGATGCCGATGATCTTGCCCATGTTGGTTTCCTTCCGTGTTTCGCGAGTGATTGCCTGAACGTCAAATGGGGGTTTCGGCTGGACGGATCAAGCCGTTGCGCCAATCGTTACTTGGGGTCGTCGGTTGCCTTCGCCACGGCGACCAGCGCCGGACGCAGCACCCGGTCCTGGAGCCGGTAGCCCTTCTGGAAAACCTGGACGACGGTGTTCGGCGGCTCCGTGCTGTCGACCGTCGTCATCGCCATGTGCTGGTGCGGATCGAATTTCTGGCCCGTCGGATCGATCTCGGTCACCTGCGCCTTGTCGAATGCCGCCGCCAGCTGCTTCAGCGTCAACTCGACGCCGTCGCGCAGCGCCTGCGGCGCGGCATCCTTCGCCGCAAGGGTCGACTCGAGCGCATCCTTGACCGGCAGGAGCTCGCCGGCGAATTTCTCGATGGCGTACTTGTGCGCCCGCGCCACGTCGTTGGCACCCTGCTTGCGGACGTTCTCGACGTCGGCGCGCGCGCGGAGCCACGCGTCCTTCAACTCGGCGGCTTCGTCCTCGGCCTTCTTGAGCAAGTCGCCGATGTCCGGCGCGGGATCGGCCGCTGGACGCCGCCGGGATCGTGTCCGAGGTTGGGGAATCCGCAGGTGTCAGCGCGGTGTGGTTTTCCTGGGGGCTCATCGTCACTCCTGAACGGCAATTTCGCGTTGTTCTGGACGTCCACTCCCACAATGGGGGCATACGGATCGATTTCAACGGATTTCGTGGCCCGGAACGGCGGCTGCGACCCGTGAAGACACGGTATTTGAAATCAATAGGTTATATCGCGACCCAGGCCGCGGCGAGGCACTCGCCCGAGTTATTTCCGCGCGCCGAGCGCCTTGGCCCGCAGAACCGTCAGTTCCCGCGCGGCGGCATCGGGCGGCGCGACGAGCCAGCCCTGCAGATTGCGCAGGACGAGGTCGGCCATCGCGGCGATCCACAGCGGATGCTCGTTGAGGCAGGGTATCTGGTGGAAATCCTTGCCGCCGGCGCCGATGAACGTCTGCCGGCCTTCGATCGCGATTTCCTCCAGCGTCTCGAGGCAATCGGCGACGAATCCCGGGCAGGCGACGTCGACGCGCGCCTTGCCCTCCTTGGCGAGGGCAACGAGGGTGTCGGCGGTGTACGGCTCCAGCCACCGCGCCTTGCCGAAGCGCGACTGGAACGTGACCGCGCATTGCTTGGCGTCGAGACCGAGCTCGGTTGTGAGCAGGCGGGCCGTCTTGTGGCAATGGCAATGGTACGGATCGCCGAGGTCCAGCTGGCGTCGGGGCAGGCCGTGAAAGGACAGCACGAGGAAATCGGGGCGCCCGTGCTTCACCCAGTAATCGTTGATGCTCTGCGCAAGCGCCTTGATGTACGCGGGATCGTCGTGGAAGCAATCGATCGCGCGGAGCGCCGGCATCCGCCGCAGCTTTCGCGCGCGCGCGTAGACCGCATCGAGCGCCGAGGCCGTCGTGCTTGCCGCGTATTGCGGGTAGAGCGGCAGCACCAGCACGCGATCGCAGCCGGCGGCGCGCAGGCGGTCGATGGCGCCGGCGACGTCGGGATTGCCATACCGCATCCCGAGCTCGACGTTGATGAGGTCGGGCGGCAACCCCAGCGTCTTCAACCGCTGGCCGAGAAGACCTTGCAGCAGCGACCGCTGCTTCATGCTGTGCAGAAGCAGCGGCGAACCGTCCTTGCGCCAGATCAGTCCGTATTTCTTCGCCGACCGCGCCGGGCGCGCCGTCAGCACGAACGCGTACAGGATCGGCAACCACGCGAAGCGCGGAATCTCGACCACGCGGGGATCGGCGAGAAACTCCGCGAGATACCGCCGCACCGCGGCGGCCGTGGGCGCGTCGGGCGTGCCGAGATTGACGAGCAGGACGCCGACCTTGGGCGCACGGTCGTGCTCGAACGTCGGCTCGGCGATGAAACGGGGCATGGGAATGGGGATCCGCGGGAGGCGTGCGGCGGATCGCGCGTCAGGTGCTGTGGGACCCCGCCGGCACGGTCCCCGCGTTTTCCTTCGCGCGCCATGCGGCAAGCGCCTGCGCCGCCTTGCGCCGTATCGCGCCCTGCATCGGAGAGGACCAGCCGAACAGCAATCCGGAGATGCCGAGCGCCTGCATCGCCCACCGGTGGAGGTCGAAGCGATCGTCATGCCGCACGATCCTGCCATCCTGAAATGCGAACGCCGCGTCGATCTCGTTGATGACGGGGCGCCGGGTGGCCGAATACGTGTACGTGGCCACCCAATGGGCGCGCCCCTTGCGGTCATCCGCGTCGATGCCCGATGCGACCACGCGGAGGTCCTTGCCGCGCGCGCAGAGCATCCGCCACATCGTCGCCACTCCCGCAGCGTCGAGCCGCGGGAAAACGGGATCCGAAAAGCGGACCTCCGGCGCATAGCACGCGATCATCGCCGCGGCGTCGTGGCGGGCGAGCGCGTCGTAGAACCGCGTGATCAGAAGCTCGTTGGGATGCGGGTTGACGGCCATCAGTCGTTCATCTGCAGCGTGAGGGCGTTCGACAGCAGCTTCGCGGTGACGTCGACGATCGGGATCACGCGTTCGTACGCCATCCGCGTGGGGCCGATGACGCCGAGCGTGCCGATCACGCGACCGTCGATTTCGTAGGGCGCGGTGACGACGCTGCACTCGTCGAGCGGGCTCAGGCCCGACTCGCCGCCGATGTAGATCTGCACGCCCTGCGCGCGCTGCGACACGTCGAGCAGGTGCAGCAGCGAGGTCTTCTGCTCGAAGAGGTCGAAGAGCTGGCGCAGGCGCGTCATGTTCGACGCGAGGTCGGCGGCCGACAGCAGGTTCCTTTCGCCGGTGACCACGAGCTCCTCGCCCTCGCGCAGCGCGGCGCCGCCCGCTTCGACCGCCGCGGCCATCAGGCCGACGATGTCCTCGCGCAGCGATTTCAACTCGTCGGCGAGCAGCGCGCGGAGCGCGCCGAACGGCTGGCCCGCGTAATGGCGGTTGAAGAAATTGGTCGCCTCGATCAGCTGCGCCTGCGAATACGACCGGTCGGTGTGCAGGATGCGGTTCTGCACGTCGCCCTCGGGGGTCACGATGATGAGGAGCACGCGCCGCTCCGAGAGGCGCAGGAACTCGAGATGACGGAACGACGCCTCGCGCTTCGGCGTCATCACGACGCCGGCGAAATGCGTGAGCTGCGACAGGAGCGACGCCGCGGCGTTGACGAGCGGCTGCGGCCGGTCGCCGGTGAGCTCGCCCTCGAGGCGGTGCATGTCCACCTGCTCGAGCGGCTGCACGACCATCAGGCTGTCGACGAAGAACCGGTAGCCCTTCGGCGTCGGAATGCGGCCGGCCGACGTGTGCGGGCTCGCGATGTAGCCGAGCTCCTCGAGGTCCGCCATCACGTTGCGGATCGTCGCGGGCGACAGCTCCAGTCCCGATTGCTTCGACAGCACGCGCGAGCCGACCGGCTGGCCTTCGGCGACATAGCGCTCGACCAGGCTCTTCAGCAGATGTTGGGCGCGATGGTCGAGCATGATGCCATTTTACTCATGGGAGGGACCGGATGCCGCCGGCCGGCCATCGGAAACGCAAGTGCTTCGACCGTTCGTCGGCTTTGGGCTCGGGACGCGCTGTGCTTTAATCGCCCCATGAACGCATCGGGCTCCCCCGCCCTTTTTCGCCGCATCGCGCTGGTCGGCCGCTACGAGAGCCCGGGCATCGCCGCTCCGCTGTCCCGGCTCGCCGCTTTCGTGGCCGGCCGCGGCCACGCGGTCACGATCGACGCCGAAACGGTGCGCTCGGCGCCGATTCCGGGCTATGCGACGGCGCCGCGCGACAAGCTGGCTGAAGCCGCCGACGTCGCCATCGTCATCGGCGGCGACGGCACGATGCTGGCGGTGGCAAGGCAGCTGGCGCCGTTCGAAGTGCCGCTGATCGGCGTCAACCAGGGCCGGCTCGGGTTCCTCACCGATATCCCGCTCGCGACGATGGAGGAGTCGCTCGGGCCGATGCTCGACGGCCGTCATGTCGAGGAGCGCCGCACGCTGCTCGAGGCAACGGTGCACCGCGGCGGCGACAAAGGCCAGGACACCGTCTTCGCGCTGAACGAGGTCGTCGTCAATCGCGGCACCTCGGGCGGGATGATCGACAGCGCGATCGACATCGACGGCCGCTTCGTCTACGCGCTGCGCTCGGATGGGATCATCGTCGCGACGCCCACGGGCTCCACCGCCTATGCGCTCTCCGCGCAAGGACCGATCGTCGAGCCGCAGGTCCCGGCGCTCCTGCTCGTCCCCGTGGCGCCGCACGCGCTCACCAACCGCCCGATCGCCGTCGGCGATGCCGCGATCATCACCGTCACGCTGCTCCGCGGCAACGACGCGTGGGCGCATTGCGACGGGCACGCGCACTTCAAGCTGCAGGAGGGCGACCGCGTCACCATCCGTCGCGCGCGCCACTCGGTGCGTCTCCTGCACCCCGAGGGCTACGATCACTTCGCGATGCTGCGCCAGAAGCTGCACTGGAGCGAGACGCCCGAGCGGCTGCGTCCGTAGGAGCCAAGCCCGCGCATGCTCCAGTTGTTGTCGATCAGAAATTTTGTCGTCGTCGAAGCGCTCGATCTCGAGCTCGACGCGGGGTTTTCGGTGCTCACCGGCGAAACGGGCGCTGGCAAATCGATCCTGCTCGACGCGCTGGGCCTGCTCCTCGGCGACCGCTTCGAGCTGCGGCAGTTGAAACCCGGTGCCGAGCGCGCCGAGCTCGCCGCGGCGTTCGACGTCGAAGGACGCGCCGCCGTCGCGTCGTGGCTCGGCGAACAGGGGCTTGCCACGGAGGGCACCACGCTGCTGCTTCGGCGCACGCAGGATGCGCAGGGAAAGAGCCGCGCCTGGATCAACGGCCGCCCGGCCACGCTCGCGCAACTGAAGGAGGTCGGCGAAATGCTCGTCGATCTGCACGGCCAGCACGATCATCAGTCGCTCGTCGGCGCCGACGCGCAGCGCCTGCTGGTCGATGCGTTCGGCGGCTTCACGGTGCTCGCGCGCGAGACCGCCGCTGCCTGGCGCGCATGGCGAACCGCGCTCGAGCAGCGCGACGCCGCCGCCGCGGCGCAGGAGGCTACCGCCGCGGAGCGTGAACTGCTGGCCGACCGCAAACGCGAGCTCTCGGCACTCGGCGCCACCGCCGCCGAATGGGCGTCTCTGGCGCAGGCGCAATCGCGGCTCGCGCACGCGGCGGCGCTGATCGAAGCAGCCGAAGGAGGCGAAGATGAGCTGACCGAGGCCGATGGCGCGCTCGCCCGCCGGCTGTCGACGCTGCTCGCGCGCCTCGACGCGGGCGCCGCGCACGACCCGGCGCTGAAGGATGTCATCGCGCTGCTCGAGCCTGCGCGCATCCAGCTGATCGAGGCCGCGCGCGAGCTTCGCGCGTATCGCCAGAAGCTCGATCTCGACCCTTCCGAGCTCGCCCGTGTCGAGGAGCGGCAGGCCGCGATCCACGACGTCGCGCGCAAGTATCGGACGCGCCCCGAAGCCCTTCCCGATCTGCTGCTACAAACCGACGCGCGGCTCGCGGCGCTCGCCCAGGCGACCGACAGCGAGGCGCTGGCCAAGCGCGCCACGGCCACCGAAGCGGCCTGGCGGCGCCTCGCGCACGAGCTCACCAAGAAGCGCCGGTTCGCGGCGCACGAGCTCGAAGGACGCGTCACGCACGCGATGCAGGAGCTGGCGATGAAAGGCGGCCGGTTCGAAATCGCGCTGCTGCCGCTCGCCACGCCTACGAGCCACGGCAGCGAGCTGCTGGAATTCCGCGTGTCGAGCCATCCGAAGCAGCCGCTTGGTCCGCTTTCGAAAGTCGCGTCCGGCGGCGAGCTGTCGCGGATCGCGCTCGCGATCCAGGTGGTCACGCAGCGAAGTCGGCGAAGTGCCCACGCTCATTTTCGACGAAGTCGACGTCGGCATCGGCGGCGCCGTCGCCGCCACGGTAGGCCGCCTGCTGCAAGCGCCTCGGGAATCGCCGCCAGGTGCTGTGCGTGACGCACCTGCCGCAAGTCGCCGCCTTTGCCGACGCGCACTTTCGCGTCACCAAGCACGGCGACGACGATGCCGTCCACGCCGAGGTCGAGGCGCTCGCGGGCGCCGCGCGGGTCGAGGAGCTGGCGCGGATGGTGGCGGGCAGCGCGATCACCGCCGAAGACGCGCGCGCACGCGAAGGAATTGCTCGAGCAGCACCGCCGGGCGGCGCGCTAGCGCGACAGCGTGCCCTTTACCGTGACCGGCGCCGCCGTCCGGTTCGTCCACATCAGACAGAACTCTTCCGCGGACGGCGCGGTGAAGCGATCATCGGCGCGCTGGACGGCGTCGGCTTGCACCGGATACGCGACGTCATTGCCGCGATGGAAGTGGATGTTGAAATCCACGGCCGCGGACGACTCGAAGGCATAGCCGATCGTCTCGCCGCCGCCGAGCTTGAAGCACTCCTCGGCGAAGCCGCGTGGCCGGATCGCATGCGTGAACGGCGTGCTGAACCCCTGCGCGGCGACAGCGCCCGCGATGAGTATCGCGATCAGGACCATGCCAGGACCCGTCGCGGCGCTTCCCCTCTTCACGCGGGGATGAATTTCAGCGCCACGCCGTTGTTGCAGTAGCGCAAGCCCGGTCGGCTTGGGACCGTCGTCGAAGATATGGCCCTGGTGCCCGCCGCACCGCGCGCAGTGATATTCCTTGACGAAATAGGCGTAGCGGCCGTCCTGCATGCTCTCGACCCGCCCCGGGATGCCGTCCCAGAAGCTCGGCCAGCCGGTCCCGCTGTCGTACTTGGTGCGCGACTCGAACAGCGGCAACTCGCAGCCGGCGCAAACGTACGTGCCCTTGCGCTTCTCCTCGTTCAGCGGACTCGTGAACGCCCGCTCGGTGCCTTCCTCGCGCAGCACGTGGAATGCGGCGGGCGAGAGCAGGAGCCGCCACTGCTCAGGGGTCTTCACGACCTTGCCGATGAACGCGGAAGGCGCGTCGGCGGCGGACGCGCGCACTCCGGCCCCTGCGGCCAGCGCGCCGGCGGAGAGACTCAGGAATTGACGACGATTCATGCGGACCTCCTGTACCAATCGTACAACATTGGTCGGGCAGGACCCGCGGGGCTTACGGTGCGGGAGCGACTTGGGATTACGCCGGCTTGGCCGTCCGCGCGGCGACCCTCGACGCGGCGCAAACGTGCCGGCCACGTGCCCCTTGCCCTTGACCGCCTTCGCTCCGGGCTTGCTCGCGACGGCGGCGGGCGGCATCTCGCCCGTCTCGAGCCAATGGCGGACGCGAAGCGCATCGCCGAGCCGCGTGTAACGGCCGGCGGAATCGAGCAGCACGATCACGAACGGGCGGCTGCCGATCGTGGCCAGCATGACGAGGCACTTGCCGGCCTCGCGGATGTAGCCCGTCTTCGACAGCTGGATATCCCACTGCGCGTTCTTGACGAGGTTGTTCGTGTTGTTGTAGCCGAGCCATTGCCCCGTCGGCTGCACCTCGACGTAGTGGCTGCCGGTCGTGCTGAACTCGCGGATCAGCGGATACTGCGCGGCGGCGCCGACGACGAGCGCGAGATCGCTCGCCGTCGAGACGTTGTCCGGCGACAGGCCGGTCGCATCCGCGTAGTGCGTGCGCGTCATCCCGAGCGAGCGCGCCTTCGCGTTCATCGCCGCGACGAAGGCCGGCGTGCCACCGGGGTACGCGCGAGCGAGGCTCGACGCCGCGCGATTTTCAGACGACATCAGGGCAAGGCGCAGCATTTCGCGCCGCGGCAACTCGGACCCCATCCGCAGGCGCGACCGCGAGCCCTTGACGAAATCGAGGTCGTCCATGTCGATGGCGAGCGGCTCGTCCAGCGGCTGCCCAGCGTCCAATGTGACGATGGCCGTCATCAGCTTGGTGAGGGAAGCAATCGGCGTCACGTCGTTGGCGGCCTTGGTGTAGACGGGCCGATTGTCGGTGGCGTCGAGGACAAGCGCGTTGGCGGAGGCGAGCTTCAGCTTGGCCGGATCGAGGACGAACGGACCCTGCGCGCCGGCGGGCAAAGCCGCAAGCACCGCGATTAATCCAGAGAAAACAATCATCAAGCGTAGCTTCATCATGCCAAGGCTCAACTCCCGCGGCTTTATAGCACACGACCCCGGGGTGCCGCCAATACCCCTTCATATTCATGGAAATAGCGCCCGCCGGGTCCGGGTCCGCCCCGGGATGCCTCGCCGGAGATCCGGCCCTGCCCCTACGGCGTTACCGGAAACCCCGGATCGGCGACTGCTTCCGCCCCCGCGTCAAGGGTCAACGCGCCAAGGGCCGTTGCGGACGACACCGGCGACGATCCGCCCGGCGCCGGCGACTTCGCTTCGGTCTGCTGCAGCTGCCACATCCGCGCGTACACGCCATTTTGAGCAAGAAGCGCGCCATGGGTGCCGCGCTCGACGATCCGGCCGTGGTCGAGGACGAGGATGAGGTCGGCATCGATGATCGTGGACAGCCGATGCGCGATCGTCAGCGTCGTGCGGTTCTGCGCGATCCTGCGCAGCTCCGCCTGGATCGCCTTCTCGGATTTCGAGTCGAGCGCCGAGGTCGCCTCGTCGAAGATCAGGATCCGCGGATCCTTCAGCACCGCGCGCGCGATCGCGACGCGCTGCTTCTCGCCCCCGGAGAGCTTGAGGCCGCGCTCGCCGACCGGCGTCGCGTAGCCCTCGGGCGTGCTGACGATGAACTTGTGGATCTGGGCGAGCTCCGCCGCAGCAACGATCTCCTCGTGCGTCGCGCCGGGGCGGCCGTAGGCGATGTTGTATTCGATCGTGTCGTTGAAGAGCACCGTGTCCTGCGGAACGATCCCGATCGCCGCGCGGACGCTGTCCTGGCGCACCGCGCGGATGTCGCGGCCGTTCACCGTGATGCGGCCGCCGGTGACGTCGTAGAAGCGGAACAGGAGGCGCGACAGCGTGCTCTTGCCGGCTCCCGACGGGCCGACGACGGCGACGGTGTGGCCGGCGGGGATGGTGAAGGTCACGTCGAACAGGATCTGCCGGTTGGGCTCGTAGCCGAAATCGACATGCTCGAAGCGCACCTCGCCGGCGCCGACATCGAGCGCCGCGGCGCCCGGCGCATCGGCCACCTCGGTGTGCTCCTTCGCGAGCGCGAACATCCGTTCCATGTCGGCGAGCGCCTGCTTGATCTCGCGATAGAGCACGCCGAGGAAGTTGAGCGGGATGTAGAGCTGGATCATGAACGCGTTGACGAGCACGAGGTCGCCGATCGTCATCGTCCGGTTGACGACGCCGACCGTCGCCCGCCACATGATCAGCGTGACCGCGATGGCGATGATCGCGCTCTGCACGATGTTGAGGAGCGACAGCGAGGTCTGGCTCTTCACCGCCGCCTTTTCCCAGCGCTGCATGCTTTCGTCGTAGCGGCGCGCCTCCCACTCCTCGTTGCCGAAGTACTTGACCGTCTCGTAGTTGAGCAGGCTGTCGATCGCGCGCGTGTTGGCCTTCGAGTCGAGCTCGTTCATCTGCCGGCGAAAGCCGGTCCGCCAGTCGGTGATCATCACGGTGGCGGTGATGTAGAGCGCGAGCGCCGCCAGCGTGATCGTGATGAACGTCCAGTCGTAGCGGATGACGAGGATCGCCCCGACCAGGCTGATCTCGACCAGCGTGGGCAGGATCGAGAACAGCGTGAAGCTGATGAGGGTCGAGATCCCGCGCTGGCCGCGCTCGACGTCGCGCGTGAGCCCGCCCGTCTGCCGCGCGAGATGGAAGCGCAGCGACAGCGCGTGCAGGTGGCGGAACACCTCGAGCGCGATCGTGCGCACCGCGCGTTGCGTGACCTTGGCGAACAGGTACTCGCGAAGCTCGGTGAAGAATGTCGTCGACAGCCGCAGCAGGCCGTAGGTCACGAGCAGCGCCAGCGGTACCGCGAGGATCGCGGTCGTGGCGTCGAGGCGATCGACGATCTCCTTCATCAGGACGGGAACGCCGACGTTCGCGACCTTGGCTGCGATCAGCGCGGTGAGCGCCGCCAGCACGCGGCCCTTGTACGCCCACAGATAGGGCAGCAGCGTGCGGATCGTGTGCCAGTCGCCGCCCGTGGCGGCACCAGGCAGCGACAATGTAGAACCTCTCATGTGACGCATGGACGGAAGTCTAGCAGGCGCTGGCAGTCATCCGCGGCGCGGCCGCGGCGTCAGCTCTCCTCGTCGGCCCGGCCCGGCGCCGCCGGGCGCTTCGGCGGACCGCCACGAAACCACTCGTTGCCGCCATAGCCGAGGAGGCCCATCGCGAAGCGCACGATGCCGTAGGCAATCCAGACGAGCGCCTTGTAAACGCGCGGCCTGCCGGCCCAGTGCTGCGGCGCGAGCGGACGCGCGCCGTCGTCGATCATCCGCGTCAGCTCGCTCTTCAGCTGTCCGCTGAAGTCCGGGTCGCGCACCACGATGTTCGCCTCGCGCGCCATCAGCAGGCTGTACGGATCGATGTTCGACGAACCGACCGTCGCCCAGCTGTCGTCGACGACGGCAACCTTCGCGTGCAGGAACGACCGGTGATATTCCTGGATGCCGATGCCGGCCGCGAGCAGCTGGCCGTAGAGCGCGCGCGATGCGTAGTGCAAGAGCGCATACTCGACGCGCGCCTGCAGCAGCAGCGTGACGCGCACCCCTCGCCGCGCGGCGGCGATCAGCGCCCGCCGAATGCGGAAGCCGGGAAAGAAGTACGCATTGGCGATCAGGATCTCCTGCTTCGCCGTGCGAATCGCCGTGAGATAGGCGCTCTCGATGTCGCGGCGGTGGCGCAGGTTGTCGCGAATCACGAATTTCGCCGTCTGGCCGCCGCTGCGCGGCGTGCGTGGCGGATCGGGGAACAGCGGCACGTCGCTGCCCTGGAACTGGACGAGCTCGTTGATCGCCCACACGCGCTGCATCGTGCGGACGATCGACCCCAGCACGGGACCCTCGACGCTGACGGCGAAATCGACGCGCGGCGGCCGCTGACCCGGAGTGTTCACGTCATCGATGACGTTGATGCCGCCGACGAAGGCGATGCGCCCGTCGACCGAGCACAGCTTGCGATGGAGCCGCCGCAGCCGATGCGACCGGAATTGCCACGGCGCAACCTCCGGCCGGTACTTGAGCAGCGACACGCCGGCGGCGACGAGCAATCGTTCGAGCTTGCGCGTGAGGTAGTGGCGCGCCCCCCAGCCATCGACCAGTACCCGCACCTTGGCGCCGCGCTCCGCGGCGCGGCACAGCGCCGCCGCGACGATGCGGCCGGCGTCGTCGTCCGCGAAGATGTAGGTTTCGAGCCAGACCTCGCGCTCGGCCCGATCGATCGCGCCGACGAGCGCCGGGAAGAATTCGCCGCCGCTGCGCAACAGCACGACGCGATTGCCGGCGATAAACCGGTTCATCGCGGGCGCCGCGACGTATCGAACCTCGCCGCCAGCGCCGCGTGGTCGGACATCCGCCGGCCGCTGCGAAACGTGTAATGAACATGTGCGTCGCGGATCGCAAGGCCGCGCGCATAGATCCGGTCGAGGCGGAACACCGGCATTGCGGACGGGAACGTCCGCGCCGGACGGCCGCGCACCGCCTCGAACACCTCGTGCACGCCGAGCTCCTCGACCAGCAGCCGATTCGCCTTGTGGCGCCAGTCGTTGAAGTCGCCGGCGATGACGAGCGGCGCCGTCATCGGCACCTTTTCGCGAATCCGCTCGCACAGCGTCTTGATCTGCCACCGGCGCCCGCGCTCGAAAAGCCCGAGATGCACGTTGATGCAATGGACCACCGGCTCGTTCTCCGCGACGCGGATTTCGCAGTGCAGGAGGCCGCGGCTCTCGAACGGATGCGCGGAGATGTCGATGTTCTCCTGGGCCGTGATCGGATAGCGCGAAAGCAGCGCGTTGCCGTGGTGGCCGTGGCGATAGATCGCGGTCCTGCCGTAGGCGACCTCGTGCCAGTGCGTGTCGGCGATGAATTCATGCTGCGGCTTCGCGGGCCAGTTCCCGTGGCGCGCCGCATGCCCCTCGTGGACGCCCACCACTTCCTGCAGGAACAGGATGTCGGCATCGAGCCCGGCGAGCCGCTCCCGCAGCTCGTGGATCACCATTCGCCGGTTGAGTTGGGAAAATCCCTTGTGGATGTTGTAGGTCGCGACGGTGAAGCGCATGGCGGAAGGCAGCGAAAATGCCCGGCCATTCTAACCGCATCGTCCTGGCAGGCGGCGAGTCCGCGTACCATCGTCGCTTAGCGCTTGTTGCCGTCGACTTCGAGCGCTCGGGCTGTAAGTTGCATCGAAACGGTGCGACCAAGCCTCTTTACAACAGAATAGAACAGGCCGGGATATCGCGGCAGAGATCGGACGCCGCCCGTCGGTCATGGGTTCGGGCCGGCGATTCCACCTATCCGCTCGCCGGATCGATCTCCCTTGGGCAGAATCCTCAATTGCAAGGATGCGACGCGGCTCATCTCGCGCGAGCTGGACGGCCCGCTGCCGTTCGGACGCCGGCTGCTGCTGCGCGTTCACCTCTTCTGGTGCGACACATGCCGGGACTTCGTGCGGCAGGCGCTGCTCCTGCGCGAAGCCATGCGCCGCTACCGCAGTTGACCTTGGACTCCATCCACGCGAACATACGGCGCTTGCGCCGCTCGCCGCAGTGCGCCGCGTAAGATTGGCGGCTTACGGCCGACCAACGCATCGGATGGGCGCCACGCCCGTCTCTTGCCCCTTCCCACTGGAGACTTCGCCATGAATCAGACCACGATCCACGCCGCCATCGCCGGCATCCTCGCCCTCGGCGTCGCCTCGGCCACGCTCGCTGCCCCCGTCACCCCGCAGGCCGGCCAGGAGAAATGCTATGGCATTGCCAAGGGCGGCCAGAACGACTGCGGCACCGCCAAGCACGCGTGCGCCGGACTCGGCGCCAAGGCCGACAACGACAAGGCCGAATGGAAGTACGTCGCCAAGGGCTCGTGCGAAAAGATGGGCGGCACCAGCGAACCGCCGAAGATGTAACGGTTCTAACCGGAATCCGTTCCGTTTCACCCGGCCGGACGCGACGTCGCCCGGCCGGGTTTTTCATCATGACGTCCTCCCCCCTGTCTCCCGCCACGGGCATCGGACTCCGCTCGCCCCACGTGCGGCAGGTCCTCGACGAGCGCCCGGCGGTGCCGTGGCTCGAGATCCACAGCGAGAATTACTACGTCGACGGCGGCCCCGCGCTGGCCACGCTCGACCGCATCCGCCACGACTACCCGCTGTCGCTGCATGGCGTGGGCATGTCGCTCGGCTCGACCGATCCGCTGGACCGCACCCATCTCGCGAAGCTGGCGCGCCTCATCGAGCGGACAGAGCCCGCGCTCGTCTCCGAGCATCTGTGCTGGAGCGGCGTCGGCGGCCGCGTGCTGAACGACCTGTTGCCGCTGCCGTACACCGAGGAAGCGCTCGCGCACGTCTGCGCGCGCGTTGCCGAGGTGCAGGATGTCCTCGGCCGCACGATCCTCATCGAAAACGTGTCGTCCTATCTCGCCTTCGCCGAGGCGACGATTCCGGAATGGGAGTTCGTCGCCGCGCTCGCGCGCCGCACCGGCTGCAAGCTCTTGTGCGACGTCAACAACATCTACGTCAACGCGATGAACCACGGCTTCGATGCCGACGCGTATCTTGCGGCGCTGCCGTCCGAGGCGATCGCCGAGATTCACCTCGCCGGCTTCGAGGCGACCCCCACATGCCTCGTCGACACGCACGGCGCGCCCGTCGCGCCGCCGGTGTGGGCGCTTTATCGGCGGGCGATTGCCCGCTTCGGGCCGGTGCCGACGCTCATCGAATGGGACACCGACATTCCGCCGCTCGCGATGCTGCTGGCTGAAGCGGCGACCGCGCAACAGATACTGGAGACCTCCGTTGCCCTCGCTGCGTGAGCTGCAGCAGGAGTTCGCGGCAACCCTTCTCGCGGGCGACGGCGCTGCCCCGCCGTTCGCGACGATCCCCGACGAACAGGCCGTCGAACGAATCGCCGTCTACCGTCGCGCGCTGTTCGCCAATTACCGGAACGCGCTCGCCGCGACCTACCCCGTCGTGAAGCGGCTGGTCGGCGCGCCATTCTTCGATGCCGCCGTCGATGCGTTCGTCGCCGCACATCCCTCGACGAGCGGCGACCTCAACGTCTACGGCGACGCGTTCGGCGCGTTTCTTTCGGCATATCCAGCGGCGGCTTCGCTTCCGTATCTGGGCGACGTCGCGGCGCTCGAATGGGCGCAGGACGAGGCGAACCGCGCCCCCGACGACACGTCCTCGCCGGAGGAAGTGCTCGCCGATCTCACGCTGATGGCACCGGCCGACCTGCCGGAGGCGAGACTCGCGCTTGCGCCGTCGTGCCGGTTCGTCGCGTCGCGCCATCCCGTCCTGCGCATCTGGCAGGTCAATCAGGACACCTATCTGGGCGATGAACGCGTGGCCCTCGATGCCGGTCCGGACCGGCTGCTCGTTCGGCGCGAAGCGAAAGGCGTGACGATCGAGCGCCTGCCCGCCGGGGAGCACGCCTTCCTCGCGAGCGTGGCGACGGCATCGTCGCTGGCCGCGGCGATCGAGGCAGCCCAGAGCGCCGACGCGGCGTTCGACCTCGCCACGACGCTTCGTGCGCGCATCGCGGACAGCACCATCGTCGGCGTCATGTAAGTTGGCTGCCCAAGGGGCGACCTAAGGGGAACCCTGCCCGCGAGGATCGAGAGATCATGGAAACCGCCGCCACGCCAGTGCCGCACTCGTCTTCGCTGATCCCGCGCCTCGCGCGCCTCTACGCTGCCGCCGTCGCGCTCGTCGACAAGCTGCAGCCGCTCTTCGCGCTGGCGCTGCGCCTCTACGTCGCGCGCGTGTTCATCACGTCCGGAATGATCAAGCTCGGGAATTGGTCGGGCACGCTCGGCCTCTTCCAGAATGAGTACCACGTGCCGCTGCTTCCGCCGCACGTCGCGGCCGTGCTGGGAACCGCCGCCGAAGTCGGGCTGCCAGTCTTCCTGGCGCTGGGATTGGGAACGCGCGCCGCCGCGTTCGCGCTGTTCGTGTTCAATATCGTCGCCGCCACGTCGTACCCGGACCTTTCGCCGGCCGGCCTCAAGGATCACATCCTCTGGGGCACGATGCTGCTGGTGACGCTGTTCTACGGTCCCGGCAGGATCGCCGTCGACGAGTGGCTGCGGCGCCGCTACGCCGCGTAATGCTCCCCGCGCGCTGGGGCGTGCGCGTCCAGGCCTAACCGGGCGTCGGGACCCGGTTTTCGATCGGCGTTTCGACCGTCGCGAGAAGCGCCTGCAGATCAGCGAGGGCAACGGGCTTCGTCAGGTGCTGGTCGAACCCGGATTTCTGCGAACGCTGCCGGTCCTCGGCCTGGCCCCATCCGGTCAGCGCGACGATGCGCACGCCGTCGAACTCGTGGCGCTGGCGGATGCGCTGCCCCACTTCGTGTCCGCTCATGCCCGGCATTCCGATGTCGAGCAGCACGAGCGAAGGCCGGTAGACCGGCATCGCTGCGAGCGCATCCGGCCCGCTGTTCTCGACCCGCGCGTCCGCGCCGAGCTGCCCGAGCAGCATCGCAAGGCTGTCCGCCGCGTCGCGGTTGTCGTCGACGACGAGCACCCGGCACCCGTTGCGCAATCCCGTCGTCGCGGCCACCGCCGGGCTCGCCGATGGGCGTGGTTCGGCGACGGCGAGCGGAAGCCGTACGACGAACTCGCTGCCGCGGCCCCGGCCCTCGCTGTACGCCGCCACTTTGCCGCCATGCAGCTCGACCAGGCGCTTCACCAGCGTGAGCCCGATCCCGAGCCCTCCCTGCGCACGCTGACCTTGCGGCTCCGCCTGCAGGAAGAGGTCGAAGACTTTCGCGAGCTTCTCCGCCTCGATACCGACGCCGGTGTCGCGTACCGAGATGACAAGCTCTCCTTCGTCCTCGCGCACCGCGAGGCGAATCTCGCCGCCGGGGTCGGTATACTTGGCCGCGTTGTTGAGCAGGTTGGCGATGATCTGGTCGAGACGCACCGGGTCGGCGTCAAGGACGAGCGGCGCTTGGGGAACATCCAATACGAGACGATGGCCCGCCGCCTCGATCAGCATCTGGCTCGCCTCGACGGCGCGACGCACCGCCGCCGCGACTTCGACCGATTCCCTGCGCAGTGAAATGACGCCGCGCGTGATCCGCGACACCTCGAGCAGGTCGTCGACCAGGCGGACCATCAGGTTCACCTGACGCTCCATCATCTCGCCCACGCGCCGCGCGGTGGGATTCCGCTGGCTCGTGAGTTGCAGCAAGTGGAGCGAATTGCGGATCGGAGCGAGCGGATTGCGGAGCTCGTGAGCGAGGATGGCGAGGAACTCGTCCTTGCGCCGGTCGGCGTCGCGCAATGCGAGCTCGCCGCGCTTCAGCTCGGTCATGTCCATGATCGCGCCGACTGCGCCGCGCGACCTCAGTCGACACGGCGCCCGGCCGCGCCATGACGAGAAGCGGCAAATCCGACCAGGGGGGCTGCGTGGCGAGAAATTCGGCGAAGCGGCCGCTCCTTCCCTGCTCGACCGCTTCTTCCGGGAACAGCACCGCGCCCGCGCCGTTGTCCAATTCGGCGCACAGCGAATCGAGGTCGGAGAAACACTCGCTCGCGATCCCGGCTCGCGTCAGGACCGATTGCGTGAGATTCGCGTCGCGATCGGTGGGCGCAAGAACCAGGACGCGCCGCTCAACGCGCAACGGAGAGTCGGGCGACGGAGGATCACGCCGCGCCACTCTTGTCTCCGCCTTCATGAACCGGAACACCGGTGAGGATGCCCCGGAAGTTGCGCAACGGCGGGCCGACGGTGATGCCGTTGTTCGTAAGCCGGAACTCGCGGATCGTCCGTTCGTGCGCGCCTCCGCGCTTCTTGATGACCGAAATTGCCTGCAGCACCTCGCCTTTCGTCTCGAAGTACCGCATAAGGATCACCGCGTCCGCCAGATAGCTCGCATCGACCGGTGCCACCATCTGGCCGCCGATGAGTCCGTGGTGGGCGCCGATCAGGATGGTTGCAACCCCCGCCTGGCCAAGATACATGAGCAGCTCGTGAAGCTGGATGATGAGAAAGCGCTCGTCGGGCATCGCGTTCAAATAGCCGTTGAGGCTATCGATCACGACGATTCGAGCATGATCGCGTTCGACCGCGCGGCGAATGGCATGCGCGAATTCGCCCGGAGACAACTCGGCCGGGTCGACCTGCCGCAGCGCCGCGCGCTTGTCCACGACGTGCCGTCGAAGATCGATGCCGAGCCCATCCAGACGGCTCAGCATCGTGTTGATCGTCTCGTCGAACATGAACATCGCCGTGTTCTCGCCACGCTCAGCCGCGGCGGTGGCAAACTGGGCCGCAAGGGTCGATTTGCCCGTTCCCGCCGCGCCGACCACGAGCGTGCTGGTGCCTCGCTCGATGCCGCCGCCCAGCAGCGTATCGAGCTCGGTGATCCCGCTCGCGAGGCGATCGACTTGCGGCGAGGACTTGTACGTTTCGCGCGCGACGAGCCGCGGGAAGACCTGGAGGCCTCCCTTGCGGATCACGTAATCGTGGAACCCCCCGCGAAAGTGGACGCCTCGATACTTGAGCACGACGAGGCGCCGCCGCTCGGCGCCGTACTCGGGATTGAGCTGCTCCAGCCGCACGACACCGTGCGCAATGCTTTGCACCTGCAGATCGTGATTCGTGCTCGTCATGTCGTCCAGCAGCATCACGGTGCAATCGCGGCCGACGAAGAACTGCTTGAGCGCGAGGATCTGCCGGCGATACCGAAGCGGATTGCCCGCCAGCAGGCGCATTTCCGACAGCGAATCGAACACCACGCGCTGCGGTTTCAGTGATTCGACATCCGCGAGGATCGTCTTGGTCGTCTCGCCAAGTTCGACCTCGGACGGATGAAACATCGTGTACTGGGTATCAGGGCGGAGATTCTCCTCCGAGGCCACGAGCTCGCGAATTTCGATGCCCTTCAAGTCCCAATCGTGCGACGCCGCAACCGCACGGAGCTCGGCCTCGGTTTCGGACAACGTGATGTAGAGCACGCGTTCGCCGCGGCGCACGCCCTCGATCAGAAATTGAAGCGCGAGCGTGGTTTTTCCCGATCCCGGAACACCCTCCACGAGGAACAGCCGATGGGGCGTCAAGCCTCCGGCCAGGACGTCGTCGAGGCCGTCGATCCCGGTGGCGGAAACGGACGGCGCGGTCGCGTGCTTGCTCATCGGCGCTCCAGATGGGTCGTCCTCGCGCGGCCACCGCCCGGAACGCAAAGCGGGTTCCTTGCGCGTATCGCCCGATCGAAAACATTCGCACATTCAATGGAGAAGCGCTGTCATCCTTTTGCCTACAAACAGCCGTTGGAGACGAGGCCAATCCAGGATCGCCGTCGACGAGTGGCTGCGGCGCCGCCACGCTGCGTAGCGGAATCGCAGCACTCCGCCCGACCGGCCTCGGTCGGTTTGACGACGTCGGTCCGCGTGGTATGCTCGCTCGAACGAACGTTCGATGCGCCTCCACGATCCCATGCACACGTCAACCGCCCGTTCGCCCGAACCCGCGGAGACGCCGGACGATTACCTCGCTTCGTTGAATCCCGAGCAACGCCGCGCCGTCGAACATGGCGTCGAGTCTCGTTCGTCCCGCGTGGCGGGGCCGCTGCTGGTGATCGCCGGCGCCGGATCGGGCAAGACGAATACGCTCGCCTATCGGGTCGCCCACTTGATCTCGAGCGGCGCCGACCCGCAGCGAATCCTGCTGTTGACGTTCTCGCGCCGATCCGCGGCCGAAATGGAGCGCCGGGTCGGCCGGATTCTCAACCAGGTGCTCCGCGTATCGCCGTCGTCGCGAGCCCCTGCCTTCCGGTGGTCGGGCACCTTTCACAGCGTGGGTGCGCGACTGCTGCGCGAATACGCGCCTCGCATCGCGCTGCACGAATCCTTCTCCGTCCACGACCGGACCGACTCGGAGGATTTGCTCGCGACCGCGCGGCACGAGCTCGCGCTATCCGCGACGAAGCAGCGTTTCCCCACCCCGGCCACGTGCATCGCCATCTACTCGCGCGCGGTCAACGGCCGCGTGCCGTTGCCGGAGGTGCTGGCGCGCGCGTTCCCGTGGTGCGCCGCGTGGGAGCCGGAGCTCAAGCATCTGTTCGCCGCCTACGTCGCCGCGAAGCAAGCGCAGAACGTCCTCGATTACGACGACTTGCTGCTCTACTGGCTGCACATGGTCGAGGAGCCGGACCTCGCGCGCGAGATCGGCAGCCGTTTCGACCACATCCTGGTCGACGAATACCAGGACACCAACCGGCTGCAGGAAGCGATCCTGCTCGCGCTGAAGCCCGACGGCAGCGGCGTCACCGTGGTCGGCGACGATGCGCAATCGATCTATTCGTTTCGCGCGGCGACGGTGCGCAACATTCTCGATTTTCCCGGGCGCTTCACGCCGCCCGCGCAGGTGGTGACGCTCGAGCGCAACTACCGCTCGACGCAGCCGATCCTCGCGGCGTCGAATGCCGTCATCGGCCTCGCGCACGAGCGCTTCACCAAGAACCTCTGGTCGGAGAGATTGTCATCGGAGAAGCCCGAGCTCGTCAGCGTCCGCGACGAAACGGAGCAGGCATCCTTCGTCGCGGATCGCGTGCTCGACTATCGTGAGGGCGGCATCGCGTTGAAGTCGCAGGCGGTGCTGTTTCGCAGCTCGAGTCACAGCGCGCAGCTGGAGCTCGAGCTCGCCCGGCGCAACATTCCCTTCGTCAAATATGGCGGGCTCAAGTTCCTCGAAGGCGCGCATATCAAGGACGTCCTGTCCGTCCTTCGTTGGGCCGATAACCCGCGCAATCGGATCGCCGGATTTCGCGCCGCGCGCCTCCTCCCCGGCGTGGGACCCGCCACCGCGACGCGGCTGCTCGATGTCCTCGACACGACGACGGACGTTCTCGCCGCGATGGAGGCCTTCGAGGTCCCGCCCGCGAGCGCCGGCGATTGGCGTGCGTTCGTCGCTGTCATGCGGATGCTGCGCACGGGTTCCGGCAACTGGCCGGCGGACATCGACGCCGTCGTCCGCTGGTACGAGCCGCATCTGCAGCGAATTCATGAAGACGCGGCCGCCCGCCAGGGCGATCTCGTCCAGCTCCAGCAAATCGCCGCGACTTATGCGTCGCGCGAGCGTTTCCTGACCGAGGTGACGCTCGATCCGCCCGGCGCGACGAGCGACGAAGCCGGCGCCCCGTCCCGCGACGACGACTACCTCATCCTGTCGACGATCCATTCCGCCAAGGGACAGGAATGGAAGACCGTGCAGATCCTCAACGTCGTCGACGGCTGCATTCCGTCCGACATGAGCACGGGGACGAGCGAGGATATCGAAGAGGAGCGACGCCTGCTCTACGTGGCGATGACGCGCGCCAAGGATCACCTGCATCTCATCGTCCCGCAGCGCTTCTATGTCCGCCAGCAGACGACCTACGGCGATCGGCACGTCTACGCACTGCGAAGCCGGTTCATCCCCGAAGGCCTGGCGTCGCATTTTCAAGTGCGTGCATGGCCGATCGCCGACCTGTCGTCGGACAACAGGGGCCGCCCGCAAGATGGATCCGGGGTGACGGTCGACCTTGCGGCGCGGGCCCGTGCCGCGTGGCTGTAGACGACCGGCTTAAAGGCCGTCCGAGGCTCGACATCGGACCGACCGCGGCCTGTCGGCCGCTGGTGCTGCTTCGACCGAAAGCTCGTCCGGGGGACGCGGTTTAGTATCGCCCGCCGCGATCCGGAACCGGCGCGCGCCGCATCACGACTTCCGGGTTGAGCTTCAGCGTCCACGCGACCTCGACGGCACGCGTCGCTGTCGCGTCGACGGTCCTGTGCGTCGACTCTTCGGACACGTCGGATTGCGGGTGCCAGACGCGAACGACGTAGCTGCGGGCCGGCAAGTCGGCAAGCACCGCCTTGCCGTCCTTGCCGGTCTTCGCGAAGTACGGCGACTCGGACACGTAGATGTACCCGACCATCCAGTCATGGATGTTGCAGCCGAGCACGACCACGCCCGGCTTGTCGAACACGATCGGCTGCGCCGGCACGCCCGCGTACAGCGGCAGCTCGAAACGCTTGGCCGGCGAGAACGAATACACCTGGTGGCGCACGTTGTCGTTGTTCGGGAACGTCACCGGCGTGCCGACCAGCACCGCCTGCACCTTCGGCACGAACTGCTTGTCCACCTGGTCGACGACGTTGTCGCGCGGCTTCGCCGGGAGGCGCACGCTGCCATCGGATGGCACCGCAACGACGACGGCGTCGGCGACCGGCTTGCCCTGCGCGTCGACGACCCGCGCAACGATCTCGGCGGTCTGCGCGCGCGCGCCGCCTGCCGCGACCATCAGCGCAAGCGCCGCCAACCACCATGAACTGCGCATCGCATTCCTCCGTCAGAAGCGGTAGGCGAACACCAGCCCCGCGTTGTAGCTACGGTACTCGAGATCTTGCGGCGAATGGGTCACGTCGTAGGTGTAGCTGAGATTGAGCGACGATCGGTCGCCGAGCGCCCAGCTGAGCGTCCCGCCCAGCGTGGACGTCGTCCCCCGCAGCCGATAGCCGTAGAGCTCGGGATCATTGAAGGCCGGGTCCTCGCTGATCGCGCTCGACGCAAGGAACACGGCCAGGCCCTGCTGCGAGGTGGACTCGACGTCGCCGCGGCGAATCGATCCGTTCACGCCAAGCAGCCAGTCCTCGTTGATCGCGTAGCCGGCGCGGAAATACGCGCTCTGACCGATCAGATCGAATACGTTGCCGGAGAGGAACGGCACGACCGGTTCACCGTGCGGCGCATAACGTCGGTCGTACGCGATGCCCGCCGCGACATCGACGGTCTCGGTGATTCGCTGTCCGAGTTCCGCGCGGAGCTCGAAGCGGGCGCCGCGGCGGATGTTGCTGCGATAGTCGTCATACGAGCCGTTGGCGATGAACGCCGCCCATGGCGCGCCCCAGCCGAGACCGAACTTGTGCCGCAACACCGCCGACGCGCCGATCGATGCGACGTTGAGCTGGTGGTAGCGGTCGTACGTCTCGCCACGCATGTTGACCGTCATCGTCAAGCCGTCGTTGCCGGTGAGCGCGAAAAACTGCCCCACGCTGGCATCGAGTGTCGCCGCCCAATCGGGCCGGATATCGGGGGCGCTCGCGGCGCCCGTGAGGTTGCTGTCGTAGTTCGCGCCGGCGTCGACATCGACGAGCCACTCCGCGCGCACCGTGCCCGCTGCGCAGCACAGCGCGACGCACGCGACCGCGGCGGCGCGGGCATGCAGGGTCGCACCATGGCAGAGATCTTGCTTTGTCATGCACGAGGTGTGAGCAAGATTGATACCGCTCGCGCGCGCAACGCCGACAGGCTCGGTGAGCGCGGCTCCAATTCGATCGCAACCCTCTGATATATCTGGCGATAAGTGCATGCACATCCTGCGCGTTGAAGCCGTCGAAACGCCCCGGTCGCGTGCCCGTCAACGTTCGTTTGGCGGCCACGGCGGGCATGTCGCCGATCTTTGCGCGGGCCCCTGCGGCTGACGCTTTCGCGCCATGCCTTTCCCCGCCCTGCCGATTCGCAGCCTCCAGGCACGCGCCCTCGCGCTGTTCCTGCTGGTCGTGGTCGGCGTGCAGGTCGGCGGATACGTGCTGATCAATTCGGCGGGCCTCGCCGCCGCGCGCAAGTCGGTCGGCGCCGAAATCGTCACCGGCGCGCACGTGTTCGACCGCTTTCTCGAGCAGGACACCGAACGCCTGATCCAGGGCGCGCGCCTGCTGACGGCCGACTATGCGTTCCGCGAGGCAGTGGCCACCGGCGACGACGCGACCGTCGCATCGGTCCTCGCGAATCACGGCAAGCGCATCGACGCGACGCTGATGATGCTGGTGGGGCTCGACCAGCGCGTGATCGCCAACACGATGGACGGCGCGACCGGCGAGCGTTTCGCGTTTGCGGATCTCATCACCAGAGCGGAATCCTCGCAGCAGACGCTTGCGATGGTGCTGATGCACGGGCAGCTCTACCAGCTGGTGATCGTCCCGGTGCTCGCGCCATTGCCGGTCGCATGGCTCGCGGTCGGGTTCAGGGTCGACGACACGTTCGCGCACGATCTGCACCGCCTCACGCGACTGCAGGTCTCGTTCCTGACCCGGCGCGACGGCGAGCCCTGGCGAGTGCAGGCGAGCACGCTGTCGGAGCCGGACCGCGCGGCGCTGCTGGGCGACATGACCGCCGGCCGCTTCGCCGCGCACCGACGGCGACGGCAACGCGAGCTACAGCGACGAAGCGGTCACGCGCATCCTCGATCTGTCGGTGCGCAAGAGCGAAAACGTGGCCGCCGTGCTGCAGGAGCCGTTGTCCGTTGCGCTGGAGCCCTTCTGGCAGCTGCAACGGCGGCTGCGGGCTGATTTCACTCATCGGCGTCGTCGTGTCGATTCTCGCGAGCATTGCCCTCGCGCGCCGCGTCGGGCGCCCGGTGCGCGAGCTCGCGGGGGTGGCCCGCCGCATCGCGGCCGGCGATTACGGCGCGGTGCCGCTCACCGCGCGCAACGACGAAATCGGCGATCTCGCGCTCGCGTTCAGCGCGATGCAGGACGGCATCGTCACCCGCGAATCGAGAATCACCGACCTCGCCTATCGCGACGCGCTGACGGGCCTGCCCAACCGCGTGCTGTTCGCCGGTCGCCTCGACGACGCCCTCCGCGTCGGGCAAGCCGCTCGTCGTGCTGCTGATGGACCTCGATCATTTCAAATACGTCAACGACACGCTCGGGCATCCGATCGGCGACCTGCTGCTGCGGGAGGTGGGCGCCCGTCTGCAGTGCGCTCGTGCGGCGCAACCGACGTCGTCGCGCGCCTCGGTGGCGACGAGTTCGCGATCCTCTTGCCGGACTCGCTCGTCGACGATGCCCGGCGTACCGGCGAGGCGATCCTGCGCGTGCTGGAAGCTGCGATGACCCTCGAAGGGCACGTCGTCGAAATCCGCGCGAGCATCGGCGTCGCCACCTGCCCGGATCACGGCAACGAGTCGTCGAAGCTCTTGCGGCGTGCCGAAGTCGCGATGTACGAAGCGAAGCGGAGCAATCGCGGCATCGCCGTCTGGGACGACCACTACGACCAGCACAGCCTCGAGCGGCTCTCGCTGATGAGCGACCTCCGCAAGGCCGTCGACAACGGCGAGCTCGGGCTCGTCTATCAACCCAAGGTGTCGCTCGGTGCCGTCGCCGAGCATTACGTCGAAGCACTGGTGCGCTGGCATCATCCGGTGCGCGGGCTCGTCCCACCCGCCGAGTTCATCCCGTTTGCCGAGCAGACGGGCTATATCCGCGTCATCACGCAATGGGTCATCGGCCGTGCCGTCGCGCAATGCGCGGCGTGGCGGCGCCAGGGCCTGCCGATGAACGTCTCGATCAACATCTCGGCGCGCGACCTGATCGACACCGAATTGCCGGAACGCTTCGAGGCAATCCTTGCGCGCGAGCAGTGCGACGCGCGCTGGATCTCGTTCGAAATCACCGAAAGCGCGATCATGGACGATCCCGGGCACGCGATCCGGACGCTCGAGCGCATGGCAGCACTGGGCTGCAAGCTCGCTGTCGACGACTACGGCACCGGCTATTCGTCGCTTGCCTATCTGCGCCGGCTTCCGGTCCACGAGCTCAAGATCGACAAGTCGTTCGTGCTGGGGATGGTGACCGACCCCAACGATGCGATCATCGTCCGCTCGACGATCGAGCTCGGCCACAACATGGGCCTCGTCGTGGTGGCCGAAGGCGTCGAGGACGAGGCCACGCTGAACCGCCTGCGCGCGCTGGGCTGCGACATGGTCCAGGGCTTCCTCCTGAGCCGGCCGGTCGCGGCCGCCGCCGCGACGGAGTGGGTGCGCGACTCCGAATGGACGAAGCCGACGGGCGCGCGCAAGGGGCTCCGCCGCGTCCAGTAGCGCCGACGCGGAGCGTTGCTCGCACGTCCCCTCGCTCCGCCGGTTCGCCGCTCGTTGCGGCCCT
>CAWESK010000014.1:0-137603 GCA_963811685.1 uncultured beta proteobacterium | reverse complement strand
TACACGCGAGTGCGGAGCATCCTGCGCGACGCCGGCTTCCGGCCGCCAAAGGCGCTGCGCCAGCTCGCGCAGATCACCGACTTCGACCTCTTTGTCACGACGACCTTCGATCCGCTCCTCGAGCAGGCGATCAACGACGAGCGCTTCGGCGGGGCGCAGTCGACCGAAGTCGTCGCGTATTCGCCGAACCGCGTCTCCGATCTGCCCGCCGAGCGCGAGCACCTGCAGCGCCCGGTCGTCTACCACCTGATGGGGCGGCTGTCGGCGTCGCCGACCTACGTGATCTCGGACGAGGACACGCTCGAGTTCATCTGCGCGCTGCAAAGCGAGCATCTGACGCCGGAGCGGCTGTTCCACGAGCTCGAGCACAATCACCTGCTCCTGATCGGCAGCAGCTACACCAACTGGCTCGCGCGCTTCTTCCTGCGCCTCGCGAAGCGGCACCGGCTCTCCGATCCGCGCGATGTGGGCGAGGTGCTGGCCGACAGCCACTCGGGCAAGGACGGCCGGCTGATGAGCTTCCTGCAGCAGGTGAGCGTGCGCACGCGCGTCTATGGCGGCGCCGAGGAGTTCGTCGACGAGCTGCACCGCCGCTGGACCATCCGCCACAAGCCCGGAAAGGTGATCGAGCTCGCCGTCGCGCCGCAGCGTTTCCTGCCGCCCGAGCGCGAGATGCCCGACAACGCGGTGTTCATCAGCTACGCCCGCGACGATCTCGCCGCGGTGCAAAAGCTCAAGGCGGGGCTCGACGCGGCGGGAGTGGCCGCATGGTTCGACATGGAGCGCCTCGAAGGCGGCGACGACTACGACCGGATGATCAGAAAGAACATCGCCCGCTGCTCGTTCTTCGTGCCGGTCGTCTCGGCCACGACCGAGCGGCGCCTCGAAGGCTACTTCCGCCGCGAGTGGAGCTACGCGATGGATCGCACGCGCAACATCGCCGAAGGTGCCGTGTTCATCCTGCCGGTGTGCATCGACGACACGAACGCCGGCGACGCGCGCGTGCCCGACCACTTCAAGACCGTGCACTTCACGCGACTCCCGGGCGGCGAGGTGACGCCGGAGTTTGCGCGCCGCCTGCGGGACCTCCTGTCCGCGCGAACGGCGTAGGCGCGATTCGTCCATGGCTCCGCCCGACGACGCTGCGACGAAGTCTGCCGTCGACTCCCAGCACCCGTGGCTGGGCCTCGACTCGTTCACCGAAGAGACGCAGGCCTATTTCTACGGGCGCGAAGAAGAGGTCGCCGAGCTCGGCCGGCGCGTGCAGCGCAAGCTGCTGACGATCCTGTTCGGCCAGTCGGGCCTCGGCAAGACGTCGATCCTGCGCGCCGGCATCGTCCCGCGCCTGCGGCCGATGGGTTATTGCCCCGTCTACGTGCGAATCGACTATTCGCCGGATTCACCGCCGCCCTCCGAGCAGATCAAGGCCGCGATCTTTCGCGCGACGCAGGCGTCCGGCCAATGGACGCAGACGGGCGCCGCCGTCGCGGGCGAATCGCTGTGGGAATTCCTCCACCACCGCGACGACGTGCTGCGCGACGCGTCCGGCAGGACGCTGATTCCGCTTCTGATCTTCGACCAGTTCGAGGAAATCTTCACGCTCGCGCAGAGCGACGACTTCGGGCGCAAACGCGCTGCTGAATTCCTCGAGGACCTGGCCGACCTCGTCGAGAACCGACCGCCCAAGGCACTCGAGGCAAGGATCGACGCGGACGAAGCCGCGGCGGAGCATTTCGATTTCACGCGCGGCGATTATCGGATCCTCATCGCGCTGCGCGAGGACTACCTCGCACACCTCGAGGGCGTAAAGGCCATCATGCCCTCGATCACGCAGAACCGGATGCGCCTCGCGCGGATGACGGGCACGCAGGCGCTGGCCGCGGTGGTGAACCCGGGCGGCAAGCTCGTCTCGCAGGAAGTCGCCGAGTCGATCGTGCGCTTCATCGCCGGCGGCTCGGAGCTGCCGAACGCCGAGGTCGAGCCGTCGCTCCTGTCTCTCATCTGCCGCGAGCTCAACAACGCGCGGATTGCGCAGAAGCGTTCCGAGATTTCCGCCGACCTCCTCGCGGGTTCGCGCGACACGATTCTCACCGAATTCTACGAGCGAGCGCTCGCCGACCAGCCCGCCGGCGTCCGCAATTTCATCGAGGACGAGATGCTCACGGAGTCGGGCTTCCGCGAAAGCCTGGCCGAGGAGCGCGTGCTGAAGGGCTTCGCCGCCGCCGGCGCGCCCGCGGACACGCTCGCGAAGCTCGTCAACCGCCGCCTCCTGCGCATCGAGGAGCGTCTCGACGCACGCCGCGTCGAGCTCACTCACGACGTGCTTTGCCCCGTCGTGCGCGCAAGCCGCGACGTTCGTCTCGAGCGCGAGGCGCGCGACGAGGCGGAGCGCAAGCTCGCCGCGCAGCGCGCGCGCGAGATCGCCACACGCAAGGCGCTGGTGCGCGCGCGGCAGATCGCGCGGTTTGCGCGGTGCTCGCCGTCGGCGCCGCAGGCAGCGCCGTGTTCGGATACTTTAGCGACGAAGCGAGCGCAGGAAGCCGAGTTGAAGGCGCAGCAGACACGCGAGATGGCGGAGACGGCGCGCGGCGAATCCGAAAAGCTCGTCGTCTACCTGCTCGACGACTTCTACCTGCGAGCTCGCACCCGTCGGGCGGCTCGACATCGTCGGCGAGCTCGCGAAGCGCGCGCTCGACTACTACGACGCGCTGCCGGCCGAGCTTGCGCACGCCGCAGACAGAGCGCAACCGGGCGCTGGCGCTGGTGCGCTACGGCGTCGGTGCTGCGGACGCAGACAACGTCTCGACGAGGCGAGCAAGGTCGCTCGACGAGGCGATCAAGGTCCTCGAGCAGCTGCGCGAGAAAGGCGACACCATCGAAGACGACGGCGATCGGCCTCGCGCTCGGGCTATGGTCACGCAGGCGCGGGTCGTGATCATCGGGCCGGGACGGCGACGCGATGACCGCTGGCGCGCGCGCCGTCGAAGTGGTCAAGCCTCTCGCGACGGCGCCGAACGCATCGCTGCGGTTGCGGCGGGCTATGGCGAAGCCTCTGGCCTTTCTCGGCGACATGCAATGGCGCAACGGCGCGGACGAGGAGTCCGTCGCGACGTTCGAAGAAGCGCGCGCCGTCGCTCCGTGGCATCGACAATCTCGCAGACCGACCTCACGGCCGCAGCGGCCTATGCGGAAGCCACCGGCCTGGCAGGTCTATGCGCTGGTCCAGCTGGGCCGGAACGAAGACGCCAAGCGCGTCGGCGAAGAAGGCCTGCGCCATCGCCGCGCAGGTGCTCGAGAAACGTCCCGGCCACATGCAGGCGCTGCGCGCGCAGACGATTTACGGGGAGCCGCTCGCCAGGATCTGTCAGAGCAGAAATGCAGCTTGCGCGAAGCCCTGGCGCTGACCGAGTCGAACGCTGCGCGGGTGGAAGGAGTTCGTCCGCCTCGACCCGGCAACACGGTCTCGTGGGGCAACCTGGTCGTCGCGTACCAGAAAGTAGTACGAGGTGCTGCAGCTGATGGGCCGGCCCGCGGACGCGGCAGCGGCGCTGCGGACCTCGCTGCGACGTCGACCGGCAATCGCCGCCGAGTCGTCGCGTGCGAACCATCCTCACGTTCAACGCGGGACTGCTTGCGGTGCTCGGAGGCAAACCGCGGCAACGCGAAGCAAGCCGCGGATGCGCTCGCCGCCTTCGGCAAATTCGAGATCCCTCGTTCGCGGCATCGCGTCCGGGATTCGAAGCGCAACTTCTGGAAGCAGGCGCCGGACTATTGGCGCGCTGGCGGTTGCGCAAGCGGCGGGCGACGACCGGCGAGCGCTCGAGCTCGGCGGCGCGTGCGCCGAAGTCGGATCAGCTGCAGTCCCGCAGACGAAGCCGTCAACGTCGCTTCAAGAATGGTGCTTGCGCGGACTGCATTTCGCAATGGCTCAATCGGCCTATATGCTAAAGGACTACGCAGCGCCGATCGCGAGATGACGCTAGTTCAGGCGCTGCGCCGCGGTACAGCCCTGGCGCGAGATGTCGCGACAAGCGCGAAATCGCCTTCGAACAGGCGTTCGCGGCTCTGGTGCTCGCGCGGCTCGACCGCGCTGGAGCGATGCGCAGAAGTGATCGCGCCGGTGCTCGAGTTCGAGCGCGAGCTTTCCCCGCACAATCGCGACGATCCGACCCAGCGGCTACGAGCTCGCGGTCGCGCTCTATGTCGCCGCGCGCCGCCGGTCTGGGGAACGCCCCCGCACAGCTCGGCGAAGCAGGCGCGCTGATGGACAAGCTGCCGCCGGAAATGCGCGCGCTGAAAGACGTGACGATCTGGCGCGAGCGCATTGCCGAGGAAAGGTCCCGGCAGCGCCGACGTAGTCCGGCGCACCGCGGCGCGCGTGGAAGACCTTCAGAACGACTCGGGCAGCGCGCGTCTCGCGAAGCGTGCGCGCAGATTCGCAATCATCTCGCGCATGGCGCGCCGTGGGACGCCTGCGACGCGTTTCGTTCGGCGATCGCCGCGCACCCTGCGGATCCCGAGCTCCTCTTTTGCGGCGCACTCGCCCACGCGCGCGCCGGCGCGACCCGCGAAGCGCACGCGTTGCTCGATCGCGCGCAGGCCAGACGCCATCGCACGCGGTCTGATGGTCGAAATTCTGAGCCTGCGGGGCAGACTTGTGGAAGGACCGCCTCCATCGCCATCCCGACGCGCCGGACGCAGCGTCGATCGCCGAACGCGCGCGCGACGAATATCTCGCGGCCTACGCGTTGCAAAAGATTCGTATCCGGGCATCAACGCCGCAACGCTGTCGATGATATTGGGCGATCGCGCCGACGCTCACCGGCTCGCGTCGGAGATCGCCGACGGCCTCGCGAAGCAGGCGACGATGCGCACCTGCTGGGACTATGCGACCGCAGGCGAAGCCGCAGCTTCTGCTCGCGCAAGCTCGAGCGAGGCGCGACAAAGTTATTCCGCCGCCGCGCGCGCATGCGACGGCCGACACGGGCAGCGTCGCGACGATGCGGCGACAGGTGAGCCTGCTCGCCCGCGTCATTCCGGAAGCGGTCGAAGTCCTCGCAGTGCTTCCCGCGACCGACGTCATCGCGTTCGCCGGCCACATGATCGACGCACCGGGCCGCAGCGTGCCGCGCTTTCCGGCGGCGCTGGAGTCCGCCGTGCGCACGGCATTGCGTGCGCATCTCGCCCGCCTGCGTCAACCGGTCGTCTACACGTCGGCGGCTTGTGGCGCCGATCTGATCTTCATCGAAGCGGCACAGGAAATCGGCGCCGAGGTCAACGTCGTGCTGCCGTTCGATCGCGAGGATTTTGTGCGGACCAGCGTAGCGATCGGCGGCGACCAATGGGTTGCGCGCTTCGATGCGGCGCTCGAGCGCGCGACGCGGGTGATCTTCGCCACCGAGGAAGCCTACCTCGATGACGACGTGCTGTTCGACTACGCGGCGATGCTGTTGGAAGGCCTGACGGCGCTGCGCGCGGCGCAGCTCGAGACCACGCCGTCGCTGTTGTGCGTGATCGATGCCGGTGGCAAAGGCCGCCTCGGCGGGGCACACGCGTCGTTCGACAGGTGGTCGCGCAACGTCGGTTCATCGCATGTGATCGATTTGGGGGAGCTGCGCCATAGCGCCGGGCTCGACGTGAAAGGCGCTGTGGACGCGCCGGCGGGCGCGCCTGCGTGGTCAGCCCCTACCGGCGCCGAGCGCCCCCACCGCACGCTGAAGACACTGCTGTTCGCGGATTTCGCGGGCTTCAGCCGGCTGCACGATGCGTACGCGCCGCTGTTCCAGACGCGCTTTCTCGACATCGTCGCCGATGAGATCGCCCGGGCGCCCGTCAAGCCGCTCGACAGCAAGACATGGGGCGACGGGCTGTACATCGTGTTCGAGTCGCCGGAGGACGGCGCGGAATTCGCGCTGCGCCTCCAGGCGAGCATGCTCGCGGTCGACTGGAAGGCGGCCGGCCTCTCGGAGACAAGCCAGATCCGCATCGCTTTGCACGCAGGGCCCGTGTTCTGCGGATATGACCCGATCGTGAAGCGCGACGGCTACTTCGGGTCGAGCGTCACGCGCGCCGCGCGGATCGAGCCTGTGACGCCACCGGGCATGGTGTACGCGAGCGAAGCGTTCGCCGCGGTGCTGACGGCATCGGGACAGCGCGACTATGCGCTCGAGTACGTGGGTCGGCTCACGCTGGCGAAAGGCTACGGCGAGTCGCGCATCTATCGGCCGATTCGCTCCCATTAGCGCCCATGAGCGCGCCGAACGACCGCGCTAACCCGGCTCGTCGAAGGCGAGCTTGAACACGCTCTCGTCGCGCAGCGCGGCCCCTTCGGCGCTCAGACGAAGGCGCTCGCCTTCAGGCAGGGCCGCGAGCAACGGGTCGAGGCGCGTGCGGAAGAGCGAGGCAAAGCCGCCGAAGTTTTCGCCGACTCGCGCCTGCAGGGCGTCGGCAAATCCGGCGATGCGCGCAGCCGCCTCGAGTCGTCCCTGCATCGCATTCAGCAGAGCGAGCGAAAGCAGCATCCGCTGCTCGTCGCCTTCGCGCAAGCAACCGCGGATAGGCGTTGCGCGCGGCGACGCGCTGCCTCGTCCGGCCGATCCAGCATCAGCAATGCGGCCATCTCGGCCTGATAAAGATGTCCCGCGCCGGCGTCGCTCCCGATCTGCGTGTAAGCGATCGATGGCCGCACGGGAGTGCGCGACGACCTCTTCGAAGCGGCCGAGCAGCAGCTCCATGAAGGCGACGTTCGACACGGCGAACAGCGCGCTCGTTTCGACCCCGCCGTCGCGACAGATCGCGACCTGCTGCTGCGCGCAGGCGAGCGCCTCCTCATACCGGCCCTGCCGCGCGAACCACCAGCAGCGGGCAAATTGGAGCTTGGCTCGCTGCCGCGCCGGCCATTCGGGCCGCTCGAGGCGCGCTGCTTCGACGATCTGCGCTTCCATCTCCGCGACCGTCGCGAAACGCGCACCCTGGGCAGCGGCGAATGTGAGCGCGTCGAAGCATCGCTGGTCGTCGCGGAGCTCGCGGTACAACGCGGCCGCACGTGCCGCGGCGTCATAGCCCTCGCGGCGAAACGAATAAAGGCCGAGCTTGCCGATCGCCAGCCAGAAGCGCGCCGCGTCGCGCGTCGAAACGGCCGAGCTCGGCGTGACGGCGCAGGGCGAGGCCGCGCATCGAGACCCTCGGCAAGATTGTTGGCCGAGGACCACCAGACGCTGTACGACACGCCCACCAGCGCGACGACGAGCTCGCTGCCGTCGGGCGCGGTATCCGCCCATTCGAGCGCAACGCGCAAGTTGTCCTGCTCGACCTTCGGCTTCGGGCACCGAGCTGCTCGTCGCCCGCCAGCTCCAGTCATCGCTCTCGAACGGCTCGAGCAATGCAACGAGCCCCTGCGCATGACGCCGCAACATCGCCTGCGTCTCGTCGGCCTCCGCGAGACGCTCGAGCGCATAGGCGCGTGCCGTCTCCAGCATCCGGTAACGCGGAATCGGATCGCCTTCGGCCAGCACCAGCGACTTGTCGACCAGCGCGCCCAGGTGATCGAGCACGATCCACGGATCGATGCGATCGTCGCAGGCGACGTATTGCGCCGCCTCCAACGTGAATCCGCCGGCGAATACGCCAAGCCGGCGGAATACCGTCTGCTCATCGGGCGTCAGCAGCGCATGGCTCCATTCCAGCGTCGCGCGGAGCGTCTGGTGACGGCGCAGCACGACGCGTGCGCCGCCGGTGAGCAGATTGAAGCGATCGTTGAGGCGCGCGCGCAATCCTTCGACGCCAAGTAGCGGCAGCCGTGCGACGGCGAGCTCGATCGCGAGCGGTATCCCATCGAGGCGCCGGCAGATTTCGATGACCGCAGGCAAATTGGCCGTGGTCAGCGCGAAGTGCGGGTAGACGGCCCGTGCGCGCGCCGCGAACAGCTCGACCGCGCCGGAAGGATGGGCGATTTCCGAGGCGGTCGTCGCGGGAATCCCGAGAGCACCCAATCGGTATACGTGCTCGTCGGCGGCTTTGAGCGTCTCCTGGCTGGTCGCCAGGATGCTCACGCGCGGCGCGCCGCCGGTCACCGCGTCGACGAGCGCCGCCACGGGGTCGGCGAGATGCTCGCAATTGTCGATGACCAGCAGAGTCCGGAGCCCGGCGAGCTGCGATCGCAGGCCGTCCACGGAAGGACGATCACCGGCGAGCCGCGCCCCCATCGCCTGCGCCACCGCCGACGGCACGAGAGCGCCGTCGGTAAGGGCCGCCAGATCCACCCACCACACGCCGTCCGGATAGTCGGCGGCACGTTCGGTGGCAAGCTGCATCGCCACCGCTTGCGCGACGCGAGTCTTGCCGATCCCACCGGCACCGGTGATGGTGACCACCGGGTGTTCGCGCAACAGCGCCGCGATCGCGGCGATGTCGTCGGCGCGTCCATAGAGACCCGGCAGCCGCGAAGGGAGGTTGGTGCGGGCATTCGAAAGCGCGACCTCCGGCGAGGCCTCGATCGCCATGCGGTTCACGCCGATGGGAGCCGCCGGAGCATCTGCGTCCGTCACCGGGAGCCTGAATCGGTATCCGCGGCCGGGGATTGTCGCCAGCGCGTCCGGACCGAGGATCTTGCGTAGCGTGGAGACCTGCACCTGCAGGTTGTTCTCCTCGACCACGACCCCGGGCCACACCGTGGCGAGGAGCTCGTCTTTCGCAATCAGCTCGCCCGGGCGCTCCGCGAGCGCCACGAGCAAGTCGAACGCCCGGGAGCCCAACGTCACGGGCACGCCTTCCGCGAACAGCGTGCGTTCGCTCGGCCGCAGCTCGAAGCGGCCGAATCGCCGCGGCGCGGAAGTCGCAGGGGATTGCAGTGGCGTGGCGCGTGGAGGTAACGGGGTCAGGCACGAGTGAAGTCTATCGCGCTCGCGCGGCCCCGGAAACGCATCCCGGCAACGTTTCAGAACGTTTAAGGCCGGCTCAAGGACGAGCGCAGCGCTGAAAGTGCAACGTACGTCCTGGGGACATTTCCATAGCGTCCAAGGAGACCGCAATGACCATGAAGCCGACTTTGCCACAGACCCGACCCATCACGTACTTCATCGCCGCTGCGCTGGCCGGCACGATCACCACCGGTCTCTTCGCCGGTGTCACCGCGCTCCTGCAGCGCGACGGGATGCCGTTCGAGCAACAGGTGATCGCCGAGCATGCGTGCGCCGATCGAGCCTACGTTTCCGAGCGCGACGCTTGCGTGCGGCAGTGGCTCTCCGCCCGCGAGCCTTCGGCGCGGCGCGCATCCGACCGCCCTGCGCCATCGATGTGACTTCCGTGATCTCACTGGCGGCGTTTGCGCGGCCGCTCGACCCATCCACCGCATCTGAGTATCAATCACCCGGTTCTCGCGGCCCCGCGCTCGGCTCCGGCACGGTCGTTCGCGCCAGCAGCGCTCCACCGATGGTGGGAAACAGCATGATGGACAGCAACCCGGCAGCCACCAGCGCAGCCGCGATGTCCGGATTCATGGTCTTCGAACGAAGGCCGATTTCGGTGATCACAACAATGATCGAGAGCGACGGCACAGCGGAACAAAGCGCAAAGCTGAATCGCTCCGTCTTGGTGATTTCGTTTCGATACAACCATACGGGTGCTCCACGGATGACCAGGAGCAGGATTACGAATGTCGGTACGAGCAGCGCGGTCGTCAAGTCCTTGCCGAGCGCGGTAATGTCGAACTTGATGCCGGTGCCGACGAAGAAGAATGGATAAAACCAACCGAACGATACGGCGTCCATCTTCGCGCGCATTGCCTTGCCGTCCTCGCCACGGGTGGCGAGTCCGATGATCATGCCGGCCGCGAATGCGCCGAGGATGCTTTCGAATCCGAATTCCTCGGCCAGCAAGAACAACGCTGCCAGCAACAGCACCGAGATGCGTACCGGCAGTTGCGAGCTTGCCTGCATCTCCCGGCTGAGGAAGGCGATCACCTTGGGCGGTCTCGCACCCGCACTGACGGCGGCGGCGACGCCAATGATCGCCAGAAACGCCACCAGAAAGCCCACTTCCTGCCACGTGCTGTAACGTTGGGACAACAGCAGGGACATACCGACGATGGGGCCGACCTCGCCAATCGTTCCCGCTGCAAGCATCAGTCGCCCGAAGCGGGTCCGGAGCTGACCGCCGTCGCGAAAGATCGGGATCAGCGTGCCGAGGCCCGTGGTACACAAGGCAAGCGTGACCATCATGGGAGCGTCCACAGCCGGAATGACGTGGAAGATACCCACCACGGCGACTCCAAGCGCTACCGAAATCCCCCAACCGGCGGCGGCGAGCCCCAAGGGACGTCCTTTGATCTCGCTGAAATCGAGCTCCATGCCGGCCATGAACAACGTGACGGCCATGGCGAGCGTGTGCATCGTCGAAAGAAACCCGTCGTACTGGACGAGGTCCATGACGTGCGGGCCGATCAGGATTCCAAGCACGACCTCGAGCACCACAACCGGCACTCTCAAGCCGATAGGAATCCGACCCAGCAACGGACCCGCGACGGCCGCGACGAACACCCAGAACACCGGGTGATGACTCACACGTATCCTCCCACGAGCGATCAGCAATTCGGCGCGTCGGTGCCGTCGCAGAGACCTGGCTCATGGCGTTCCCGGGTGTCAACGTTCCATCTGCGCTTCGATCCGGCCCTTGCGAATCGCGCTCATGAAGGCAGCGTGGTCGCGCTCGGCCTGGTCGGCGTAGCTCATCGAGAAGCGCGCGATGGCCTTGTCCAGTACCGCGCTCTTGCCGGCATATCCGGCAATCATCGCAGCATCGCCCGAGCGGGCGTGCGCGCGAGCGAGCGTCCAGCCGCACAAGGTGGCGTAATCCAGCATCGTGGCCGGATCGAAGACTTCGACCAGCGGCTTCATCTTCATGTCGCGCAGCTGGCGCAGATAGAAATGCCGTCCTCGCTTGCCTTCCGTCCAACCGAGGAAGATGTCGCTCGCCGACTGCATCAGGCGCTGTCCCACCACGATGCGCTGCCCGTGGTTCGCGTAGATGCTCTTGCCGACATACGGCTCCAGCACGGACGCGCGCGCCTCCTTCACCTGCAGCAGCAGCGGGTCGTCGTCTTCGGCCATCATCAGCAGGATCGCGCAGAACGTGCCCACGCTGCCGACGCCGACCACCTTGACGGCGATGTCGTCCAAACGATAACGGTCGAACAGGAGCCTTCGATCGTCCTGAAGCGATAGTCGATATTGGCCGAGCGCCGTCAGGATATTGTTCCGGTCGGACTCGAGGTTGACCGTCTGATCATGGTAGATGAGCGGCGGGTTGTCCTTGATGACGAACTTGCCGCCGCTGTCCTCGACCATCTTCGGGAAGTCGGTCTCCACCGCGGTGTTGGCCTGCGCCTTGGCGAGGCGCTTGCGGAATCGCGCGACCGTATCGGAGTCGGACAGGGAGGCCAGGACAGCCTTCTTGTCGACGCGCGCGTACCACACGTCGAGGGCGGTCATTTTCGCGTAGGCCCTGATCCGCTCACGATACGAGCGCGCGCAGGCCAGCGCGGCATTCCGCTGATCGGCGGCGGCAAAGCCGTTCGACCTGGCCGCGAGCACGAAGCTCGCCGCGAGTCGCTTCAGATCCCATTCCCACGGCCCGTGCAACGTCTCGTCGAAATCGTTGATGTCGAAGATCATGCGCCGTTCCGGCGTCGCGAAGGCGCCGAAGTTCATCAGATGGCAGTCACCGCACAGATGCGTGCGCACGCCGGTGTTCGGCGTGGCGGCGAGGTCCGAGGCCATGTTGAGCGCCGTGCCGCGATAGAACGTGAACGCCGATACGGACATGCGCCCGTAGCGGATGGGCACGAGCTCCGCGATGCGTCCCTTGCTCGACGCAACGACGAGATCAACGGGATCAGGTCGGTTTCGCGGCGGCTTCCAGGTGCCGTGTTCTTCCAGCGGCACACGGTCACGAAGCCGCTTGCCCGCGGCGAAACGCTCTTCGCGGCTCGGGCGGGGCGTCATCGCGAATTCGGCCTTGCCTGCGTGATGACTTCGGGTGCGCTTGCCCATCTCTGCTCCCAGCTTCGTGTCGTCGTTCGTCAGTTTGACAGTGGTGCGAAGATCGTCGTCATTTGGAGCCACCCGCAAGGATATTGATGGCGCTGCCCACGATGCAGGTCAGGGTGACGGCGGACGCGGCGGCTTGCAGAAGCATCAGCATCTTCGCTCGCTGCGTGAGCGGCAGCACGTCGGTCGGGCTGAACGCCAAGCACGTCGTGAATGAAAGATAGACGTAATCGAGGTACCCGGGTACCCACGATCGTAGTTCGGCAGGCTGCTCGCCCTCTGGGGGAACAGGAATTCCCATGCCTCGCCGGTGCGCGCGCGTTCGTCGACGCCGGGCGGATCGATGACCCAATACCAGACGGAGAAGATGAGGACGTTCGATACTGCCATGTCGACGACGTCCACGAGCAAGGTCGAGATGTCGCGAGCGGAAAACCCCATCAACGTCGCCGACAGCGCCACGACGTTCAGTATCAAGCCAATGGTCAGGATCCCATTCGTCAGCACGATGGTCCGGAACAGCAGAGCCTTGCGGTTGAGCAGCCACAACCCGATGCATGCGGTGATGAGCGCGCCTCGCAAGGCGATCCAGCCGATCCAGATCCTGTCCCGCGCGAACGACGGCACATACTGCTGGAGTCGGCCAAATGAAATGGAAAGGAAGATTTCCGCCTGCGCGAGGACGACCACGAGCAGGACTGCCACAACGACCAGCAGGGACGCCGAGCGGGCTTGAATGAATGCCTTCACGGACGCTTGATCTGCAATTTGGTCGGCGGCCATGCGACTTCGCGCAACGCGGCCGAGCGACTTTCCGCCTCGGAGTCGGGGCGCGGGGTTTGCGCGGATGCGCCAGAGGACGCCGTCGGCTTCACCGCGTGGGCTCCTTTTCCAAAGCCTCACGCGCCCGGCGCTTCTCGGCCTCCGCCTCGGTGAGCAGCGTGTAGGCGACGTAGTACTTGTAGATGTTCGCGACGTAGGTCACCGTTTCCTGCCCGACCTTCTCCGCGGCGACCAACTCGACGTTTCTGAACCAGCGATTCGGGTCGAGCCCTCGCTTCTTGGCCTCTGCGCGCAGCGACTGGACCCTCGCCGGACCGGCGTTGTAGGCGGCGAAGGCGAACAGGCCTTTGTTCAGCCGGTCCATCGGTTCGTTCGCAAAATAAGTGTCGATCATGAACCGTACGAACTTGACCCCGGCATGGATGTTCGGCTCGAGCTGCGTAATGTCCCCGACCTTCAGGTCCTTGCCCGTCGCCGGCATGACCTGCATGACGCCGATCGCGCCGACCTGACTCTTGGCATTCTGGTCGAGGCGCGACTCCTGGTAGCCTTGCGCCATCATCAGCAGGTAGTCGAGGTCGTACTCGTTGCCGTACTTGCGGAAGATTTCGACGGTCTGCTCGAATTTCTTCAACTCCACGGCATTCGTGGCGTCCTTCACGTACTTCGCATTCTGCAGGTAGCGCTTGAGCAGGGTGTTTCCGAACACCGTGCCACTGCCGTGCGTCTTGATGAAGTCGTCGAGCGCCGCGTTCAGTTGCGGGCTGTCTTTGCGGAAGGCCCACGCGATGTCGCCGCCCTCGTGCACAAAGACGTCCTGGTGGACGACGATCTTCGGAAAGACCTCGGCCCAGACCGTCGCCATATGGCTGTCGACGACGACGGCAGGCAGCAAGCCGGCATTCAGCATCTCCAGCAGGTCCTCGTCCTCCAGGTTCTCGGAGGCCGCGACGAGTTTGACCGGCTTGCGGCCGGCAGCCACCAGGCGGGCGTTCAAGTCTTCGAGATGCTGCCAGTAGCTCGACGACTTGCGCACGTGGAACTCGAGGCCGGCCAGGTCGTCCGACGTCTTCAGGGTCGGCGAATTCGGGCCGGTGACGACGAGCTCGCGGACCCCGGTCAGCAGCGGCGTCGAGAAGTCCACCTGCGTCTTCAGCGCCTCGGTGATCGTGAGGTTGGCCGCGGCGACGTCGCCGCGCCCTGCGATCAGGGCCGGGATCAACTGGTCGTGCGAAACCGGGATGAAGACGACGTGGAACTTGATTGTCTTTGGTCTTGAGGCGCCTGTTGGTTTCGTCCTCGAACGCCTTGAACGCGTCGTGTGTGATCCCGCGCGGCGTGTTCTTGTCGACGAAGTACAGCGTGCGGTTGGGTACGACGAGCACGCGCATGAACCCGCGCTTGACGATGGCGTCCCAGTCACCCTTCCAAGCGCTCAGCGCCAGCGACATTGCCGCGGTGGCGGCTTCGGTCTGTCCTTGCGCGGCGAAGGCGGGACCAATCAGGCCGACGACCGACGCGATGAGCACTAGCGCGACGCGAAGCATCGAACGTTGTGATGTGCGCATCACGGCTTCCATCGACGACGGGCGCGGGCGGGCATTGTTCTCCGCGCCTTCACTTCTCGTCAGCGCGGCGGGTTAACGACGACGTAGGTGACGCTGCTCCCCTGGTACTGAGGCTGGTACCAGACGTTGCCGCACTGGTAGTAGGGACCGCCGTAAGTGTAAGGCGCGCAGCCCGGCGGGAGAGAGTAGGCCAGCGAGCCGATCGCTGCCGCCGTCACGCCGGCCGCGACGCCCACGGCTACGCCCCTGGCGACCGGGTGGTAGTCGCCGCCGTAGTAGCCACCGCCGTGATAGTCGTTGTAACGGCTGTCGACGTTCACGTTTCTATTCACGTTGACGTTCGTATTTCGATGGCCCTCGAACTCACGGCCACCCCTGTTGATGCTGGTGGGGGCACTGCGACCGCCGCCCTCGAACCCGCGACCGCCGCCGCCGAAACCACCACGGCCTCCGCCTCGGGCATCAGCGTCGAGGGGGATGATGATCAGGGCAGTGGCCAGAGCGCCGGCGACGAGGGGGGTCGCCATGGCAAGTTTCGTGACTCTCTTGAACATTTGTCGGCTCCTCAGCGTGCGACGGACCGGATCGGGATCTGCTTGGCGTCCGCGGGGGGCGTGAACGCGAAGGTGTCCGCAGTGAACGTCACGGCGGTATCCCAAGCAAGTTCCGCCTCGAACCGCGGCCGCGCGGGATCGTCGCTGGCGACGATCTCCACCCTGAGTGGCAACGGCCTGTCGCCGGTTGCGATCCAGATCTGCCAGTCGATCCCCGGCTGCCGGAACGCGTACTGCATGGTGTCCTTTCCAGCCACCTTGGCCGGGCCCACCACGTGGGCGGAGGTCAGGTTCTTGTGGTTCGTATCACCGCTGTTCCAGGTGAACAGATCATCGAGCGGCACCGTGACGGCATATTTGGTGCTGGCGAGGTCCAGAGTCTCGCGGATCGTCGACGGTGCGGCAAACTTGGCGTAAAACCCCATGCGCGGGGCAAATACGATCACCGAGCTGCCGTCGTAGATGTACTCGCGGGCCTGATTGTCCTCGATCACGTCGATGACGAAGGCGTCGGGGGTCCTCACCTTGTAGGTCGTCTCGCCGCCAAAGGTCAGGAGTTGCCCGAAGATATCGACCTCGTCACGCTGCGTCGCGGTGACGACCTTGTAGCTCCGGAGGGTGTGCAGATAGGCAGCCATCCCGCTCACGGCCGCGAGCGCCTCGGCATCAACCGCCACCTTGGCCGGCGCGGCCTTTGCGGCCTTGGGTTTTGCGGCTGAAGCCTTGGTGGCCGCGGCGGCATCCGCGGCATCGGCCGCCGCGGTCAGAGGCGCTGCGCCGATCAGTGCCGCGGCAGCGATGCCAAGACCGGCCGCCGTCAGCAATCGAATTGCGTTCATCATGTTTCTCCTTGCAAACGTTCCGCTCATGCTCCGCGGGGCATTTCGGGGCGGCGCAGCAATCGTCGCGCCTCGCGCGCCGCACCGGCGCGCTCCCCGAAAGCTAGTGCCGCAGGCCCGTTCAGTTCTTGAGCTTCACCGTTACGCCACCTGCGGCCAGCGTCAGCCGTACGCCTTTCTGAGTCCCATGCAAGCGCAGCACGACGCCGTTCTGGTTCTTCAGGATCGTGTCGGTAGGTCCGGCGGCGATAGCGATGCCCGCTTCGCCTGCAACGTAGTTACCGCTGAAATCGGCGACGCTCTTCAGGTTGAAGACTTCGCCCGAAGTCGTGATGTCGGAAACGCCGAGGTCGGCGACGCTCAGACCATCGACCGAGAACGCGTACGGCTTGCCGCCAAAGTTCAACGTGCCGTCGCCCCAGGTCACGCCGACGCCGATAGCCACGGCCTTGCTCGTCAACTTGACCGTTCCGGACGGCGCCGGCTCGGCCGCCATCACCATCGAGAACACTGCGAGACACCCCAACGCGACCAGCCACTTCGATGCCCAAGTCTTGTTCATTGCATTTCTCCTTGGCTATTTGGGAAAGAGCAACTGCAACTGCGCACGAATCGTCCAGTTGCCGCCGATGTTGTCCGGCGACACCGCGTTGTAGAACGCCTGCACCTGGCCGTTCATCGCCTGGTCTCCGATCTTGAAGATCTTGCCGAACCCGCCGCCAAACGGCACCGTCCAGCGGTTGTTGTTGGGCGCCTTCCAGTTGGCCGTGATGTCCGGCGAGGTGGTCGCGTACCAGCCTTCCGAGAAGTTGTAGTTGATGAAGTACTGGACCAGCATCTGGTTGATCGGCGCCGCGTCGCCCGGACCCGCGAACGACCAGACGTTGTTGGCGACCACGCCGTACAGCCAGTGCCCCTCGCTCGTGAGCAACACGACCGCCGGGCCCGATGCCCCATTTCTTCGTGCCGAGCACGTCGTTGGAATTGGTCGGAAGCTGCAGGATCGGTCCGACGCCCCAGATCAGCTTCCCCGGCTTGGCGGGCGAGACGAACAACTCGACTTGCGTGTCGCCGATGCCGTTGACGCGGTCCTGGCCGGGAACGAATCCGGGTTGCGAAATCACCGGAATGATCGTCCGCGCAATCAGGTTCCATTCGTCGTCGAGCTTGATCGGAATGACCGGCTGGATGTTGAGAACGTTCTGCGTCTGCTTCTCGGGTCCGGCGTTGAGCGTCGTGTTGTTCTGGAACGGCAGGCTGATCATCGCCGCGATCGGATTCTGCGCCGCCTTGGCCAGCGCTTCCGTGTCATCGGCAAACGCTGCCCCGGAGACCGCCAACAGACCGGCGGCCAGGAACACCATCGAGCGTGAGCGTTTCTGCATGTGCATCCTTCTTAGCGATTGAATCGAGCCATGCGCAGTGAGACGTCGATCTAGAGGCGAAACCACGGCAGCGTGAGATAGACGCAAGCGAGCATTGCGAGTGCGGAAATCACGCCTATCCACCCCAACCAAAGCCGTTGCGTCCACTGCCCGGGCAACAGCGCTGCAATGACGCCGACCACGAGCGCTCCGAGCACGGCCGTTGCGGCCCAGCCGTACCAGTACATCGCCGGAGCGAGGAACGCGAGCGCGGGATCGACGGCATCTCGCGAATGCTGCGTGCCGAGAACAACGACCCCGAGCGACGGATAGACCGTGAACAGCGCGAGATCGAGCTTGAGCGCGACTACGTAGAGCACCGCGAAGGCCGCTCCCGAACGCGAACGGCGAAGCGGCGGAACGCGTGGGACCTGGTCATCGCGCCGAACCCCAGGATGTTGTTCGTGACATGGCCCGCGAGGAAGCCCCACCAGACGATGAAGGCGATGATCGAGGTCAGGATTGCGCGCGCCCGGATGGGCTCGTCCTTCTGGGGTCGTCGCCAGCACAGCCAGTAGGCCGGCAGGAGCGCGGCGCCGATCGCGACGAAGTGCTCCTTGAGATCGAAGAATCCGAGCAGCTGCCAATGGCCGGCCTGCTCCAGCGTTGGCCGCACGTCGACGCGGAAGTCGAGGTAAATGATCGCGCCCAGGATCGCGGCCACGGAATACAGGAGGACAACGGCATTGGCGAATGCCGCCGGCGGCACGGTGCGAAAACGGCCGAAGAAGGAGCCGGGCCGCGCGTTCGCGGGCGCCCATGCGGACAGCGTCTGGTGGGTGATCGCACCGAGCAGCGCGACTGCCACCAGACCATGAACGATCAGCAGGACGGTCGCCGTCATCGCCGCCCCGCTCCGCCATCCGCACGCTTATTTGAACAGCTCGACCGTGGCGAACGGTTCGCTCGACCCCGGCCGGAAGCGATTGAGCGTGAACTTGGTCTTCTCGCCGGGTTTCACGTCCACCAGCGCGTAGTTGTACTCCTCCCTTGGGGGCTCGCCCTTCCAGTAGAGGTCGCGCGGATAGTCCGCGGGCAGCTTGATGCTCGTCCGGCCAGGAAGGATGGGATCCTGCTCCGCGCCGCCGCCACCGAGCATCAGGTACTTCACGCCGTCGACTTCGAATATCTCGGTGGTATGGATGTGCCCGTTGAACACGACCACCTCCATGTCCTTGGCATAGGCCGCAATCAGCTTGTGCGGATTGACTTCTGCGGGGATGGGACCCAAGCCCGAGCGGGCGAATACCGGGTAGTGGAAGACGATGAAGGCTTTCTTGATGCCCTTGGCCTTGGCCTCGTCCAGCCACTGCTGCATCCGCTTCATCTGCTCCGCATACTTCGGCTGTTCGGCATCCCACAGCGAGGGCGAGCGGTAGTCGTACTTGCCGCTCCACAGAAAGATGAAGCGAGCGCCCTTGAAGTCGAACTTGTAGATGAGGTTGTCCGGCGTGACGCCGAATTTCTTCAGGTACGGCACGGCGTTGAGCATGCCTTCGATCCTGGGATCGCCCCACACTTCGTGATTGCCCGCGCTCATGAACCAACGGCCGTCCAGCCCGGCCGCGCGCATCTCGCTGTCGGCCGGTGGCAGTTGCTTCAACATGGTGTCGTTCAGCCGCTTCCAGTACGGGCTGTCGCTGACCGTGCGGCCCTGATTTCCCCAATAGACCACGTCACCGCTGTTGACCACGAATTTGGCGCGCCCCGACTGGACGTCCCTCACGATCTCGCGCGCCACCCATTCGCCGCCCTCGAGCCGGAACATCGTCCGGCGAACGCCGGGCAGCAGCTTCACATCCTCGACGGAGGCCTCGGTGACCCAGCCCTTGTCCATGGTCAACGTCGTGACTTCGGACTTGCTCATGAACGGCATGGTGACGCTGATGAGTTCCTTGGTGTTCGGATCGAAGATGAGCTTCACATCCTTCTTCACCAGGTCTTCCGCGGCCTTCTCGGGCATGACCAGGCCGAAAAGCTCGGTGAAGAGCTTGACAGCGTCGGGCCGGTCGGCCGTGGGCGGCACGTACATCATCGGTCGCGAGTCGCCGTAGACCGCAAACGAGAAGCCGGAGCCGGCAGCGGCCTTCGTTTGCTGCGCGGTCGCGGTCTGCGGCTGAAGCGCAACGAATGCAAACAAGATAGAGATCGTGACCACGCGTTTCATTGCGATTCTCCTTGCACCTTGGTTCCGCCGGCGTCGCCATGCCGAGCGAGCAGCGTCCGCACTTGACGCGTCGGCAGAAAGAACGGGCGCCCGATCCTCGGGCGCCCGTCGTCACGATAAATCCACCACTCCCGCTTCCGCGCTAGTGCGCTCCGATGGTCTTCGGCACCTTGATCGGATCGTAGGGCAGCGGATTCTCCGGGTTCTGCAGGTTCGGGATCATGTCGTTCGAAGCTCCGCCCGGGAACCGCTTCTTGTTCGGATACTTGACGATGGACTGATTGAACTCCGAGAGCGGAATGTCCCCGAGCGAGATGGCCCAGCCGTTGTCCATGCCCGAGTAGCGGCCCGGCGACGTGGTCGGGTTGCGCACCGCCACCGCGCCGTTGAACGTCATGTCGTACTTCTCGTACGGGTCCATGGTGAGGTTGTAGGTCGAGCCGATGGCGCCGAGGTTGAGCTCCGGCCCCAGCCAGGTGTCCTTCGACGAGTAGAGCATCTTCCACGCGATCTTGAGGTCGGGATTCGTCGGGTCACCGCCGACGTCGGCACGCATGCCCAGGAACTTCTCGCCGTCGGTATAGATCCATCCATTGCGCGCCGAATGCTGCGCCTTGCCCGTGACGTAGGCGGTGTTGTCGATGCCGTCGAAGTAGATCGGCTTGCCGTTGTTGTCCTTCCATTCACCGTGCGGCGGCGGCGTCAGGCCGACCATCGTTGCGGTCGTGGGCCACACGTCCATGTGCGACATCATTTCGTAGAGGACCTGCCCGGCCGGAATCCTGCCCGGCGCCCACATGATGCCCGGCACCCGGAAGGCGCCTTCGAAGCCGGTGCCCTTCTCGCCGCGGAACGGCGTGGTGCCGGCGTCGGGCCACGCATCCTGCCAGGCGCCGTTGTCCGCCGTGTGGATGACGATGGTGTCGGGCGCCTCCGCGCGGATGGCGTCCATGATGCGGCCGATGTTGGCGTCCATCTCCATCATCTTGTCGGAGTAGTTGCCGAGGTGCGACTTGCCCACGAACGCCTTGTTCGGGCTGGTCGGCTGGTGCATGCCCATGAAGTTCACGCTCATGAAGAACGGCTTGCCATCCTTGGCGTGCTGCTTGATGTAGGCGACCGCCGAATCCGTCTGCCGGACGTCGAAATCGGCGAGATTCTCCAGCGTGATCACGGCGCCGTTGTCGCCCTTGACCGCCGGCTTGCCCGCCGTGCCTTCCCATTCATACCGGTTCACCGCTTTCTGGTAGATGTCCCAGAACTCCTTGTTGTATTTGGGGAAGAACGGATGGGCATTTGGCGCCGTGTCTTCATAGCGCATAGACACCCGGGTAGTAGGCGGCGAACTGCTTCATCTCGTCGAAGCCGTGCTCGATCGGGTAGAACTTCGGCACGTCGCCGAGATGCCACTTGCCGGAGAAGTAGGTCTGGTAACCGTTCTTCTGGTAGAACTCGGCGATGGTCGGGATGTCCGAGCTCAGGCCGTTCGGGTCGCCGGGAACGACCACGACCGACAGCGCCGTGCGGACCGGGATGCGCCCGGTCATGAACGAGGCGCGGCCCGCCGTGCAGCTGGCCTGGCCGTACCAGCTCGTGAACATCGCGCCTTCCTTGGCCATGCGATCGATGTTCGGCGTCGGGTGCCCGAGCGCCGCGCCACCGTAGTACACGCCGTAGTCGCCCCAGCCCACGTCGTCGCTCATCAGCATGACGACGTTGGGTCTCTTCGACGGCGCCTGCGCGAGAGCCACGGTGGATCCGAAGAGCACCGTCGCGACGGCCGGCAATGCAACAGACAATAGACGCTTGCAACGACTCATGACTTGTCTCCTATCTCAATGCACTTGCGGTTGGCGGCCTGTCAGGTCCACCGTGAAGATCGTCTGGCATTACAACTTCTCGCCCCGCTCCAGCGCGCCAATCAGCCGACTCGCCTCGAACGGTTTCTGGAGGTAGTCGACATAGCCAAGCGCGTCCGCCTCCCTGCGCGTCGCTTCGTCGTCGAACGCGGTAATGAATACGACCGGGATCGTGGCCCCCGCATCCCGCAGGCGACGCCGCAATTCGAGGCCCGAGATTCCACCGAGATGGACGTCGAGCACGAGGCCGATGGCGCGATCGGCGATCCCGCTCCGGAGAAATTCCTCTGCCGAAGCGAACGCGTTCGTCGTATAGCCGCTCGCACGTAAGAGGCGCTCGACGGACGTGCGCATAGCCGCGTCGTCGTCGACGACTGCAACCAAGCCACCGGATGTATGCATGAGTTATTGGCCACGGCTTGCGGGAGTCCGGAAAGTCCGTGGCTGAAACGTTAACTTCCGTCCGCGGGGTCCGACACTGTCCTTTGGTGCGGACCCGCACCAAAGGACGGGCATTGCAGGCGCGAAGTCGGACGGGGCAGTAAGCCGGCCCAGACCTGGGCCGGTGCAAAGCGGGTGTGCGTTCGGCTTACGTAGAGACGTCGCCGCGCGAGTCGTGCGCGCCCGCGATCCCCAGACGTTCGGCGAGCGAGACCAGCTCGGCGAGCGACTGAACCTGAAGCTTTTGCATCAGGTTGTGCCGGTGCCACTTGATCGTACGCTCGGCCGTGCCGAGATCCGTGGCAATCTGCTTGTTCAGCTTGCCGCGTACCACCTGGTCGAACACCTTGCGCTCGGTCGGCGTGAGCGCACCGACGAGAGCGCGCAGGGCGTCGAGTTGCGCCTGCCTGCTGCGGTTCTCGCGATCGCGCGCGATGGCCTGCTCGACCGCGCCGAGCAGCACCTCGGTGGCGACCGGCTTGGTCAGGAAATCCTGCGCGCCCGCCCTCATCGCCAGAACGCTCGACGGGATGTCGCCGTGCCCGGAAAGAAACACGACCGGCAGCGCGCGCCGCATCTCCGCCAGCCGCTGCTGGAGCTGCAACCCGCTGAGCCCGGGCATGCGCAGGTCGAGCAGAATGCACCCCGGGGATTCGACGTCGGCGGTTTCCAGAAACTGTTCCGCCGATTCGTACTGACTGACCCGATATCCGACGGCCTCCAGCAACCGCGCCGCCGACTTGCGCCAGGACGCGTCGTCGTCGACCACGTGCACGATGCAGGAAGCGGCCGTCATGTGCGTTGCCCCGAGGCGAACGGCAGCGTGAAGCGGAACACCGCGCCGCCGCCCGGAGCGTTTTCGGCACGTATTTCGCCGCCGTGCGCTTCGATGATGGTGCGACATATCGCGAGCCCGAGGCCCATGCCGGTGGCCTTGGACGTTACAAAAGGCTCGAAGATGCGAGGCCGCAGCTCTGCGGCGATGCCTCCGCCGGAATCGGTCACCGAGACCTCGGCGAACTTGTCGTCTGCACGCCGGGTCCGGATCGTCAGCATCCTTCTTCCCGACGGCGTGCTCTGCAATGCTTCTATCGCATTGAGTACGAGATTCACGATCACCTGCTGAAGCTGGACGCGATCGGTCTTGACCTTCGGCAGTCTGGGCTCGAACTCCGTCTTGACAACGACGTCCTTGTCCAGCGCTTCGCCGGCCACCGTCTTCATCGACTCGTCGATGGCCTCGTTGAGATTCGTTTCCCGCAATTCGAATTCGGACTTGCGCAGGAACCCGCGAATTCGCGCGATGATGTCGCTGGCGCGCTGATCGTCGCGCTTGATGTCGCCCAGGATCTCGACCACCTCGCCCAGCTTGGGAGGATCGGCGTTGATCAGTATTTGTGCCGCGCCGGCATTGTTGTAGATGGCGCCGAGCGGCTGATTGAGCTCGTGGGCAATCGATGCGGACATCTCGCCCAGGGCCACACGCCGGTTCATGTGCGCCATCTCCGAAAGGCGCTTCCGCGACTCCGTCTCGGCGACGCGGCTCCTGCGGCGCTGCGCGAACATCGTCGCGATCAGCAAGCTCTGTCCGACGATGACCGCCAGCGCTGCGAGGATCTGCCACCAATGCTCACGCCAGAAGATGTGGTTGGCAAACCGGATTTCGCACCCATCGGGCAGGCGCCGCTCGTCCAGCGACCAGCGCTCGCAGCGCACGGGCGTCGGCCACGCAGCGGCTGGGCACATTGAGCACAACTCCGTCGGCTGCGGGTGATCTGCCGGCGAGCGCCTCCCGGATGAGCTGCCCGACCAGCTTGCCATGTTCTTCATACGATTCCCCGAGGCCAGCCACCATGCCGAAGCCCGCGTACGATTCCGACATGCCGTACACGGGGGCCGTGGAACGGGCACTGATTGCACGCAGGACCTCGCGCGGTGTGTACGGTCGGCCCTCGCGGTCGCGAAACTGTGCCATGTAGACGACGATCGTATCCGCGGGCTCGGTGCCCAATCGGGAGACCAGTTCTGGCAATGGCAGCCCGGTAAGAAACTCGAACGACAGCCCTCCCCTGTCCGACTGTGCTTGTCGCGCTCGTCTTTCGTTTCTTCTGTCGAGGTCCGACGCGCCGGAAACCATAACAATACGCCGCGCATTCGGCTGCAAGCGCCGGGCGAGATCGATGGTTTCGCCAACGTCCACGTCTGCAACGACCGCCGCGGCGTCGGGCGGAAGTCCGGAGGAGGATTCGAAGACCTCCCCTGGCCAGCCGGAAAACACCAGCCGTGCGCCCGGCCAAAGCTGCGCGCCGTATCGGTTGAAGAACTCCAAGGCGCGTTCGCTGATCGCGACGACCACGTCAAACCGAAATCCCGCGTATTTCTTGGCGAGAAGCGCGACCAGCTCGGGCTCGTAAGCCTCGACCTGGAAGCGCTGCGCATCGAGCGGTTCGGAAAAGTAGACAACGCGCCGTCCCGATTCCTCGGCCAGGCTCGCGCGCATGGCGCTGTCGATCTCCAGATAGGCGGGAAGATACGGGTCCGTGCCGTTGAGAATCAGCACGCGTGCTTCTTCGTCGGCAGCATTCGCCGATCCCGCGGTCAAAGCCAACACGCCGAGCATGACCTGAAGCAGCCACGCTGCAGCCGCCATGTGTCTCACCACGGGTCTACATCCTTGGCTGAGGCGACGCCGATCCCGCGCGCAACTGCGCCGCCAGCTTCTCGGCGGTCGGCGCGGCATGCGCGAAGAACCGCTTGAGACCCGGACAAAGGTAGTTGAGTCCCGGCTCGCCGTCCGGCGTGCGCAGCAGCCGGTTCTTCGGGCACTCGCCCCAGCAGTCGCGCAGGAATTCGCATCGCCTGCAGTACGCGGGCAGCGTCTCGGACTTGGCGTAGGCGAACTTCACCTGCGTCGGCGAGAACACCATGTCGCCCAGCGATTGCTGCCGGATGTTGCCCAGCCGGTACTCCGGGTAGACGTAGTGGTCGCAGGCGTAGACGCTGCCGTCGTGCTCGATGGCGACACCTTTGCCGCAGAACTCGCTCTGGATGCAGGTCTGTGCCGGCATCCCCATGTGCTGCACGACCAGCGTCTCGCAGAAGCTGACCAGCACCTTGCCGTAGTCGCGGGCGAGCCACTCGTCCCACACCTTGGAGAGGAAATAGCCGTACTCGTCGGGATCGACGGACCACGGCGTCACCACCGAGTCCGGGTGATCCGGTTTCGCCTGGGGCGTGCCCACGATCGGCAACCGCGCCGGGTCCCATGTCTGCGGTGCGGTCGTCTCGAACCCCTTGATCTCGACGATCGGGATGAACTGCAGATAGGTCGAGCCCAGCTCGCGGCGCAGGAAGCGATAGACGTCGAGCGGCCGCGACGCGTTGTAGCGGTTCACGCACGTCAGCGTGTTGAACGGCACGCCGAACCGCTTGCAGCATCTTCGCCGCGGCATACACGGTGTCGAACGTCGGCGCGCCGCGCTTGGTGACGCGGTACTTGTCGTGGATCTCCTTCGGGCCGTCGATGGAGAGGCCCACGAGGAAGCGGTGCTCCTTCAGGAACCGCGCCCAGTCCTCGTCGAGCAGCGTGCCGTTGGTCTGCAGGTCGTTCTCGATCCGCTGCCCCGCCTTCGCGTACTTCTTCTGCAGCGCTACGACCTTGCGGAAGAATTCGAGGCCGAGCAGCGTGGGCTCGCCGCCCTGCCACGAGAACACCACCTCGTCGGCCGTCACGCTCGCGATGTAGTCGCGCACGAAGCGCTCCAGCACCTCGTCGTCCATGTGTCCGCCGCCCGGGCCGCCCGGCAGCGTCTGCTTGCTCAGGTAGAAGCAATACGTGCAGTCGAGATTGCAGGCCGAGCCGGCAGGCTTGGCCATCACATGGAACCGCCGCGCGGCACGGTTGCCGAGCCATTGCGGCGCGTGGTACTTGTCGACCGTTCACGTATTGATCAATTGTCGGCGTGGTCATGGGAACCCCAGTGTGCGCGGCCGATATCCGGCACGGCGAGCGGGGCCGGCAACACAACGTCCCTACCCCGTCCCGTGGCAACTGCGATATTGCCAACAAGACAGCCGCCTAATCTTGTTCTATGTCAAGCCAGGCTGCGAGGCGGGCAAGCATCGACATCCGGAGTACGGCCGCGAGAAGAGGGCGGCGGCGACTCCTTCATTCGACCGTCACCGATTTCGCAAGATTGCGCGGCTTGTCGACATCGGTGCCGCGCAGCACGGCGACATGGTAGGCGAGGAGCTGCAGCGGGATCGTATGGACGACCGGGGAAAGCAGGCCTGCGTGCTCGGGCAGGCGGATCAGGTGGACGCCTTCGCTCGGCGCGAGCTTGCTGTCGAGATCGGCGAGGACGTAGAGCTCGCCGCCGCGGGCGCGCACCTCCTGCAGGTTCGACTTCAGCTTTTCGAGCAGCGCATCGTTCGGCGCGATCGCGACAACCGGCATGTCGGCGTCGACCAGCGCCAGCGGTCCGTGCTTCAGCTCGCCCGCGGGATACGCCTCGGCGTGGATGTACGAGATCTCCTTCAGCTTCAATGCGCCTTCGAGCGCGATCGGATAATGGAGGCCGCGGCCCAGGAACAGCGCGTGCTGTTTTTTCGCGAAGCGCTCGGCCCACGCGATCACCTGCGGCTCGAGCGCCAGGGCCGCCTGCAGGGCGACCGGCAGGTGGCGCAGGCCGCGCAGCCAATGCGCTTCCTCTTCCGCCGTCAGCCGGTTGCGGAGCTTGGCAAGGGTAAGCGCCAGCAGGAACAGCGCCACCAGCTGGGTCGTGAACGCTTTCGTCGACGCAACGCCGATCTCGGCGCCCGCGCGCGTGAGATAGGTCAGCGCCGTCTGCCGCACCATCGAGGATGTCGCGACGTTGCAGATCGCGAGCGTGTGCTCGTGGCCGAGCTCCTTCGCATGCTTGAGCGCGGCCAGCGTGTCCGCGGTTTCGCCCGATTGCGAGACGACGACGACCAGCGCGGTTGGGTGAGGCACGCTGTCGCGATAGCGGTACTCGCTCGCGATCTCGACGGTGCAGGGAATGCGCACGAGCGTTTCGATCCATTGCTTCGCCACCAGCGCCGAGTAATAGCTCGTGCCGCAGGCCAGCACCAGCACGCTGTCGACGTCGGCCAGCACGCGCGGAGCGGCCGCGCCGAACAGCGACGCGTCGATGCCGGCGACCGACTCGAGCGTGTCCGCGACGGCGCGCGGCTGCTCGAAAATCTCTTTCTGCATGTAGTGCCGGTACGGGCCGAGCTCGACGGCGGCGCCCGAGGTCTCGACGGTGATCACCGGCCGGTCGACGCGCTCGCCGCGCGCATCGTGGATCGCCCAGGATTCACACCGCACGTCGGCGATGTCGCCGTCTTCGAGGTAGGCCACCTTGCGCGTGACCGACAATAGCGCCGCCGCGTCCGAGGCGAGGAAGTGGTCGTCGGCACCGATGCCCACGACGAGCGGACTGCCGGCGCGCGCGCCGACGATGCGGCCGGGCTCGCGCGTCGAGATGACCGCGATCGCGTAGGCGCCGTGGAATTCGGCGACCGTCATCTGCACCGCACGCAGCAGATCGCCGCCGCCCGCGGCGTGCCAATGGGCATGCACGAGGTGCGCGATCACCTCGGAGTCCGTTTGCGTGACGAACTCGTAGCCCTGCGCCTTGAGCCGTTCGCGCAGCGGCTCGAAGTTTTCGATGATGCCGTTGTGGACGACGGCGATCTCGCCATTCGACGTGTGCGGATGCGCGTTCGCAGTCGTAGGCGCGCCGTGGGTGGCCCAGCGGGTGTGCGAAATGCCGGTGACCGCGGAGAGCCGGGTCGAGCTCGCCTGCGCCGCGAGATCGGCGACGCGCGCCGTGCTGACGAGGCGCGTCAGGTGCGGCGCGCCCGCGGCGCCGTCGACGACCGCGAGGCCGGTCGAATCGTAACCGCGATACTCGAGCCGGCGGATGCCGTCGATCAGGATCGGGACCACGTTGCGCGTCGATGACGCACCGACAATGCCGCACATGGGTTCGCTTCCTCAGCGCGCCGCGCTCATTTCGGGGTCCCCTTCTTGACCGGCCGCTTCCAGCCGGGCACGGTGACCTGCCGCGGGCGCGCCAGCGTGAGCTCTCCCGTCCGGGCGCGTCGACCGTGATCGTGCTGCCCGCGCCGATCGTCGCGCCCTTGCCGATTCTGACCGGCGCCACCAGCACACAGTTCGATCCGATCGACACGCCGTCTCCGATGACCGTCCGATGCTTGTCGACGCCGTCGTAATTCGCGACGATCGTGCCCGCGCCGACGTTCACCCCAGCGCCGACGGTCGAGTCGCCGATGTACGCGAGATGGTTGGCCTTGGAGCCCCGCGCGACGTGGCTTGCCTTGACCTCGACGAAATTGCCGATGTGCACGTCCTCGGCGAGCACGGCGCCGGGGCGCAGCCGCGCGTACGGCCCGACGCGGCAGCGGTGCCGATGGTCGCGCCGTCGAGATGCGAGAACGCCGCGATCTCGGTGCCCGCGCCGACGGTCACGTTCTTCAACACGCAGTACGGGCCGATCGTCGACGTCGTCGGCGAGCTCGACCGTGCCTTCGAACACGCATCCGACGTCGATACGCACGTCACGGCCGCAGGTGAGCGCCCCGCGAATGTCGATGCGCGCGGGATCGGCGAGCGTCGTGCCCGCTTGCATCAACGCATCGGCGGCCCGCGCCTGCACGATGCGCTCGATTGCCGCCAGCTGCGCGCGGTCGTTGACGCCCAGCACGTCCGTCTCGTCGGCGGCGACATGCGCCTCGACGACGGTGCCCTCGCGCACCGCGGCCGCGACCACATCGGTCAGATAGAACTCGCCGCTGCGCGTTGTCGTTCTCGAGCGCTTCCGCGAGACGGCGCAGCAGCGGGGTCGGCGCCGCCAGCGCGCCGGTGTAGATCTCGTCGATGCCGCGCTCGGCGGGGCTCGCGTCCTTGTCCTCCACAATCGCACCGACCGCGCCTTTGGCGTCGCGGACGATGCGGCCGAGACCTTCGGGGTCGCGGACACGGGCCGTCAGGATGGCGAGTCGTGCCCGCCGCCGCAATATCGACCAACGTCGCGAACGTCGCCGCTCGGAATCAACGGGCAGTCGCCGTTGAGGACGAGCGTGATGCCATCCTCGGGCAGCGCGGCGAGCGCAACCCGCACCGCATCACCGGTGCCGCGCGGCGGGTCCTGCGTGACGAACGAGATATCCGGAGCGGCAAGCGCCGCCCGCACGGTTTCACCGCCTTGACCGACGACGACGACGACGGCGCGCGGGGCAAGCGAGCGCGCGGCGGCGAGCACATGAGCGACGAGCGGCCGTCCGGCCAGCGGGTGCAGCACCTTGGGCCGCGCCGAATGCATGCGCTTGCCCTGGCCTGCAGCCATCACGACGACTTGAAGCGGAAGCGAAGCCACGGAGAAAGGGAATCCGGTTCGGCGGAGCAGCCGCGTCGCCGCGTGCCGCCACGCCGTCATGATACGGCATCGCCGTCGGCCCCGTCCCGGCGCAACGGGGCGCCTTGCCTGCTCGGCGCTGTTGTAAGATGCTTCCATCAAAGGGGCCGTGTCCACGAAGCGCCCCTTTTCACCGAGGAGAACCCGCCCATGTCCCTTTTTCGCTGGCTCACCGCCGTCGCGCTCGCGCTTGTCGGCGCCATCGTCGCGCTGCCCGCGCTCGCCGCCGATGCCTGCAAGGCGCGCGGCGAGCTCGACGGCATGTATTGCGATGCCAACGACGACATGGTCGCCGACGCGCCGACCGATCCGAAGAAATGGAAGAACCCGTCGACGATCGTATTCACGTACACGCCTGTCGAGGACCCCGCGGTCTACGAGAACATCTTCAAGCCGTTCACCACGCATCTCGCGCAATGCCTCGACAAGAAGGTCGTCTTCTACCAGGTGCAGTCGAACGCGGCCGAGATCGAGGCGATGCGCTCGGGCCGGTTGCACGTCGGCGGCTTCTCGACGGGGCCGACCGCGTTCGCGGTCAATCTCGCCGGCGCCGTGCCGTTCGCGGTCAAGGGCTCCGAGAAGGAGTTCCAGGGCTACAACCTCATCATGATCGTCAAGGCGAATTCGCCGTACCAGAAGCTCGCCGATCTCAAGGGCAAGAAAGTCGCGCACACATCGCCGTCGTCGAACTCGGGCAACCTCGCGCCGCGGGCGCTCTTCCCCAAAGAAGGCCTGGTTCCGGACCAGGACTACAAGGTCGTCTACTCCGGCAAGCATGACCAGTCGATCCTGGGCGTCAATTCCGGCGACTATGATGCGGCGCCGGTCGCCTCCGATGTGTTCATCCGCATGGCGCATCGCGGCCAGATCAAGGAAGCCGATTTCCGCATCATCTACCGCAGCCAGAAGTTCCCGACGTCGTCGTTCGCGTACGCGCACGACCTCGACCCGAAGCTCGTCGACAAGATGCTGGGCTGCTTCTACGACTATCGCTTCCCCCCGGAAATGCAGAAGGCGTTCGAGGGCGCGGACCGCTTCTTCCCGATCAACTACAAGACGACATGGGAGGTCGTGCGCGCGGTGGCCAAGGGCTCCGGCGGCGGCTTCGACAAGGCGTCCTACGACAAGGAAACGGCGCGCGAAGCCGCCGAAGCCGCAGCCGCGGCGAAGAAGAAATAGCGCGCGGCAACACCGAACGGGGCGCCATTTTCCCGGGGTGCCCCGTTTTCGATTGACCGATGCTCGAACTCAGGCACCTCTCCAAATCGTACGTCGCCGGCAAGCCCGTGCTGACGGACATCAGCATCGGGATCCCGGCCCAGGGCATCACCACGATCATTGGCGCGTCGGGCACGGGCAAGTCGACGCTGATCCGCTGCATCAACCGCCTCGTCGAGCCATCGCAAGGCCAGATCCTCTTCGACGGCGCGGACCTGGCGCGGCTCGCCGGCAAGCCGCTGCGCCACGCGCGCCGTCACATCGGCATGGTGTTCCAGGAGTACAACCTGGTCGAGCGCCTCACCGTGATGGAAAACCTGCTGTGCGGACGCTTGGGCTATGTATCGCCGTGGCGCGCCTGGCGGCGAAAGTTTCCGCCGGAGGACATTCGTCGCGCGTACGAGCTTCTCGACCTCGTCGGCCTCGCTGCGTTCGCGAATCAGCGCGCCGACGCGTTGTCGGGCGGCCAGCGCCAGCGTGTCGGGATCGCGCGCGCGCTAATGCAGCAACCGCGCTTGCTGCTGGCCGACGAGCCGACGTCGTCGCTCGACCCGAAGACATCGGTCGAGATCATGGAATTGATGGCGGGCATCGCGCGCACGCGCGGGATTCCGGTGCTCGTCAACATGCACGACGTCGAGCTCGCGAAGCGCTTCGCCGACCGCGTGATCGGGATGGCCGGCGGGCGCATCGTGTTCGACGGGCCGCCCGATCAACTCGACGACGCGATGCTGAAGAAGATCTACGGCGGCGAGGACTGGCTGCATTGAGTTCGAACCGTCGGTACCGCTCATGAGCACCGCAGGGCCGCCCCAAGGTGCTCGCCCCCTCCGGGGGAAGCGGCGCGAAGCGACGCATCGGGGGGATCCATGAGCCACGGCGCCGGCGCTTCGCGACGACCCGTTCCGTCGCAGCGTGTGGCCGCGCGTCGCGGCGGTGGCCCTTCTCGTCTACGTCGTCTACGCGTGCGCGCAGCTCGACGTGTCCTGGAGCCGCGTGCAGTCGGGGCTCGGCAATGCCGCGCACTTCTTCTCGCGCCTCTTTCCGCCCAATTTCACGCGCTCGGACCTGCTGATCAAGGGCCTCACCGAAAGCCTGGAGATCGCGATCCTTGCGTCGACGCTCGGCATCGTGCTCGCGCTGCCGATCGGGCTCGCCGCCGCGCGCAACCTCATGCCGGCCTGGCTCACGTGGCCCGCGCGCTTCGTGATCGTCGCTGCGCGCTCGCTGCATCCGGTGATCGTGGCGATCCTGTTCGTCAAGGCCGTCGGCTTCGGCGCGCTCGCCGGCATTCTGGCGCTGACCGTCGCGTCGATCGGTTTCATCGGCAAGCTCTTCACGGAAGCGATCGAGGAAATCTCCGACAAGCAGGTCGAGGCGATCCGCGCGACCGGCGCGCCGTTCGCCTCGGTGCTGACGTATGGCGTGCTGCCGCAGGTGTTCTCGCGGTTCATCGGCTTCGCGACCTACCAGCTCGACAGCAACCTGCGCAACTCGACGATGGTCGGCATCGTCGGCGCCGGCGGGATCGGCGGCACGCTGTTCGCGGCGTTCCAGCGGTTCGACTACGACTATGTCTGCGCAATCCTGATCTCGATCATCGCGCTCATCATGATCGGCGAGGTGTTCGCGACGGCGATCCGGGCGATCTTCATCGAGAACGCGACGTTCGCCGATCTCTTTCGCCGAAGCGCATTGCGCCGCGTGCGGCATACCGAGGACGACTGATGGCGGACGCGGCCTCTGCGTCGGCGTCGAGCGGGCGCATCTGGCGGCGCTTCACGCCTGCGCAGCGGCTGACCCGTTTTGCCGTCTATCTCGTGGTCGTTGCTGCAATCGCGCTCGCCGCGCAGACCGTCGAGGTGATTCCCGAATTCCTGGCGGACGCCCCCGAGCAGGTCGTCGACCTCCTGACGCGAATGTGGCCCATCGATTTCGCGCACTACCCGGAGGCGATCCATGCGGCGCTGATGGAGACGATCCACATTGCGACGCTCGGCACGCTGCTCGCGCTCGTAATGGCGCTGCCGGTGGGGATACTGGCCGCGCACAGCCTCGTGCCTTCGGTCACGATCAACCTGCTCGCGCGCCTCATCCTGGTGAGCTCGCGCAGCGTCAATTCGCTCGTCTGGGCCTTGCTCTTCGTCGGCATCTTCGGCCCGGGCGCTCTCGCAGGGACGCTGGCGATCGCATTCCGCTCGATCGGTTTCGTCGGCAAGCTCTTCGGCGAGGCGCTCGACGAGGCGCAGCGCGGTCCCATCGAGGCGCTCACCGCGGCAGGCGCGCCGTGGGTGTCGCGGCTTACTTTCGGCTATTGGCCGCAGGTCCGGCCCGCCTTCTGGTCGATCGCGCTCTTTCGCTGGGACATCAACGTGCGCGAGTCGGCGGTGCTCGGGCTGGTTGGCGCCGGCGGCATCGGGATGGTCCTCGACTCGGCGTTGAATCTCTTCCAATGGAATCGCGTGGCGATGGTGCTGCTCGCGATCTTCGTCGTGGTGATCGCCGCCGAAGTCGTCGTGACGCAGGTGCGCCGGCGCGTGATCTGACGAGGCTGGCGCGCGGACGTGCGCCGTATAATCGGCGGCGATTGCGATCCACAAGCCATGACGGTCATTGCGGTCTTCAACCAGAAAGGCGGCGTCGGCAAGACGACGACCGCCTTGAACCTTCTCGCCGCGATCGCGCGCCGCGGGCAGCGGCCGCTCGGCGTCGATCTCGACCCGCAGGCGCACCTGTCGCACGTGTTCGGTGCGCACCCCAAGCTCGCCGACGATTCGGTCTACAGTTTTTTCGTGCGCCAGCGGCCACTCGCCGACATCGCGCAGATCACGAAGAGCGGCGTCGTGCTGTGCCCCGCGCACCTCGAGCTGTCCAAGCTCGATTCGATCCTCGGGAAGGGCGTGAACGTGGTCACCCGCTTGCGCACTGCGCTGCGCCAGCCCGGTCTCGCGCCGGGCCCCGTCGTCATCGACTGCAGCCCGCTGCTCAACGTGCTGTCGCTGAACGCGGTCTTCGCCTGCGATCTGCTGCTCGTCCCTGTGTCCTGCGACTATCTATCGCTGCGCGGCGCCTGCGAGGTCGAGCGCGCGCTGAACGCGCTGGAGCCGGTGTTCAAGCGCCGGCTGCCGCGCCGCTACGTGCTGACGCGCTACGACGTCCGGCGGAAGATGAGCGGTGAGGTGCTGGAGCGGCTGGGGGGATTGCTGCGCGCCGACGAGATCTGCGTCACCCGGATCCGCGAAAGCGTGAAGCTCGCCGAAAGCCCGGCGGTGGAGCTCGACGTGTTCAGGCATGCGCCCGACAGCCGCGGGGCGCGGGACTACCAGGCGCTGGTGGACGAGCTAGTGGGTGCCGGTTTTGTGGCGTAGCCGGATGATGGCCGCGGCGCCGTCGTTGGCCGCGTGGGTGACGGTGGCCGGCTCGCTGCTGCTGATGAGTCCGATGACGCCTTCGACATCGAGCGTGTCGACGCGGCGCGGCACCGTCTGCGCGTTGCATTCGAGGATTTCGCAGTGGTGGTACATCTGGCGCAGGCGCCGCTCGGCGTCCCGCTGCGAGCCTGCCATGATGGATATGTTCTCCACCTTCTGCCCCGTGCGCGTCTTGATGTTGAACCCGTAACGGATCATCGTGGTATCTCCCTCCCCTGATCGCAGCCGGCCTGTCGGCACCAATCCAATCGCCTCAAGGCCTTAGCCGCCGGATTTACGATCCCAGGGCAGCTTTACTATGCAAATATCATACCCCGTTCGGATTTCGACTCGATGAGCGCGGTCGCGTCGGGGCGTGCGCCCGATCGGGCCGAACCCGCCGACACCGGCCTGCTCAGACGCCCTGCGACGCATGGGGATAGTGAGCGCTAACCAACAAATACGCTTCACGCCGTTGGCGGGCGGCGTTTCGTCCGACATCTATCGCGCCGATCTGCCCTCTCGCGTCATTTGCGTCAAGCGCGCGCTAGCTAAGCTCAAGGTCGCCGCGGACTGGCGGGCGCCGGTCGGGCGCAGCCGCTACGAGGTTGAGTGGATGCGCGTTGCCGCCGCGACCGCCCCGGCGGCGGTGCCCGAGATCCTGGGCGAGGACCGCGAAAGCGGCACGTTCGCGATGGCGTTCCTCGCTCCCGACACCCACCCGATATGGAAGTCGCAGTTGCGCGACGGCACGATAGACCGCGGCATGGCCGCCGCCGTTGGCGACGTCCTCGGACGCATTCACGGCGCGACCGCCGATCGTCCCGACGTCGCCGAGCGTTTCCCGACCGACGACATCTTCTACGCGATACGCCTCGAGCCGTATCTCGCCGCGACCGCGCGCGCGCAGCCGCACCTTGCCGCGCGCCTCCTCGCGCTGCTCGAGACGACGCGCACGACGAAGCGCGTGCTCGTGCATGGGGACTTCAGCCCGAAGAACCTCCTCGCCGGTCCCGCCGGCCCGGTGATCCTCGATGCCGAATGCGCATGGTACGGCGACCCGGCGTTCGACCTCGCGTTCGTGCTCAATCATCTGCTGTTGAAGGGCGCATGGCGGCCGCAATGGCGCGCGCGCTACGCGTCGGCCTTCGATGCGCTCGTGGACGCCTACTTTGCGCACGCGCACTGGGAACCGCAGACCGCGCTCGCCGCGCGCACGGCGGCGCTGCTGCCGGCGCTGATGCTGGCGCGCATCGACGGCAAGTCGCCGGTGGAATACTTGACCGACGAGGCCGTCAGGGACGACGTCCGTTCGTTTGCGGGCGCGCTGCTCGCGGCGCCGGTCGCCGATCCGCGGGCCATCGCCGAACGCTGGGTTGCACGCTCGGCGGCATGAGCGCGCCGGGCCGCCCCAAGCGCGAATACCGGAGTGCGGAGTACGAAGGTTAGCCCAATGAGCACCGCCGTGGCCCGCGTCCACGCCCGCCGCGTCTGGGATTCGCGGGGGCGGCCGACAGTCGAGGCCGAGGTCACGCTCGCCGGTGGCGCGCAAGGACGCGCGATAGCACCGGCGGGAGCGTCGCGCGGCGCGCGCGAGGCGCTCGACCTGCGCGATGGAGGCTCCGCGCACGGAGGATTCGACGTCGCGCGCGCTGTTGCCAACGTCACGGGGCCGATCGCGGCGGCGATCAAAGGCCTCGACGCGGTCGACCAGCTCGCCGTCGATCAGGCGCTCATCGCGCTCGACGGGACGTCGAACAAGGGCCGACTCGGCGGCAACGCGACCGTCGCGGTGTCGCTCGCAGTTGCGCACGCAGCGGCCGCATCGCGGAACGTGCCGCTGTGGCGCCATTTCGCCGGCGAAGGGACGGTCAGGCTGCCGCTGCCCGAGATCCAGATCTTTGGCGGCGGCGCGCATGCCGCCCGGCGTATCGACATTCAGGACTTGATGGTGATCCCCGTTGCGGCGACGTCGTTCGCCGACGCGCTCGCGGTCGTCGCCGACGTCTACCGCGCCGCGGGCGCGTCGATGACGGAAGCCGGGATGCTCGCCGGCGTCGCCGACGAGGGTGGCTTTTGGCCGGCATTCGCGACCAACGACGACGCCCTGACGATGCTCGTCCGCGCGATCGAGCGGGCCGGTTACGTGCCCGGCGAAGAGGTCGCGATTTCGCTCGACGTCGCCGCCTCCGAATTCGGCCGCGGCGGCCGTTACACCCTCGCGCGCGACGCACGCACGCTCGATCGCGACGGGATGATCGACGTGCTGCTGGGCTGGCTCGACCGCTACCCGATCGTGTCGATCGAGGACCCGCTCGCCGAAGACGACCGCGACGGCTGGATCGCGTTCTCGCGCGCCGCCGGTACGCGCGTGCAGATCATCGGCGACGATTATCTGACGACGAACGCCGCGCGCGTGTCCGAGGCCGCCGCCGATCATGCCTGCAACGCCGTGCTGATCAAGCCGAACCAGGCAGGTACGCTGACCGAGACCCGCGCCGCCTTCGACGCCGCGCGCGCCGCGGGCATGGCGACGATCGTCTCGGCGCGCTCCGGCGAAACCGAGGATGTCTCGATCGCGCATCTCGCCGTGGGCTGGAGCGCAGGACAGCTCAAGGTCGGCGCGTTCGCGCGCGGAGAGCGGATGGCGAAATGGAACGAATGCCTGCGGATCGAGGAGGCGCTTGGCGCCGATGCACGCTACGCAGGTTGCGCGGCGTTGTCGCAATTCCGCTGATGCTCGAAGACTGCGTCGCATCGGTTCCGGGCATCGGCGCTACAATTGTCGCGGGTGCCGCGCGAGCGCGGAAGTCGCCGAGCGGCGAAAAGCAACCTGCCTGGTGGAGAAAACGCAATGCTGAATCGCTTGTCCTCGTATGCGCTGGCCGCGCTGGCGGCTCTCATGCTGATTGCCGGGGCGGCGTCCGGCCAACAACCCGGAGCGATGGAGGTTCGCCAGGGAGTGATCGAGCAGATCACGCCCGTGCAACTGCAGAGCAACCATCATCGCGGCATCGGTGCGATCGTCGGCGGCCTCGGAGGTCTCGGCATCGGCAGCCTCATCGGCGGGGGCACGGGGCGCGATGTGGCGATGGTCGCCGGCACGCTGGGTGGCGCGCTCTTCGGCAATGAGATCCAGAAGAGGCACGATCAACCGGTACCGGGACAACAGATCATCGTCCGGGTCAAGAGCGGTGTGCTGGTGGCGGTGACACAACCGGTCGACTCGAATCTGCGCACCGGCCAGAACGTCTACATCGAGGGCAGCGGCGAGGGCGCGCGCGTGGTTGCGCAGCAGTAGGCACGCGAGCCGATTCCATGGGTGCCGGCCGCTTGTTCTCCCGTCTCGCTGCCGCGATCGTTTCCGCGCTGCTGGTTGTCGGTCCGGCTTGCGCCGACTGGCCCGAGCGCCCCATCAAGTGGGTGGTGCCGTTCGGCCCCGGTGGCGCGAACGACCTCATTGCGCGCGCGGCGGCGGAGGCCGTGTCGAAGCGGATCGGCCAACCCGTCGTCATCGAGAACAAGCCCGGCGCGGGAGCGATCATCGGCGCGGACTACGTCGCGAAGGCGAAGCCCGACGGCTACACGTGGTTGATCGGCGCCGCAGGTGTGGTGACCAACAGCATGCTCCGCAGCGACCTGCCGTACGCAGACGGTGATCTCATTCCGGTCGGGATGATCGCCGTCGCACCGTCGGTCATCGCCGTCAATCCGAGCGTGCCGGCGAGCAACCTGAAGGAATTTGTCGCCTGGGCGAAGACACGGCCGGGCGGGGTCGACTGGGCGACCGCCGGCGGCGGCAGCACGCCGCATTTCGTCGCCGAGATGCTGCGCGAGGCCGGCGTCAACATCGTCATCGTCCCCTACAAGAGCGGCTCCGAGGGCGTGACGGCCGTGGTCTCGAACAATGTTCCGGCGACCTCGGAAGCGAGCATCGTCGTGCTGCCGCAGGTGAAGGGCGGCAAGCTGAAGGCCATCGCCACCACGTACAACAAGCGGATCACCGCCTACGACACGCTGCCGACCGCGATCGAGCAGGGATTTCCCGGCATCCAGATCGGACACTGGGCCGGGTTGTTCGCACCGAAAGGCACGCCGCCGGCGATCGTCGAGCGGATGAGCAAGGAGCTCGAGGCCGCGGTGCGCAGCGCCGACTTTCGCGACCGGATGGTGCCTTCCGGCATCGAGCCGGAACCCGGCACCACGGCGGCCTTCGTCACGTTCATCGCCGCCGAGCGCGAGCGCCTCGGCAAGCTCGCGAAGAAGGCGAACATGCAGGCGGACCGCTAGCCTCTACTTCTTCGCGGGCGCGGCGACGGGCGCGGGCGCCGGGGCCGGCGCAGGTGCCGCATCCGCATTCCAGGTATCGCGAAGGTAGAGCCACTTTCCGTCTTGCTTGCGCGAGACCGAGAGAAACTTTCCGGTTTCGACGGTGGCGCCCTTCACGGTCACGACATAGGTCCCCGACTCCCAGCCCATGTTGCCCGAAACGCCGGCGTCGGTTTTAGGGTCAATGGCGAATACCGCACCGCCCGCCTTCGAGCCGGCGATGTCCTTGGTGAAGAATTCGAGAATCGCCGCGCGGCCCTTCACGCGCGGCGCGCCCGGCGGCATCAGGATCGCGTCGTCGGCGTAGAGCGCCGCGACCGCTTTGGCGTCGCCGCCGTTGTAGGCCTTGATCCAGCTCGTCGTCTGCGCGCGGATGCCCGCCTCGTCGGCCGCGGGCGTTGCCGCATGCGCGAAGCTCGCCAGCATGACGATGCCGCAGACCAGACCGGCGGCAAGCGATGATCCCTTCATTGCTCGAAGCATTTGCTTTCTCCCCTTGGTGGAATTGCGCACGCGTCTTATGCGCGGCGCGCGTGAATGATACCCCTCAACCCGCAAGTAGAAAATCAACGAGCTCCGCGAACCCTTCGCCGCCGCAGCGCTCGGTGACATACGCGGGAAGGGTCGGTATCCGATCCGCGAACGCGCGAATGTTCGCCACGCCGACGGCATTCGGAAAGAAGGCGAACATCGGCGCGTCGTTCGGCGAATCGCCGACGAAGACGAAGCGCTCGCGCTCCGCGTCGAGGTCGACGGCAAACGCTTCCGCGAGCAGGCGCCGTGTCATCGTCAGCTTGTCCCACGCCCCGAACCAGCCGTTGACGTGGATCGAGCTCACCTTGGCCGTCATGCCTTGCGCTTCCATCAGCGCGACGATGCGGTCGACCGCCGCGCGCGGCAGTTCGGGCACGTCCTCGCGAAAATCGATCGCGAGATCGCCCTCGCGGTAGAGCTGGTCGGAGGCAAGTGCCGCACCCGGCACCGCGCGCAGGATGGCTTCGCCGATCGCGGCAAGACGCGCGCGATCGGAGCGCCGCGTCGCCTCGTCCGCCATGAAGCGCTTCTCCAGCTTGTGCGTCTTACGGTCGTAGCGCATCGAGAACGCGCCGTTCTCGCCGACCACGGCATCGACCGGCCACATCCGCGCGATGTGATCGCACCATCCGGCGGGACGGCCGGTGATCGGAATGACGAGCTTCCCGGCAGCGCAAAGGCGCTCCAGCGCCGCGTAGGCGACGGCCGGCAGGCGCCCGTCCGTCGTCAGCGTGTCGTCGATGTCGGTGAGGACGCCGCGAATCGCAGAGCGGGTTGCGCGCGGCATCGCGGAAAGCGGACGCATCGCGGCGGCGCTCACGGGTTCATTTCCCTGTACCGGTTCATTTCGTTATCCGCGCTACAAATTCGGCGACGCGCGCACGCGCCGCCTCCGCCATCCCGAGCCCGCTCTTGCTCCGCCGCCACAGCACGTCATCCGCGGTGCACGCCCACTCATCGGTCATGAAATACGCGATCTCGCGCGCGGTGAGCCCGTTGCCGAAATCCTCGCCGAGATCCGCCGGATTTCTTGCGTCGCCGAGCACCTCGGGCGCGAGCGAACCGTGCCGGTGCGCAATTCCTCGGACGACGGCCGCGGAAAGGCGCGCGAACCGGCGCTGCAACTCGGCGGTCCATGCGTCGATCCCTCCTGCCGGCAGATCTCCGCCGGGAAGCGCTTCGTTGTGCGTCCACGGCGCTCCCATCGCGGGGAAGAACGGCTTCAACTCGGCGAGCGCGCTTTCGGCGAGCTTGCGGTACGTCGTGATCTTGCCGCCGAAGATCGACAGCACCGGCGGCGCGCGACCCTCGCCGCCGGCATCGAGCGTCAGCACGTAATCGCGCGTCACCGCCGACGGATCGCTCGAGCCGTCGTCGTAGAGCGGCCGCACGCCGCTGTAGGTCCACACGATGTCTGCCTTTGCAAGCGGCGTCGCGAGATAGCCGTTGGCGAGCGCGAGCAGGTAGTCGATTTCTTCGCTGGAGATGGTGGGGTCGACCGCGTAGTCGTCGACGGCGACATCCGTCGTTCCGATCAGCGAGTACCGCTGCTCGAACGGGATGACGAAGACGATCCGGTTGTCGGCGTTCTGCAGGATGTACGCATGCGCTTCCGGATGCACGCGCGGCACGACGATGTGGCTGCCCTTCACGTGGCGCACGCTCGCCGCAATGGGGACGGTGCTCACGCTGTCCAGCACGTCCTTCACCCACGGGCCGCCGGCGTTGACGATGGCGCGGGCGGTGACTTCTTCGGTTGCGCCCTGCGATGTCTGCAGCCGAGCGACCCACAGGGCCCCGTCGCGCCGCGCCGAGACGAGCCGCGTGCGCACGCGGATCTGCGCGCCCTTCGCTCTGCGCCGACAGCGCATTGATCAGCACGAGCCGTGCATCGTCCACCCGCGCGTCGGCGTAGACGAAGCCCTTGCGAAACCGCGGCTGCAGCCCGGCCCCCCATCGACCCGTGGACAGGTCGACGGTAAACGACTTCGGCAGCGTCATCCGTCCGCCCAGCCGGTCGTAGAAAAAGAGCCCGGCGCGGATCATCCACGCTGGGCGCAGATGCGGCTCGTGCGGCAGCACGAACGAGAGCGGCTGGATGATGTGCGGCGCGAGCTTGAGCAGGGTTTCGCGCTCCGCCAGCGATTCGGCGACCAGCCTGAATTCGAAGTGCTCGAGGTAGCGGAGGCCGCCGTGGATCAGCTTGGTGCTCCACGACGACGTGTGTGCGGCCAGATCGTCGCGCTCGACGAGAAGCACCGCGAGGCCGCGGCCCGCGGCGTCGCGCGCGATGCCCGCGCCGTTGATGCCGCCGCCGACGATCAGGAGGTCGAAGGGTCGCTCGTGGGCCATCGGAGGCGCTTAGTCTACCGGATGCGGTACGATGAACGCCCGCCCGCCGCGGAGCCGCCGCCATGAACATCATTCCCGAAATCGCCGCGCAGGACACCGAGATGCGCGACTGGCGTCATCGCCTGCACGCGCATCCGGAGACCGCCTTCGAGGAGACGGCGACGAGCGCCTTCGTTGCCGATAAATTGCGCTCGTTCGGCCTCGATGTGCACACCGGGCTTGCCGGCACCGGCGTGGTCGGCGTGCTGCGCAACGGACGGGCGTCCTCGGCGGTTGGCCTGCGCGCCGACCTCGACGCGCTGCACATCCACGAGGCGTCCGGCGTGGCGCACGCTTCGCGAGTGCCGGGCAAGATGCACGCGTGCGGCCACGACGGCCACACGACGATGCTGCTCGCCGCGGCGCGGGCGCTCGCGCAGCGCAAGCGATTCGACGGCACCGCGTATTTCATCTTCCAGCCGGCCGAGGAGAACGAGGGTGGCGGTCGCGTGATGGTCGAGCAGGGCCTGTTCGACCAGTTCCCGATGCAGGCCGTTTACGGGATGCACAACTGGCCGGGCATGCCTGCGGGCACCTTCGGCGTGCGCGCAGGGCCGCTGATGGGTGCGTTCGACATCTTCGAGATCGTCGCAACGGGCAAGGGCGCGCATGCGGCGATGGCGTACCAGGGAAAAGACCCGATGCTGTTCGCCGCGCACGCGATCAACGCGCTGCAGACGATCGTCTCGCGCAACCTCCACCCGCTCGATGCCGGGGTCGTCAGCGTCACGCAGGTGCACGCGGGCGACACCTGGAACGTGATCCCCGACGACATCGTGCTGCGCGGCACCGTGCGCACGTTCAAGAAGGACGTCCAGGACACGATCGAGCGGCGGATGAAGACGATTCTCGACGGCATCGCCGCGATGTTCGAGATGAAGGTCACGCTGCGCTACGAGCGGCGCTACCCGGCGACCGTCAACAGCGCGACGGAAACGCAGCATGCGATCGCCGCCGCCGCGGCGGTGGTCGGTGCCGAGCGCATCGACACCGATCCGATGCCCAACATGGCGAGCGAGGATTTCGCGTTCATGCTGGAAGCGAAGCCCGGCTGCTACCTGTGGCTCGGCTCGGGCGGCGAAGGCACGGCCAACCTGCACAATCCGCGCTACGACTTCAACGACGACGCGCTCGCGATCGGCGCGAGCTACTGGGTGACGCTCGCCGAGCAACGGCTCGCGGCGCGCTAGGCGCCCGGCACGCCTCGGAGCCGCTCGAGGCGGTCGTGCGCGACGAGCGCAAGGACCGCGGTCGATGCGAGGCGGGCGCGTACATTGTCCGCGCGTGACGTGAGGACGATCGGCACCCGCGTCCCGCAGACGATGCCGGCAGAATCGGCGCCGGCGAGATACTGCAGCTGCTTCACCATCATGTTGCCGGCTTCGAGATCGGGGACGAGCAGGATGTCGGCGAGGCCCGCTACTGGGGAGGCGATGAACTTCGTGCGCGCCGCTTCGCTCGAGATCGCGTTGTCGAAGGCCGAGTGGCCCATCGAGCACGCCGCCGGTGATCTGCCCGCGATCGGCCATCTTGCACAGCGCCGCCGCGTCGATCGTTCCGGGGATCTTCGGGTTGACGGTCTCCGCGGCAGAGAGAATCGCGACCTTCGGCATCGCGATGCCGAGGATGTGCGCGAGATCGATCGCGTTCTGGCAGATGTCGACTTTGTCCTCGAGGGTCGGAAAGATGTTGATCGCCGCATCGGTCACGAGCAGCAGCCGCGGATACGTCGGCACGTCGAGCACGAACACGTGCGAAATGCGTCGGGCGGTGCGCAGGCCGCTGGTGGCCGCCACCACGGCGCCCAGCAGCTCGTCGGTGTGGAGACTTCCCTTCATCAGCGCGTCCACCTGGCCCGTGCGCGCGAGCTCCACCGCCTTTTCGGCCGCCGCATGGCTGTGCTCGACCGCTACGATCCGGAACGGCGACAGGTCGAGCCCCTCGGCGCGCGCCACGGCGCGAATCTTCGCCTCGGGTCCCACCAGCACCGGCACGATGAGGCCGCGCTTGGCCGCCTCGATCGGACCGGCGAGCGAGTCGCGGTCGCAAGGATGCACGACGGCGCACGTCACCGGAGGCAGGCCCTCGCAGCGCTTGAAGAGGTACGCGAATGCGTCGTTGCGCCGGAGGATCATCTCGGGGGTCGCGACGTTGGCGTAGGCAATGCGTTCGACCGGCGCCGCAACGGTCGCAATGCCGTCGACCAGCAGGTCGCCGCCCTGGTTCGTGCAGCGGCACTCGAAATCGATACGGTGCTCGATCGGATGCCGTGCCTTGGCGGTCACCGTCGCGGTCAACGTGTCGCCGACGCGGCAGACGCCGCCGTAACGGAAATTCGACGCCACGATCGCGCTGCCCGGGCCGGGAAGACGTCGGTTGAGGAGACCCGCGACGATCGCGATCGCAGCGGCGCCTTGCGCGAACACGCGGTCGGCGGCGTCTCCACCTTCGACATGAAAGCCCTCGACGTCGCCGGCAGCGAGCGCCAGCGCCTCGACATCGGTCGCGGTCAACGTGCGCGACACCGTTTCGCTCGCGCCGACGGCGATTTCGTCGAAGGTCCGGTTGGTGAAGTCGCGCATGGCGGATTCTCGCGCCTGGTGCTGGCGTCGCCTATGCGCCCGGTTGTGGCGCCGATCTGCGCGCGGTCTGTCGCGATGGGGCTTTGCGCGACGTTGCCGCGGCGACCTCCCTCGCCGCCGCTCGCGCCGCTGCGGGCAGCAGCGCTTTCAGCTCCGCGACAAGCGCCCGCTGCTTCTGATCGAGCCGGAAATGCGATTGCATCACATCGAGGAGCTCATGCGCATGGCGCCGGTCCGCCGCCGAGCGCAACAGTTTCGGCAGCGCGCGCTTGGCGCGCTCCGGCTCGAACTCGACGATGATCGTCTCCTCGTGCATCAGCGTGCGGAACTCGTCCTCGGTGATCCGGTCGAGCAGCAATGCGGGAGCCAGGAGCTCGCGCACGCGCTCCATCTGCGCGAGCTTGCGCTTGCCGCCGCCCGCCTTCGACATCAGCAGGCCGATCCGCACGTAGGCTTCCGCGGGCGTGCCCTGGTCGAGCGTGTCCAGCACCTGCTTCACCGCCGGCACCGTCCGCGCATCGAAGCGCGTCGCGCGGCGGATCACCTTCTGCTGGTCGGCGACGTTGAGCGAGAGCATGTTGCCGTAGACCTGGAAGAACGCGGCTTCGGCCGTCGCGTCGCGAAGGTCGCGACAAAGATCGAGCGCGGCGCTCACGCTTTCCGTGGCGGCCCTTTCTGCGCCGGAGAGCGCGCTGTCCGGCCGTCGCGGCTTGCGGTTCGCCTGGACAGCGCTCGCCGCGTAGGGCAGCCACCAAAGCAGCGGATTCTTGTCCGAGATCGCCCAGCGCTGCACGCGCAGCGGATGCAGGTCGCGGCGAAGCTTGGCCAGCCATTCGGGCGACAGCTCGCGCACCAGCGGCCGGGCGAGCAGCTCGTACGCGCGCTCGGTGAGCTCGGACAGCGCGGCCACCGCCTCGAAGGGTTTCTCGTCGACGCGATCGTACTTCTGCAACTTGCGCAGGTCCTCGAGCGTGCGCTCGACGATCGTCACGTCGTACGCGTTCGCGCCGCGGCGTCCGGGGCGCTCCTTGATGTCCATCCCGTACAGACCCGGCGGCAGCTGCTGGATCTGCTTCAGGAGCTCGACGATCTGCGCGTGCTCCTTTTTCGCGACCGCGCCGGAGACGAAGATGCCGAGGTGGCCGATGTCCTCGTGCAGCAGGCCGACGATCGTCTGCCCCGCCGCCTTGATCTCGTCGGTCGACGAATAGAGGTCGCCGATCCAGTTGAACGCCTGCTGCGGCGGCGTGATGTTGTCGCCCATCGACGCGAACACGATGATCGGCGACTTGATCGACTTGAGATCGAAAAAGCGCCCGGGCCCGAGCCGCGCGTCGCCGGCCGACAGCTTGTTGCCGACGAAGAGGTTGTTGACGATCCAGCGGATCTCCGCGTCGTTGAAGAGATAGAAGCCGCCCCACCAGCGCTCGAACTCGAGAAAGCGCGCCGCTTCGGTGTCGATGTTCTCGTACAGGTGAACGTACTTGTCCCACAGCGCGTTCGCCGGGTTGAGGTTCTCGAAATTGGAAACGAGATGCGCGCCGTCGAACTTGCCGCCGCCCAGATCGCCGGCGAAGAGATTGATCCACGCGCCGCCCAGAAGCCCGCCGGCGTAGCGCATCGGATTCTCGGCGTCGTTGCCCGCCCAGTACGACATCGGCGCGCCGTTGATCACGCACGGACCCGCGATATCGGGCTGCGACGCGGCCAGCATCATCACGGCCCAGCCGCCCTGGCAATTGCCGACCAGCACCGGCTTCGGGCTCTGCGGGTGGCGCGCGGCGACGAGGCGGACGAATTCGGCTTCCGCGTCGACGACGTCGGCCAGCGTCTGCCCCGGCTCCGGATCCGGAAAGAAGATCACGAAGTACACCGGATGTCCTGCCTTCAGGGCGACGCCGACTTCGGAATCCTCCTTGAAGCCGCCGATGCCGGGCCCGTGGCCGGCGCGCGGATCGATGATGACGAACGGGCGCAGCGTGTCGTCGACGCGAACGCCGCGAGGCGGGATGATCCGCAGGAGCGCGTAGTTGGCTGGGCGCTCGAACGTCCGTGCATCCGCGAGCATCTCCCACTCGTGATGCAGGAGCGGCGGCTTGCCGGCGGCCTCGTGCGCGAGATAGTTGTTGCCGCGCTGGCGCAGCGTGTCCCAGAACAGCACCGAGCGCTGCGCGCTGTCGAGCCCGTACTGCCAGGCGTCCTGCCACAGGTCGAACGGCGTTTTCGGCTTTCCCGGCGGAACGATGGCCGCCATGCCAGCGCCCTTCATCCGCGTCGCGTACCGCTCGAGCGCCGCTCGCAGGCGCCGTTCGAACGTGTCGGCCACGCTGCGGGAAATCTGGCTTGCCCGGCCGATCGTCGTGTTGAGGTCAGTCATGGCCGCTGCTCCTGATCGCTTTGCTGCATCGCAACATTCTAGCGCAATGCGAGTGGCGGACGCTCACGCCGGGCGCGATTCCTTGCGCCAGGCACAAGAAGATAGGCGGCCGCGAGCCGCCTTGCGGGTCGCGCCGCCGGGGCGGTCAGGCGCGGTGGCGCATCTTGCGGATCGCCTCGAGCTGCGCGACCGCGATGGCGAGCTCGCCTTCGGCGCGTGGCGATCTCCTCGCGCGAGGTCTTGTTCTGCATCGCTTGCTCGAGCGCCGCCTTCTTCGCTTCCGTGGCCGTCACCTCGTCCAGGTCCTTCGCGCGGATCGCGGTGTCGGCGAGCACCGTGACGAGATGCGGTTGCACCTCGAGGAAGCCGCCGTGCACGAAAACGAGCTCGTCCTCGTCCTGACCCGGCACCTTGATCCGGACCGCGCCAGGCTTGATCTGCGTGAGCAACGGGGTGTGGCGCGGATAGATGCCGAGCTCGCCCAGGATGCCGGGCAGCACGACGAATTCCGCCTCGCCGGAGAAGATCTGCTCCTCGGCGCTGACGACGTCGACGTGGATCGTGTTGGCCATGGCTTTTTCGTCCGCTGTGTTTCGGGCGCGTCCTTGCCTACTGGAGCGTCTTCGCCTTCTCGAAGGCTTCCTCGATCGTGCCGACCATGTAGAACGCCTGCTCGGGCAGCGCGTCGCATTCGCCGTCGACGATCATCCGGAAACCCTTGATCGTGTCCTTCAACGACACGTACTTGCCCGGCGAGCCGGTGAACACTTCGGCGACGCTGAAGGGCTGCGACAGGAAGCGCTGGATCTTGCGCGCCCGCGCGACCGCGAGCTTGTCTTCGGGCGAGAGCTCGTCCATCCCGAGAATCGCGATGATGTCGCGCAGTTCCTTGTACTTCTGCAGCACCGATTGCACGCTGCGGGTCGTGTTGTAGTGGTCCTCGCCGATGACGTTCGGATCGATCTGGCGCGATGTCGAGTCGAGCGGGTCGACCGAAGGATAGATGCCGAGGGAGGCGATGTCGCGTGACAGCACGACGGTCGCATCTAGGTGACCGAACGTCGTCGCCGGCGACGGGTCGGTCAGGTCGTCAGCGGGCACGTACACGGCCTGGATCGAAGTAATCGATCCCGTCTTGGTCGAAGTGATCCGCTCCTGCAGCTTGCCCATCTCCTCTGCCAGCGTCGGCTGGTAGCCCACCGCGGACGGCATCCGGCCCAGCAGCGCCGAGACTTCGGTACCGGCCAGCGTGAAGCGGTAGATGTTGTCGATGAACAGCAACACGTCGCGTCCATCGTCGCGAAAGCTCTCGGCAATCGTGAGGCCCGTCAGCGCGACGCGCAGCCGGTTGCCGGGGGGCTCGTTCATCTGGCCGTACACCATGGCTACCTTGGATTTCGACAGGTCGTCCTTGTTGACCACGCCGGCGCCTATCATCTCGTGATAGAAGTCATTGCCCTCGCGCGTGCGCTCGCCGACGCCGGCGAACACCGACAGGCCTGCGTGGGCGGTCGCGATGTTGTTGATGAGCTCCATCATCGTCACCGTCTTGCCGACGCCGGCGCCGCCGAACAGACCCACCTTGCCGCCCTTGGCAAACGGGCAGCAGAGGTCGATCACCTTGATGCCGGTCTCGAGCAGTTCCTGCGACGGCGACAGTTCATCGAACGTCGGCGCGTCGCGGTGGATCGACATCTCCTTTTCAGCGGCGACCGCGCCCCGCTCGTCGATCGGCCGGCCCAGCACGTCCATGATGCGGCCGAGCGTCTTGCCGCCTACCGGCACCATGATGGGGTTGCCGGTGTTGACGACAATCATTCCGCGGCGCAGTCCGTCGGAGCTGCCGAGTGCGATCGTGCGCACGATGCCGTCACCCAGCTGCTGCTGGACCTCGAGCGTCAGCCCGATCTCGTCCATCTTGAGGGCGTCGTAGATCTTCGGCATCTCATTGCGCGCGAACTCCACGTCGACGACCGCGCCGATGCACTGAACGATGGTTCCTTGATTCATATTCGCATCCCCAAGTTGCGTTGCTTAGAATCTTGCGGCTAGATCGCGGCCGCCCCGCCGACGATCTCGGCCAGTTCCTTGGTGATCGCGGCCTGGCGGGTCTTGTTGTGGATGAGCTGCAATTCGTCGATGATCGTGCTGGCGTTGTCGGACGCCGCCCGCATCGCGACCATCCGCGCCGACTGCTCGGAGGCCATGTTCTCGTTGACCATCTGGAAGATCAGCGCTTCCGCATAGCGGAGGAGCATGGCGTTGAGAAGTTCCTTGGCGTCCGGCTCGTAGATGTAGTCCCACGACCCTTCCGCCACCTCCGACTTCCGGATCTCGCCGGTGCCGGGTGTGCGGAACTGCTCGGGGATCGGCAGCATGTGCCCGTGCCGGGCTTCCTGCTTCATCGTGTTTATGAACGTCGTGAAGAACACGTCGACCTGGTCGAGCTCGCCCGCCATGTACTTGTCGAGCAGCAGCTTGACCGGACCGACGAGTCGGTCGAGATGCGGCCGGTCACCGAGCTGCACCGCGTGCGACACCACGTTGGCGCCCAGGCGGCTGAGAAAGCCGAGCCCCCTGCCGCCGATTGCGCAATAGTCGACCTCAAGCCCCTTCCCCCGCCACTCCTTGTGCGCATTCAGGACCAGCCGGAGGATGTTGGTGTTGAGGCCGCCGCACAGTCCCTTGTCTGTGGTCACGACGATGGCGCCGACGCGCTTCACCGTTTCGTGTTTCGCGAGGAACGGATGCTTGTATTCGGTGTTCGCCTTGGCGATGTGCATCGCGATCTGCAGCGCGCGCTCGACGTACGGCCGCGACGCACGCATCCGGTCCTGGGCCTTCTTCATCTTCGAGGCCGAGACCATCTCCATCGCCTTGGTGATCTTGCGCGTGCTCTGCACGCTCTTGATCTTGTTTCGTATTTCCTTGGACCCTGCCATCGTTCGCCCTTATCGCAGGTCGCGGCAAAGCTGCTGCGCGCCTCGTGCCTTTGGCTTCCTCATTCGGTCAATACGTGCCGTTTTTCTTGAAGTCCTCGATCGCGGCGGTCAGTGCCTTGTCATCGTCGGCGGACAGGTCCTTGGTCTTTTCGATGTTGTCCATCAGCGTCGCGTATTTGCTCTTGAGGAAGGCGCGGAGCGCCGTCTCGAAAGCCAACGCCTTCTCGACCGGGACGTCGTCGTAGTGACCATTGTTCACCGCGAACAGCGTCACCGCCATCTCGTTGACCTGCAGCGGCGCGTACTGCGGCTGCTTCATCAGCTCGGTGACGAGGCGGCCGCGGTCCAGCTGCTTGCGCGTGGCCTCGTCGAGATCGGAGGCAAACTGCGCGAATGCCGCGAGCTCGCGATACTGCGCGAGGGCCAGGCGCACGCCGCCCCCCAGCTTCTTGATGATCTTGGTCTGCGCGTTGCCGCCGACCCGCGACACCGAGATGCCGGCGTTGATCGCGGGGCGGATGCCGGCGTTGAAGAGGTCGGTCTCCAGGAAGATCTGCCCGTCGGTGATCGAGATCACGTTGGTCGGCACGAACGCCGTGACGTCGCCTGCCTGCGTCTCGATGATCGGCAGCGCGGTGAGCGAGCCGGTCTTCCCCTTGACCTTGCCCTTGGTGAATTTCTCGACGTATTCCTCGCTGACGCGCGCGGCGCGCTCGAGGAGGCGCGAGTGCAGGTAGAACACGTCGCCCGGGATAGGCTTCGCGGCCCGGCGGGCGGCGCAACAGCAGCGACACCTGCCGGTACGCCCACGCCTGCTTGGTCAGGTCGTCGTAGATGATCAGCGCGTCCTGGCCGCGATCGCGGAAATACTCGCCCATCGTGCAGCCCGAGTACGGCGCAATGTATTGCATCGCCGCCGATTCGGAGGCCGTGGCCACGAGGACGATCGTGTAGTCCATCGCACCGCGCTCTTCAAGCTTGCGGATCACGTTCTTGACCGACGAGGCCTTCTGCCCGATCGCGACGTAGATGCAGATGAGATCCTTGCCCTTCTGGTTGATGATCGTGTCGATCGCCACGGCGGTCTTGCCCGTCTGGCGGTCGCCGATGATGAGCTCGCGCTGGCCGCGGCCGATCGGCACCATCGCGTCGATCGCTTTCAGGCCCGTCTGCACCGGCTGCGACACCGATTTGCGCCAGATCACGCCCGGCGCGATCTTCTCGATGACGTCCGATTCCTTGGCCGTGACCGGACCCTTGCCGTCGATCGGCTGGCCAAGCGAATTCACCACGCGTCCGATCAGCTCCGGTCCGACCGGCACCGACAGGATGCGGCCCGTGCACTTGACAGTGTCGCCCTCGGAGATGTGCTCGTATTCGCCGAGAATCACGACGCCGACCGAGTCGCGCTCGAGGTTCAGAGCAAGGCCGAACGCGTTGCCCGGAAACTCGAGCATCTCGCCCGCCATCGCGTCGGAGAGCCCGTGGACGCGCGCAATGCCGTCGGAGATCGAGACAACGGTCCCTTCCGTGCGCACCGTCGTGCCGGTGTCGAGGTTGGCGATCTTGCTCTTGATGAGTTCGCTGATTTCTGAAGGATTCAACTGCATGGTGTCCTCGCATCAACCGGCGCGTCTGCCGCCGGCCTCACGTAATGTGGATTCAGGCCCGCAACTGACTCGCCATCGCCTGCAACTGCGCCTGCACGGAAGCGTCGATCACCGTGTCGCCCACGGTGATCCGCGCGCCGCCGACGAGCCCCGGGTCGACGTTGACCGTCGCTTCGATCTTCTTGCCGAAGCGCTTTTCGAGCGCCTCCACAAGTTCCGCGAACTGTGCGTCGGTCAGCGGAAACGCGCTATCGATGCGCGCCGTGGCAACGCCTTCCGTGTCGTTCTTGAAGTCGTCGAACAGTGCCGCAATCTGCGGCAGCACGGCAACGCGATCGGCCTCGACCAGCACGCGAACGAAGCGGCGACCCATGGCGTCCAGCTTGTCGCCGCATACGGACAGGATCAGCGATTCCTTGTCGCCGGCCGTGAGCTTCGGGTTGTCGAGCGCCTGCGCCATCGCGGGGTCGGCTACCACCGCGCTTGCGTAGCGCAGCATCGACGACCAGACAGGCAACGCGTTCGACGTCCGGGCGAGCTCGAATGCGGCTTCCGCGTACGGCCGGGCGATCGTGGTCAGTTCCGCCATCGCGTTTCTGCCTACAGCTCGCGCCGGATCGACGCCAGCAGGTCCGCGTGGGCTTTCGCGTCGACTTCGCGCTTCAGGATCTTTGCAGCACCCGCGACGGCGAGATCCGCCACCGCATCGCGCAGCGATTCCTTCGCGCGGGCGAGTCTCCTGGGCGATCTCCGCCTTGGCCGCGACGAGGATCCGGTCCGCCTCGGCCTTCGCCTCGGCTTTCGCGGCATCGACCGTCTCGCTCTTCAGCTTTTCGCCCTGCGCGATGATCTCGGAGCTGCGGTCCTTCGCCTCGGCCACCATGTCCGCGATGCGCTTCTCGGCGCTGGCGAGGCTATGCCGGCCCTCCTCGCCGGCGGCGATGCCGTCGGCGATCTGCTTCTGCCGCGTGTCGATCGCGCGCATCAGCGGCGGCCAGACGAACTTCGCCGTGAACAGGATGAACGCGAAGAACGCGATCGCCTGCATGAAGAGTGTGAAATTGATGTTCATCGCTGCCTCTCGGCAAGGTAGCGTCCGGCGGCGGTCCTACTTGAGCGCGCCGAGGAGCGGGTTCGCGACGGCGAACCACAGCGCGAGGCCGACGCCGATGATGAACGACGCGTCGATCAGGCCGAGCAGCAGGAACACCTTCGCCTGCAGCTGCGGCATCAGCTCGGGCTGGCGCGCCGCGCCTTCGAGGAAGCGCGAGCACATGATGCCGACGCCGACGCAGGCGCCGAGCGCGCCGAGGCCGATGATGAGGCCGATGCCGACGCCCGAGTACGCCTGGACCAGCGCGATCAGTTGCAGTTTGGGATCCATGGACTTTCCTTTCTTGAGCGGAGTGAAACGGTAAGAAGCGAAGCGGTCAGTGGTGCTCGTGCGCCATCGAGATGTAGACGATGGTCAGCATCATGAAGATGTAGGCCTGCAGCACGACGATCAGGATGTGGAAGATCGACCAGCCGAGGCTCAGGACCGCGCCCAGGACGATGCCGGCGACGCCGGTCGCGGCCCACATGCCGAGCAGGATGAAGATGATCTCGCCGGCGTACATGTTGCCGTAGAGCCGCAGCGAGTGCGACAGCGGCTTCGACACGTACTCGACGATCTGGAACAGCACGTTGAAGAACACGAGCAGCGGCGACATCCAGATCGGCTTCAGCCCGAACGGCGCCGAGACGAGCTCGAACAGCCAGCCGCCGAGTCCTTTCATCTTGATGCTGTAATAGATCATCATCGCGAACACGGACAGCGCAAGCGCGAACGTCGTGTTCACGTCGGCGGTCGGCACGCCGCGCCATTCGTGCTGGTGCAGCACGTGCTCGTAGAGCCACGACATGATGTCGACGGGCAGGAAGTCCATCGCATTCATGACGAGCACGAGCACGAACGTCGTGAGCGCGATCGGCGCGACGATCTTGCTCTCGCCGTGGTAGATGCTCTTCACCTGGTCGTTGACGAAGACCACGCAGAGCTCCACGAACGCCTGCAGTCTTCGACGGCACGCCGGAGGTCGCCTTGCGGGTCACGAACCACAGGAAGCCGAACGCGACCACGCCGAGCACGAGCGTCGTGATGAAGCGTGTCCCAGTGCAGCGTCCAGAAGCCGCCGCCTTCGCGCACCGGCGCCGCGAGAAACGTGAGGTGGTGCTGGATGTAGTCGGTCGGATTGAGCGCGGTGCCTTCAGCCATTGCCTTGATTCCCGGGTTCGCTGTCACCAACGAAGAACGCCAAGCTGAACACGATCACCGCCACGATGAACGCGCCGAAAAACGCCGGATGGACGATGCCGTCGAATGTCTTCAGCGCGAGCGCGAGGCCCGCCGACGATGGCAATCACCTTGGCCGCTTCGGCCCGCAGCATGGCGCGCAGCGGCTTCACGGGCCCGGACGGGCGACCGTCTCCGAGCGACAGCGCGAGCGTGACGGCGAAGACGACGCTCGCGACGGAGACTCACCGCGCCGCCCAGCAGCGCGGACCAGGCGCCGCTCCAGCCCGCCCACAGCGCCGCGACGGCCGCAATCGCCGCCGTGGCGATCGCCTGCCAGCGGAAGACGACGCGGAAGGGGCGGGAATTGGGAAGGGCGGTCACGGGATCGCGAGATCGTTGCGCCCCCCGAAAAGGCGGGACCAAGCCTTGGGATTATAACGTCTCGACGCTCTATCCCGCAATGAAATGCTGCGTCGCAACGCCTTCACCACGGCGGCGCTTCAGCCGCCGGAAAGCGCTCCGACGATCATCAGCTCGGCGGCGGGTCGCGCAACGGTCTTCAAGTCGCGCGCGAGCTCCCCGTCGACGAAGATCTTGATGTGCGGCCGGATCGCTCCCTGCTCGTCGACGATCCGAAACCTGAACCCCGGAAAGCGGCGGTCGATCTCGGCCAGCGCGTCGGCGAGGGTGGGCGACAGGCGCGGGGAGATCGAGCGTGACCGTCTCGGCGCCCTTGGTGTAGGAGCGCAGCAACCCGGGGATCCGGACCTGCATGACCGGGCGTCCTTCAGGCCACCTCGACCGCGTAGACATGCGGCAGGTGCCGGGCGAGGCATTTCCACGTGCGGCCCTCGTCGCGGCTTCCCCACACCTCGCCGCTCGTCGTACCGAAGTAAACGCCCACCGTCGGCGCCGCATCGGCCGTCATCGCCTGCCGCTTGACCGTCCACCACGCCTGCGACTTCGGCAATCCGGTGGCCTGCCGCTGCCAGGTCCTGCCGCCGTTGACCGATCGATACGCGGCCGGCTTGCCGCCCGGCGAAACGCGCGGCCACACGCTCGTCCCGTCCATCGGAAACACCCACAGCGTGTCGGGGTCGCGCGGATGCAGCACCATCGGAAAGCCGATCGAGCCCACCGACTTCGGCATCGACGCGCCGATGTCGACCCAGCGGTCGGAAGGACGATCGAGCCGGTAGATGCCCGTGTGGTTCTGGTGGTAGAGCCGATCGGGCAGCAACGGATGCACGCGCAGGCAGTGCGGATCGTGGCCGAACTCGGCATTCGGGTCGGGCAGGAAATCGGCGCGCACGCCGTGGTTCAGCGGCCGCCAGTCGGCGCCGCGGTCGGTCGATTCGAAGATGCCGCCGCTCGACATGCCGATATACATGTGCTTCGGATCGCGCGGATCGATCTGGATCGAATGCAGCTTCGGCCCGTCCGGCGTCCCGTCCTGGTCGCCGCCGCACCACGCCTTGCGGTCGGGATGCGCGTTGAAGCCGGCGACCCCCGACCAGTTCACGCCGCCATCGGTGGAGCGGAAGAGTCCCTGCGGCGAGGTTCCCGCGTACCAGACGTTGGGCTCGCTCGCGTGACCCGGCGCGAGCCAGAACGTGTGATCGACGGTGCGGGCGCTGCCCGGCTCGAACGCGGGCGGCGTTGCGGCCTCCTTCCAATTCCGGCCGCGATCGGTCGAGCGGAACACCGTCGGTCCGAGGTGGCCGGTGCGCGCGGCGGCGAGCAGCGTCTTGCCGTCGCGCGGATCGAGCACCGCATGGTGAACGATGTTGCCGAGAAAATGCGGACCCTCGGTCTTGAAGTTGCGGCGCGTCGCGTCGCCGGTCAGCGTCCACAATCCTTTGCGTGTCGCGATCAGCAATACCGTCTTGCGCGCCGGGCGCGCGGCGGCCGTGCGTCTTTCTCGTTCCCGCTGCCATCGAAGTCCCCCGTTTCGGCGAGTCGAGTAAGCTACCGCCGACTGCGTCGCTGCTGCAACCGGAGCCACCGCTCAACCGCAATCGCCGCCACGTCCTCGTTGAACGCGGGGTTGAATTCAGCCGCGAACGCTGCGATTCTTCCAGGCTCACCACCCGCAACACCACACGGCAAGGAGCTCCCATGACGATCAAGGTTGGCGACACGCTGCCCGCGGGCGCGCTGTCCGAATTCATCGAAGTCGAAGGCAACGGCTGCACGATCGGACCCAACGAATTCAAGGTCGACGACCTCGTCAAGGGCCGCAAGGTGGTGATCTTCGGGCTTCCCGGGGCTTTCACGCCGACCTGCTCGGCCAAGCACGTGCCGGGCTACGTGCAAAAGCGCGACCAGCTGAAGGCGAAAGGTGTCGACGACGTGATCTGCATGTCGGTCAACGATGCGTTCGTGATGGGCGCCTGGGCGCGCGACCAGAAGGCCGGCGGCAAGGTCCGGATGATGGCCGACGGCAGCGCGACCTACACGAAGGCGCTCGGCCTCGAGCTTGATCTCAATGCGCGCGGAATGGGCACGCGGTGCCAGCGTTTCTCGATGCTGGTCGACAACGGCGTCGTGAAGGCCCTCAACATCGAAGCGCCCGGGAAGTTCGAGGTCTCGGATGCCGACACGATGCTGAAGCAGGTCGGCTGACGGCGCCATTCGCCATTCGCGCCACGAAAGAGCGGCGGCTCTCGGCCGCCGGTTTTGCTGCGCGCTTGACGTCCGCTACCGCAGCTTCGCGAGAATGCCGTCCAGCTGATCGAGGCTCGAATACGAAATGACGAGGCGGCCGCTGCCGTTTGGCTTGGCCTCGATCGCGACTTTCGCCCCGAGCGTTTCGGACAATGTTTCGGCGAGCCGCGCGACGTCCGGATCCGCGGGGCGCGCGCTCGCGCTTCGCTCGCGCCTTGCCCGGATGCGCGAGATGATGGACGAGCCGCTCGGTGTCGCGCACCGAGAGTCCCTGCGCGACGACACGCGCCGCGGCTCCCGCCTGCGCCGCGCCGGCAAGCCCGAGGAGCGCGCGCGCATGTCCCATGTCGAGCTTGCCCGCCAACAGGTATTCCTGGACGGGTTTCGCGAGCTCGCGCAGGCGCAGCAGGTTGGTGACCGCGCTGCGCGAGCGGCCGATCGCCTTGGCCACCGCGTCGTGCGTCAATCCGAATTCGTCGATGAGCCGCGCGAGGCCGTTCGCCTGCTCGAGCGGATTCAAATCCTCGCGCTGGATGTTCTCGATGAGCCCGATCGCGAGCGCCGACGCATCCGGAACCGTCTTCACCAGCGCCGGTACCTCCTTCAGCCCGGCGCGCTGCGCCGCGCGCCAGCGGCGCTCGCCGGCGAGGATCTCGAAGCGGCCGCCGTCGACAGGCCGCACGAGCACCGGCTGCATGATCCCGTGCTCCTTGATCGACTCCGCGAGCTCGTCGAGCGAGGTCTCGTCCATTCGCGTTCGCGGCTGATACTTGCCCGGCCGCAGGCGGTCGACGGAGAGCGTTTGCAGCGATTCCTTCACCGCCGCCTCGTCGCTGCCGGATAAGCAGCGCATCGAGACCGCGGCCCAAACCCTTGGGTCGTATCATCGTTGTCGTCCCACGCGCGCCGCCATCGCGTCACGCCACCGCGGGGGCGTGCAGCGCATTCGTTTCCATCCGCCGCAGGATCTCGCCGGCGAGCGCGAGATACGCCTGCGCGCCTTTCGACGTCCGGTCGAGATAGAGCGCCGGGATGCCATGCGACGGCGCCTCGGCGAGACGCACGTTGCGCGGCACGATCGTCCGGTAGAGCTTGTCGCCGAAGTGCTTCTCCAATTCGGCCGCCACGTTCTGCGCGAGCATGTTGCGCGGGTCGTACATCGTGCGCAGCAGCCCTTCGATCTCGAGCGCGGGGTTCAAGTGAGCGCGCACCTTCTTGATCGTCTGCACGAGATCGGAGAGTCCTTCGAGCGCGTAATACTCGCATTGCATCGGGATCAGCACCGAGTCCGCTGCGCACAAGCCGTTCAGCGTGAGGAGCGACAGCGACGGCGGGCAGTCGAGCAGGATGAAATCGTAATCGGGTGCGACCTCGGTGATCGCGGTGCGCATCTGCCGCAGCGCTTCGGCGAGCGCGTCCTTGAGTCGCATCTCGCGCTCGGGGAGCTCGACCAATTCGATCTCGGCGCCGGCGAGCTCGCGATTCGCAGGCACGAGATCGAAGCCGCCCGTGGCCGAGGCGATGCGCACATCGGCGATGCGGCGCTCGCCCAGCAGCACCTGGTAGACGGTCGCCGGCAACCCCCGCTTGTCCACGCCTGCGCCCGTCGTCGCGTTGCCCTGCGGGTCGAGATCGACCAGCAGCACACGGCGCTTCATCGCGGCAAGGCTCGCCGCGAGGTTGACCGCCGTCGTCGTCTTGCCGACGCCGCCCTTCTGGTTCGCCACCGCGATGATGCGCGTCACGCTCCGTTCTCCACGGTGCGCGCGGGCGCCAGCACGACCAGATGGCGCTGCGCATCGAGTCCAGGCACGCGAAGCGCCGGCGCGGCGATCATCTGGATGTCCGGCGGCAGATGCGCGATCTCTTCGTCGGGATACACCCCTTTCATCGCGTACAGACGGCCATCCGACGCGAGATGCCGCGCGCTCGATTGCGCAAACGTCGCGAGATCGGAGAACGCGCGCGAGATGACGACGTCGAACGGCGCCGGGGATTCATAGTCCTCGACCCGCGCCGTAATGACTTCGACGTTTGCGAGCCCGAGCTCGATCGCCGCCTGCTGCAGGAACGCGCCCTTCTTGTGGTTGCTGTCGACGAGCACGATCGTCCACTGCGGCCGCGCGATCGCGAGCGGCAATCCCGGCACGCCACCGCCGCTGCCGACGTCCAGCACGCGCAGGCGTTCGCCGGCGGGAAGACGCGGCAACACCGCAAGCGCGTCGAGCACGTGGTGCGTGATCATCTGCTCCGGCTCGCGGATCGCGGTCAGGTTGTACGTGCGATTCCATTTCGCCAGCAGCGCGAGATAGGCGTCGAGCCGGCCACGCGCTTCCTGCGGCAGCGCGACACCCGCTGCCGCAAGCGCCGCGAGGCCGTCGTCGAGATCGATCGCTGCAATCACGCGGTGCGCCGCTCCGTCGGTTCGGGCGGATCGGTGCGTACGGCGAAGCCGCGCTTCAGGTGCACGAGAAGGAGCGCGATCGCCGCCGGCGTGATGCCGGAAATGCGCGCCGCCTGTCCGATCGTTTCCGGTTTGTGCAGATTGAGCTTCTGCTGCACTTCGGTCGAGAAGCCGCGCACCGTGCGGTAATCGAGATCGTCCGGAAGACGCAGATCCTCCTGCGCGCGCCGGCGCTCGATCTCATCGCGCTGGCGGTCGATGTAGCCGGAATATTTCGCGGCGATCTCGACCTGCTCGGCGACGATGCGATCGTCGACCGGCGGCCCCGCTCCCGGCAGCGTCATCAGACTCGCGTAGGTGACGCCAGGGCGGCGCAAGAGATCGCCCAGCGTGTAGTCGCGCTCGATCGGCGCCCCCAGAACGCGGGTCGCGTCGTGCGCGGCGAGAACATGCGGATTCACCGACGTCGACTTCAGGCGCTCCTGCTCGCGCGCGATCGCGTCGCGCTTGCGTGCGAACGCGTCCCAGCGCGCATCGTCGACCACGCCGAGAGCGCGTCCCGCTTCGGTCAACCGCAAATCGGCGTTGTCCTCGCGCAATTGCAGACGGTACTCGGCGCGCGACGTGAACATCCGGTACGGCTCGGAGACGCCGCGCGTCACGAGATCGTCGACCAGCACGCCGAGGTAGGCTTCGTCGCGGCGCGGACACCAGCCCGCCTCGCCGCGCACGTGACGCGCGGCGTTGATCCCGGCCAGCAACCCTTGCGCCGCCGCTTCCTCGTATCCGGTCGTGCCGTTGATCTGCCCCGCGAAAAAGAGACCGCGGATCGCTTTCGTCTCGAGCGACGAGCGCAGCGCGCGCGGATCGAAGTAGTCGTACTCGATCGAATAGCCCGGCCGCAGCAGGTGCGCGTTGGCGCAACCCTTCATCGAGCGCACCAGCGCCATCTGCACGTCGAATGGCAGCGATGTCGAAATCCCGTTCGGATAGATCTCGTTCGTCGCGAGGCCCTCGGGCTCGAGAAAGATCTGATGACTCGTGCGTTCGGCGAAGCGCACGACCTTGTCCTCGATCGAGGGGCAATAGCGCGGCCCGACGCCCTTGATCACGCCGGTGAAAAGCGGCGAGCGATCGAGCCCTGCGCGAATGATGTCGTGGGTGCGCTCATTGGTGTGCGTGATCCAGCACGGCACTTGCCGCGGATGCATGGTGCGCGCGCCCATGAAGCTCATCACCGGCGCCGGCTCGTCGCCGGGTTGCGCGACCAGCTCCGAGAAATCGATCGTGCGTCCGTCGAGCCGGGGTGGCGTGCCGGTCTTCAGCCGCCCTGCGGGAAGCTTGAGCTCGCGCAGTCGCACGCCCAGCGTCTTGGCCGGCGGATCGCCTGCGCGGCCGGCCTCGTAATGATCGAGCCCGACGTGAATGAGTCCGGACAGGAACGTTCCCGTGGTGAGCACGACCGCATCCGCTTCGAAGCGCACACCCAGCTGCGTGACCACTCCCGTCACTCGCGCGTCGGCGCCGTCGCCGTCGAGCGTCAGGTCGTCGACCGCCTGCTGGAACAGCGTGAGGTTCGGCGCGTTCTCGAGGCGCGAGCGGATGGCCTGCTTGTAGAGCACGCGGTCCGCCTGCGCCCGCGTCGCGCGCACCGCGGGCCCCTTGCTGGAATTGAGCATTCGGAACTGAATGCCGGCCTCGTCGGTGGCGAGCGCCATCGCCCCGCCGAGCGCGTCGAGCTCCTTGACGAGGTGTCCCTTGCCGATCCCGCCGATCGACGGGTTGCACGACATCTGCCCCAGCGTCTCGATGTTGTGGGTGAGAAGCAGCGTCGTCCGCCCCATGCGCGCGCAAGCGAGCGCCGCCTCGGTGCCGGCGTGCCCGCCACCGACGACAATCACCTCGAATCGCGTAGGGAATAGCATGATTTAATTGAGGATTTGTTGCTAACGCGCGTACGGCTACCCGCACCAAAAGCGAAGGCGAATGATACGCCTAAACCTGCCCGGTCGGGACTGGGAGACCGGGGATCGGCGGCGAATGTTCCACGTGGAACACCCCAAGCGAGGTCGCGTGACCGTTCCACGTGGAACCTCAAGGTCCGGCACGGCAGCCGGGTACAATCGGCGGCGGCACAATCCCCGAGCACCCTCCTTTGATCCGAATTCTGTGCCTGGGCATGTCCGCGCAGGACGCGATTTATCGTGTCCCCGCGATCCCGACGCTTCCCATCAAGATTCTCGCCACCGGCTTCGCCGAGTCGGGCGGCGGGATGGCCGCAAACGCCAGTGTCGCGATCGCCCGCCTGGGCGGCAGCGCGCATTACTGGGGTCGTGTCGGCGATGACACGCTGGGGACGCGCATTCTGGGCGATCTCGCCGGCGAGGGCGTCGACGTGAGCCGCGTGCGCCGGATCCCCGGCTGCGCGTCGCCGTCCGCCGCGATTCTGGTCGCCGACGACGGCGAACGTCTCATCTGCGCTTACAACGACCCGGCGCTCGATCGCGACGCCGGCTGGCTTCCGCTCGGAGACGTCGCGTCGTTCGCAGCCGTGCTCGCGGATGTCCGTTGGCCTGAAGGGGCGGCGAAGGTCCTCGACGCCGCCCGCGACGCCGGACGCATTGCGGTGTTCGATGGCGACGTCGGCCCGCCGGAGGCGTTACTCGACCTCGCCGGCCGCGCAACCCACGCGCTTTTCTCCGCGGCGGGGCTGGCCCTCGCGGCGGGCGTGGGCGATCCGGGCGCCGGGTTGGCGCGGATGGCAGCGACGCTTCCCGGAATCGTGGGCGTGACCGTCGGTCCCGATGGCTTTCTTTGGCGGGAGGGAAGCCGCGAACGAAGGGCTCCGGCCTATGCGGTCCGGCCCATCGATACGCTCGCCGCCGGCGACGTCTGGCACGGCGCTTTCACGCTCGCGCTCGACCGAAGGGAGCGCGACGGAGGCGGCGGCGCGCTTTGCCAACGCGGCCGCGGCGATCAAGTGCACGCGGCTCGGCGGTCGTAGCGGGGCGCCGAAGCGCGCCGACGTTGACGCCTTGATGCGTCATCAGAAAACAACAAATAACGTCTAATAATCAGTGATTTACAAATCGTCCCGGACATGAGCGCCGCAAGCACGGCTCGGGACGATTCTAGCGGCCGAGTCGCCCGCCCAGCCGCTGACGTTCGGTGGAGAGCGCCGCCGGGCCCTTGGCGCCCAGCTTCGCAAACAGCAGGTCGTGCTCGGCGAGCTCGCGCGCCCACATCGCCTTGTCGACGCGCATCACCTGCGCGAAGCGCTCCGGCGGGAACTCGAGGCCCGCCCAATTGAGATCGCCGTAGGCGGGCTCGAGTCCGAGCGGGGTCTCGATCGCGTGCGCGTGTCCGCGGCAGCGTTCGACGATCCATTGCAGCACGCGCATGTTCTGCCCGAAGCCCGGCCAGGCGAACTTCCCGTTCTCGTCCGTGCGGAACCAGTTGACGCTGAAGATACGCGGCGGCTTCGGCACCGCGGCGCCCATCTGCAGCCAGTGCGCAAAATAATCGCCGACGTGATAGCCGCAGAACGGCAGCATGGCGAACGGATCGCGGCGCACCTCGCCCACCTTGCCGGTCGCCGCGGCCGTCGTCTCCGACCCCATGGTCGCCGCCTTGTAGACGCCTTCCTGCCACGACGACGCCTCGACGACGAGCGGCATCGTGTCGGAACGGCGCCCGCCGAAGATGAAGGCGCTGATCGGCACGCCGGTGGGGTCGTCCCACTGTGGATCGAGCGACGGACATTGGCTCGCCGCGACGGTGAACCGGGAATTCGGGTGGGCCGCTTTCCGGCCCCGCTTTCCATCCTCGGGCGTCCAGTCGTTTCCCTGCCAGTCGATGAGATGCGCGGGTGCCGTCTTGGTCATCCCCTCCCACCAGACGTCGCCGTCGTCGGTCAGCGCGACGTTGGTGAAGATGACGTTCTCCTTCAGCATCTCCATCGCGTTCGGATTCGACTCGCGCGAGGTGCCGGGCGCAACGCCAAAGTAGCCCGCCTCCGGATTGATCGCGTAGAACCGGCCGTCGGTGTCGGGCTTGATCCAGGCGATGTCGTCGCCGATGGTCGTCACCTTCCAGCCGTCGAAGCCCTGCGGCGGAATCAGCATCGCGAAGTTGGTCTTGCCGCATGCGCTCGGGAACGCCGCGGTGACGTAGGTCTTCTCGCCCGCGGGAGAGGTGACGCCGAGGATCAGCATGTGCTCGGCGAGCCAGCCCTGGTCGCGCCCCATGACCGACGCGATCCGCAGCGCAAAGCACTTCTTGCCGAGGAGCGCGTTGCCGCCGTAGCCGGAGCCGTAGCTCCAGATCTCGCGCGTCTCCGGAAAATGGACGATGTACTTCTGCTCGCGATTGCAGGGCCAGCGCGCGTCCGGCTGCCCGGGCTCCAACGGCGCCCCCACCGAGTGCACGCACGGCACGAACGGCGCGTCGCTTCCCAGCACCGAAAAGACCGCCCGTCCCATCCGCGTCATCAGCTGCATGTTGACGACGACGTAGGGGCTGTCGGTGATCTCGATCCCGATATGCGAAATGGGGCTGCCGATCGGCCCCATCGAGAAGGGCACCACGTACATCGTCCGCCCGCGCATCGCGCCATCGAAAAGGCCGTCGAGCGTCTTCCTCATCGCGGCCGGCGCGATCCAGTTGTTGGTCGGCCCCGCATCCTCCTCGCGCTCGCTGCAGATGAACGTGCGGTCCTCGACCCGTGCCACGTCCGACGGGTCGGAGCGCGCGAGGTAGCTTCCGGGCCGCAGCGCCGGATTGAGGCGGACCAGCGTGCCCGTCGCGACCATCTCCTCGCAAAGCCGGTCGTATTCCGCCGGGCTGCCATCGCACCAGACGACGCGCTCGGGCTTGGTCAGCGCCGCAACCTCGGCGACCCAGGCAAGGAGCCGCGCATGCCGGACGTACGGCGGGGCCGAGACGGCGGCAGCCAGGGCGGGGATCGAATCGGGATGGTTCATGCGGGATGTGCGAGACAAAGGGGCGGCGACGAGCGAAGAGGATGCGGCGCGCGCGGTAACCGGCGATTTTACACCGCGGCGCGACGCGGTCGGAACCCGTCGGCGCGCGCGGTCCGGTGGCCTTACCGATTGCCGCGGGCGGCGACCATGAACAGCCGCCGGAACGGATAGAGCACCCGCCCGTCCGCGCGCGGTGGGTAGGCCGGCTCGACCCGCTCCGCGCAGTCGCGGACGAATTCGCGCTGCGCGTCGACGTCGAGCACGGCGAAAAACGGCGTCAGCGCCGTACCCCTCATCCAGGCGATGACCGGATGGTCCGCGTCCTTGGCCGGCGGAAGCACGTGCAGGTATTCGGTGGTCCACACGTCCACGCTGTCCGCATGTGGCGAGAGCCAGTCGAAATACTGCGCGGCCGGTGCGACGGGCTCCGCTCGCAGGAGCGCCGGCCAGCCGTGCGCGCCAGCGCGGAGCGTTCGCCACGTCATGCAGCGCGACGTGGGACGGCGCCGAGAAATTCGACGGCATCTGGACGGCCAGCGCCCCGCCGCGCGCAACGATTCCCATGAGCCGCGGGAACAGCGTCGCGTGGTCGTCGAGCCAGTGCAGCGCGGCGTTGCTGTAGACGAGATCGACGCTGGCCGCCGGCGTTTCGCCCGCCCACGCGGCGAGATCCGCCGGTCTGCCACGCGATGCTCCCGCCGCCCGCCGCCGCTCGTGCCTGCGCGAGCATCGCCTCCGAATTGTCGATGCCGACGGTGCGCGCGCGAGGCCAGCGTTCGGCGAGAATCCGCGTGACGTTGCCGGCGCCGCAGCCGAGATCCACGATGGTCGACGGCGCGGCGAGCCCGACGCGCGCCATGAGATCGAGCGCGGGACGCAGGCGCTCGCCCGCGTACTTGAGATACTGCCCGGGTTCCCACGTCATGATGGATTCTTCCTTCCTTTGCGGCGAAGTGTTCTTGGCACGCTCGAAGAGCGGCGCAGTCAGCAGCAGCAGCACGACCACCCGGCTCACATGAAACGCCGTGACGAGCGGAACGCCGAGCTGCAGCACCTTCGCGGTGATGCACATTTCCGCGATCCCGCCCGGCGCCATGCCCAGCACCACGGTGGCCGGAAAGAGTCCGGTCAGCATTGCGAGCAGGATCGCCACTCCCGCGGAGAGTGCGATCGCCGCCAGCACGCTCGCCGCGACGGCGGCGATGAAGCGGTGCGCGCCGGCGAGAAAATCGGGCTCGAAGCGCGCGCCAAGCGCGCATCCCAGAAGTGCCTGTCCGGCGTTCGACGCAACGAGCGGCGTCGCCGACAGGTCGATCTGCATCGCAGTCAGCGGAATGGCCACCGCGAGCGAGCCCAGCACGAACGCGTTGGGAACGCCGAGCCACTGCGCGACGGCGCTGCCGCAGAGCGTGGCCGCCATCAGCAGCGCATAGCCGGCACCGTCGAATTGCGCCGCGCCCGGCACATAGGCATCCATCCCGTGGAGCCCGAGCGCCGCATAGGCAAACGGAATGACCAGCACCACGATCAGGATGCGCAGGCTCTGCGCGGCGGCGACGCGGTCGACGCGCGCGCCGAAGCGCTCGCCCAGCACCGACATCTCGGCGGCGCCGCCCGGGACGCTCGCGAAGATCCCGGTCGTGCGGTCGATGCGGGCGAGGCGCGCGAGCAGCACGCCGCCGCCGTAGCCGAGGCCGATCGCGAAGAGCGCGCCGAGCGCGAGCAGCCACCACCACCCCGCGACCTCGCGCACGACGTGCGGAGTGAAATAGAGCCCGAGCGAGGTGCCGATGATCCACTGGCCGATCTGGCGGCCGCCCGGCGGCGAGCCGATGCGCACGCCGCCCACGCGCAGGCAAGCGAGCGTCAGCAGCGGTCCGAGCATCCAGGGGATCGGCGTGTGCAGTCGGCTGCAGATCCAACCGGCGACCGCGGCCACCGCGAGCCCCGCGCCGCCACGCCGCCACTGCACGCGATTGGCGACGATCATTTCCCGATGCAGAACCGCGAGAAGATCGCGCCCAGCAGATCGTCGGCGGTGAATTCGCCGGTGATCGCCGACAGCGCGGCGTGCGCGCCGCGCAGTTCCTCGGCGAAGAGCTCGAGCGCGGCGGGCGATGTGTTGAGATGATCTGCGGCGACGGCGAGGCGCGCCTCGGTCTCGGCCAACGCGGCGAGATGGCGTTCGCGCGCGAGGAAGGCGCCTTCCATGTCCTCGTGCGCCCCCGCCTGCGCGAGCATTTCGTGCTGCAGGAGATCGATGCCGGCCCCGGTCTTGGCCGACAGGAACACGTGCCGCCGCGCGGGCGCGCCTTTCTCGCCGCGCACCTCGACCCTGGGCGAGCTTCCGGCGAGGTCGATCTTGTTGTGGACGACGATGCGCGGAAGCGCCGCGGGCAGCGCGTCGAGAATGGCGGCATCGGCCGCGGCCGGTGGTGCCGCGTCGCGCGCATCGACGATCAAGAGCGCGAGATCGGCCTGGGCGACCGCGGCCCAGGTCCGCTCGATGCCGAGCGTTTCGATCGGATCGTCGGTGGCGCGAAGGCCCGCGGTGTCGATCACCCGCAGCGGAATGCCGCCGACCTCGATGTCGCGCTCGACCGTGTCGCGCGTGGTGCCGGGGATCGCCGTCACGATCGCGACCTCGTCGCCGGCCAGCCGATTGAGGAGGCTCGACTTGCCGACGTTCGGCGCCCCGATCAGGACGACGGCAAGCCCGTCGCGCAGCAACGCTCCCTGCCGCGCCCGCGCGGCGACCTGGGCGAGCTCGCCGCGGATCGCCGCCAGCTTGCCCTGCGCGCCGGCCGCGCGCAGGAAGTCGATGTCCTCGTCGGGAAAATCGAGCGTCGCCTCGGTGAACATCCGCAGCTCGATCAGTGCGTCGGCCAGCGCGCGCACCTCGCCCGAGAAGGCGCCCGAAAGGCTGCGCGCGGCCGCGCGCGCCGCAGTGGCGGTCGCGGCGTCGATCAGGTCCGCGACCCCTTCCGCCTGCGCGAGGTCGAGCTTGCCGTTCAGAAATGCACGCTTCGTGAATTCGCCCGGCTCCGCGAGCCGCGCGCCGAGCGCGAGGCAGCGCGCCAGCACGAGCCGCAGCACCGCGGGCCCGCCGTGCCCCTGCAGCTCGAGCACCGGCTCGCCCGTGTACGAATGCGGCGCCGGAAAATGCAGCGCGACGCCCTGATCGAGCATCTCGCCGTCGCTGCCGCGGAATACGGCGAGCGTGGCTCGGCGCGCTTCGAGCGCGCGCCCGACGATTCCCGCGATCACCGCCGGAACCGCGGGCCCCGACACGCGCACGACGCCGATGCCGCCGCGGCCGGGCGGCGTGGCAATGGCGACGATGGTGTCGGCGGCGGGGGCCATGCGGCGAGATTACCGCACGCGCCGAAACGCCGGGCCCAACTCTACCGCCGCTTCGCCGCCTTGGCCGCCGCTTCCCTTTCCAGCAGGCGGTTCATATGCCACTGCTGGAAAATCTGGATGCAGTTGTTGACGAGCCAGTAGAGCACGAGGCCGGACGGGAAGAAGACAAACATGACCGAGAACGCGATCGGCATGATCTGCATCACCTTCGCCTGCACCGGATCCGAGATCGGCGTCGGCGACAGCTTGACCTGCAGGTAGGCCGTGATCGCGTAGACGACCGGCAGCACGAAATACGGGTCGGGCGCCGACAGGTCTTTGATCCACAGGATCCACGGCGCATGGCGAAGCTCGACCGCCGACAGGAGCACCCAGTAGAGCGCGATGAAGACCGGAATCTGCACCAGGATCGGCAGGCAGCCGCCGAGCGGATTGATCTTCTCCTGCTTGTACATCTCCATCATCTTGACCTGGAGCTGCTGCTTGTCGTCGGCGTATTGCGCCTGCAGCGCTTTCAACTTGGGCGCGATCACCTTCATCTTCGCCATCGAGCGGGCGCTCGCGTGGTTCAGCGGATAGAACGCGCTCTTGATCAGGATCGTCATCGCGATGATCGCCCAGCCCCAGTTGCCGATGAGACCGTGCAGCCACTTGAGGAGCCAGAAGAGCGGTGCCGCGATCACCGTGAAGATGCCGTAGTCGACGACGCGATCGAGTCCCTTCGCGAGCTTGGCGAGCGCGTCCTGGTCCTGCGGACCGACGTACAGCGGGACGTCGATGTGGCCCGTCGCGCCCGGCGCGATGGTCCCGTCGGGCACGACGACGCCCGCCGCGTAGAGGCCGTTGTCGAGCTTCCGCGCATAGAACTCGCGCGGGACCTTCTTGTCGTCGGGCGGCAGCCACGCGGCGACGAAATAATGCTCGACCATCCCGACCCAGCCGTTGTCCGCATTCTTCGTGTAGGGCAGCTTGCGTGACGGGTCGGCGGCGACCTTGTCGAGCTCGCCGAACTCGACCTTCTTGAACTTGTCGGTTTCGTTGTAGATCACCGGGCCGACATAGGACGCCGGCGCCATCGAGTTGTGCGTGCCTTGCGTCTTGGTGTCGCGGACGAGCTGGAAGTACGCGTAGGGCGCGATCGGCGCGCTGCCTGCGTTGGTGATGTCGTAGGCAACGTCGATCACGTAGCTGCCGCGATGGAACGTGAGAATCTGGTCGACCTTGTCGCCATTGGCCGCGGTCGTGTGCAGCTTCAATTGCAGCGATTCGGCCCCCGGCGCGAGCTCGCGCGGCCCCGGCTCCGCCTGGTAGAGCGTCCGATGGTTGGGCATGCCTTCGCCGAGGAGGCCGGATTGCGCGATCAGCGTGCGCTCCGGCGTGCGTTCGAGACCCAGATAGGGTTTCGCTTCGTCGCTCGGGTCGCGATGCGCGAGCAGCGCGAGTTGCGCGATCACGCCGCCCTGCGTGTCGATCTCGGCGCGGTAGAGATCCGTCGTGATCGTGATCGTCTGCCCTGCAGGGGTCGTCGCGGCGGTCGGCGGCGCGCCGGGGACACCTGGCGCGGCGGCGGTGGGCGCGCTGGCGGCAGGCGCGGTTGGAATATCCGTCGGCGTGCGCGCTGGCGTTCCGGGCTGCGCGGGCGCGGCAACGGTCGGCGGCGCGGGGGGATGCTGCTCCCTCTGCCACGCCTCCCACAGGAAGAGCGCCGACAGCGAGAACACGATGAACAGGATCAGACGTTGCGTATCCATGAAGATCCGGGAAGGCGTTATCCCGCGAGGGGAAGGACGTGATGCGGAAGGCGGCGAGGCGGGCGGAACGGGGTCGTAGCCCCCGGGATGATACGGGTGACAGCGCAGGACGCGGCGCAGCGCCAGCCAGGAGCCCTTGACGGCGCCGTGCGTGGACACGGCTTCGAGCGCGTAATCGGAACAGCTCGGCGCGAACCGGCAGTTCGAGCCCAGCAGCGGCCGCAACAGATACTGGTAGCCGCGAAGAAGAGCGACGAGGAGCGCTTTCACCGCGCGGGACTCCTCGTCACCAGCGCCGAGAGCAGCGTCGCGGCCTCCGCCGCGACGTCGCGAAACTCGGTGCGCGGGCAGCCCCGCTTCAGGCGCAGAATCACGTCGTAGTCGAGGATGCCGGGACGGGCCGCTCGCTGTGTTGCGCGCAGCATCCGGCGCACGCGATTGCGGTCGACCGCGAGCGGGAGCGCTTTTTTCGGGACCACGAGACCGAAGCGGCCAGGTGGGTTCGCGGCCGGCGCGGCGACGAGCTGAACGTAGTCGCCTTCCCGTCGGCGCCCCGTCTTGAAGAGCGCGTCGAACGCGCCTGTTCCGGTGAGCCGGAAAGGACGCAGGCCGCGGGCGGGCGCTGCCGAAGTCAGGGGGTGAGGCGGGCGCGGCCCTTGGCGCGCCGCGCCGAAAGCACCTTGCGGCCGCCAATGGATTTCATGCGGGCGCGAAAGCCGTGCGTGCGCTTGCGCTTGACGACCGAGGGTTGGTACGTGCGTTTCATGTCGGCTGCCTTGGAAAAAGAGCTTTGAAAAAAGCTTTGCGGTGAAAAAGCCTTATATTTAAACGCGTTATGGGGTCTGTTGTCAACGGATACGCGCGCCGCCGCAGTCTTTTCGTGTCCTCCCCCGCAACCGCACGCGCGGACTGGCCCTGTGGATAAGTCTTGCTCGACGCGCTAGAATCCATCCCCCGCCGTTCCCTCGCGCTCGGCGAGTTTTCGTCGCCCAAGGTCCCCTGAAAGCCGCCTGCCGCATGAGCCCGGTCCCCCTTTTCTGGCAGCGCTGCCTCGCCGTTTTTCGCGACGAGCTGACCCCGCAGCAGTACAACACCTGGATTCGTCCGCTGTCGATCGAAGGCGCGGACGGCGGCTACCGGCTCCTCGCGCCCAATCGCTTCGTGCTGCAATGGGTGAAGGAGCGCTTCGCGGAGCGGATCGGCGAGCTGGCCGCCGCCGAGGGACACGCCATTCCCCTCGCGCTCGTCGTGCGCGACATGCCGACCGATGCGCGCGAGTCGCCGGCCGCCCCGGCCGGGCCCGTGGCTTCGGAGCCCGCCATCGCGCGGCGAGCGGCGGCGGCCGGATCCGCTGCCGCGCCAGCACCCGCGCGCCGCAACGAGCAAACGAGCCTCAATCCTGGCTTCACGTTCGCCTCCTTCGTCGCCGGCAAGGCGAACCAGCTCGCGCGGGCTGCGGGCATGCAGGTCGCCGAGCACCCGACCTCGTACAACCCGCTCTTCGTCTATGGCGGCGTCGGCCTCGGCAAGACGCACCTCGTGCAGGCGATCGGCAACGACATCCTGCAGCGCAACCCCGCCGCGCGCATCCGCTATGCGCATGCCGAAACCTACGTGTCCGACGTCGTGCGCGCCTACCAGCACAAGGCCTTCGACGATTTCAAGCGCTACTACCGCTCGCTCGACCTGCTTCTGATCGACGACATCCAGTTCTTCGGCGGCAAGAGCCGCACGCAGGAGGAGTTCTTCTACCTCTTCAATACGCTGATCGAGGCGCACAAGCAGGTCGTCATCACCTGCGACACGTATCCGAAAGAGATCTCCGGGCTCGAGGAGCGGCTCATTTCGCGCTTCGGCTGGGGCTTGACCGTCGCGCTCGAGCCGCCGGAGCTCGAGATGCGCGTGGCGATCCTGCTATCGAAGGCGGCGGCGAGCGGTCTCAAGATCGACGAGCAGGTCGCGTTCTTCATCGCAAAGCACATCCGCTCGAACGTGCGCGAACTCGAAGGCGCGCTGAAACGCGTCGCCGCGTATTCGAGCTTTCACGGGCAGGAGATCACGCTCGCAGTGGCGAAGGAGGCCCTGCGCGATCTCCTCGCGGTGCAGAACCGCCAGATCTCGATCGAGAACATCCAGAAGACAGTGGCGGACTACTACAAGATCCGCATCTCCGACATGCATTCGAAAAAGAGGACGCGCGCGGTCGCCCGTCCGCGGCAGGTGGCGATGGCGCTGGCCAAGGAACTCACGCAGTTGTCGTTGCCGGAAATCGGCAGCAATTTCGGCGGTCGCGACCATACGACGGTGCTCCACGCCTGTCGCCAGATCGTCAAGCTTCGCGAGTCCGTCCCGGAACTCAATCACGACGTCAATTTCCTGCTCCAGGTGCTGCGGAACTGACCGGCAAATCCACGCCCGAAAAGGGCCTGCAGGGGCTGGAAATACCGGGCTTTCCAGTCTATAATCTGTTGATTAGTCGGCGCCGGGCCAATATTTCCGAAAAGCCCACAATCGGTCCACTGCGCAGACGCCTGTTATCCACAACGTTTGACCCCATATAACCCATTGACGGGAATGGTGGTTTTCGATCCGTACCGGAATCGGCCCGTCTCCTGTTAGCTGTTGATCGGTTTAATCAATGCAACTCAAGCAAACCGCCCGGGATGCGCTGCTGAAACCTTTGCAGGCTGTCTCCGGCATCGTCGAACGCCGGCACACGCTGCCGATTCTTGCGAATGTGCTGATCGAGCAGCGCGACGGCCGGCTCTATGTGACGGCCACCGACCTCGAGATGCAGATCACCGCGCATTCGGAACTCGCCGGCAAGGAAGCGCAAGCCGTCACCGTCGCGGCGCGCAAGCTGCAGGACCTCCTCCGCGCGTTGCCCGAGGACACGACGCTCAATGTCGAAACCGCCGGCAGCAGGATGACGGTGCGCGCCGGACGCTCGCGCTTCAATCTGCAGACGCTGCCCGCCGCCGACTACCCGCGCATCGGTCAAGGGCAGGACCAGGTGCAGGCACTGTCGCTGCCGCAGCGCGATCTGCGCGGACTCCTCAAATCGGTCGAGTTCGCGATGGCGCAGCAGGACATCCGCTATTACCTCAACGGGATGCTGCTCGTCATCGACAAAGGCACGCTGCAGGCCGTTGCCACCGACGGGCATCGCCTGGGGTGGGCAAGTCTCGCCATTGCCGGCGACTATCAGCGGCAGGAGGTGATCCTGCCGCGCAAGACCGTGCTCGAGCTCGGCAAGCTGCTCTCCGACGTCGACGACCCGGTGATGATCGACATCCTCGCGAACCAGGTCCGTTTCGGCTTCGCCAATGTCGAGCTCACGAGCAAAGTCGTCGACGGCAAGTTCCCCGATTTCAACCGCGTGATTCCCACCGGTCATGCGAAGCGGATCGAGCTGCCGCGCACCGAGCTTCTGGCGGCGCTGCAGCGGGCGGCGATCCTGTCGAACGAGAAATTCCGCGGCGTTCGCCTCGTGCTCGGCGCCGACCAGCTGAAGATCATCTGCACCAACAGCGAGCAGGAGGAAGCGGAAGAGGAGCTCGAGGTCGCCTACGCGGGCGAGGCGCTCGACATCGGCTTCAACATCACCTACCTCCTCGACGTGCTGCAGAACATGGCGATGGAGCGCGTCGCGCTGGCGTTCGGCGACGCCAATTCCAGCGCGCTCGTGACGGTGCCGGATCGCGACGACTACAAGTACGTCGTGATGCCGATGCGAATCTGAAGCGCCGCCGTATGCCAATGCGTTACCGCGGCGCCGACCCCGAGTCGGCGCCGGCGTTTTGAGCAACCTTGCAAACTCCGCAGCAGCCACAAAAGACACGATGATCCCAGCAGATACCAAGCCCGGCTCCAACGGCGAAGACTACGATTCGAACAGCATTCAGGTGCTGAAAGGCCTGGAAGCGGTGCGCAAGCGCCCCGGCATGTACATCGGCGACACGTCCGACGGCAGCGGCCTGCATCACATGGTGTTCGAGGTGCTGGACAACGCGATCGACGAGGCGCTCGCGGGCTTTTGCGACGATATCAAGGTCATCATCCATGCCGACAATTCGGTGTCGGTCGTCGACAACGGGCGCGGCATTCCCACCGACATCAAGGAAGACGACGAAGAGCGGCGCTCGGCGGCCGAGATCGTGATGACCGAGCTCCACGCCGGCGGCAAGTTCGACCAGAACAGCTACAAGGTGTCGGGCGGCCTGCACGGCGTCGGCGTCTCGGTCGTCAACGCGCTGTCGTCGTGGCTCAAGCTTCGGATCTGGCGCAACGGCAAGGCGTCGCAGATGGAGTTCCGCGACGGCGTCGCCGTGGCGCCGCTCGCCGTCGTCGGCCCCACCGACCGGCGTGGCACCGAAGTCCATTTCATGGCCTCGCTCGAAACGTTCAGCCGGGTCGAGTATCACTATGAAATCCTGGCGAAGCGCATCCGCGAGCTGTCGTTCCTGAACAACGGGACCAAGATCGAATTGATCGACCAGCGCGACGGCAAGAGCGAGAACTTTGCGTATTCCGGCGGCATCAAGGGCTTCGTCGAGTACATGAACCGCAGCAAGGCGGTTCTGCACCCGAAGATCTTCCACGCGGTCGGCGAGAAGGACGGCACCACCGTCGAGGTGGCGATGCAGTGGAACGACTCCTACGCGGAGAACGTCCAGTGCTTCACCAACAACATTCCGCAGCGCGACGGCGGCACGCATCTGACCGGCTTGCGGCAGGCGATGACGCGCACGCTCAACAACTACATCGAAAAAGAGGAAATCGCGAAGCGAGCCAAGGTCGAAACGACCGGCGACGACATGCGCGAGGGTCTCTGCTGCGTGCTCTCGGTGAAGGTGCCGGAGCCCAAGTTCAGCTCGCAGACCAAGGACAAGCTCGTCTCCTCCGAGGTGATGCCGATCGTGCAGGAAATCGTCGGCGCGAAGCTCGCCGATTTCATGCTCGAAAATCCGAACGATGCGAAGATCATCTGCGGCAAGATCGTCGACGCGGCGCGTGCGCGCGAGGCGGCGCGCAAGGCTCGCGAGCTGACGCGGCGCAAGGGCGTGCTCGACTCGATGGGCTTGCCCGGCAAGCTCGCCGACTGCCAGGAGCGCGATCCGGCGCTGTGCGAGCTCTACCTCGTCGAGGGCGATTCCGCCGGCGGCTCGGCGAAGCAGGGGCGCGACCGCAAGTTCCAGGCGATCCTGCCGCTGCGCGGCAAGATCCTCAATGTCGAGCGCGCGCGCTTCGACAAGCTCGTGTCGTCGCAGGAAATCGTCACCCTGATCACCGCGCTCGGCACCGGCTTCGGCCGCTCGACCGGCGGCAAGGAAGAAAAGGACGAGTACAACGCCGACAAGCTCCGCTACCACCGGATCATCATCATGACCGATGCGGACGTCGACGGCTCGCACATCCGGACGCTGCTCCTCACGTTCTTCTACCGCCAGATGCCCGAACTGGTTGAGCGCGGTCACATCTACATCGCGCAGCCGCCGCTCTACAAGGTGAAACAGGGCCGCGAGGAAACCTATCTCAAGGACGATCACGAGCTCAAGCAGCATCTGCTCAAGGTGGCGCTCAAAGGTGCCGAGGTCGTGCCCGGCAGCGGCAAGCCGCCGCTCGCGCCCGAGACGCTCGAAAACGTCGCCCGCGAATACCTGTTGGCCGAGGCGGTGATCGAGCGGCTCGCGCGCCTCGTCGAGCCTGCGGCACTCTATGCGTTGCTCTCGGGGGTGGCGCTCGACCTCTCGACGGAAGCCGCCGCGACGGCGAGCGCCGCCGCGCTGCAGGCGGCCATCGCCGATCCGGAAGTCCGCGTCGAAGCGCGTTATGACACGACGACCGAGACGCACCGCCTCGTGATCGTGCGCACGCGCCACGGCACCCCGCATGCGACGCTGATCGACGCCGATCTGATCGCCTCGGGCGACTTCGCGCAGATCACGAGCGCGGCCGCCGTGCTGCACGGCCTCGTGCTCGCGGGGGCGACGGCGCGCCGAGGCGAGCGGCAGATCGCGGTGCGCTCGTTCAAGGAAGCGCTCGACTGGCTGCTCGCCGAAGCGCGCGGGGCAGTCTCGCTGCAGCGCTACAAGGGGCTCGGTGAAATGAATCCCGGGCAACTGTGGGAAACGACGATGGATCCCGCGGTTCGGCGGCTCCTTCGCGTGCAGATCGAGGATGTGATCACGTCGGAGGAGATCTTCTCGACGCTGATGGGCGAGCAGGTCGAGCCGCGCCGTGCCTTCATCGAATTGAACGCGCTCGGCGTGCGCAATCTCGACGTTTGAGCCGCGGCAGCCTAGCAGTCCTGCCCGTGCAACCGGCGCTGGCGCGCGACCTCCTCGAATTTCGCGTCGTCGATTTCGCTCAGCACGCTTTCGAGATCGACCGCGGCGAGGTTGCGCTCGAAGCGCCCCGTCAACAGGGTATCGGGGCGCAGCGTTCCCGCCTGGTAGTGCGCCCAGATTTCGTGACCATACGAAGTAAGGGCGAGCGCGGGCGCGAACTGCCCGAAATAGCGGCGCAGGTTGTCCACGTCGCGAACGAGCATCCGCTGCGCATGATTGTTGCCAGCCGCGTCCACCGCCTGCGGCAGATCGATAATCACCGGGCCGTCGGCACCGAGGAGGATGTTGAACTCGCTCAAGTCGCCATGGACGATGCCCGCGCAGAGCATCCGCACGACTTCGCCGATCAGCCGGTCGTGGATCTCGATCGCGCTTGCCGGTGTGAAATCGAGGTCGGCTAAGCGCGGCGCCGCGTTTCCCTCGCCGTCGGTGACGAGCTCCATCAGCAGCACGCCCTCGTGAAAATTGAACGGGCGCGGAACGCGCACGCCCGCGGCGGCGAGGCGATAGAGCGCGGCGACCTCGGCGCTCCGCCACGCCTCTTCCTGCGCGGCACGCCCGAAGCGCGTGCCTTTGGCCATCGCGCGCGCGACGCGCGTGTTCTTCGTCTTCCGGTTCTCGGTGTAGTCGACCGCCTGCCGGAAGCTGCGCTTGTCCGCTTCTTTGTAGACCTTCGCGCAGCGCACCGCGACGCCGCAGCGCACGACGAACACCATGGCTTCCTTGCCGCTCATCAGTTGCCGGACGACGCCGTCGATCACACCTTCTTCGACCAGCGGGCGGAGCCGCGCGGGGGTTTTCATGCGCGCGACTATACCCCGCCCTCGCGCGGCGGCACGCGGTGTCGCTCATCTGCGCTCACCGGCCCCTTCCGGTGGCCGCGGTCGGCAACGCCTTCCGGATCGCCAAGTCCACCGGCACCGAGTGCGCGCCGTCGGTGACGGAGACGTGGCCCTCCTGAACGGTGACCTGCAAGCGCATCGCGCGGGCGGCAAGGCGCGCCAGCGCGCGGCTCGCCTCGAGCGGCACCTCGCTGACCGCGAGGCGCTCCTGCCGCAGCAGACGCTCGCCATGAGCCTGCCACCAGAGTTCAACGGCGCGTCCGCCGTACGCCAGGACGTGGACTTCACGCGCGCGGCCGCAGGCCTTGCGCACGTCGCGCTCGTCGGGGAGCCCCACATCGATCCACCGCTCGATGGCGCCCGTCAGGTCGCGGCGGCAGAGGTCCGGCTCGTCCTCGGTGCTCAAGCCGCGCCCGAACTCCAGCGACTCGTCCGCGTGCAACGCGAACGCGAGCACGCGGACCATCATGCGCTCATCCGTTTCCGACGGATGTCGCGCGATCGTCAGCGCGTGATCGCGATAGTAGCCGCGATCGATGTCGGCGACCGAGAGCTCGGCTCTGCAAATCGTGGATTTCTGGGCCATGGGCGATAAGGGACGCGGGTGCCGGAGCGACCGGCCTCGCGATTCTGGCCTACAATTGCGCCTTTTTACCGGGCGGGCGCGAGAACCGCCGTCTCAGGTCACGGTCCAACCGCGGAATCCGTCGATCCCCGCTCCCGGTCCGCGTCCGGTCCCTCTGCGGCGCCAGAACCCCATGTCCTTCCGATTCTCCGGCAACCGCTCGTGAGCGTGACGCAGAGACTTTGCGTCAAGGCGGCGCTCGCGCTCGATGGTGAGCACGGCGTGCACGCTCGCCGCCGCCCAGACGACTTCGCGTCTCATCGTCAAGCTGCGGGATTCGCCCGTGCTCATGACGCAGGCGGCGACGACGGCGCGGATCGAGCGTTTCACCGCCGCGGCCGCCGCCGCCGGCGTAGCGCTCACGCACGAGCGGGAGATGGCGCTTGGCGCGCATGTCATGGCGCTCGCGCGCCCGCTCGACCTCGCGGAGGCCCGTGTAATCGCTGCGCGCCTCGCGCAAAATCCGGACGTCGAATATGCGCAGCCCGACATCCGCCGCCACCCGCTGCGAACGACCGAACGACACGCATTCGTGAGCTCGCAACCCTACCTCGGCAGCATCGCCGGAGGCATCAATGCCTTTACGCGCGTGGGACGTCACCACCGGATCGCCCAACGTCGTCGTGGCGGTGGTCGACACCGGCTATCGTCCGCACGCGGATCTCGCGGGACGGATCCTTCCCGGCTACGACTTCGTCTCCGATCCGGTGATACGCAAACGACGGCGACGGGCGCGATGCGGACGCCACCGATCCCGGCGACTGGGTGACGCCGCCGACATGTCGAACCCGAGATTTCAGGGTCAGGGCTGCACGGTCGAGGACAGCTCGTGGCACGGCACGAGCGTGACCGGCATCATCGCCGCGAATTCGGACAACGGGCAATGGCTGGCCGGGACTCGACTGGGCGGCGAAGATCCTGCCGGTGCGCGTGCTCGGCAAATGCGGCGGCTACGATTCCGACATCATCGACGGCATCGCCTGGGCGGCCGGCCTCGGCGTTCCCGGGCGCCCCTCCCAACCCCTATCCCGCGCAGATCATCAACCTGAGCCTCGGCGGCGCCGGCGCGTGCTCCGGCGCCTATCACAGCGTATTCGCGCGCGGCGCTCGCGCACGGCGTGACGCGCGCGCATCGTCGCGCCGCCGGCAACGAGGCGGCCGATGTCTCGAATTCCGCGCCCGGCGAACTGCAGCGAGGTCATCGCCGTGGCGGCGACGACGAATCGGGCTTCGCTTGCGAGCTACAGCAATTTCGGCGCCGGCATCGCGTTCTCTGCTCCCGGCGGCGATGCGCCGGTCGACCGACGGGATCGCGGTCCTCTTCAACCACGGCACGACCGTCCCGGACGTCGACGACGTGGGCGACGGGCGCGGGCACGAGCTTTGCGGCGCCGATGGTGTCCGGCGTCGCCTCGCTGGTGCTCGGAATCGCACCGACGCTCGACGCGAGTCATCTGCGCGCGCTGCTCGTGTCGACCGCGACGCCGTTCCCGGGCGGCAGCGACTGCGACACGACGCGCTGCGGTGCCGGGATCGTCAACGCGCATGCGGCCGTCGTCATGGCGCAAGGCGGCGCGCCCGCGCCCAACTACCAGGGACTGTGGTGGAATGCGCCGGCGGGCTCCGAATCGGGCTGGGGCATCAACTTCGCGCACCAGGGCGACACGATATTCGCGAGCTGGTTCACCTACGACGTCAACGGCCACGGATGGTGGCTCGTGATGACCGCGCAGAAAACCGGCAATGTCTACGTCGGGAACGCTCTACCAGACGCACGGGCCCGCCGTTCAACGCGGTGCCGTTCGACCCGCACGCGGTGACGCCCACCCCGGTCGGCACGGGCACGCTCGCCTTCACCGACGCCAACAACGGCACGTTCACCTACACCGTCAACGGCACGACGCAGACGAAGACGATCACGCGCCAGGTCTTCGGTGCGCAGCCGACCTGCGTGTGGGGCGCGCTCCCGAATCTCGCGCGCGGCCAGGAATTACCAGGACCTGTGGTGGAACGCGCCGGCGGCCTCCGAGTCGGGCTGGGGCGTCAATTTCTCGCACCAGGGGAGCACGATCTTCCTCACCTGGTTCACCTACGACTTGAGCGGCTCGCCGCTGTGGCTCGTCGCGACGCTGACGCAGACGACCAATCCGGCGCTCTTTACCGGCACGCTCATCCGGACGTCGGGCCCGCGCTTCGATGCGTTCGACAGCTCGAAAGTCGTGAACGAGGCCGTGGGGAGCGCGACGCTCACGTTCGCCGACGGCAACAACGCAACGTTCGCCTACACTGTCATGATCGCCCCATTGCCGGGTCCTGTTTCGCAGACCAAGACGATCACTCGCGAGATCTTCGCGGCGCCCGGCACGGCGTGCCAGTAGCGCCGGCCGAGGACGGCGCGCTCGCGAGGCTTCGGAGGTTCCTCATCATGAACGACGCTCCCCGACCCGACGCATCACCGCTGCTGGCGCGCCTCGGCATCGCTGCCGACAATCTGGGCGCGTGTCTCGGCCCGAACCAGTGGCGCGGCGGAGGAGCGCAAATCGCGTCGGATAATCCCGCAACCGCCGGTCCGATTGCGCGCGTGCATCTTGCCGACGCCGCGGACGTCGACGCCGTGCTCGCCGCCGCCGCGACGGCCGCGCGGGCCTGGCGCGAGGTGCCGGCCCCGAAGCGCGGCGAGGCGGTGCGGCGCTTCGGCGCGCTCCTGCGCGAGCACAAGGATGCGCTGGGGACGCTCGTCGCTCTCGAGAACGGCAAGATCAAGGCCGAGGGCGACGGCGAAGTCCAGGAAATGATCGACATCGCCGACTTCGCGGTCGGCCAGTCGCGGATGCTCTACGGGCGCACGATCGCGTCCGAGCGGCCGCAGCACCGGATGATGGAGCAGTGGCACCCGCTGGGAGTCGTTGCGGTGATCTCGGCGTTCAATTTTCCGGTCGCAGTATGGGCGTGGAACGCGATGCTCGCTGCCGTCTGCGGCAATGCGACGGTATGGAAGCCGTCGCCGAAGACGCCGCTGACCGCGCTTGCCGTGCAGCATCTCGCAAATCGGGTGATGACCGACCTCGCGCTGCCGCCGATCTTCCTGCTCGCGATCTGCGGCAACGACGAGACGCACGCGCTCGTCGCCGACCCGCGGGTCGCGCTCGTGTCGTTCACCGGCTCGTCCGCGGTCGGGCGCGCGATCGCGACGACGGTCGCCGGTCGGTTCGGCAAGTGCCTGCTCGAATGCGCAGGCAACAACGCGGTGGTTGTCGCGCAGGATGCGGATCTCGATCTCGTCGTGCCCTCGGTGCTGTTCGGCGCCGTCGGCACCGCAGGGCAACGTTGCACGTCGACGCGGCGGCTCATCGTTCATGCGAGCCGCGTCGCCGAAGTCACTGCAAGGCTCAAGGCAGCGTACGCGCAAGTGAAGATCGGTGACCCGCAAGACCCGGACACCTTGATGGGGCCGTTGATCGATGCGACGGCGGTGGACAATTTCCGCCGCGCCATCGCCGAAGCCGTCGCCGCGGGCGGCACGGTCGTCTGCGGCGGAAAGGTTCGCGCCGGCGCCGGGCACTGGGTGGAGCCCACGATCATCGCGAATGCGCGCAACGACTGGCCGGTGGTCCAGCGCGAGACGTTCGCGCCGATCCTCTACGTGATCGCCTTCGACACGCTCGGCGAGGCGATCGCGCTCAACAACGCCGTGCCGCAAGGATTGTCGTCGGCGATCTTCACCCAGGACATGCGCGCGGCCGAGGCGTTCGTCGCCGGCACGGGCAGCGACTGCGGCATCGCCAACGTGAACCTCGGCACGTCGGGCGCGGAGATCGGCGGCGCGTTCGGCGGCGAGAAGGAGACCGGCGGCGGGCGCGAAGCCGGAAGCGATGCGTGGAAGGCGTACATGCGGCGCCAGACCAACACGGTCAACGCGAGCCGGGAGCTGCCGCTTGCGCAGGGCATCCGGTTCGGCGCCGGCGCGCCATCGCGGGAGCACGACTGACGCGCGAGCCGCCTTAAGTCCCGCCGCTATTTCTTCTTCTTCGTGGTTTTCGCGCGGGTCTTCGGGGCCGCCGGCTTGGGTCTCGGTTTGGCGCTGCCTCTGGGCGCCGCCTTCGGTTTCGCCGGCGCGCGCTTCGACCGCACGGTCTTGTCCACCGGCGCGTAGCCGCGCGAAGGCTCCGCAGCCTTCGGCGCGGCGGGCTTGCGCGGAGCCGCCTTGGTTCTTGCGGGTGCTTCCTTGCCTGTCTTCTCGGCGAGGAGCGCGAGTGCCTCGTCGAGCGTCAGCGCATCGACGCGCTCGCGGTCGCGAAGCGTCGCGTTCACCGCGCCATGCTTCACGTACGGCCCGTAGCGGCCCGCGAAGATCTCGACCGGCTTGCCGTCCTTTGGATGCGCACCGAGCACGCGCAGCGCGGCCGGTGCGCCGCGCGCGCCGCGGCGGCCGCCGGCCTTCGACGGATCGCGCGCCTCGAATTCGAAGCCGATCTTGCCGTCCGGCTGGCGCACGAGAAACGCCGAGAATGGCCGGCGCGTGCGCGCGGAGACGAATTGCAGCAGATCGGTCTTGCCGCTCGCGAGCAGCTTCTGCATCTGCGCTCGCTCGACCGGACGCTGCAGGATCACGCGTCCCGACCGGAAATCGCACGTCTTGTCGGGGCCGACCGCCTTCTCGCAGACATACGCCTGCGTCGTCTCGAACACGTTCGCACCGCATTTGGGACACGGACCCAGCGGCTCCTGGCCCGTGAAGTCGGGCGCCGGCGCATTCTCGTCGTCGCTGCCATCGCCGAAATCGAACGTGACCTCGTTCGCGTCGGTGATCTTCAATGCCGCGGCGAACGGCCGCCCCAGCTTGCTGCGAAAGCCTTCGAGCGGCCCGACCTTGCGATCGCGCAGCAGCGCGTCTGCCTCGGCGAGCTCGAGCTGCCGGCCGGCCATGATCTTCCAGAAGCCGAAATCGCACGACTGGCACTGGAACTTCTTGTACTTCTCATGAATCTCGCCGCCGCATTTCGGACAGCGCGCGGCGAGCGTCCCGAAATCGACGTCGATCGTGTCGTTCTCGTGCGCCTTCGCCTGGCCGACGATGTGCTTCGTCATCTCGACGATCTCGCGCATGAACGTCGCGCGGGCGAGCGCGCCATGCTCCATCTGCGCGAGCTTGTGCTCCCACTCCGCCGTGAGCTCCGGCGAAAAGAGCTCCTTCACGTCGAGGCCGCGGAGCAGCGTCATCAGCTGGAAGGCCTTCGCGGTGGGAACGAGCTCCTTGCCCTCGCGCAGGATGTATTTCTCGGCGATCAGGCCCTCGATGATCTGCGCGCGGGTGGCCGGCGTGCCGAGCCCTTTTTCGCGCATCGCCTCGCGGAGCTCCTCGTCATCGATCAGCTTGCCCGCCCCCTCCATCGCGGAGAGCAGCGTCGCCTCGTTGAGTCGCGGCGGCGGACGCGTCACGGCCGGCACCGCTTCGACCTTCTCGGTCGCGACCTTTTCGCCCGGCTGCACCGCCGCGAGCGTGCCTTCCTCGCCTTGCGCTTCCTTGCCGTAGACCGCGAGCCAGCCCGGGCTGACGAGCACCTTGCCCTCCGAGCGGAACGGCTCGCCGGCGACCCGCGTAATGCGCGTCGTCACGGTGAACTCGGCCGGCGGAAAAAACGCCGCAAGAAAGCGCTTGACGACGAAATCGTAGAGCTTCGCCTCGAGCTCGTTCAAATGCCTCGGCTGCACGAGCGTCGGGATGATCGCGAAGTGGTCCGAGACCTTGGCATTGTCGAAGATCCGCTTGTTGGGCTTCACCCACTTCTGCCGGATGACCTGCCGCGCGAAGCCGCCGTACGCATTCGATTCGGCGAGCGATTCCATCGTCGCCTTCACGGTCGCGACGTAGTCCTCGGGCAGCGCGCGGGAGTCGGTCCGGGGATAGGTCAACGCCTTGTGCTTCTCGTAGAGCGACTGCGCGAGCGAGAGCGTGGTGCGCGCCGAGAGGCCGAAGCGGCCGTTGGCTTCGCGCTGCAGGCTCGTAAGGTCGTAGAGCAGCGGCGCGCCCTGGGTCGTCGGCTTCGATTCCTCGGTGACGACCCCGGGCTGTCCCGAGCATTTCGCGACGAGGAGCTGCGCGCGCGCTTCGTCCCATAGCCGCTCGGCGCGGGCGTCGGGGTCGTCTTCCTTTTTCTTCCATTGCTCGTCGAACCAGCGGCCGTTGTACTCGCCGCCGCTCGCGCGGAACGTCCCCTGCACCTCCCAGTACTTGCGCGACACGAACGCGCGGATCTTTTCCTCGCGCTCGACCAGGATCGCAAGCGTCGGCGTCTGCACGCGGCCGACGGTGGTCAAGTGGAAGCCGCCGGACTTCGAGTTGAATGCGGTCATCGCGCGCGTGCCGTTGATGCCGACGAGCCAGTCCGATTCGGAGCGGCAGACGGCGGCATCGGCGAGCGGGCGCATCGCAGCGTCGGTGCGAAGCTCGCCGAAGGCGTCGCGGATCGCCGCCCCCGTCATCGACTGCAGCCACAGGCGCTGCACCGGCTTGCCCGACTTCGCGAACTGCACGATGTTGCGGAAGATGAGCTCGCCCTCGCGGCCGGCGTCGCAGGCATTGACCAGCGCCGCGACATCCTTGCGCTTGATGAGCTTCAGCAGCGTCTTGAGGCGGCTCTCGTTCTTCTCGATCGGCTTCAACGCGAACTTCGAGGGGATGGCCGGCAGGTGGGCGAACGTCCACTTGCCGCGCTTCACCTCCTCGTCCTCCGGCATGCCGATCTCGAGCAGGTGGCCCACCGCCGACGAGAGCACGTGACGATCGCTCTCGAAGTAGTCGCCGTGGCGCGTGAAGCCGCCGAGCGCGCGCGCGATGTCGGCGGCGACGGACGGTTTCTCGGCGATGATCAGGGATTTCGACATGGGGGTTGAACCTATCGCAAAAATTCCGGAGAGCGGTCCGAGAGCCTTCATTTGCCAACTGAGTTGCCAACTGAGTTGCCAACCGAGCACGACAAAGCTATCGGGCCGCGCAGCCCATTTTGCAATAGGTTCCGGCGCGAAGAGCGGCAGATAGTACATAAGTCGGCGCGGCGAGGGCAAATAAACGTTCGGCCGACAGGGGCTCAACGCGCGCGCATGCGCCCGCGCGCTCGCGCACGCACGCGAGGCGCGGACCAACGGTCCCGCCATCGCAAAGGCGATGCGAACGGCGCTCCTTGGCTCGCTTCGCTTTAGTCGCGCCGCTGCCAGAGGCCGCCTGGCACCGGCGCAGCTCGACCCGCGAGCTCGAGAGCGAGCAGCGCCGCGGCCACCGCTTCAGGCGCAAGCCCGCTGCGCTCGGCAAGCGTATCGACGGCGGCCGGCGCGTGTCCGAGCGCCGTCATCACCGCGTGCTCGTCGATGGTGAAGTCGTCGTCGGCCGCGGCTATCGTCGCCGCGGCGATGGCGTCGTCGCGCGGAAGCCGCAATTCGTCGAGCACGTCCTGCGCGGTCTCGACGAGCTTCGCGCCTTCGCGCAGCAGCTTGTGGCAGCCCTTGGAAAAAGGCGAGTGGATGGAGCCCGGCAGCGCGAACACTTCACGGCCCTGCTCGCCGCCGAGCCGCGCGGTGATGAGCGAGCCCGACGACAACGTGGCCTCGATCACCAGCACGCCGCGCGCGAGCCCGCTCACCACGCGATTGCGGCGCGGAAAATTCTGCGGCAGCGGCGGCGTGCCCGGGGTGAACTCGGAGATGATGAGCCCGCGCGAAGCGAGCTCGTGCGCGAGCTCGCGGTTTGCCGCGGGATAGACGCGGTCGGGGCCCGTGCCGGTGACGGCGATGCTGCTGCCCTCGCCGTCCAGCGCGCCGCGATGCGCGGCCGCGTCGATGCCGAGCGCCATGCCGCTCACGATCGTGAGTCCCGCTGCCGACAACGCGCGCGCGAATCCTCGCGCGTCGGAGATTCCCTGCGGCGTCGCGTTGCGGCTGCCGACGATGGCGAGCGCAGGCCGCGCGAGGAGCTCCCGCCGGCCCATGCAATAGAAGACGGGCGGTGGGTCGCCGATCTCGAGCAGGCTCCGCGGATAGTCGGCGTCGTCGAGCGCGACGAGGTCATGTCCCGGCGCTTCGAGCCACGCGAGCGCTGCGGCGAGCCGGCTCGCGTCGGGGCCCGTGTCGACGAGCTTCGCGGGCGCCGCGGCGACGACCTTGCGCCGCTGCGCCGGCGTGGCGGCAACCACCGCCTCCGGGCTACCGAACGCGCGCAGCAGCTCGGCGAGCGAGCGCGGGCCGATGCCGCAGACGTCGAGCCGCACCCAAGCCAGGGCGCGGGCGTCGACGTTCATCGGGGGGCGGGGCGCCGGGTGCGGCGACCAGGCGGGCTTCAGGGCTTGCGGACGTAGTCGCCGGTTTCGACGGGGTCGGTCGTGTTGAGAACGAGTCCGTAGGAAACGCGATCGAAGACGCGGAACACGAACAGCAGGCCAATGCGCTCGTCGGGCACGTTGACGAACGCCTCCGGCTGATAGAACAACGTCGGATCGAGCCAGCGCCAGATGAGCCAGGGATTCATGTTGGTGCGCGGATCGGGAATCGGCGGCACGACCTGGTAGATGGCCAGCACGGTGCCGACATCGATCCCGTCGGTCTTGCCTTTGTCGATCGTCACCGTCCAGCCGCGCCCGGCCTCGGCCGCGTCGCGGTTCAAGCGGATGATCTGGCCGTTGATCGGGCGATCGGGCGCGTGCGGCGCGTAGTTCAGGATCTGCTCGGGCGGTGTCGGCACCAGCAGGTCGCCGACCAGGATCTCCTCGCGGGCGTTGACGATGCGCAGCGTCGACACGTCGGCGAAGCGCTCGACTCGCGCGCTGCCCAGGAATCGCTGCTCGTAGCCCAGGATGTCGTCCGGATTGTCGGGCGCCGTGTAGGTGTCCCCCGGCCGATAGAGGCGCCACGTGGTCCCGGCCTTCGGGTTGATTCCCGTCGCGTAGACCGTATCGCCGGTCGCCGCGGATCACGCGCTGGTCGCGGCCGGCGACGATCTCCGCCGCAGCCGAAGAGTCCCTCGGGTCCGGTGACGAGCGGATACGACAGATACGGCTCGATGTCGCCCGGCGGCACGCGTCGGGATGGCCTCGCTTTCGAGCGGCTGCACGCGGACGGTCGGCGACACCCGCGTTGTGGGCGCGACGGAAAGGCGCCATTGGCCGTTCGACTTGTCGAGGACGACGACATCGCCCGGATAGATGCGATGCGGATTCTTGATCTGGTCCTTGTTAAGGCGCCAGATCTCCGGCCAGCGCCAGGGCTCCTTCAGGAACTTGCCGGCGATGCCCCACAGGGTGTCGCCTTTCTGCACCGTGTAGTGGTCGGTGACCTGGTCGTTGACGACGAGCTCGTCCGCGCGGGCGGTCGAGGCGACGAGAACCGCCGCGGCGGCCAAGGCTGCGAAGGTGCGCAGCGATATGCTAAACTTCTGACGCATATAGCCTCTTCCGGTGAGGGCGGGGCTTGCTATCGTCCTAAAGCGCCGCAAAATAAGGGCTTAGCCCGGATTCTGCATCCCGAGTCTGCAATTTGCAAGTCGGGCTGTCAGCCGTCCCCCGTGCCGACGTCGCGCCGTGTGGCGGCAATTAGACAAACGGTCGATCCCGGCCCCGCCAAGTCTGCCCATGGCCCAGCTAACGATTCTCGAGTTTCCGGACCCCCGCCTGCGCAAGATCGCCGCGCCGGTCGCCGCCGTTACGCCCGAAATCAGGAAACTGGTCCGCGACATGGCCGAAACGATGTACGCGGCGCCGGGCGTGGGCCTTGCCGCGACCCAGGTCGACGTCCACAAGCGGGTCATCGTGATGGACATCTCGGAGGCGCGCGACACGCTGCGTGTTTTCATCAATCCCGAGATTCTCTCCGCCGCCGGCGAGGCCGAGGCGGAGGAAGGGTGCCTGTCCGTGCCCGGCTACTACGACAAGGTGACACGCCCCGCCGCGGTGCGCGTGCGCGCCCAGAACGAGTCGGGCGAGCACTTCGAGGTCGACGCCGAAGGGCTCCTGGCGGTGTGCATTCAGCACGAGATGGATCACCTCGTCGGCAAGGTCTTCATCGACCACCTCTCGCCGCTGAAGCGCGCGCGGCTCACGGCCAGGGCCCGCAAGAAGCAGCGGCTCGCAGGTTGATCCGCGTCGGCTTCGCCGGGACCCCGGCGTTCGCGGCGACCGCGCTCGACGCGATCCTGCGCGCCGGCTTTCCGGTGGCGCTTGTCCTGACGAGGCTCGACCGGCCGCGTGGCCGCGGACTCAAAGTGCTCCCGTCCCCCGTCAAGGCGCTTGCGACCGAGCGCGGGATCGCGGTCCTCGAGCCGACGACGTTGAAGACCCCAGAAGCGCGCGCCCCGGCGATGGCCGTCCCGCTCGACGTGCTCGTCGTGGCGGCGTACGGGCTCCTGCTGCCGCCCGACATTCTCGCGTGGCCCGCGCAAGGCTGCCTCAACATCCATGCCTCGCTGCTGCCGCGCTGGCGCGGAGCGGCGCCCATCGAGCGCGCGATCCTCGCAGGCGATGCGGAGACCGGGATCAGCCTCATGCAGATGGACGCGGGGCTCGACACCGGGCCGGTGATCGAGCGTTCGCGTGTCGCCATCGCCGCGACCGACACGACGGGTTCGCTGACAGTACGCCTTGCCGAAATGGGGGCCGCCGCCATCGTCGGCGCGCTCATGCGGCTCCGCGACGGCGCAACGCTTCGCGCCTCCCCGCAGCCCGACAGCGGCGTGATCTACGCGCCGAAGATCGGCAATGCCGAAGCGATCGTCGACTGGAACCGGCCGGCGTCCGCGCTGGAGCGCCAGATTCGCGCGTTCGATCCCGCGCCCGGCGCGACCGCGATGCTCGACGGCGCGCCGGTGAAGCTCTGGCGCGCGGAAGTCGCGCCGGCAGGTCCGAACGTACGCACGGCCGGGGGTCGTGCTCGCCGCCGGCGCCGCGGGCGTCGTCGTGGCCTGCGGGGAAGCGGCGCTGCGCGTGATCGAGCTGCAGCCGGCAGGGGGCCGACGAATGAATGCCGCCGCGTTCGTCGCCGGTCGCCGGCTCACGCCGGGCGCCGCGTTCGACGTGCAACGGGCCTGACGGGAGTGGAAGGCGCACAGCAGCAGGCTGCGCTGGCCGTTCGCCGCGTGCTCGACGGAGGCACGCTGGGCGCGGCCCTCGCCGCCGCAGCCGTCGGGGAGGATGCCGCGGGCGGACGCCGGCATGCCCTGGTCCAGGAGCTTGCCTACGGAACGCTTCGCCACTGGGGAACGCTCGACGCGCTCACGCGTCGCGTCGCGGCCAAACCGCTGACCGACCCGCTGCTTGCGTGCCTCGTCGCGGTCGCCCTCTATCAGCTCGATCACACGCGTGCGCCGCCGTTCGCCGTCGTCAACCACGCCGTCGACAACGCCGCCACGATGGTGCGCCCGGCCGCCAAATCGCTGGTCAACGCGCTCTTGCGCCGGTACCTGCGTGAGCGCGAGGCGCTGAACGCGTCAGTGCGCGCGGACCCGGTCGCGCGCTGGTCGTATCCGCGCTGGTGGATCGACCGCGCCGAACGAGACTACCCCGACGACTGGCAGGCGATTCTGGAAGCGGGCAACGAACGCCCGCCGCTTACACTGCGGGCCAATGCACGCGTGGGGTCGCGTGACGCGCTCCTCGCGCGCTTCGCGCAGGCGGGCGTGACCGCGACCGCGGTCGGCGCCGCCGGAATCGTCGTCCTGCCCCCGCGCCCTGTCACGGAGCTTCCGGGATTCGCGGAAGGCGCGTTCTCGGTGCAGGACGCGGGGGCGCAGCTCGCCGCTCCTCTGCTTCGTCCCGTCGACGGCATGCGCGTGCTCGATGCCTGCGCGGCGCCGGGCGGGAAGACCACGCATCTGGCCGAGCTCGCCGACATCGAGATCGTCGCGCTCGACGCGGACCGCGGCCGCCTCGCACGCGTGCACGAGAACGTCGCGCGCTTGCCGCATGGCGGAGCCGTCGTCGACGTGCGCGAAGGCGACGCCGCGGATCCATCGCGCTGGTGGGACGGCCGCGCGTTCGACCTGATCGTGGCCGATGTGCCGTGCACGGCGTCCGGCGTCGTGCGCCGGCATCCGGACATCAAGTGGCTCCGGCGCGAAACCGATCTTGCAGGATTCGCGCGGCAGCAGACACGGCTTCTCGCCTCGCTATGGCCGTGCCTTGCGCGCGGCGGACGCTTGCTCTACGCCACGTGCTCGATGTTCCGCGAGGAAAACGAGGCGCAGGTCGACGCATTCGTGGAGGCGCACGCCGACGCGTTGCGCGAAACCCTCACCTTTGCGCCTGGCATCGCCGCCCGCGGCGGACAACTCTTGCCTTCGTTGCCGGGCGCGGGCCACAATCAGGACGGATTTTTCTACGCACTGCTCGGCAAGGGCTGAACCCGTGCCTGCGGGCAACGGCGCCCTCCCTCAAGGGCAGGCGCGTGCGGATCTGCGCCGATGTCCATCCCGCCCGCCTCCGCCGCACCCGGCATGCCTTCCTCGTCGATTCCCGTTCCCGACCCGCGCGAGCGGCTTCGTCGCGGCGCGCGGGCCGTGCTCGCCGCGGCGGTGCTGATTCTCGGGATGCTGGCCGCGGTAAGCGCGCGCGCCGATGTGATCGTCGTCAAGTCCGCCGAGCTCCGCGCCGAGGAGGAGGGGTACTACCTCAACGCCGAATTCGAATTTTCGCTCAACTCGACGCTCGACGAGGCGCTGCAGAAGGGCGTTCCCCTTTATTTCCTGCTCGAGTTCGAGATCTCCCGTCCCCGCTGGTACTGGCTCGACGAGAAGGTGGTCAGCTCGACGACCCAGTATCGGGTCTCGTACAACGCGCTGACGCGCCAATACCGCATCGCGAGCGGCCTGCTGGGCCTCACGTTCGAGTCGCTCGACGAGGTCGAGCGCTTCCTGTCGCGCGTGACAGCGCGCGAAGTCGCCCGGCGCGACCAGCTGGCGAAAGGCACGCGTTACGAGGCGGCGCTGCGGCTGCGTCTCGACGTCAACCAGCTGCCGAAGCCGTTCCAGATGAGCGCGCTCGCGTCGCGCGAATGGACGCTGGCATCGGAGTGGTACCGCTGGAGCTTTACACCGTGAGCGCCGGCACATGAGCGGTCTCCTCGCCTCGCGCGGGATCCGCTGGGTGCTGCTGGTCCTCGCGTGCCTGTCGGCGATTTCGCTGTTCCTGCTCGCGACGGCCTCCGCGAACACCGACCTGTTCGCCCGCCGCTACGACCTCTTGCTGTTGCTCAATGGCGCGCTGGTGGTCCTGCTGATGCTGCTCGTCAGCGTGCAGCTCTATCGGCTCCGGAGGAACTTGAAGGCCGGCCGGTTCGGGTCGCGGCTCGCGCTGCGGCTGGTGCTGTTGTTCTCGCTCGTCGCCGTCTTGCCCGGCGCGCTTGTCTACGCGGTGTCGCTGCAATTTCTCGGCAAGAGCATCGAGAGCTGGTTCGACGTCCGCGTCGACCGCGCGCTCGAAGGGGGACTCAATCTCGCCAGCAATTCGCTCGACTACCTGCTGAAGGACGTGAGCAACAAGGCGGCCCAGATGGCGCTGACGCTTGCCGAGGGCGGACCCGGCAGCGTGTCGACGCGGCTCAACCGCGCCGCCGAGCAAGCGGGACTCTACGAGGTGGCGCTCTTTTCGTCGACGGGGGGCGTGCTCGCCGTCGCCGGCGTCGGCGGATCGACCGCGCCGCCGGAACCGCCGCCCGCGCTCGCGCTGCGCGGCGCCCGGCTGCAGCAAACGTATGCGAAGAGCGAACAGGCCGCCGACGGCAGGCTTCTGCTGCGCGTCGTCGTGCCGGTCAACAGCGACGACCGGCTCGAACCTCTCAAGGTGCTGCAAGTCATCGAGCCGGTGCCGAGGCTGCTCGCGCAGGAGATCGACAAGGTGCAGGCGGGCTCGCGCGATTACCAGGAGATCGCCTTCACCCGCGCCTCGCTGAAGCGGCTCTATTGGGTCACGCTGACACTTACGCTATTGCTGGCGCTGACTTCGGCGCTGGGCCTCGCCGTCGTCCTGTCCGAGCAGTTCGCCGCGCCGCTCGGGCTCCTGGCCGAAGGAACGCGCGCGGTGGCGCAGGGGGATTTCACGCGCCGGCAGCCGGTGACCTCGCGCGACGAGCTCGGCGTGCTCACCGAATCGTTCAACACCATGACCTCGCAGCTCGCCGACGCGCAGCAGAAGACCGAGGAATCGCGGCGCGCGACGGAGACCACGCGTGCGTACCTCGAAAGCATTCTCGGCAATCTCTCCGCCGGCGTGCTCGCTTTCGACGACCGGCACCGTCTGCGCACGGCGAACGCGAGCGCTGCCGTGATCCTGCAGCAGCCGCTCGCCGAGCTCACGGGCAAATCGCTCTCCGAATGGGGCGGCCGGCTCCCCGCGCTGGCGCCGTTCGCGGCGCTCGTCGCCGAGGGTTTTCGCGGCAGCCGCGACAGTCACTGGCAGAAGCAGGCGGAATTGTCGGTGGCCAACCTGACGCGCGTGCTGCTGATGCGCGGCTCCCGCCTCCCGATGACGCCGGCGGCGGGCTATGTCGTGGTGTTCGACGACGTCACCGATCTCGTCCAGGCGCAGCGCGACGCCGCATGGGGCGAGGTCGCGCGGCGACTCGCCCACGAGATCAAGAATCCGCTGACGCCGATCCAGCTGTCGGCGGAACGCCTCGCCGTCAAGCTCGCGCCGAAGCTCGATGCCGCGGACCAGGAGACGCTGAAGCGCGGCGCGCAGACGATCATCGGACAAGTCGCGGCGATGAAGCACATGGTCGACGACTTCGCGGTCTACGCACGGCAGCCGCGACCGGGGACGATGCAGCAGGTCGACTTGGGCGCGCTCTTGCAGGACGTGCTCGCGTTGTACGACAATCTGCGCCCGCACGTCTCTCTTTCGCTGCCTTCGGCGCCCGCCGTCATCGAAGGCGAACCCACCCGCCTGCGACAAGTGCTGCACAACCTTCTTCAGAACGCCATCGACGCGCAGATCGATGTCGAGCGCCCGCGCTACGACATCGCGCTCGATGGGCACGGCGACGAGGTGACGCTCTCTTTCGGCGACGCGGGCGCCGGCTTCAGCGACGAAGTGCTGCGCCGCGCCTTCGAGCCGTACGTAACCACGAAGTCGAAGGGAACGGGGCTCGGTCTTGCCATCGTGCGCAAGATCGTCGACGAGCATCACGGCCGCGTCACGCTCGGCAACCGGGAGCCGCATGGCGCGCACGTGGCGATCGCTTTTCCGCGCGGCGGTCCGGACGGCGTAGGATAGACCCCCGATGGTTCCCTCCACCGATATCCTGATCGTCGACGACGAAGTCGGCATCCGCGAGCTGCTCTCCGAGATCCTGCAGGACGAGGGTTACCGCGTCTCGCTCGCCGAGAACGCGACGGAAGCGAGAACGTACCGCTCGAAGCAGCAGCCGGCGCTGGTGCTGCTCGACATCTGGATGCCCGACACCGACGGTGTGACGCTGCTCCGCGAATGGGCCGCGTCCGGCCAGCTCACGATGCCCGTCGTGATGATGTCGGGCCACGGGACGATCGAGACTGCCGTCGAGGCGACGAAGATCGGCGCCTTCGATTTTCTGGAGAAGCCCGTCGGCTTGCAGAAGCTTCTCGGCACCGTCGCCCGCGCGCTCAAGACCACGCTGGCGAAGGAGCCGCGGCGGGTCTCGCTCGCTGCACTCGGCACCAGCGTCGCGATTCGCGACGCCGAGCGCGCGATCGAGCAATTGCTCGCGGCGCGCAAGCCGGTGCTGCTGCTGGGCGAGCCCGGCACGGGGCACGAGACGGCCGCGCGCGCGCTGCAACAGGCCGAGGCCCCGTGGCTCGCGCTCGCAGCAGGCACGCGCCTCGCGGGCAATCCCCTCGCGGTGCTGGACGAGGCGCGCGACGGCACGCTCTACTGCGGCGAGATCGGGCAGTACGCCAAAGCCGAGCAGAGAGGCCTCGCCTTCCTGCTGCCGAAGCTCGAACGCGCCGGCGTGACGCTCGTGTGCACGAGCGCCGAGCCGCTCGGCAATCTCGCCGCCGAGGGCAAGTTCGACCCGGCGCTGCTCGCCGCGCTTTCGATCGGCGCCGTGCTGCTGCCGCCGCTGCGCTCGCGCCGCGAGGACATTCCCGCGCTCGTCGAGCGGATCTGGCGGGACATCCGGACCGCGCAGAAGGACGCCGAGCGCGGCCCGGCGCGCTCGGCCGCGCTGCCCGCTGCGGCGCTGACGGCGCTCACCAATGCCTACTGGCCGGGCAACGTCGATCACCTGCAGAATGTCGTCGCCAACCTGGCGCTTAACGCCGGCGCCGGCGAGATCACGCCCGATCACGTGAAGCGACTTCTCGGCGAAGCCGCCGCGGCGAACCAGGCGGTCGCGCCCGAAATCACCGCACGCTTCTTCGAGCTGCCGCTCCGCGAGGCGCGTGAAGCGTTCGAGCGCATCTATTTCGAGCAGCTCCTCGGCCGCGAGCAGAGCAACATGAGCCGCGTCGCGGACAAGGCGGGGCTCGAGAGGACGCACCTTTACCGCAAGCTGAAGCAGCTCAATATCCGCTTCGCGCGCCGCGGCGACGATCTAGCCAGCATCGCCGCCAACATCGGCAACGGCAACGGCAACGGCGGCGGCGGCGGCAACGGCGGCGATCCCGCCTGACGCCTTCGCCGCGTGGCGCAGGCCGGGACTCCGATGAGCGCTGCCGCCGGCACGCGCAAGCGCATGGCGCCGCTCGTCATCGGCGCCATCGGTGTCGTCTACGGCGATATCGGCACGTCGCCGCTCTACACGCTGCGGCAGTGCTTCACGGGAACGCATCCGCTCTCGCTCGCCCCGGAAAACGTCCTCGGCATCCTGTCGATCATCTTCTGGGCGCTGATGATCGTCGTCACGCTGAAATACGTGACGCTGATCATGCGGGCCGACAATCGCGGCGAAGGCGGCATCCTCGCGCTGACGGCGCTCGTGTCCCGCGGAGTCGAGCGTCACACGCGCTTGCGATGGTGGCTCGTGGGCCTCGGCATCTTCGGCGCCGCGATGTTCTACGGCGACGGGATGATCACCCCGGCGATCTCGGTGCTGGGCGCGGTGGAGGGGCTCGAGATCATTGCCCCGACGCTGCACCCGTTCATCGTCCCCGTCAGCCTGGTGATCATCCTCGCGCTGTTCGCGATCCAGAAGCGAGGCACCGCGAGCGTCGGCATCCTCTTCGGTCCCGTGATGTGCACATGGTTCGTGGTAATCGCGCTGCTGGGGCTGATCGAGATCGCCCGCAATCCCGACGTGCTGCGCGCGCTCAATCCGTATTACGCGATCTCGTTCGTCGAATCGACGCCGCGAATCGCCTTTCTCACGCTGGGAGCGGTCGTGCTCGCGGTCACGGGGACCGAGGCGCTCTACGCCGACATGGGGCACTTCGGCGCCTCGCCGATTCGCCGCGCATGGCTGCTGTTCGTGATGCCCTCGCTCGTGCTCAACTATTTCGGACAGGGCGCGCTGCTGCTCGCCGACCCCGCCGCGATCAAGAACCCGTTCTACCTGCTGGCGCCGCAATGGGCGCTCATTCCACTCGTGATCCTCGCGACCTGCGCGGCGGTGATCGCATCGCAGGCGGTCATTTCCGGCGCGTTTTCGCTGACGCGCGCGGCGATCCAGATGGGCTACTGTCCGCGGCTCAAGCTGCAGCACACGTCCGAGCGGCAGATCGGTCAGATCTATGTCCCCTTCATCAACTGGACGTTGCTGGTGGCGGTGGTCCTGCTGGTGCTGGGGTTCCGGAGCTCCGACAACCTGGGCGGCGCCTACGGCATCGCGGTGACGCTCGCGATGATGATCGACTCCGTGCTGATCTTCGTCGTCATGCGGCGGATCTGGGGCTGGGGGCTGCCCCTCTCGCTCGCGCTCGCGCTGCCGCTTTGCGCGGTCGACCTCGCCTTTCTGGCGTCGAACTCGCTGAAGATCCCCGAGGGCGGCTGGTTCCCGCTCGCCGTCGGGGGCACCGTGTTCACGCTGCTCACGACCTGGAAGCGCGGCCGGGCGCTGTTGATGCAGCGGCTGAACGAGGATTCGATGCCGCTCGACGTCTTCATCGAGAGCATCTCGTCCAGCCCGCCGGCGCGCGTGGACGGCACCGCGGTGTTTCTCACCTCAACCGTCGACCGCGTTCCGCACGCGCTGCTCCACAACCTGAAGCACAACAAGGTGCTGCACGAGCAGGTCGTCTTCCTCACCGTCCACACGCGCGACATCCCGCGCGTGCCGATCGCGGAACGGATCGCGATCCGCGATCTCGGCTGCTCGTTCTGGGGACTGGAAGCGAGCTACGGCTTCACCGAGGAGCCCGACGTGCCGATGCTCCTCGACCTTTGCGAGAAGCACGGCCTCGACTTCGACACGATGGACACGTCGTTCTTCGTCTCGCGCGAAACGCTGATTCCGTCGGTGGCCCCCGGCATGGCGCACTGGCGCGAGAGCCTGTTCGTCGCGATGTCGAAGATGGCCGTCAAGGCCACCGATTTCTTCAACGTGCCCCCCAACCGGGTGGTGGAGCTCGGCACGCAGGTGGAGCTGTAACGTCCGCAAATTTCCCCTCGCGTCCCCTCGGTGTGCGATCGGCGGGAATTTGCGGCCGGTGGAGCGTCCGCGATCACCTCGGGGCGGCCCGTCGCCGATCGCGCAACAACGGCACGACGCACGCCGCTCACAGCCGCTGCGCGGCTCATTCGGTCGCGTGCGCGCCAAGCACGCGCGAACCTCGCGGAATTCGGCGGCAGTAAAGAGAAACGCCGGCGTCCTTTCGGAGTGCCGGCGTGGTCGTGATTGATGCGAAGCCGATCAGCTCGCGGTCATCTGCGATTTCATCGACTTGATCGCCTTGCTCTCGATCTGGCGGATCCGCTCGGCGGAAACGCCGTACTCGGTTGCAAGATCCTGCAGCGTCGCGGGATCGTCTTCGCGCAGCCAACGCGCCTCGATGATCCGGCGGCTCCGGTCGTCGAGTTTCGCCAGCGCCTTCGAAAGACCGACCGAGCGGTTCTTCGCCGTCTCCGCGCGCTCGAGAATCTGCGCCGGCTCGTCGTCGCGGTCGGTGAGCCAGTCGATCGGCGCGAACGAAGCCTCGTCGTCGCCAGTCGTCGGCTCGAGCCCGATGTCGCGGCCCGAAAGCCGTGTCTCCATCTCGACCACCTCCTCGGGCTTCACCCCGAGCGTCTTCGCGATGGCGAGCGCATCGTCGGGCGACAGGGTCGCGCTCGACTTCTTCATGCTGCGCAGGTTGAAGAACAGCTTGCGCTGCGCCTTGGTGGTCGCGACCTTCACGAGCCGCCAGTTGCGCAGGATGTATTCATGGATCTCCGCGCGGATCCAGTGCAAAGCGAACGACACGAGGCGCACGCCGCGCTCGGGGTCGAACCGGCGCACCGCCTTCATGAGGCCGACGTTGCCTTCCTGGATCAGGTCCGCCTGCGGCAGCCCGTACCCGCGATATTGGCGGCTAACCGCCACCACGAGGCGCAGGTGCGACATCACGAGCTCGCGCGCCGCGGCGACGTCGTTGTCGCGCTGCAGGCGGCGCCCCAGGGCGACCTCCTGCTCCGCGGTGAGCAGCGGGAAGCGGTTCACCGCCTGGATGTAATGATCCAAGCTCCCCAGTGACGACGGGGTGGGGAACGCCAACGCGGTTCCGGTCATCTTCGATCTCCTGGTCGAGGGGATGCGAAAGCTTCCTGCCGCCTTCGAATCCGAAGCCGATTTTAGCACTCGGCGCAATATGAGTGCTAAAGCGCCCCGAAGTTCCCGACAGAATTGATCGGGTATGGCGCGCCCGAAGTCCGGTAAGCCGCCTTGGTCGAGTCGTCGGCTTCACCGTCTACGCCCGCCCGCTGGCCCCTGCGGCCGCAGTGAACGCTCACATGGACGAAGAGGATCTGTGGAAGGCGGGGCGGCGCGCTGCCGCCCGTGGCCAAATCGGGACGACGAATGCCCGGATCGGTGGGATGAAGTGCGGCGCGAGCGGTGAGCCGGGGCCCCGGCCGAAGGCGAGGGGGAGCGAACAATCGCGAGTCGCCGCAGGAGGCCGACCCAGGTGATGCGACGATCCACAATGTCGGTGCGGAGGCCGGGCGCGAGCGGTGAGCCGGGGCCCCGGCCGAAAGCGAGGGGGAGCGAACAATCGCGAGTCGCCGCAGGAGGCCGACCCAGGTGATGCGACGATCCACAATGCGGTGCGCGGGCCCCCGCCTGTGTCCGCTAGCCGACCAGCGCGTCGACGAAATCGGCGGCCACGAAGGGTTTCAGGTCGTCGACGCCTTCGCCGACCCCGATGAACCGCACGGGCACCGGGTGCTCGCGCGCGATCGCCGCGACGATCCCGCCTTTCGCGGTGCCGTCGAGCTTCGTCAGCACGAGGCCGGTGAGCCCCAAGGCCTGGTCGAACGCGCGGACCTGCGCGAGCGCGTTCTGGCCGGTATTGGCGTCGAGGACGAGCAGCGTCTCGTGCGGTGCCGCGGCGTCCGTCTTGCGGATGACGCGCTGGACCTTGCGAATCTCGTCCATGAGCGACTGCTGGGTGGCGAGCCGTCCGGCCGTGTCGGCCAGCACGACATCGATCCCGCGCGACTTTGCCGCGCCGATCGCGTCGAACATCACGGCGGCCGGATCGCCGCCGGCCTGCGCGATTACGGCGACTCCATTCCGCTCGCCCCAGACGGCAAGCTGCTCGCGCGCCGCAGCGCGGAACGTGTCGCCTGCGGCGAGCAGCACCGAATGGCCTTCCGCCTGCAGGATCTTCGCGAGCTTGCCGATCGAGGTCGTCTTGCCTGCGCCGTTCACGCCGGCGAGCATGATCACAAAGGGACGCGCGCCGGCGACGACGAGCGGCTTTTCGAGCGGCGCGAGAAGCTCGACGAGCGAAGCCTTCAACATCGACTTGGGGTCGCCTTCGCCGCCCGATCGCTTCCAGCGCGTGCGCAGATCCGCGATCAGCGTCGCGGTCGCGGCGACGCCGACGTCCGCAGTCAACAGCGCGGTCTCGATCGCCTCGATCGTCTCCTCGTCGAGCACCGGCCGGCGCAACGCCGTGGCGATCGCGCCGCCGAGCTTGTCGCGCGAGCGCGCGAGGCCTTCCTTCAGCCGTTCGCTCCACGGCTTGCCGGGCGCAGCCTTGTCGCGCTTGAACATGTCGAACATGGGGGGAAGGTGCGCTCGAGTCCGGGGAAGTTCCTCCACGCGGCATAGGCGCAACGCGAACGCGGGAGGGGGCAAAGCTATAATTTTACCCGTGCTCCGCGCCCCACCGACGTTTTGCGCCGGCGCGCCTCTTCGGATCTGTCCCTTGCCTACGCCTCACGCGAACCGCGTTCGCATCATCGGCGGCGCCTTTCGCGGGCGCGTCGTGCGCTTTCCCGCCGTCGTTGGGTTACGCCCCACGCCGGATCGCGTGCGCGAGACGCTGTTCAACTGGCTGGGGCAGGAGCTGACCGGAAAGCGCTGTCTTGATCTCTATGCGGGCTCCGGCGCGCTGTCGCTCGAAGCGGCATCGCGGGGAGCGGCGCTTGCGGTCGCCGTCGACGCGAACCGGATCCTCGTCGATGCGCTGAAGTCGACGGCGGCGCAATTCGGCGCGCGGTCGATCGAGACGTTCACGGGCGATGCGCGCGCATATCTGCGGGCCGAGCGCCGCGAGTTCGACGTGATCTTCGCCGATCCGCCCTTTCGCGACGATCCGTGGGGCTGGCTGCTTCCGGCGGCGCTCGAACGGCTTGCGCCCGGGGGTTACGTCTATGCCGAGGCCGGCGCGCCGGTGACGCCGCCTCCCGGCCTCGACGCCTGGCGTCGCGACAAGGCGGGGCAGGTGCATTATCATCTTTTCGTCCGGCCGGGACCGGCGGCGTGAACCCATGCTCAAGGTCATTTACCCAGGCACGTTCGACCCGCTGACCCGCGGACACGAAGACATCGTGCGCCGGGCCGCGCGCCTGTTCGACCGCGTCGTCGTCGGGATCGCCGACAGCGAGTCGAAGCGCCCGTTCTTCACCTCGGACGAGCGCGTCGCGATGGCGCGCGAGGTCCTGGCCCCCTATCCGAACGTCGAGGTCGCGGCCTTCTCGACGCTGCTCATGGATTTCGTCCATGCCCAGGATGCGCGCGTCATCCTGCGCGGGCTGCGCGCGGCGTCCGACTTCGAATACGAGTTCCAGATGGCGGGAATGAACCGCAACCTCTACCCCGATGTCGAAACGCTTGTTCCTCACGCCGTCCGAGCAATACATGTTCGTGTCGGCGACGATCGTCCGCGAGATCGCGAAGTTCGGCGGCGACGTCTCGGCGTTCGTGCATCCGGTGGTCCTCGCGCGTCTCGCCGCCAAGGTCGCCCGCGAGCGTTAGCGACGGCGCGCGGCCGGCGCGGCGATTCCCTCTCGAGAACCCATGGCGCTGATCATCACCGACGAATGCATCAATTGCGACGTCTGCGAGCCCGAGTGCCCCAACGACGCAATCTCGCAGGGCGCGGAGATCTACGTCATCGATCCCGCGAAATGCACCGAATGCGTCGGCCATTTCGACACGCCGCAATGCGTGGTCGTCTGCCCGGTCGACTGCATCCCGCACGACCCGGCGCACGTCGAGTCCAGGGATGAGCTCAGGCGCAAGTACGAAATGCTGATGGCGCAGAAGGCGGCGGGCTAGCGCGGCAGAGCGACAGACCGACCCGGGCGCCGTAACGGAGCCGGGCCGCGCGAAGGTCGGAGCGGAGCGCGGGCGCAAGCGGACGCTATGCGTTCGCCGCCTGCGGAAGCACTTCCGGATTCTGGATGATCGCGTCGATCTCCCCGACCTCGCGCGCGAGCGCGCGCACCTGCGCGGTGAGCGCATCCTCCTGCGCGCCGAGCTCGGCGAGCCGCTCCTCGAGCTCGCCACTCGCCCGGTGGATGCGCTTGATGCTGTCGAGGCGTCGCCGCAGCTGCAGGTGATGCTCCTTGACCTGCGTCTCGAGCGGCGACATCACCGCCTTCAGCCAGCTTTCGAGGTCGCGGTTCTCGATGTCGTAGACGTGCTTGACGCGCGAGGCGATCGTCTCGAAGAAGCGCTTCATCAGCGCGAATTTCGCCTTGCTCACCATGTTCCACAGCGTGTTGAAGTGCTGGTTGTACGCGCGCTCGAGGCGGTCGATCTCCTTCTGGTACTTCAGCATCGAGAACGGCGGCGGCGTGTAGCGCTCGAGTCCGTGCTCCTTGGCGAAGCGCGCATACATCGCGAGCATCATGTCGTGGATCTCGGCGCTGCGCCGCGCGGCCTCGTCGAAATCGTGGCGGATCGTCGCGAAGAACTCGTTCATGGCGCCGCGCACGCCCCGGGTGAAAGGGCTGCCCTCGATGTGGCGGCGCGTGCGGCCCGCGTTCGCGCGGAGCGCATCGAGGCCGATCACGTCGAAGAGCTGGTTCGTCTGCTGCGAGAACACGGTGCGCAGAGCGGTGAACCGCTGCAGTCCGCGCTCGAAGAGCTCCTTCTCCTGGCGCACGCGCTCCATCATGTGCTCGACGACGTCCTGGTTCTTGCCGCGCAGGGCGCGAAGCTCGCTCGCCTGCTCGACGATGCCGTTCTGCCGCGCGTCGAGCAGCGCGCGCACGCCCTGCGCCAGCATCTTCACCTCGGCGTGCGTTGCCGCGCCGACGATGTCGCGCTTCGCGGGAATGAGCTTGCGCGACAGCGCGTCCTCGAGAACAGGCAGCCGGCTCTTCGCGAGCAGCGCGTCATCGCCGTTGACCTTCGCCAGCAGCGCCTTTTGCGCGGTCACGGCGAACACCTGCGCGGGCGGAACGCCGAGAAGCTGCGCGGACGAGCTCACCTGGCGGCCGATTTCGGCCTCGACCTCGTCCTCCGACTTGAGATCGTCCCAGAGCCCGTCGATCTTGTTCAGAATGACGATGCGGCCGGAGCGGGTGGCGGGATCCTCGCCCGCCAGGTGCCGGTTCCACACTTCGAGATCCGTCTTGGTGACGCCCGCGTCGGCGGCGAGGATGAACAGCACCGCATGCGCATTGGGGAGCAGGTTGAGCGTGAGTTCCGGCTCCGTGCCGATGGCGTTCAATCCCGGCGTGTCGAGGATCACGAGCCCCTGCTGCAGCAGCGGATGCGGGAAATTGATGACGGCATGCCGCCAGCACGGGATGTCGACCGCGCCTTCGCCCTCCGACTCGAGCGCGGAGAGGAAATCCTCGTCCTCGTAGAGGCCGTACTTGCGCGCCAGCGCGACCGGGACGCGCTTCACCTGCGACACGCGCGACAGCGCCTCGCTCATGCGGTCGGCGCTCGACAGGTCGAGCGGAATGGTCACCCATTCGTCGGCGTAGTTCTTGAACTCGGCGACCGTCGCGTCCTTCAACCGCGTCTCGATCGGGAGCAGTCGGATCGCCGGCGCGCGCGACGCGTCGTAGAGAAGCTCGGTCGGGCACATCGTCGTGCGACCGGCGGACGAGGGCAGGAGCCGCTGCCCGAAATCGGCGAAAAAGATCGCGTTGATGAGCTCGGACTTGCCGCGCGAGAACTCGGCCACGAAGGCAACCACCAGCTTGTCCTGGTGAAGTCGCTCGAGCAGGTGCTGGACCTTGAGGTCGATCTGCGCGTCGGCCAGATCCTGCTCCGCCAGCCATTCGTGCAGCCCGGAAATGCCGGTCGACAACCGCCGCCGCCAGTCGCTGTACGCCTCGAATCGCGCGGCGAGCTCGCGCGACGGGGCGTGGGCACTTTCGCGGCGGGCTTCAGGCATCATGGGCAGGGTGGCAGCGGCGACGCGGGTTGCGAATTTAGCACGGGGTAGGAAGCATTTCCCGTGCCGAATCCGTGGTTTCTGTTCGGGATCCCGCCGCCGACGGCGTTTTAGCGTTGGCAGCGGGGGCAATACGAGGTCGCGCGCCCCCCTTGGCGGATGGATTTTATTGCAGTGCCGCAAACCCGGCACGGCTGCCCTTCGCGTCCATAAACGAAGTAGTCGAGCTGGAAATAGCCCGGCTCGCCGCTGCTGCCGACGTAATCGCGAAGCGTCGAGCCGCCCTTCGCAATCGCATCGTCGAGGGTTTGCCGGACCGCGTCCAGCAATCGGGCGAAGCGCGGCGTCGACAGCCTCCGCGCGGGCATCGTCGGGCGGATGCCGGCGCGAAAGAGCGATTCGTTCGCGTAGATGTTGCCCACGCCGGTGATGAGGCCGTTGTCCATCAGTGCGAGCTTGATGGCCGCCTTGCGCTTGCGCGTCGCCGTCCACAGATAGCGCGCATCGCAGGCCGGGTCGAACGGTTCGGGGCCGAGGGAGGCGAGGAGGGGATGCCTTTCTGCAGGCGGCCGCAGCCACAGCAGTGCGCCGAACCGCCGCGGATCGCGGTAGCGCAGCGTGACGCCCGAATCGAGAACGATGTCGAAGTGATCGTGCGACGTTCGTGGCGGCGCTTCACGGAATGCGCGGAGACTCCCGGTCATCCCGAGGTGGATCAGCATCGTGTCGGCGCCCACGCGGAAGAGCAAGTACTTGCTCCGCCGATCGAGGGCGTCGATGGTCCGCCCCGTCAGATTCTTTTCGAGCGAGCGCGGAACCGGCCAGCGAAGCCGCCGGTCGTAGATTTTGGCGGCCACGACGCGGTGGCCGACCGCGAGCGGGAAGAGTCCCCGGCGCGTGGTTTCGACTTCGGGCAGTTCCGGCATCGTTCAAAACAGGGGTTCGGGCCCGCGAGGCGCCATCGTTTGTTGCGCTGCCGAATATACCCTACACTCGTTAGCTGTCCGGCACATTCGAGCGCTCGCCGCCGACACGGGACGACCGCTCAACAACGCAGGAAGTCGAACTTGGCTCATTTTCGTCGCTTTGCCATCGCCGTCGCGATTTCGGGAGCCGTGGCCGCGAGTTTGGCGCACGGGCAATCCCCGGAACCCGCCCCGCGCACCGGTCAATCGCCTGGCGGCGCGATTGTCCCGCAACCCCAATCGGCTGCTCGCAACCGACAGCGCGCCTGATGCGGGCATGTCGCCCGAGCTCATGTACCGGCTGCTCCTGGGAGACGTCGCGCTGCAGCGCGGCGAGCCCGCGCTCGCGGCGCGCGCCTACCTCGAAGCGGCCCGCGAAACGCGTGATCCCACGCTCGCGCGGCGCGCCACCGAGATCGCGGTGGGGGCGCGCGCCCGCGCACTGTCGATCGAGTCGGCGCGCCTTTGGAGCGACATCGATCCCGCCGCGCAGCGGCCGAAACAGCTGATCGCAGCGCTTGCGGGCAGCGCCGGCACGAAGGGATTTGACAGCCCCGGCGTGGGCAACGACCTCAAGGCGGAGCTCGAGCGGGTGCTGGCCGAGGCGGCGAGCTCGCCCGCCGCTCTGGGCGAAGCCTTCATGCAACTCAACCGGCTGCTCGCCTACGAGCCCGACAAGCAGGCGACGCTGCGGCTCGTCGAATCGGTTGCGCAGCCTTACCCCGACCTCGCCGAGGCACGCTTCGCCGTTGCGCTCGCCGCGTTGAATACCGGGCTCAACGACCTTTCGACGTCGTCGACGGCGCTGCGGGAGATCGACCGTGCGCTGATCCTGAAGCCAGGCTGGGAACGCGCCGCGATGCTGAAGGGCGAGATTCTGAGCAAGCGTTCGCCGGCGGAGGCCATCGCCTATCTGATCGATTACATGCAGGCGCATCCGGATTCGAAGGCCGCGGCCGGGTCACTGGCGGAGCTCTATGTCGCGCAGAAGCGCTATGCCGAAGCGCGCGCGATCTTCGAGCGCTTCTGGGCCGCGGACAAGGCCAATCGCGACTACGAGTTCGCGATCGCGGCGCTCGCCGTCCAGATGAAGGACTGGGACAGCGCCGAGAAATTGTTCCAGGACCTGAAGCAGGCAAACTACGACGAGAACGGCGGCGTCGAGCTCTACCTTGCGCAGATCGCCGACGAAACCGGGCGCTACGCGCTCGCGTACGACCGCTACCGCGCGGTTCCGGACGGCGAGCGGGCGTGGGTGGCGAAACTCCGCGCCGCGACGATGCTCGCGAAGCAGAACCGGATGGCGGATGCGCGCCGCTATCTCGCCGACCTCCCGGCCGTCACCATCGAGCAGCGGGTCCAGGTGCGACAGGCCGAGGCGCAGCTTCTGCGCGATGCCGGCGACAACGCCGAGGCGTACGCGGTGCTGACGAAGGCGCTTGTCGAGCAGCCGGATCAGCCCGATCTTCTGTACGACATCGCGATGGTCGCCGAAAAGCTCGACAAGATCGACGTCGTGGAGGCGCGGCTCACGCAGCTGATCGCGCTCAACCCCGAGAACGCGCAGGCGCTGAACGCGCTGGGGTACACGCTCGTCGACCGCACGAAGCGAACCGCGGAAGGTGCCGCGCTGATCGAGCGCGCGCACAAGCTCGATCCCAAGGACCCGTTCATCCTCGACAGCATGGGCTGGGCGCAATTCAGGCTCGGCAACCTCGACGCCGCCGAGGACTATCTCCGGCGCGCGCTCGTCGAGCGGCCCGACGCGGAGATCGCCGCGCATCTTGGCGAAGTGCTGTGGGCGAGGGGCGAGCAGGCGCGGGCGCGGGAAGTGTGGCAGTCGCAGCTGAAGACCACTCCCGACAATCCGGTGCTGCTCGAGACGATGCGCCGGCACGCGCCGTAATCGTTGGCGGCGCGCGGCCGGGCGTGGAAGATCGCGGCGGCGCTGATCGCCGCCGTGCTTTGCGCGTGCGCGGCAACGCCGTCGCGCCCACCGCCCTCCGCAATGCCTGCGGTCGACGCGCCGTTCGCGATCGACGGCCGCTTGTCCGTGCGTCGCGGCACGGAGGCGCTCGCGGCGAATTTCAGCTGGCGGCATGTGCCGCCGCGCGATGAACTCATCGTGTCGACCCCGCTCGGGCAGACGGTCGCGGAAATTTCCGGCGACGCCGCGACTCGGCACTACGAGCTCACGCGTTCCGAGGGCAGGCGCGAGATTGCCGACGACTGGTCGGCGCTGACCGAGCGCGCGCTCGGCGCGCCGCTTCCCGTCGCCGGCCTCGCCGCGTGGATTTCCGGCGCGCCGCGCACGAATGCGCCGCATTCGCTCGAGACGGATGCGATGGGACGCGCGCTGGTTCTCCGCCAGGACGGCTGGGAAATCGTCTACGCGTACGCCGATGCCGATGCGCGATCGCCGGTGCGGCTGCAGCTGACGCAAGCCGATCTCGAGGTCCGCATCGTCGTCCTCGACCGGCGCTAAAGCGTGCAGGACGCGCGCCGGCTTTCGCCGCGCCGCGCGGGCGGCGACAATCGCATCATGCCCTCGCTGATCGTCCCGGCGCCTTCGAAGCTCAATCTCTTCCTGCACGTGACCGGGCGCCGCGGCGACGGCCGGCATTTGCTGGAGACGCTCTTCGTCGCGCTCGATTTCGGCGACACGATCGCGCTCGCGCTGCGCGACGACGGCGCGATTCGTCGTGCCGGCGGCTGGCAGGACGTTCCGGAGGAAGCGGATCTCGCCGTGCGCGCGGCGCACGCACTGAAGTCCGCGACCGGATGCAGCAGGGGCGCCGACATCGCGGTGACGAAGAGGATCCCGGTCGGCGGCGGACTGGGCGGCGGCAGCTCTGATGCCGCTTCGGTCCTGCTTGCGCTCAACCGGATGTGGGATCTTCGGCTGTCGCGCCCGCGCCTGATGGAGATCGGTGTCGCGCTCGGCGCGGATGTTCCCTTCTTTCTTTTCGGCGAGCCGGCGTTCGCTTGCGGCATCGGAGAGATCCTCCGGCCGGTGACGGTGCCGCCGATGTGGGTTGCGGTGATCGCGCCCGCGCGAAGCGTCTCGACGGCGGCCATCTTCGCGGCGCCAGAATTGACACGCGACACGCCGTCGGCGAAAATGGACGTCTTTTCCGAGGGTTATGGCCGGAACGATCTCGAGGCGGTGGCGCTGCGGCGCTATCCCGAGATCGGCGCGGCCCTGGCCGAATTGCGCAGGCATTCGCGGCACGCGCGGATGACGGGATCGGGGAGTGCGGTGTTCGCGTCGTTTGCATCGGGCGAGCTGGCGCGGGACGCCGTCGAGGCGAGGCCGCCCGGCATGCACGGCTTCGTCGCCCGTCCGCTCGTCCGCCATCCGCTTGCGGCCTTCGCGTGATCCCCGGAACGAATTCCAGGTGGTACATTTCGCGCCCTCGACAACGCGGGCGCGCCGGGTTTTCCCGCTGGGGAGTCGCCAAGTTGGTTAAGGCACCGGATTTTGATTCCGGCATTCGAAGGTTCGAATCCTTCCTCCCCAGCCATTTAGCCTACGGCGTCATTGGTCGCGCAGTGACGCGTCCACATCTCCTGCAGCGCCGTTACGAGATTGCGGGCGAATTGGGGAGCGTCAAAAAGCGGTGACGCGAGCACTTTCTGCCGCAACTCCGAACGTAGGTGGGCCAAGCGATCGACGTCGGCGGCATGCGCCAGCGCCCGCGCAACATAGTCGTCCACGTCGCCGGCAATCCACTCGTCGAGCCCGGCGCACGCGAGTAGGCTCGCGCCTTGGCGGGAAACCAGCGTATCGCCTGCCAGAGTCACGGTGGGGACGCCCATCCACAATGCCTCGCACGTGGTCGTTGCACCCGGATACGGGAACGTGTCGAGAATGATATCCACGTCGGCGTGTGCCACCAGGTAGTCTTCACGGGGGACCTGACCGACCATCGTCAACCGTTCGGACGCGATGCCAAATCCGTGCAATCGGTCCCGCAGGCGCGCCCGCGCGGGCGGGTAGTCCATTTGGCGATTCAGCAGTCGCAGCCGCGCGTCAGGCAGTGCGGAGAGTATGCGTCCCCACGCCGCCAGTACCGCGTCGTTTAGTTTGATCGGATTCTGGAAGGAGGCGAAGGTGATGTAGCCATTGCGCACCGCAGGAAGCGGCCCCGGCTGCAGGCGCGCGCTGTCGGGAGGAGGCGTGAAGCAGAATCGGGTGTCCGGCAGATACCAGATCGTTTCGGTGAATTGCTCGCGGAGTGATTCCGGCACCGAAACACGGTCTGCCAGCAAATAGTCGATCGCGGGTACGCCCGTGGTAGCGAAATACCCCAGCCAGCTCACCTGTACCGGGGCAGGCTTCCAGGCAAAAACCGGCAAGCGATTGTGCGCGGTGTGTCCTGCGAGGTCGATAAGGATGTGAATGCCGTCGCTGCGAATCCTGGAAGCGGCTACTTCGTCCTCCAAATCGACGATGCTGTTCCAGGCGGTAAAGCGGGGTTTGAGGCGAGCGGTCGTCTCGTCTTCCCGCGCCAACGTCAAATACGCCACCAGCTCGACCTCGGCGGGATCGAAATGCGCGAGGATGCTTTCGATAAAGAATCCGACCGGATGCGTTCGCAGATCCCCAGAAACCAACCCGACGCGCAGGGGCTTTGCGGGTGGCGCGCAAACGTTCTGATCTGCCGGCCATCGGTCGAACGGCTTGGCGCGTGCCGTCACGCCGGCGCCGTAGCGCCGCGCTTCCGCCAAGCGCTGAGCGGGCGAGTACGCCGGATGGAAGCTCAACACGTTCAGTAGGCCGCTCTGAGCGTCGGCAAAATCGGGTCTGAGCTCCAGCGCTTTTCGGAAACTGTCGATTGCTGCATCGAGGTTGCCCTGCGCTTGGAGCGGTGCGCAGATATTGGCCCAGGCAACGGCATGGTCGGGCTTAATGGAGAGTGCCTTCCGATAGCACTCGACTGCCGCTTCGAAATCGTCTTTTGCGTTGAGCGTGTTCCCGAGGTTGACCCAAGTCTCGACATGATTCGGATCGATTGCGAGCGCATTTCGATAGCTCTCGATCGCGGCTGGCAGGTTGCCATCAGCGGCCAGAACATTGCCGAGGTTGCAATGAGCCCATGCGAAATCCGGATTGATCGCAAGTGCTTTCCTGAAGCTCTCGACTGCCGCATCTCGTTTGCCCAGCTTGCCATACAGGAGGCCCAGATTGCTGTGGGCCACGGCATGACCCGGCATCAGCGACAGCCCCTTCTCCAAGCTCGCGGCCGCCGCATCGAGCTTGCCTTGTTGCCAGAGGGCCTGCGTGAGCGTCATGTACGCCTCGGCATAGTCCGGCCTGATGGCAAGCGCGCTTTCGAGATGCTCGGCCGCCGCTTCCGCATTGCCTTGCGCCAGCAGGTGGTTCGCCTGCCTAAAATGCGCGTCAGCGTCCGTAGCCACGCGCGCGAAGGCATTCTGGCGACCGGTCGGTGTCGCGACGCGGGCATCGCCTGTCGGCGCCCGGTCCATCGCCAGTTGATGGCAACAGTGCTTGGCCCTCTTCCCGCTACCGCACGGACACGGATCGTTGCGGCCAACTCTCTGCATGGGTCTCTGCGATATTTGCACGCGGGAGGTCCCGCGCAGAATGAATTATACGAAGGATCAAGCGTCGGTCCTCAGCGAGCGCCGTGACACCGCGAGTACAGGCGCTATGCGCAGATCGAGATCATGCATGCCGCTATACTTCTTTGTCGTAAGGGAAGAACTGAGAGAAGGCGGGAACAAGTAACCCACTGAATACGCTATTATTGGCGATCTCTGGCTTGCTCTGGGGTGCTCGCCTTGTCCGATTTTGATTCCGGCATTCGAAGGTTCGAATCCTTCCTCCCCAGCCATTTCGCGACGGGGCCGTCGCGCGCCGCTGTCCGCGCGGCCCGGCAGGCCTGACGCTGCGATCATGGCCTTCGAGCGCATGCGCGTTTTCACCGGCAACGCGAATCCGCGTCTCGCCGAGGCCGTCTGCCGGCATCTCAACATCAGCCTCGGGCGTTGCGTCGTCGGCAAGTTCTCCGATGGCGAGGTGATGGTGGAGCTCCTCGAGAACGTTCGCGGCCGCGACGTGTTCATCCTGCAGTCCACCAGCGTTCCGACCAACGACAACCTGATGGAGATCATGGTGATGACCGATGCGCTCAAACGCGCGTCGGCCGGGCGCATCACCGCGTGCATGCCCTACTTCGGCTATGCGCGGCAGGACCGGCGCCCGCGCTCGGCCCGCGTGCCGATCACCGCGAAAGTCGTGGCCGATATGCTGACGACGGTAGGCGTCCAGCGCGTGATGGTGATGGACCTCCACGCCGACCAGATCCAGGGATTCTTCAACATCCCGGTCGACAACATCTACGCGACGCCGATCCTGCTGGGCGACCTGTGGAAGCAGAATTACCAGGATCTCCTCGTCGTGTCGCCGGACGTCGGAGGCGTCGTCCGCGCCCGCGCGATCGCGAAGCGTCTCGACTCCGAGCTCGCGATCATCGACAAGCGCCGTCCGCGCGCGAATGTCTCGGAGGTGATGAATATCATCGGTGATGTCTCCGGGCGCACGTGCGTCATCATGGACGACATCGTCGACACGGCGAACACGCTGTGCAAGGCGGCCACCGCGCTCAAGGAGCACGGCGCGAGCAAGGTCGTCGCGTACTGCACGCATCCGGTGCTCTCGGGCGGCGCCGTCCCGCGGATCGGCGCCTCCGAGCTCGATGAGATCGTCGTCACCGACACGATTCCGCTCACCGACGAAGCGAAGGCGTGTCCGCGCATCCGCCAGCTCTCGTGCGCGCAGCTCCTCGCCGAGACGATGACGCGCGTGTCCAACGAGGAGTCGGTGAGCTCGCTCTTCACCGAATAGCCCAGATTCCCGAGACGGTTGGCAAGCGTCTCGGTTTCCGGTTATAATTCAAGGCTTTCCCGGGCAGCGGGTCGTTGACCTCTGCCCGGATGTCGCCAACCGCGGACGACCGTCAACCTGCCTTTCGGGCGGGGATACCCGGAAGGCCGCAGACATCGGGAGTCATCCATGCAATTCGAATTCACGGCATTTCCGCGCACGACGGAGGGCCGCGGAGCGAGCCGCCGCATGCGCCGCGCCGGCAAGGCGCCGGGCATCGTCTATGGCGGCACCGGCCAACCCCAGCCGATCGAGCTCGACCACAACGCGCTCTTCCACGCGCTTCGCAACGAGGCCTTCCACGCGTCGATCCTGACGATGAAGCTCGACGGCGGCGCGACCAAGGTGCTGCTGCGCGATGTCCAGATGCACCCGTTTCGCAACGAGATCCTCCACGTCGACTTCCAGCGCGTCGACGAGAACCGCAAGATCCACATGAAAGTCCCGCTGCATTTCGCCAATGCCGAGTCGTCGCCGGCGGTCAAGCTCTCCAGCGCGATCGTCACGCACGTGCTGAACGAGCTCGACGTCTCGTGCCTGCCGAAGGACCTGCCCGAATTCATCGAGGTCGATCTCGCTACGCTCGACGTCGGCCACTCGATCCACGTGTCGGCGCTGAAGCTGCCGCCGGGCGTCTCGCTCGTCATGCGCGGCAAGCTCGATCCCGTCGTGGCCGCGGCGGTCGTGCCGAAGGCCGTGGTCGAGGAAGTGGTCGAAGCGGAAGCCGTGCCGGGCGCGGAAGGCGCGGCTGCGCCGGGCGCCGTCGCGGCTCCGGGCGCTGCACCGGCCGAGGGCAAGCCGGCGGAAGCCGCGGGCGACAAGGGCGACAAGGGCGACAAGAAGGAGAAGGACTCCGGCAAGGACGACAAGAAGAAGAAGTAGCCGCCCGTTGCCTCGGCAGCAGGGCCCGCCGCGGACATCCGGCGGGCCTTTTTGCTGCGCAGGCGTCGACTCCGACTCGCGAATATCCACATGGGCGCATCGATTCGTCTCGTCGTTGGACTGGGGAATCCCGGCCGCGAGCACGACGCCACGCGGCACAACGCGGGCTTCTGGTTCGTCGACGCGCTCGCGCGACAGCTCGGCGCGGCCTTCGCGACCGAAGGCAAGTTCCATGGCCAGGTCGCGCGCGGCGCGGGCGATTTGCGCCTTCTCAAGCCGGGGACGTACATGAACCTGTCGGGGCGCGCGGTCGCCGCACTCGCGCGCTTCTTTGCGATCGCGCCGGCGGAAATCCTCGTCGCCCATGACGAGCTCGACCTCCTGCCCGGCGAGGCGAAGATGAAGTTCGGCGGCGGCAACGCGGGCCACAACGGCCTGCGCGACATCGATGCACAGCTCGGCACGTCTGATTTCTGGCGGCTGCGCCTCGGCATCGGGCATCCGCGCGATTCGGCGATTCCGCAGCAGGACGTCGTCGATTATGTCCTGCGGCCGCCCTTCGCTGCCGAGCGCGCGCAGATCGGCGCGGCGATCGACCGCGCGCTCGCGGCATGGCCGGCGATCGCGTCCGGCGATTTCGAGCGGGCGATGCTGCTGCTGCATACGAAGGATATGAAATGAGCCTCAAATGCGGCATCGTCGGGCTGCCCAACGTCGGCAAGTCGACGCTGTTCAACGCGCTCACGAAAGCCGGAATCGCCGCCGAGAACTATCCTTTCTGCACGATCGAGCCCAATGTCGGCATCGTCGAAGTCCCCGACCCGCGCCTCGCCGCGCTCGCGGCCATCGCTCGTCCCGAGAAGGTGATTCCGGCGACCGTCGAGTTCGTCGACATCGCGGGACTCGTCGCCGGCGCGTCGAAGGGCGAGGGTCTCGGCAACCAGTTCCTCGCGAACATCCGCGAGACCGACGCGATCGCACACGTCGTGCGCTGCTTCGAGGACGACAACGTCGTCCACGTCGCCGGGAAGGTGAACCCGATTTCGGACATCGAAACGATCGACACCGAGCTCGCGCTGGCGGACCTCGCCGCCGTCGAAAAGCAGCTCTCGAAATACGAGAAGCTCGCGCGCTCCGGCGGCGACAAGGAAGCACAGCGGATCGTCGCGGCGCTGAAGAAGGTCGAAGCGGTGCTGGATCAGGGGCGTCCCGCGCGCGCCGCGGATCTCTATGCCGAGGAGCGCGACGTGCTGCGCCCGTTCTTCCTGCTGACGATGAAGCCGACGATGTACGTGGCGAACGTCGGCGAGCGCGGCTTTCACGACAACCCGCTGCTCTCCGTCGTGGAAGCGCACGCGGCGAAGGAAGGCGCGCCGGTCGTGCCGGTGTGCGCGTCGCTCGAGGCGGAGATCGCGGATCTCGACGGCGACGACAAGCTCGCGTTTCTCGCGGACTTGGGCCTCGCCGAGCCCGGCCTCGACCGCGTGATCCACGCCGGCTACAAGCTGCTCGGCCTCGAAACCTACCTGACGGCCGGGCCGAAGGAAGTGCGCGCCTGGACGATTCACGCCGGCGCGACGGCGCCGCAGGCGGCGGGCGTGATCCATACCGATTTCGAGAAGGGCTTCATCCGCGCCGAGGTGATTGCGTTCGCCGACTACATCGCGTGCAAGGGCGAGCAGGGTGCGAAGGAGCGCGGAAAGATGCGGCTCGAGGGACGCGATTACGTCGTGAAGGACGGCGACGTCATGCACTTCCGCTTCAACGTCTAGTCGAAACGGTAACCGTCGCTTCGCCGCCGCAGCGGTCCTCTCCGTTGTCAGGTGGGCGTATTCGGCAATGCCGAAGGCGAGAGTTCGGGATCCGGTTCCCCGGCTGCGCCTTGGCGAGCGCATTCCTGCCCCGAAAGGTGTTCGGTCGGCGCGTTGCGATGGCTGGGCTCGCTGCTCCCGTTCTCGGGGACCGCATCGGGAGGTGCTGTCGGGGCGGGGGTGAGATGCAGCGCGTGGTTGACCAAACGGTACCCCCGCAGTCGGCGGTGCACGGCATTTCGCCAGCGGACGGGCAGGGTTCGATAGACGTCCCGCAGCGCGTCCGGCATGCCGGAGACGAGCCTCGTGTCGCAGACGCGCAGCAGCAACGCCCCGCGCCAGTTCAGCGCGCCTATGTAGGACTCCACGCGGACATAGTCGGTCGCCCAGATGCGCTTGTACGCGCACGTCGCCAGGCATGAAGTCAAAGGTGCGGATGCCGTTGCGAAAGCAATGCTGCAGGAGGTTTTCCACGAATAAACGGGAGGGGGAGTACGTCGCGTAGGCCTTGTCGTAGGCGAATGCATAAAAGAGGAATTCGCCGCCGCAAACGAAGCCCCAGCCGGCGGACATCGTCGCGTTCCCGTCGGACAGCGTGGCCAGCACGAGCCGGCCGTCATCGAGAGCGGATTTCGCAACGGACTTGAGCATAGTGAGCGTGTCGTCCGAGTTGAACCAGCCGCGCTTGCCCCGCTCCTCGCCCCAGGCCGCCTTGTGCAGGGCGATCCAGTCCATGACCGGCCCGATCGCGTCGGCGCTGTCGACCAGGCGGAACGACATCCCGGGCATGGCTTGGCGCACACGTTTCCATTGACGGCGCTGATCGCTGACGAGCGACCTTGGCAGCGTGCTCGCGTAGGCCTCCCAGTCCGCGAATCGGTCCAGCCTGACCACAGGGGACCATCCGCCGCCGATGGGTTTCGCGTTTCGCATCTGCGCGAGCTTCGCGCCGAGCGCGTTCGGCGGCCGCAGATTCTGGAAGACAAAGGTTCCGGCGCGCGTTGTCGCCCGGAGATGCGACCAGGCCTCTTCAACCCATCGCGACCCATGCTCGGACCCGGCGACGAGGAGGTCGCGGTATTCAAGCGTATCCGACGTCAGCATGCGCAGCACGCCGCTGTCTTCGATCATCGGCCAGATCAGCACGAGCCGCCCGTCCAGCCAGCCGCAGACGACCCGCAGCCGGTATCCGCGGCGTTCGCCGACGAGCGTCCACGCGTTCCAGCACCAGTCGAAACTCGAGAACAGGCTCGGGTGCTCCAGGCTCTCCCACAGCGCGTTCCACGGCTGTCTAAGGGACTGGAAACCGCTCGACTCCGTGACGGTGGAAAAGGCGGGGACCGACGGGTTCATTGATGTTGAGTTGCCGGAGCGGTTGTCGTCCAAATCGGGTAAGCAATTCTTGAGCCAACGGATAATCGCTAGAATGCGCACAAGAGGCTTAAGCGCGTGAGCAACGAGCTTTGGCCACCGATGCCGTTTTTGACGTCCGAAGGCTTCCCGCGCCGCGATGACGACGCTCAGGTTCACGAAGATGCAGGGCCTCGGCAACGACTTCGTCGTGTTCGACGGCATCCGTCAGCGCGTCACCCTCGCGGCGGCACAGGTGAGGCGTGTTGCCGATCGCCGCTATGGCGTCGGCTGCGACCAGGTCCTGGTCGTCGAAAGTCCCACGCGGAGCGACGTCGACTTCCGTTACCGGATCTGGAATGCCGATGGCTCCGAGGTCGAGCAATGCGGCAACGGCGCGCGCTGCTTCGTGCAATTCGTCCGGCGGCAGGGGCTCACGAAGAAGGACCGGATCCGCGTCGAGACGGCGAGCGGCATCATCGTTCCGGAGATCGTCGCCGGCGGCGAGGTCGCGGTCGACATGGGCGTGCCCCGCTTCGCGCCAAGGGAAATCCCGTTCACCGGCGACGGCGACGCGGCGGTGCTTGCGCTCGATGTCGGCGGCGAAACGATTGCCGTGAGCCTCGTCTCGATGGGCAATCCGCATGCGGTGCAGGTCGTCGCCGACGTCGACGCCGCGCCCGTCGCCGTCCAGGGGCCTCTGATCGAGCACGATCCACGGTTTCCGCAGCACGTGAACGTGGGCTACATGCAGGTGATGGATCGCGCTAACATTCGCCTGCGTGTCTGGGAACGCGGCGCGGGGGAGACGTTGTCGTGCGGGACCGGAGCCTGCGCGGCGGTTGTCGCCGGCATCCGGCGCGGGCTCCTCGATCACGTCGTCCGCGTCGAGACGCGCGGCGGGCCTCTGACGGTGGCGTGGCCGCGCGCGGACGCCGCGGTCACGATGACGGGGCCGGCGGCCACGGTATTCGAAGGCGAATGGGAGGTGTCCGCGGGCTGAAGAGCGCCGATGCGGCATGACGATGAACGACGCACCCGGTACAGGATTGCCCAGGATGGACGACACCGCCGTCGCCCGGTATCTCAAGGAGAACCCGGCGTTTTTCGAGGACTACGCGGATCTCATCGCCGAGATCTTCGTTCCGCATCCGCACGGCGGGCACGCGATCCCGATCGCCGAGCGGCAGATCGTCACGCTGCGCGAAAAGAACACGGAGCTCGAGAACCGGCTGCGGGAGCTCATCAAGTTCGGCGGCGAGAACGACAAGATCGCGGAAAAGCTCCACCGCTCGACGCTCGCCCTCTTCGCCGCGCCCGATCTCGAGACCACGCTCGCGGTGCTCTATCACAGCCTCCGCGAGGACTTCGGCGTGCCCCAGGTCGCTTGCCGTCTGTGGGGACGCGTGCCCGAGCAATCGTATCTGCCCGAGCTTGCGGCAACGACGCTCGAGCTCCGCGAGTACGCCGATCAGGTCGGCGCGCCGTATTGCGGGCCGCAGGCGCCGTTCGAGGCGCGCGACTGGTTCGAGCGCGGCGAGGCATGGAAGTCATTCGCGTTCCTGCCGCTGCGCACCGCGCACACGTTCGGCCTCCTCGGTCTCGCGAGCGAGGATCCCGAGCGTTTCTACCCGGGGATGGGCACCGTCTATCTCACGCGACTGGCGGAGCTCGCAAGCGTCGCCACCGCGCGTTACCTTCCGCCAATCTGAGATCGAGCTCCCGGGCGCGATGACCAAGACGACGCCCGCCTCGCTTCCCCGCCCCGTCAGCAAGGCCAACGGCGAGCTGCTGGAGGCGTTCGCGCGATCGCTGATGGGAAGACCCGAGCACACGCGAGCGGCCTATGTCCGCGATGCATCGCTGCTCGCCGTCGCGGCGGGCGATCTCGCGCTCGCCGGGTTGTCGCCGCGCGACGTGCGGCGATTCCTGGCGACGCTGCACGGCCGCGGGCTCTCGGGCCGGAGCCTTGCGCGGGTGCTCTCGTCGTGGCGCACGTTCTTCCGCTTCCTCCAGGACCGCGATGCGGGAATCAAGGACAACCCGTGCACCGGTCTCAAGCCGCCCCGCTCGGCGCGCCGGCTGCCCGCCGTGCTGTCGCCGGATGAGGCGGTGCGCCTGGTGGCGATCGACGGGACCGACACGCTTTCGCTGCGCGATCGCGCGCTGTTCGAGCTCGCCTATTCGTCCGGGCTGCGGCTCGCCGAGCTTGCGGGACTCGATCTCGATCGCATCGACCTCGACCATGGCGAGGTACGCGTGTGGGGCAAGGGCGCGAAAGAGCGCATCGTGCCCGTCGGCGCCGCGGCGCGCGACGCGATCCGCGCCTGGCTTCCCGCGCGCAAGGCGCTTCCGCAGCGTGACGCGAAGGCGCTCTTTCTCGGCCGCAGCGGCGCGCGCATCTCGCCGCGCGCCATCCAGCGCCGCCTCGCCGAATGGGCGGTGAAGCGGGGGCTTCCCCAGCACGTGCACCCGCACATGCTCCGGCATTCGTTCGCCTCGCACGTGCTGCAATCGTCGGGCGATCTCCGCGCAGTCCAGGAGATGCTCGGGCACGCGAGCATCGCCTCCACGCAGGTCTACACCCACCTCGACTTCCAGTATCTCGCGCAGGCGTACGACCGCGCGCATCCCCGCGCGAACGATCACGTCGTCCGCGTCGAGACGCGCGGGGGGGCCCTGACGGTGGCGTGGCCGCGCGCGGACGCGGCGGTCACGATGACGGGGCCGGCGGCCACGGTATTCGAAGGCGAATGGGAGGTGTCCGCGGGCTGAAGAACGCCGTTGCGGCATGACGATGAACGACGCACCCGGCACAGGATTGCCCAGGATGGACGACACCGCCGTAGCCCGGTATCTCAAGGAGAACCCGGCGTTTTTCGAGGACTACGCGGATCTCATCGCCGAGATCTTCGTTCCGCATCCGCATGGCGGGCACGCGATCCCGATCGCCGAGCGGCAGATCGTCACGCTGCGCGAAAAGAACACCGAGCTCGAGAACCGGCTGCGGGAGCTCATCAAGTTCGGCGGCGAGAACGACAAGATCGCGGAAAAGCTCCACCGCTCGACGCTCGCCCTCTTCGCCGCGCCCGACCTCGAGACCACGCTCGCGGTGCTCTATCACAGCCTCCGCGAGGATTTCGGCGTGCCCCAGGTCGCTTGCCGTCTGTGGGGGCGCGTGCCCGAGCAATCGTATCTGCCCGAGCTTGCGGCGACGACGCTCGAGCTCCGCGAGTACGCCGATCAGGTCGGCGCACCGTATTGCGGGCCGCAAGCGCCGTTCGAGGCGCGCGACTGGTTCGAGCGCGGCGAGGCATGGAAGTCGTTCGCGTTCCTGCCGCTGCGCACCGCGCACACGTTCGGCCTTCTCGGTCTCGCGAGCGAGGATCCCGAGCGTTTCTACCCGGGGATGGGCACCGTCTATCTCACGCGACTGGCCGAGCTCGCAAGCGTCGCCACCGCGCGTTACCTTCCGCCAATCTGAGATCGAGCTCCCGGGCGCGATGACCAAGACGACGCCCGCCTCGCTTCCCCGCCCCGTCAGCAAGGCCAACGCCGCGCTGTTGGAAGCCTTCGCGCGCTCGCTCGCGGGTAGACCCGAGCACACGCGATCGGCGTATGTCCGCGATGCATCGCAGCTCGCCGTCGCGGCGGGCGATCTCGCGCTCGCCGGGTTGTCGCCGCGCGACGTGCGGCGATTCCTGGCAACGCTGCACGGCCGCGGGCTCTCGGGCCGGAGCCTTGCGCGGGTGCTCTCCTCGTGGCGCACGTTCTTCCGTTTCCTCCAGGACCGCGATGCGGGAATCAAGGACAACCCGTGCACCGGTCTCAAGCCGCCCCGCTCGGCGCGCCGGCTGCCCGCCGTGCTGTCGCCGGATGAAGCAGTGCAGCTAGTGGCGATCGACGGGACCGACACGCTTTCGCTGCGCGATCGCGCGCTGTTCGAGCTCGCCTATTCGTCCGGGCTGCGGCTCGCGGAGCTGGCGGGGCTCGATCTCGATCGCATCGACCTAGAACATGGCGAGGTGCGCGTGTGGGGCAAGGGCGCGAAAGAGCGCATCGTGCCCGTCGGCGCCGCCGCGCGCGACGCGATCCGCGCCTGGCTTCCCGCGCGCAAGGCGCTTCCGCAACGTGACGCGAAGGCGCTCTTTCTCGGCCGCAGCGGCGCGCGCATCTCGCCGCGGGCCATTCAGCGCCGCCTCGCCGAATGGGCGGTGAAGCGGGGGCTTCCCCAGCACGTGCACCCGCACATGCTCCGGCATTCGTTCGCCTCGCACGTGCTGCAATCGTCGGGGGATCTCCGGGCAGTCCAGGAGATGCTCGGACACGCGAGCATCGCCTCCACGCAGGTCTACACCCACCTCGATTTCCAGTATCTCGCGCAGGCGTACGACCGCGCGCATCCCCGCGCGAAACGCAAGCCCCGGTAGCCGCGCGCCGCCTCCCCTCTTTGTTCACGACAAGCCGCGTGGCGGCGACCGCTCGTCGGCTGACCCCTCGACGGGGTCGATCGGGGGCTTGCGTTTTATGCAAACGTCATGCAGCCTACGTATGCAATTGTCATATGCGGGGTTCCTCCACCGCGGTGTCCAGGGAGCGGACAAGGGTGGTCGGATTGACGTCATTTCCTGCGCGCGCCGGAGCGCCTTCCTGAAATCGGGAAAGCGCTTCACCGGAAAAAGCGGATTCCGGGTCGGCGCCGCGGGCCATCGAGAAGAGGTCGTCCATGCTGCAAGAGTTCATGAGCGCGCGGCGCCGCGCGGTGTCCCCTCTGTTTGCCCATGCGTTGGCACTGGTCGCACTGGCCGCAGGATTCGTGGCTGCCGTGCCTGCCGCAGCCGCGACGCAGGCAGCCGCCATAGGCGTGTATCGCCCATCGGTAACCAAATTCATTCTCGACGGCAATTTCGATCTCGCCCCCGACCTGAAGGTGGTCTTCGGCGCGCCCGGGGATGTCGGCCTGATGGGCGACCTTGCCGGTGCGGGCACGCGCTCCCCCGTCCTGTACCGCAACGGCCAGTGGCTCGTCGACTCCAACAAGGACGGGACGATCGATCAAACGATCAACTTCGGCGGCGCGCCCAACGACATACCGCTGATCGCGGACATGAACGGCGACGGTCGCGAAGACCTGGTGCTCTATCGCGACGGCACCTGGTTCGTGCGCGACACCGTCGACGGCGCCCTGACCGCGACCTATAACTTTGGCGGCGTGCCTGGCGACGTACCGCTGCTCGGCGACGTCAACGGGACCGGCGTCAAGGGACTGTTCATCTACCGGAACGGCTATTGGTACGGCTCCACGACGCGCGCGACCGTCGGTGGACAAGATCTACGGCTTCGGCGGCGTCCCGGGCGACATTCCGATGATGTTCGACTACGACGGCGACGGCAAGGACGATCTCGCCATCTACCGCAACGGCACTTGGTACATTTCGACCGACGGCGGCGTCCACTGTCGCTGCGATCATCGGCTACGGTCTCACCGGCGACACGCCGCTCTACGCCGGCGCCGGCGCGATCAGCACGCACGTACCTCGACGCCACGCGGTTCCTGTCGCATGCGTCCTTCGGCCCGATCGGCGCGGAAAACACGGCCGCCGCGGGCAACTGCGTAACGCCCAACATGGCGCCCTGCTTCAGCGCCTATATCGACGCGCAGTTCGCAAAGCCGGCGACGATATTGCCGCCGATGGCCTTCCAGCCGCAAAACCAGCCGGGCAATTGCACAGAGCCCGCTGACGGCGGGCGGGCCCGCCGACGCGATCAACTTCGGCACCAACTGTCCGCGCGATCTTTACACGCAGTTCGTTTCGCAGCGCTTCTTCTTCAAGAACGCGCTCACCGCGCCCGACCAGCTTCGCCAGCGCGTTGCCTGGGCGCTGTCCCAGATCGACGTGGTTTCGGCGGCGAACGATCCGATCGGGTACGCGAACCGCAATTATCAACAGATGCTGCAGGACCTCGCGTTCGACAATTACTTCAACGTCCTGTTCCGCATCAGCGTCGACCCGCTGATGGGCAACTACCTCGACATGGTCAACAACGCGAAGGCGGACCCGGTCAAGGGCACGAATCCGAACGAGAACTACGCGCGCGAGATCATGCAGCTCTTCTCGATCGGGCTCTGGGAATTGAACATCGACGGCACGCTGTTGCTCGACGCGAGCAACAACCCGATCCCGACGTACTCGCAGACCGACATCACCGAAATGGCGAAGGTCATGACGGGGTGGACGTACTGGCCGCTGGCGGGCGTATACAAGTGGAACGCACCGGTCAACTATGCCGCCAACATGACGCCGTGCGAGGGCAATCCGCCGATCGCGGGAGGCGTCCTGTGTGGTCCGGCCGGCACCCAGAACTGGCACGACATCACGCAGAAGAACCTGGCGTTCATTCCGCCGCTCGTGATCCCGGCCGGCCAGATCGCGAACAACGATCTCCTGGTCGCGGTGAACGCGCTCTTGACGCACTCCAACACGGCCGCCGTTCATCTGCAAGCAGCTGATCCAGCATCTGGTGACGAGCAATCCCTCGCCGGCCTTCGTGCAGCGCGTCGCAGCGGAGTTCGCAAGCTGCACCAACAAGTACTCGGCAAACCCCGCGACCTGCCCTGGCGGAGCGGCCATCGGCACGCCCGGCGATATGAAATCCGTCATCAAGGCGATTCTGCTCGATCCCAAGGCGCTGGCGCCGCGGAATCCGGTGACTTCTCAGTTCGGCAAGCTGAAGGAGCCGGTGCTTCTGGTGACGAACATGCTGCGGGCGATGACCGCGACGAGCGACGGCGTGTATCCGCTGCTGCAGACGCCCAACATGGACCAGAACGTCTACACGTCGCCGACGGTGTTCAACTACTATCCGGCCGACTACGTGATACCGGGCACGACCCTTGCGGGCCCGCAGTTCGGGATCTTCAATGCGACGACGTATTTCCCGCGCGCCAACTTCATGTACAGCCTGTCGCTCGGCGCAGGGTGTACGGCGGCCGCACTGACCGCCGGCCAACATCATCTGCGGGCCTAACCCCGACGCCACGGTCAAGAACTCGACGGGCACGAAGATCGATTATGGCCAGCTGACGCCGTACGCCAACAACACGGCAAATCTGATCCAGCAGGTCAACAGCGTGCTGCTGTTCGGCACGATGCCGGCCGGGATGAAGCTCGCGATCAAGAACGCGATCGATATCCCGGCGCTCGGCGGCCCGGCCGGGCCGTACACGGCGCAGCAGCTGCTTGGATCGCGCCCGGACCGCGGTGTACCTCGTCACCGTTTCGCCCAAGTACCAACTGGAGTTCTGACATGAGCGGACCCTTCATTTTCTCGCGTCGCCGGTTCCTGCAAACTGCCGGCGGATTCTCCGCGCTGTCGCTTGCCGCCAGCATGGACAAGCTCGGACTCGCCAGCGCCGCCGCGTCGGTGGGCGATTACAAAGCGCTCGTCTGCGTGTTCCTCTTCGGCGGCAACGATTCGAGCAACATGGTGATGCCGAGCACCAACTACGCGCAGTATCTCGCGGCGCGCCCGTTGTCGTGCGGCATCAACATTCCGAACGTCGGCAGCCCGCCCAACACCATTGCAGCCGCAGGCAACACCATGGGGCCGATGCTGGCGATCAATCCGGCCAATGTCCCCGGCGCGGTCTTCGGGCTCCATCCTGCAATGCCGGAAATCCAGAAGCCTCTTCACCGCGGGCAAGTGCGCCATCCTTTGCAACGTCGGCAGTTTGTCCGAGCCGATCACCCGCGCGCAGTACACCGCGTCGAAGCACGGCGGCAAGCAGGTCCCCGACAACCTGTTCTCGCACAGTGATCAGCAGCAGCAGTTCATGACCGTGGTCGACAACCCCTCGCTGGGCAAGATCACGGGCTGGGGTGGCCGTCTGCTCGACGCGATGTCGCCCCAGCTTCCGGTACCCTTCACGCCGATCTCGATGTCGTTCTCCGGGTCGCAGACGTTCGGCAACGGCGTCAGCGTGCGCTCGCTGTCACTGCCCACCGGCGGCAACTTCGGTTTCTCGGGTGACGGCGGGAGCGCGACGCAGCTGGCGCGCGCGCAGGCGCGCGCGGCCCTCCTCACGCTGCCCGACTCGAACTTGATCGTGAACGCCGCGCAGCAGACGATGAACGTCGCGCTGAGCTCGAGCCAGCTTCTCAATCCGATCATCCAGGGGGCGGGCTCGGGAGCGATCACGGTCCCCTTCACGGGCGTCAATTCGGGCCTCGCGAGCCAGCTGAAGGCCGTGGCCAAGGTGATCGAGCAGCGCGCGACGCTCGGCCACGCGCCTGGGCGCGAGGTATTCTTCGTCTCGATCGGCGGCTTCGACACCCATACGGGCGAAATCGCCGGCCACAATAGCCTGTTCGCGCAGATGTCAAAGGCGATCAACGCGTTCTATTCTGCGACGGTCAACCTGGGTGTCGCGGACCAGGTGACGACGTTCACGCTTTCCGACTTCGGGCGGACGATGAAGGCGAACAGCGCCGGCACCGACCACGGCTGGGGCGCTCACCACTTCATAGTCGGTGGCAACGGTACGGCCACCGGCAGCGTGGCCGGCAACAATCTGTTCGGTCTTTATCCCAATCTCGCGATGGGCGGTCCGGACGACTCGGGCGGCCAGGGGCGGTGGATTCCGACAACCGCGATGGACCAGATGGGTGCCACGCTGTCCAAGTGGTTTGGTGCGAGTCCGGTCGACGTCGCCCAGATCTTTCCCAACATCGGAAGGTTCGCGACCGCGGACGTGGGCTTCATGCGATAGTACGATCCCCTCCGCCGCGCTCGACAGGCAACGCGGAAGCCCCCGGGACTCTCCTCCCCGGGGGCTTTTTTATTTGCGCGGAGTTCGGCTTCAGTCGACGAACCGCACGACGCCCGGCAGCCACGGCAAGTCGGTGACGCCGGGGTCTACGCCTGCCTGCTTCATCAGCGTGGTGAGCTGTCCGCGGTGATGCGTGCCGTGGTTGAATAAATGCATCGCTGCGACGGCGCGTGGCAGTTCCCGGGTGCGGCCGTCGACGCGGCTTCGATAGGCGAGCGTCCCGGCGAGCCACTCGGAGGTGACGCCGCCCGCCCAATCGAGAATCCTGCGGTCGGTCGCCTCGCGCTCGTTCGCGAGCTCGGCGAAATCGGCGAACATGTCCGCGCCGAACGCGCGGGACGGCACAAGGCTCGCCGACGAAGCGGCCGAGCCACATCAGGTCGCCCCACAGCAGGTGATTGAGCGTCCCGTGCATCGAGCCGAAAAACGCGCCACGGTCGCGCTTGCGCTCGGCGTCGTCGAGCGCCGCCAGCAGCGCGTAGAGCCGCTCGTTCATCCAGCGGTTGTAGCGTGCCATCAGCTGGCAATACGACGGCGCGATCATCGGCGCAGCGCCGCTTATCGGAGTACCTTCACCCTGCGCACTCCGGTATTCGCCCTTGGAGCGGTCCGACGGGTCTAGCGGATTACCTTCGTGCTGCGCACTCCGGTATTCGCCCTTGGGGCTCGGCGGGCTCATGCCGGAACGGCGTCGGCGAGCGCCGCAAGCTCCTCGATCTCGATCGCCGCCGCAAGTTGCGCGAGTCGCGCGACGACGCCATACGCGTAGAAACGATTCGGCGCGCAGCCCGCGGGCCCCGCGAGATCGGGAATGCAGGGCGCTTCGAACGCGAGCGGAACGAACCGCGCGCCGGGCGCGTTGAGGTTCTCGTCCTTGCCGCGCTCGGTGTGGACACGGTAGAAGCCGCCGACGACGAAGCGGTCGATCATGTAGACGACCGGCTCGGCGATCGCATCGTGAATCGACTCGAAGGTGGGCACGCCCTCCTGGATGATGACGGAGCTCACTTCGAGACCGTCCTTCACCACCGACATCTTGTTGCGCTCCTTCCGGTTGAGCCCGACGACGTCGGACGCGTCGCGCACCGTCATGATGCCCATGCCGTAGGTGCCCGCATCGGCCTTCACGATCGCAAACGGCTTCTCGTCGATCCCGTACTCGGCATACTTGGCGCGGATCCGGTCGAGCAGCGTGGCGACGTTGGAGGCGAGGCACTCCTCGCCCTCCCGTGCCTCGAAGTCGATCACGCCGCAGACGCCGAAGTAGGGGTCGATCAGCCACGGGTCGATGTCGAGCAGCGCGCCGAATTCCTTCGCGAGGCCATGGAACACGCGGAAGTGATGCGACTTCTTCCGGTTGAACCAGCCGGCGGCGAGCGGCGGTGCCACAGGCTGGTCGATGTCCTGCAGCACGGCCGGCGCCCCCGCGGACAGGTCGTTGTTGAGGAGCACCATGCAGGGATCGAAATCGGCGAGGCCGACGCGCCGGCCCGTGCGCACGATCGGCTCCAGCGTGAGGCTGCCCCCCGAGGGGAGCGCAAGGGTCGTGGGCTCGGCGAGCCCCGGGATCAGCGAGCCAAGACGCACGCGCATGCCCGCCTGCGCGAGGATGTTGCGCAGCGCGTCGACGTTCTGCAGATAGAACGTGTTGCGCGTGTGATTCTCGGGGACGAGCAGCACGCCGCGCGCGTCGGGGCACACGCGCTCGACCGCGGCCTGGATCGCCTGCACGCACAACGGCAGGAAGGCGGGATTCAGATTGTTGAAGCCGCCAGGGAACAGGTTCGTGTCGACCGGGGCGAGCTTGAAGCCGGCGTTGCGGAGATCGACGGACGCATAGAACGGCACCGCGTGCTCCTGCCACTGCGTGCGCAGCCACCGCTCGATGTCCGGCATCCGGTCGAGAAAGCGCTGCTCGAGCTCGAGCAGCGGTCCGGCAAGCGCGGTGGTGAGATGGGGAACCATGGGGACGCGTCGTTCCGAAAGGATCCGATTGTAGCCGAGAGCACTCGCCCAAAAAAACGGGGCGCCTTTGCGGGGCGCCCCGAATAGCCACTGAGGAGAGACTGCAACAACGTGCGGGAGGAGGCCCGCCTTGCGGGCGGCCGCGGAGAACCGCCGGCCGCCAACAACCGAGTGTGCTTACATCCTGTACGCCGACTCGCCGTGCGAAGAGATGTCGAGGCCTTCGCGCTCTTCTTCTTCGGTCACGCGCAAGCCGAGCGTGAGGTCGACGATCTTGTACGCGATGAACGCGACGACGCCGGACCAGACGATCGTCGTCAGGACGCCCGTGCCCTGGATCACGAGCTGGCCCATCATGTCGTAGTCGGGGCTGATCTTGTTCGCGACGTAGTCGTAGATCCCCTGGCCGCCCAGGCTTGGCGCGGCAAAGACGCCGGTGAGCATCGCGCCCAGTATCCCGCCGGTCGCATGTACGCCGAATACGTCGAGCGCGTCGTCGGCGCCCAGCATGCGCTTCAGCCCGTTGACGCCCCACAGGCACACCACGCCTGCGAGAAGGCCGAGGATGAGCGCGCCGTTGGTTCCGACGAAGCCGCAGGCCGGCGTGATCGCGACGAGCCCGGCGACGGCGCCCGATGCCGCGCCCAGCATCGACGGCTTGCCCTTCACCATCCACTCGGCAAACATCCACGACAGCACCGCGGCGGCGGTGGCGACCAGCGTGTTGACGAACGCCAGCGCGGCAGTGTCGGCGGCTTCGAGCGCGGATCCCGCGTTGAACCCGAACCAGCCCACCCACAGCAGCGACGCTCCGATCATCGTGAACGTGAGGTTGTGCGGCGCCATCGAATCCTTGCCGTAACCGACGCGCTTGCCGATCACGTAAGCACCCACCAGGCCGGCGACGCCGGCGTTGATGTGCACGACCGTGCCGCCCGCGAAGTCGAGCGCGCCCTTCTGCCAGAGCCAGCCGCCCTTCGCGGTTTCCGAGGCGAGCGTCGCCGCATCCTTGATGCCGTCGGGGCCCGGCCAGAACCAGACCATGTGCGCGATCGGCAGGTAGGCGAACGTGAACCACAGCGCGGCGAACAGCAGCACCGCCGAGAACTTCGCCCGTTCGGCGAAGGCGCCGACGATAAGCGCCACCGTGATCGCCGCGAACGTCGCCTGGAACACGACGTACAGGTACTCGGGAATCACCACGCCCTTGCTGAACGTGGCCGCGGTCGCGAACGTTCCAGCGCCGTCCTTGATCGAGAAGATCCCGCCCAGGAGCAGCCGGTCGAACCCGCCGAAATACGCGTTCCCCTCGGTGAACGCGATGCTGTAGCCATAAATCGCCCACAGCACGACGATCATCGAGAAGATCACGAACACCTGCATCAGGATCGACAGCATGTTCTTCGAGCGGACGAGACCGCCGTAGAAGAGCGCGAGGCCCGGGATCGACATCATGATCACGAGCACCGTGGCGACGATCATCCACGCGTTGTCTCCCTTGTTGGGCGTCGGCGGCGCGGCGGCGGGGGCTGCGGTGGCGGCCGGCGTCGCTGCTGCCGCGGCGGGAGCGGCTGCCGGAGCGGGTGTTGCCGCGGCGGGCGCCGGCGTTGCAGCCGGGGCCTGCGCGAGGATGATCGGCGCCGTGCCCACGGCCTGCGCGGCGTCGTTGCCGATTGCCGGAGCCGTTGCGAGAGCGAGCGCGCCGGCGAGCGCGAACAGTGCGAAGAGTCTTTTCATGTCGTGTCCCCTTACAGCGCCTGCGCGCCGGTTTCGCCCGTGCGGATTCGCACGACCTGTTCGAGATCGAATACGAATATCTTGCCGTCGCCGATCTTGCCGGTGTTGGCGGCCTTCTCGATCGCCTCGATCACTCGCTCGACGAGGTCGTCGGTGATCGCGGCTTCGACTTTCACCTTGGGCAGGAAATCGACGACGTATTCGGCGCCGCGGTAGAGCTCCGTGTGGCCCTTCTGCCGGCCGAAACCCTTGACCTCGGTGACGGTGACGCCCTGCACGCCGATGGCGGACAGAGCCTCGCGGACCTCGTCCAGCTTGAACGGCTTGATGATGGCGGTGACCAGTTTCATGGTGTCCTCGTGTTCGCGTGGTTCGAAAGGCGCGCGCGCCGGATCAGAACGTCTTCTTGACGTAGACGATGCCGGCGTCCTTGGCAGTGTTGTAGCCCGTGAGGTCGGTGTAGAACCCCGCGTTCGCCGTATTGCCCGTGTAGTAGGCGCCGATCTCGACGCTCTTGAAGAGCCCGTCGGGGACGACGTAGGAAAGACCGAGCCGCCAGTCGTCGTAACTCACCTTCGAGTTGCCGCTGCCGTCGTGATGGACGTCGAGAATTCCGTAGTGCGTGAGCAGCGTGAATCCGGAATCGCCAAACGGATAGTTGGCGGTGAAGTCGATGTACCAGGTGCCGTCGGTCTTCTGGCCCGTGGGCTCGGCGCCGAAATAGTTCTGGAAGTTGTAGCTCGCCTTCGCGCTCACCCACTTCCACGCGATGGCGCCGTAGCCCTCGAACGTGTTGGCGTTGTAGATGCCGGGCGCGTTGATGCGTTGGCCCGGGTAGTAGTAGTAGTAGAGGCCGACGTCGTAGCTCCAGTCCTCGCTGCCGGGGAAGTTGTTCTTGAAGCCGCCGTAGAAGTCCCATTCGAGGCTCGACCGGTTGTAGAGGCCGAAATCCTCGAGCCAGCTGATGTTCGACGCCCACGTGCCGAGATAGAAGCCGCTCGAATGCGCGTAGTCGAACCCGCCCTGCACCGCCGGCTTGCCGGCCGTCTGCGAGATGCCGCGGAAACCGTACTGGCTGAACAGCCCGATGTTGGCCGTCAACGTGTTGTCCGGGGCGGGCGCGGGTGCCGGAGCGGCGGCGGGTGCCGCGGCCGCAGGCGCGGGGGTTTGCGCCAGCACGGTGCCCGAGACAAACGCGGCAACCGCGAGGAGCGAAGCGAGACGGGACAATCGATTGTTGGAAAACATGGCGATTCCCTTGTTGGATGGACGAAAGGCGGAGCGACGAGCGGTGCTTCCGGTGTATCCTCAGCATTTCGTGTGCCACCGCAGCAATTTCTTTTTTAACAAAGGGTTACGAACACTTTTTGGGGTGCCGCTGCGCCTGTCTTAAGAAGAGCGCACTCGATTGGTGCGAAAATGTCGAGCGGTGCACGGCGATGGGGCGGTCATGCGACCGATCGCTTCGGCCGTCGTCGGCCCAACGGCCGACAGCGAGCGCGATGCGATCTTTGCTAGACTCGATCGCACCATTTCCCGCAGGAATGAGCATCCGGAGGTTACTCATGCTGAACAGCAAGGCGTTCGACGATCTCGCGGCCCGAATCGGCCAGGCGATCGAAAACAGCCCCGCCAAGGACATCGAGCAAAACGTCAGGGCGATGCTGTCGTCGGGCCTCGCGCGCCTCGATGTCGTGCCGCGGGCCGAGTTCGACGTCCAGGCGCAGGTGCTGCTGAAGACGCGGGAAAAGCTGGAAGCGCTCGAGGCGCGCCTCGCGGAGATCGAAAAGCGGCTGCCGGCCGGCAAGACCGAATAGCGCGCCTATCGCGCCGCGCCGGTTCCCGAACCGTTCGTCATTGCTGCGAGGCGCCGATGCCGCTGGCAGTGGTGACCTGCGCCCGCCGCCGCGGGGCCGGACGCCCCGCGGTCGCGGTCGAACGCCCTAAGGCTAGCGCTGCTATCTTTCGCCGTCGCATCAAGAGCGCGGCAGACAGCGCCAGCAACGCGGCGAGCAGCCAGGTTCCGATGTCCGACAAAGTCGGAACCGGTGAAGACGGACCGCTGACCGCACCGTACGTGAACTGGTCACTTGCTCCGAGGCCACTGGTGCCGCTGCCGGTTGTTACCGTCACGTCGACGACACCCGCCGCGCCGGGGGGCGAAGTGGCGGTGATCTGCGTGTCGGAATTGACGGTGAAGGCCGTGGCGTTGTTGGCGCCGAACTTGACGGCCGTTGCGCCCGTGAACAGGGAGCCGGTGATCGTGACGCTCGTGCCGCCTGCCAACGGACCCGACGTCGGGTTGATGGCGGTAATGCTCGGGGCGATGACGCTGCTGCAGGCTTCGATCTGAAGCGCCGGGATCTGCGCCGCCGTGACCGGTGTGTCGATCAGCTTGAGGTACGTGATGATCCCGGGGGACGACTCCGAAATGGCCGCGGACCCCGTCGTGTTGTCCATCAGGAAGATGACGTTCTGCGCGAGCGGCACGTAGAGTCCCGTGGTGTCCGTGTACGTCCCGGCGGGTGTCGTGCCGACAAAGACGCTGACGACGCCGGTCCCCCCGTCGCGCGTGAACGTGACGAACGAGTAGACATCGTTGACGAAACTGCCAGGGGCAAAGGTGCCGACCGGGTAAAGAGACAAGCCGCCATTCAGCTCGTAGATGCCGGTATCGAGCGTCGAGTTGGAGAAGTCGATCAGGCGAGAGTAGCCGGCTCGCATCGGGTTGAACTTCACGATCATCGAGATCGTGTAGGAGCCCCCCACCACCGCCGGCGAGTTATTGGGCGTCTGCAGTCCTCCGTATTGGGGGAAGGACCAGCCGCGCACGGTTGGCGTTCCGGGACAGACGCTTGCGTCGATGGTCGTGTTGACAAAGCTTCCGTTGACGAACGCCCCGTTGTTGTAGGTCGCGACCAGAGTATTGCCCAACGCCCTCGAGCGGGGCGAGGGAGTCGCGGAACATGTAGGTATTCACCGCCGCATGAACCGGCGCCTCCGGCCAGCGACGCCGCCACGACGACGAGCGTCAACAAGATCGCACGCGCACTCGGCGCACTCCGGGGCGCGACGTTCAAAGCGGATTTCACTTGAATTTCTCCCATGTCTTGGACGCAAGGCCCATCCTTGCCGGAACCGAAGAACACGCCGTCGAGGAGCAGACCATGCAACGACGTTCCTGTCAATGATCGGGTGAAAGCACGCGACGGACGCAGCGCTTGCAAGATCGCCAACGTGCAACCCGTCCGAATGGCCGATAGTCGTCGGCGACGTGCGGTGCTACGGTCGCTTGCGCCGGTGTTCGCTCGCCGGCGTCACGATGCGCCTGCGCCATGCCCGTTGCCGTGCTCCATTCACGCGCCTTGTCCGGCTTCGATGCGCCGCCGGTGACGGTCGAAGTGCATCTCGCCGGCGGGCTGCCGGCATTCAATCTGGTGGGTCTGCCCGACACCGAGGTCAAGGAATCGCGCGAACGGGTGCGCGCGGCGCTGCAGAACGCGCAATTCGAGTTCCCGGCCCGCAAGATCACCGTCAACCTCGCTCCCGCGGACCTGCCCAAGGAATCCGGCCGTTTCGACCTGCCGATCGCGATCGGCATCCTCGCGGCGACGGGTCAGGTCCCAGCGAACGCGCTCGCGCTGCACGAATTCGCCGGCGAGCTGGCGCTCGGCGGCGCGTTGCGATCGATCCGCGGGGCCTTGCCGATGGTGCTGGGGGCGCGCCGCGCCGGCCGCGCGTTCGTGCTGCCGGCGTCCAATGCGGCGGAGGCGGCGCTCGTCCGCGATGCGGTCGTGCATCCTGCCGCGACACTGCTGGACGTCTGCGCACACCTGACCGGGCGCGAACCGATTTTGCCGTTGACGCCCGCGGCGCGCGTCATCTGCGAAGCGGCATTCCCGGACCTCGCGGAGGTCCGCGGCCAGGCCCACGCGAAGCGCGCGCTGACGATCGCCGCGGCCGGCGGGCACAGTCTGTTGATGATCGGCCCGCCGGGAACGGGAAAGTCGATGCTCGCCCAGCGCGTGGCGGGACTCTTGCCGCCGCTCACCGAGGAGGAGGCACTCGCGAGCGCCGCCATCGCCTCGCTCGCCGGCCGCTTCCATCCGCAAACCTGGGGCGTGCGTCCATTTCGCGCGCCGCACCACACGTCGAGCACCGCGGCACTCACCGGCGGCGGCAGCGATCCGCGACCGGGCGAGATCTCGCTCGCCCATCACGGCGTGCTGTTCCTGGACGAGCTGCCCGAATGGGATCGTCGCGTGCTCGACGCGTTGCGCGAGCCGCTGGAGTCGGGCGTCATCCACATCTCACGCGCGGCGCGGCAAAGCACATTCCCGGCGCAATTCCAGTTCGTCGCCGCGATGAACCCGTGCCCCTGCGGCTGGCTCGGGCATGAGAGCGGGCGCTGCCATTGCACGCCGGATCGCATCGCCCGCTATCGCGGCCGCGTGTCCGGCCCGCTGCTCGACCGGATCGACCTCGGCATCGAGGTTCCCGCGGTGACGCCGGAGGAGCTCGCCGCGCGCGGAAACGCCGCGCAACGTCCCGATTTCCCCTCGGTCGCTCACGCGGACGCCCGCGCGCAGGCGACGCGTGCCCGCGCGCGGCAGATCGAGCGGCAGGGCACGACCAACGCGCGCCTCGGCCCGCGCGAAATCGAAACGCACTGCACGCCCGACACCGCGGGCGCGGCGCTGCTCGCGCAGGCGATGGCGCGGCTGTCGCTGTCGGCGCGCGCGTACCACCGCATCCTCAAGGTCGCGCGCTCGATCGCCGACCTCGTCGATGCGCCCACCATCGGCGCGGCGCACGTTGCGGAAGCCGTCGGCTATCGACGCTTCGACCGGATGTAAGAGGCCTTCGGTCGGCAACGTCGTCTGTTGCGGCAACGAGGATAGGCTAGAATCCGCAGCATCCCGACCGCGAGCGCCACCCACGACGTGACGCGCCGGCAGGAATGCGAGGTCGCGCGCGGCGCAGCGCGAATGCACCCGTTTCCCCCGTCGATTCCACCACCGAGCCGCTGTGGCCCACACGAGCATCATCAGCATCGTCACCGTCGTCGACGCGCGCGCCGGCGAGATCGGCGCGACGCTGCGCGCGCTGCACGCCGTGGCGCACTCGCTCGGCTCGCCGTTCGAGCTCGTTCTGGTCGCGAATGGCTGCGCACCGGCGGTGCTGGCGCACCTGCGCACAGAGGCCGCGACGCTCGACAACCTGCAGATCTACGTGCTGAAGTTGCCCGTCGACCACGCGACGGCGCTGGTCTGCGGGCTCGAAAACGCGATCGGCGATTGGGTGGCAACGCTCGACCTCGAGCAGGACGACCCGGCGGTCATCGGGCGCATGCAGGAAGCGGCGATTGCCGGGGCCGCGGAAGTGGCGCTCGGCGTGCCGGAAGGCGCGGCCGTTCGGCGCGGGGCTGCCGACGCCGCTCCTTGCGAAGGGCTTTCACGCGGCGTTTCGCGCAGTGCACGGCTACAACCTGGCCGACGAAGCGCCCTCTGCCCGGCTCCTGTCGCGCGCCGTCGTCAACAACGTGCTGCAGCACGATTTCCCGCTCGTCGCGTTCGAAACCGTTCCGGCCACCGGCGGCTACCGGAAGGTCGTCGTGCCGCTCGCGCGCCGCTCCGGCCTCGCGCTGCCGCTCGCGGAGCGTGTCCACCTGCGCTGGCGCACGCTGATCGGCCTCAACGCCGCGCCGCTGCGCATCGCGAACGCGTTCTGCGCTGCCGGCGCCGGCCTCGCTTTCGTGTACTCGGTGTACGTCATCGTCGTCTACCTCGTGAAGGAATCCGTGGTGCCCGGCTGGACGACGGTGTCGCTGATGCTCTCCGGCATGTTCTTCATGCTCTCGGTCGTGCTGTGGCTTCTGAGCGAGTACCTGGTGCTCGTGCTCGACGCCGGCGCGCGGCGCGCGCGCTACGAGATCGGCGAGGAGTTCGCGAGCAACGTCCAGACTCGCCGCGCGCGGCTCAACGTGGAGACCGAGGCTTGACGAGCGCGCTGATCGGCAGCACCGGCTTCGTCGGCGGCAACCTCGCCGCCGCAGCGAGCTACGATGTCGAAGTGCACCGCGCGAACGTCGACCTCGCTGCGCGACCGGCACTTCGATCGCATCGTCTGCGCGGGACTGCCCGCGGCGAAATGGATCGCGAACCGCGATCCCGACGCCGACCGCGCGAACGTCGAGCGCCTGGAGAACGTGCTCGCGACGGTGTCCGCCGAGCGCTTCGTCCTCGTCTCGACGATCGATGTCTATCCGGGCACCGTTGGCGTCGACGAAGACACCGACTGCGCACGCGACGCCCAACCATGCGTACGGCGCCCACCGGCTGCGCTTCGAGCAATTCGTGCGCGCGCGCTTTCCCGCGGCCACGATCGTGCGGCTGCCGGCGCTTTTCGGTCCGGGGCTCAGGAAGAACGTCGTCTACGACCTGCTTGCACGACAACGGGCTCGATGCGATCAACCCGGCAAGCCGGTTCCAGTGGTATCCGGTCGCACGGCTCGCCGCGGACCTGGCCACCCTCGAGTCACACCGCATCACGCTCGTGAATCTCGTGACCGAGCCGATCGCGACGCGCACGATCGTCGAGCGGTTCTTCCCCGAGAAGAAGGTGGGCGCCCAGGCGGGCGCCAGCGCCGCCTACGATGTTCGAACCCGGCATGCTGCGCTCTTCGGTCGGCGCGACGGCTACATGATCGGCGCCGACGCCGTGCTGGACGAGCTCGGCGCATACGTCGCGCGGGAGCGCGCGCTGTGCTGAGGTTCGCGTTCTCGAACATCGCATGGACGCCGCACGATGCGCCGCACGTTTTCCGGCTGCTGCGCGAGCGCGGCATCCGCGGCATCGAGGTCGCGCCCACCAAGGTCTGGCCCGATTGGCAGGGCGCGACGCCCGCTGCCGCAGCAGAATACCGACGCCGGCTCGAGACGGAGGGCTTTTCGGTGCCGGCGCTGCAGGCGGTGCTGTTCGGCGCGCCGCACGCGCGCCTTTTCGACGCGGCGGGCGAAGCGGCGCTCCGCGACCATCTCGTTCGGGTCGCGGAGATCGCCGGCGCGCTCGGTGCGGGTGCCGTGGTCTTCGGCGCGCCGAAGCAACGCGACCGCGGCGCGCTGACGCCCGAGGCGGCGCATGCACACGCCGCCGACGTGTTTCGCGCAATTGCGCCGGCGTTCGCCGATCGCGGCACGTGCCTTTGCATCGAGCCCAATCCGCCGCGTTACGGCTGCAATTTCGTGACGACGGCAGCGGAGGGCGCGAGCCTCGTTCGCCGCGTCGCGCATCCGGGGTTCGGCCTGCATCTCGACGCGGCCGCGATGTTTCTCGTCGGCGATCGGCTGGACGCCGTGTGGGGCGACGTCGGCGAGCTCACCCGGCACTATCACATCTCCGAGCCCGATCTCGGCGGCTTCACGGCGCCGCAGGTGCCGCACGCGCAAAATCTCGACGTGTTGCGCCGAGCCGGTTACACGGGATGGTGCTCGGTCGAGATGCGGGAGCCTCCGCGAGGGCCTCGAGGACGCCGGCCCGTGGGCGCTGCTGCAAGGCGGGGGCGATGAACGCCGCGCCTGATCCGGTCGGCGGCGCGCTTGCCGATGCGGACGAGCTTCCCGACTTCACGATCGTCTTCGAGGAGGCGCGCAGCTCGAGCTATTGCGTGCTGATTCCGGTGGTCAACGAGGGCGAGCGCATTCGCAGCCAGCTTGCCGGCATGCAGCAGGCGAACCTCGGTTGCGACATCGTCGTCGTCGACGGCGGCAGCACGGACGGGTCGACCGATGCGGCGGCGCTGCGCGCGCTCGGCGTCAACGCGCTCATCGTGAAGACGGGCCCGGGCAAGCTCTCGGCGCAGCTGCGGATCGGCCTTGCGCGCGCGCTGCAGCGCGGCTACGAAGGCGTGATCACGATCGACGGCAACGGCAAGGACGACTTCCGCGCGATTCCTGCGTTCGTCGCGAAGCTCGCCGCGGGCTACGACGCGGTCCAGGGCTCCCGTTACCTCAAAGGCGGCATCGCCGAGAACACGCCGCTCGACCGCGAGCTCGGCGTGCGGCTGATCCACGCGCCGCTCATCAGTCTCGGCGCGCGGTTTCGCTACACCGACTCGACCAATGGCTTCCGTGCGTTCAGCCGGCGCTTCCTGCAGGACCCTCGCGTACGGCCTTTCCGGGCGGTCTTCGACACCTACAACCTCCACTACTATCTGGCCGTGCGCGCGCCGCGACTCGGCTTTCGCGTCTGCGAGATCCCGGTGACGCGCCGCTATCCCGCGCACGGCCCGACGCCGTCGAAGATCGGCGGCGTGGCCGGCAAGCTGCACATCCTGAAGCAGGCCGCGCTCGCTGCGCTCGGCGCGTACGATCCGAAGTAGCGATGCGCGACGTCCTCGTCATCGGCGGCGGCTTCTACGGGTGCGCGATCGCGCTCCATCTTGCGCGCGGACAGGCGCGCAAACGAGTCGTCGTCGTCGAGCGCGAGGACGAGCTCCTTACGCGCGCGTCGTACCGCAACCAGGCGCGCGTCCACAGCGGCTATCACTATCCACGCAGCTTCGTGACGGCCTACCGGAGCCGCGTGAACGAGCCGCGCTTTCGCCGCGATTACGGTTTCGCGGTCGTCGACGACTTCACGCAGCTCTACGCCATCGCGAAGCGCGGCTCGCGGGTCACGGCCAACCAGTACGAGCGCTTCCTGTCCGACATCGGCGCGCCGTTCGAACGAGCGAGCGCCGCCCATCGCGCGCTCTTCGACCCGCGGCTCGTCGCCGCCGTCTACGAGGTCGACGAAGGCGCGTTCGACGCGCTGCGCCTGCGCAGGCACTTCGAGCACGCGCTTGCCGAAGCCGGGGTCGAACGGTGCGTTGCGGCACGACCGTGACGGCGGCGACGACCGCGCGGCGATACGGTCGCCCTGACGCTGCGTGATGGCGACGGCGAGCGCGAGGTGCGGGCGGCGCTGGTAGTAAACTGCACGTATGGGCGTCTCAACCATTTCGCTGCGGCGCCGGGTCTCACGCCGTTGAAACACGAAGTGACGGAAATCGCATTGGTCGAGCCGCCGCCGCCGCTCCTGCAGCGTCGGCGTCACGGTGATGGACGGACCGTTCTTCTCGTGCATGCCGTTTCCCGCCGAGAATTGCCATTCGCTGTCGCATGTCCGCTACACGCCGCACGGCCATTTCATCGACGACGACGGAGCCCGCGATCCCGTGGCGGAGCTCGCCCTCACGCCGCCCGCGTCACGCGTGCAGTACATGATCGCCGATGCGGCGCGCTACGTGCCGTGCCTGCGCGGCGTGCGGCACGTGCGCTCGCTCTTCGAGGTGAAGACGGTGCTCGTGCGCAACGAGATCGACGACGGGCGGCCGATCCTGCTGCGGCGCGAGGCCAGGATCACCGCGCCTGCTGTCGGTGCTCGGCAGCAAGATCGACAATATCTACGACGCGTTTGAGGCGCTCGACCCGATGGTCGCCGAGCTCGACGCCATCGCGATCGCGCGATGATGCCGGCGGTCAACGTCGTTGAACGCGCGGCACCGCTGCCGCGGCTCGCGTGGGCGGCGATCGCGGCGGCGGCGGCATCGATCGGCGCGGCCGTGTTTTGGGTTGTGCTCAACTGGACGCCGCCGCAGCAGTATGCGGATTTTGTCGTCGGCTATCTTGCCTGGACCAACCGGAGCAAGGCAGCCGATCTGTGGTCGGTGCCGCTCGCGCTCGCCGCAGCGATGGCTGCCGCCTTCGCGCTGCATCGCCTGGCGCTCGCGGTGCGCGAGCGCGGCGGCAGCGACTCGCTGCGCGGCTTCGCCTCGCAACTTCTCCTGTGCTCGGCGCCGGCCGCGTATGCAGCGGGCTTTCTTTTTCATCGGCTCAACACAGATGTCGCGCTGATCCACCTCTCGGCGGCCTGCGTGTTGGTCTTCGCGGCAACGGTGGGTCTCGGGATGCGACGCGGGCGCGTCGACCCGGAAACTGCCGGGTATGCGGTACTCGGTCTCTTGCTGGTCGCGCTGCTTCCGGTCGAATGGGCAGTGTTGCGCGATCGTTGGAGCAGGGGAGCGACCGGGGGTGTCGATGTCGGCCGCATAGCTACCGCGCTGTTCATGATCGGCGCCGCCGGACTGGCGGGCATCAGCGCTTTTCGGCCGCAACTGGTTCCGCGGTTAGTCCCCTATGTGATTGCGATCGGCGGCGCGGGCCTGCCGGTGCTCTACCTCCTGCTTTACCCGGCGCACTTCGCCGCTCCAGGCGGCGAGGTGTTCGGCTATCCCACCACGGCCGCGCTGAAGGTCGCGGTCGTGGGCGTTGCGGCGTGGGCGTGGTGGGACGCGAGTCGCCGCGTTCTTCGCGCTCGCCCACTGAGCGCGGCACATCCGGCCGCCGTGCTTTCGCCGGTCGCTTTTTTTGCGCTCGTCGTTGCGCTTCGCTACGCGCGGACGGTCGCGCCCGTCGTCTCTCCCGGATGATTTCCATTTCGGCGAGCGGCTCCTTGGATGGTGGACGACGCTCAAATTCCATGCCGTGCCATTTGTCGATTACGTTTCCGTGCACGGCTCTGCTCGAGGATGACCTCGCAGGCTACCTGTCGTCGCTCTTCTTCGACGGCAGCGCCGCGACGATCGGCGAGAGCGACCGGCTGATCGCACGCCGGTCTCGCACTGCTCACGTTTATCGCGATGCTGCGCACAACGCGCAGCCTTCCGCTCGCGTTTGCCGCGGCGCTGATGCTGGGCGGGCGGACCGCGTGGTTCCTGCTCGCGACTCTGTTCTGCCTGGCTACGGATTCGTCGTTGCAGACGCGCCCGGCACGATGGCTCTCCGCATGGCTTTTCGCCGCGCCGATCGTCTTGCTCGCGGTGCCGGCACAAGGGGCAATGGCGCTCGCGGCGACCGCGCCGCTCGCTCTCTACGCTGCCTATCGATGGTGGACGAGCGGCGAGGCGCGCCTGCGCTCGTGGCCCGTTGGCATCGTGGCGGCGCTGGTGCTCGTCGCAGTCGCGACGCCGCTCGGCGCCATGCTGTTCGGGGCGCTGCGCTTCCTGGTCGAATTCGGACCCGTGAACCAGATCGCGTACGCGCTGCCATGGGACGCGAGCTTCCGCGCCGATCCGCATGCGACGTTCGTGGCCGAGATCCTCCGGATGAGCTGGATCGCGATTCCCGTTATCGCCGCGGCACTGCTCACATTCTTCCCGCGTGCCAGCGCCCGCTGGCCGCGCGTGGCCGCGATTGCCTTGCCCGCGCTGCTTTTTTCCATTGCGCTCGTCCCCTACACAATGGGCCGCATCGATTCAGCTCGAATCTCGCGTCCAGGCGTAGTCGCCATCCTTGGTTGGTCTGCGCTCGGCCCGCTGATGATCTGGGCGGCGCTGGGGGAGCGGGCGGTGCCTGCGCTCGTGCTGGTGGTCGCGTTCGGCGCCGGGACACTCGGTGCGAATCCGTAACTCTCGCGGCTTGCGCAAGGTGGCGCTGGGCGCTCGCTCTCGGCCGATCCCCACCAAGCCGTCGCCGCGGGACTAACGCCGATGGGTACCGGCATCACCGACGACGCGCACCGGGCGCGCCTGCTGAAGCTCAAGTCCATGCTCGATGCGTTGCTGCCCCCCGGACAGGCCTACCTCGACGTCACCGGGAACACCGCCAATCATTTCTATCTGCAGCGTCCGCCGCTGCTTCGCGTCCCCGCGCCGTACAATCTCGTGCCGGCGCGCGAGCAACGCCGCGCTGTCGAATCGCTGCTCCCGGCGCCACCCTCGGTTGCGCTCATCAAGGCCGGCAACAATGAATTCGACGGCGGCCCGCTCGCACTGCGCTCACCGCTCGTCTTCCGGTTCATGCTCGATACCTACGAGCCGTATGAGCAGGAGGGCATCGTCCTCGGCCGCCTGCGCGACGCGTCGCGCGCGACCGCGCCGCGCAGCGAGGCCGAGCTCGCGCTGCTCGATCGGACCTACACGACGCGCGATCTGGCTTGGATTCCGGCGGCATGGGGCGGCTCGCTCGATTCGCTCGCGCGCAAAATGGACCCGGTGGCCGCTTCGCTCGACGGAAGTCCGTATACGCTGCACGATCTCGTCGCGGACGAAGATGGTGTGCTGCGCGTGACCGGAGGCGATCCATTCATCGCCTTCGACGTGTCCGCGCACACGATCGCTCCCTCGCAGGGGGGACTCCTCAAGTTCGATTTCAGCTGCAAACGACTCTTGCCCGGTTCGACGCCCGTCCCGGCGATACCACGCCTGCAGGTGTTTTTCTGGGGCGACGGGAAGAGCGGCCCGACCGAAAGCACGAGCCTCTACTTCAACGGCGCCGACGGAACGATGATCGTGCCGCTCGACGCCTACCCACGCTACCTCGACCTTGCGAACCTGACCGGCGTGCGCATCGACCTTGACAATGCTGATGCCTGTGCGGCGATCACGGTCCGCAATGTGGGACTCTTTCAGCGGCACACCGTGCTGGACTACGCGCGCGCGGCCCAGCACTCGCGCCGTCCCTGACCCCCCCGCTCGACCCGCCCGCGAGCGTCGGGCCCGCCGGCCCGTTATCATTCGTCTTTCGCCCGTCCGCCGCCCGGCAGGAATCCCGCGATGCACGCTCCCTACCTCACTCACCTGC
>CAWESK010000013.1:0-156401 GCA_963811685.1 uncultured beta proteobacterium | reverse complement strand
CCGCGCGCCGTTGCCCGCCTGAGTACTGCCTCGGGCACGATCGGCGGCAAACGGTCGCGCCTTTCTTCATTGCCTCAGCGTCGCGTGTGCCTCTCGGCGAACGGGTGCTGCGATTCAGGTTAAGCTCCACCCCGTCGACGTGCGAACAGATTCGGTCATGACGCGCATGTGGCATGGGCGTTTGATTGGACTAGGGGCCATCGCCGGCCTGCTGTTGCCGACCGCGGCGAATGCGGCGGGTGACGCCGAGCCACATCTTCCCGACCCGCAGTGGCGGGCGTCGCCGCATTCGCGTGCTCCCGCGACCGGAGCGCGGAACGTCCGACTCGCCGAGCGCGGCCGTCGAGCTGCCTTCCGCTGCACCTCGGGCAGCAATCCCCCCTCCGATTTTGCCGGCTCAGCCGGCCAGTTTCGAGGAGCGCTGCGCGCAACCCGGCGTGGTGCTGTGCGATCCGCTCGACGAGGGACGCGTTCGGGGCGTAGGAATCACGAGCAGAACGCCGAACGCGACGTTGCCCGATGCGCTGAAGGGACGTTACCGTGATTGGCGCTGGTGCAGCCACGTCGCCAGCGTGACACCACAAACGCCGATCTTCGATGACAAGATCAAGACATCGGGGAGCGGTGCGCTGAAGTTCACGATCCCGACGCGAAGCGCGGCCGGCGATGCCGGCTATTGTCAGATCAACTTCACCCCCGACAATTCGGTTCAGTTCGGCGAAGGCGACACGTTCTTCGTTCAGTTCAGGGTGCGTCTGTCATGCACGTTGGTGTTCACGGACTGCGATCCCGCCAGCCAAGGCTACAAGAAGGAGCGCCGCGTCTATCGCAGCACGGACAAGGGTCGCACCAGCTTCAAGGTTTCGATCATCAACGCCGGAGATCATCCGGGCCTGCAGTATCCCGTCAACTCGTGCACCGAGCAGCACCTGGTTCTCGTGCAAGGCCCGAATGGGATCGTCGCGGGTTATCACTCCTGTGGTTGGTACGATGGCCACAACATGAAGATCGGAGAAGAGCGCGGCAGCGGACTATGGGACCGGCAACCCAAAAAAGCGGGCGACCCCGGCGGACCCTGCCTGATCCGCAAGGAAAGCGAGGCGTCGGCCGACTGCGTGCTGTGGCCTGCCGATGAGTGGGTGACGATCACGCAGCAAGTGACCATCGGCAAGTGGGTGACGAAGTTGGACGATCCGGCACGCAGCAGCAATGTGCGCATCTGGATGCAGCGCCAAGGCGAGAAGCCGGTGCTGGTGATCGATTACGACCGCAACCTGCGCGCCCCGGACAAGCCGTTCATGAAGTACGGCAAGATCTGGTTGCTTCCGTACATGACGAACAAGGATCCGCTCGAAGATCACCCGGAGGCGTACATGTGGTTTGACGAGTTGATCGTGTCGCGCACGCCGATCGCACCAGCTTTGGACTGATCACGACAGAACTACTGCGAAAAGGAACCGGCTCCCGGAACCACAATGTCAACGCGAAGACAGTTTCTCCAAAAGGCAGGAACCGGGCTGGCTCTTCTTGGGCGTCTCGAGTGGTCTGTGACTGACGCCCGCGCCGCCGCAAGCGGAGCGGAGCCCATTGGACCGTTGGCCGCGAGCCATTACGACCGAGGTGTTCGCGGACGAGCGTCCTGTCGATGGGCATCCTCTGCATTCGCTTCCACTCATAGAGGTGCCGCTTGAACCAGTGGTATGCGATACCCGGGCACGGAGTTGAGCGCCAGCACGGACCTTTCAGCGCAGATTGCCGCCGGTCTGACCAATGCCTCGCTTCAGAGCATCGGCTTTGGCGACCCGCGGCGCGGGATCATGGACTTCAGTGGCGGCACGCTGAAATCGAACGGCAGCCAGATGCTGATCTTCGGCGGCGGTGGCGCGGGCGCATGGGCGGGCAACGACGTCCGCGGGTTGCGGCTCGAGGACGACACGCCGAGGTGGCACACGGTAGTGAATCCAGCACCGTCGACCGCGGTCTGGCCGAAGGGGACGAGCGCGCCCACGGCCTACATGAAGGACGGCACGCCCAATGCGCGACATTCGTACTGGCAACCGCAGTTCGTCGACAGCACCGATACCTTCATGACCTTCGGTTGCGCGAACGAATGGCAGATGGACACGATCGAGACGAACGACGTCAACAGCATCCCGCTGGGCGGAGCCTGGAAGCCGGCGGGAACCCATCCCAACATTCCCGCCGTGCGCGGCTATGATGGGTCATGGGCATGCAAGCACCCGATAACGGAGAAGATTTATGCAGTCGACCACCTTCACCATTCAGATTTTCGACCCGGTAACCAATGCCTGGGAGAACCGGCGATCCAGGTGCAACGCCGGCGTCGATCGCGGTGGTGGGGCGATCGATCCGATGCATAACGTCCTCCTGCGAATTGGTTCTTGCACGGGAGACACGGTGCACAACGCGCCGATGACGATTGATCTCGCCAGCGGCACGTGGACCGACGCGATGTTCTCTGGACCCTTTGCGACGCTCGATCCTGGGCTACTATGCCGCCGGATTCGTTTACGACTCCGGGCTCGACAAATTTCTGCTATTCCAGGACGACGGGTTCATCTACACCATCACCTACGTGTCCAAGAGCGAGTGGTCGGTGGATCGCCTGGCGCTCGCCGGAACCTCGCCGGTCGTCGGCGCGTCGAGCATTCACAGCGGTGGACCTTGCGCGATCTGGGGCAGGATGCAATACGTCCCAAAGCTTCGCGGAGTTTGCATCATCCAGGCGTACAACAAGCCTGCATACTTTGTGAAGACTGCGTAATTGCGCGCCTGTGGCCAACGGTTGTGCGTCGTGCCCAATGGGCCGCCGCGACCGCCCTACGATCACTTGGGGCGCAACAACTCGACTATGGCGAACGATACAAAATACTCGCCCACGACTGGCATGGCCATCAGCATCTGGCCAAGCGCTTGTCGGGTGCGGGAGCCTCCGAAGCTGTGGAGTTCGAGTCGAGCGACGTCGAGGCCGGCACTGCGCGCCAGATTTTGGAAAGAGCGTATGTCGAGTTCGTTAATGTAGGCCTGTTCCTTGAATGACGACCAAGCGCGCCACTTGTTGGGTTTTTTGTTTCCGTTGTCATCCAAGTCCCAATGACGCGGCACGAACTCTGGAAGGTCGTAAACCGATCTCGGCAGCACGAAACATCGCTCGCTCGCCAAAGATCATGTGGGCCCAGGGAATCGGAATGAGAGCTTCCATGTGTGGACCCCATGGGCCCTTGTAGGGAAACCATTGGATGAGGCATCGACCACCGGGGCGAAGAACCCGGCACCAATCACGCAGGATGGGACCCGGGGACATGACGTGCTCGAGGCAGTCCAATGCGATCAGCGTGTCGAAGGATTGGTCGGGTACGGGCAACTCTTCCGTCGAACCGACCGAGAAGTCGATGTGAGCTCTTGCGTCGGTGGGCAGGTCCTGGATCGATGCCCTCGCCCGCGCGATTGCTGGCGCGTTTATGTCTACACCCAATATCCGCCGTGGATGCTTCTCCTTCGCGAGAAAGAAGCTCAATTGTCCATCGCCACAACCAAAATCGAGCACGTCCTTTCCGGTGATGTACGAGTCGGAAAACGCTGCCCAGCTCCGCGACAACGAATCAGTGCGCCAATCTCCATAGGCCTGGTAATCAACGGTCCGCTCTGCAGGGGGCCGCATTAGCCGGCGGCTAAGTGCGAAGCAAAGGCGGGTACGTATATCTGCCATGGATTCCCTGTGAACTTACTGATCAATCCAATCGCGCGCTAAGTGCCTTGCCAATCCTGATTGCCGTTCGTCGTGGCCCGCACCTGCGAGGGCAAACGATCGAAGGCTACGTCGAGACTATCGACCTCGCGCACATCTACCCGTGCACAAGTGCGGGCGATTCGTGGCCACGATTCGGAACCTTGACGGCGATCTCCTGTGAGAGTATTGCCGCGAGCGCAAAATACAGCCAGGCCAAATCGAAATAGGCGGAACTGAGAAACGCCCCGCTAATCAGGTAACCCAGAAGGCCGATGAGTAGCCCGGTCGCATAGGTGCTGATCCATGCGGTATCCGGGTTCTTCCGGCAGGTGGTTCGAAGACGAAAGAGCGTCAGGATGACCGATGCGAGCAGCCACAGGTAGAGGAAGAGCGCAACGAAGCCGTGTTGGCCAAGAATTTGAAAATAGATGCTGTGGGCGGCAGCGCTGTCCTTGTTGGCGTCCGTGAAGGACTTCAGGTACTTCTCCGAACCATATGCGAGGTAGCGCGCGCCGTCGGCCATTTCGAGTTCGAAGCCGGCGCCGATGAGCGGACGATCCTTCGCGATGTTCCAGTGCACGGTCCATGACATGAGCCTCTGATTGGCCGACTCGTCCTCCTCGTAATTCGCAATCGTATCGGCGCGGTGAAATACCTTCTCGGGAAGAAGCGCAGTGGCAAAAATGGCGCCCACGACGAGTGCGGCTGCGACGACAATCCGTGGCTTCGTCTTGAGTTGGAAGAGCATCAGCGGAATGATTACCGCGAGTCCCAGCCAGGCACCGCGCGAGTAGGTGAAGATCGAGGCGACGACGCTCAACGCCGCGGTCAGGTAAAGCAGTTGGCGCAACCAGCGGCGACTCTCGTCCCGCGCCAATGCCACGAGCAATGGGATCACCATATTGAGCGCCAGGCCGATGAAGGTATTGCCATCGATGAAACTATTCTCCGGGCCCAGCACCTTTTCGGTTCCTCCACGAATGATGGACCAGATTCCACCCTTGAAACCGTAGTAGCCAATGCTCCCTACGACCACCAGCATGAGCGCACGGATGCGAGTCTTGCCATAAATGAACATCGTTGTCACGAAGGTCATGAAGATGATCTTTGCTACCTTTTCCCACTGCGGCCATGCATAGGTGGGAGCCCACGCGAACAACGTCGTTACCGTAAAGTAGGCGAGCAGAATCGCCATGAGGATCATCTCGCGAGTCCACGGTATCGGGCGTCGATCCTTGGCTAAGATCGCGCCGAGGAGTGTCGCGCCTCCGACAAGCATGGCGAAGGGCATGTTATAGGCGATGCCCCACGTAAGCCGATGTGGATTCATCAGGCCGATCCAGTACCATGCGAGGATTCCGATCCAAGGTCGCGCCAGGCAAACCGGGAGCAGCGCAAGCACGAAGGCTATCAGTGCATAATCGCGCATGGATCTATCGGCGTGACAGAAGAGCGATCATTTGCCATCATTCGATTGGCGGTGCCGCAGGGGGAGCATCGGGATATGAGCTTGAGTCCATGGGCAGATCGCCTCAACGAGAAGTACTTCGGAGATGCGATTCATCCCTACGCAACTTTCGAAGACGTGGTGAAGCGTCATGTGACACCCGACAAAACACTGCTCGACGCCGGTTGCGGCCATGGCGCCCCGGTGCTGCGCAAATTCGTCGGCGTGGCCAAAGAACTGATCGGCATCGATGTGATCGACTTCGATCAATCGATTCCCGGAATCACGCTCCTGAAGCGCGACCTCGTGGATACGCGGCTTCCGGATGGAAGTGTGGACGTGATCATGTCGCGAAGCGTCATGGAACATATCGCAGATCCGGTTGCAATGTACCGGGAAATGAGCCGGGTCCTTCGCCCCAACGGCCATTTTATCTTTCTCACCGGCAACCTGTGGGATTACTCCGCCATGATCGCAAAACTCGTCCCGAACCGCCACCACCCTGGATCGTCGCCCGCACGCAAGGGCGCGCCGAACGCGACACTTTCCCTGTTGAGTACAAGACGAATACTCGAGGAGCGGTAACGCGATACGCGGCCGGTGCCGGTCTCAGGGTCGTGTCCTTCGACTACCTCGGCCAGTACCCGGCGTACTTCTTGTTCAATGGACCGTTGTTTCTCTTGGCGACCGGATACGAAAAACTGATCAATCGTTTTTCGATGCTGCACTTCCTAAAGGGTTGGATTCTCGTCGTGCTGCAAAAGCCTGCACCAAGCGCGAAGATCGGTTAGAAATTTCTTGATCGCGTGGCGGCCGATCTCCTCTGGCGGGACACGCTTTTGTGCGGCTACCCGCGAATCGTACGCCGGGCGTCCCACCTCATCGCGGCATTGTCGTTGGCGATGACCGCGGTTGATGCCTCGGCGCAGCCCGGGCTGCTCTACGACGGGTCCGATGGGGCGACCTGCGAGTATTTCAACCGTGGTGCACAGATTCGCTGGCGGCACCGGCTCGGCGACTGGAAGGACGCGCGAGGGACCGAGCAGGGCGACATCCCGTTTGCGCGGGCTTCTGTTGGCGCAAACGACAGCGGCCGCAGCATCAGCTGGGATGTCACGACGCTCGTGCAGGGCTGGCTCGCCGGTCGCTACGTCAACGCCGGCTTGCTTGCCACGACGGCCAAGGGACAGCAAGGAACTGCCACGTTCCATAGCCGTGAGGCCGCCAGCGGCCGAATCCCATCCGAGCCTCGACTTGATCCTCACGGACGGCACGACGCGGCGACTTTCGCCGATCGCCGATACGACTCTCGATTGCTCGACCGTTTACTCGATTGGGTCGCGAGAAACGATTTCCGCCGGCGCGGATCGGCGGCTGTTGTTGCAGTTCGATCTGACGAAGGTCGATGGCGTACGCGTTTCCAAGGCGACGCTCGAGATGACTACGATCGGCAAACAAGCCGGCGATGCGACGGTCGACCTGTTCCGGGTTGCGCCCGACCCTGTCGAGTGAATCGAGTCGACGAAAAGCCGACAGCTCGGGCTGGCAGCAAAGTATCCGCACGACCGGAACATTGCGCGTGACCCCGACGTGATCATGGCCACGGGCTTCGAGTCCGCGATCTGGCAGAAAGACTGGAATTTCGGCGAGATCCGCGGCTCGTACGAACGAATCGACGTGGCCCGAGCGTTGGGATTCGAACCGTTCGATGGGCACGCACTGCAAGTCATGATCCCGGCGACGAAGAACCTCGGCCTGGACATGCGCTACAAGTTCATCGATAAGCTCGGCTACGAACCCGAAGAGGTCTATTTCCGCTATTACCTGCGGTTGGCCAGCGACTGGAATCCGACGACCGATGGCGGCAAGCTTCCCGGGCATCACCTCGACCTACGGCAAGGTCGGATGGGGCGGGCGCAAGGCGGACGGAATGACGGGCTGGTCGATGCGCGGGAGCTTTGATCGCCTTCCCGAGCGCGGGAACCCGTACCACGACCTCACCCCGATCGGCACCTATGCCTATCACGCGGACATGGAGAGCTATTGGGGCGACCCGTGGTCCTGGTCGGAATACGGGGCGCGCACTGCTGGAACGGAATCGCTGGTACTGCATCGAGCAATATGTCAAGGTAAATCACCCAGGACAAAGGACGCGGTAATCCGTGCCTGGATCGATGGCCGACCTGGTCTTCGATCACACGGGATTTCGCGTGCGCGACATTCCGTCGATCAAGATCGAGCAAATCTGGATGAACGTATACTATGGCGGTACGACGCCTTCGCCACAGGACCAACACCTGTTCATCGACAACGTCGTGATCGCACGTCGATACATCGGACCGATCAAGAAATAGCCGGGGCTGTGAGACGCGGGATGGTTTGCGGCGCCACGATAGCTTGGCACCACGTGTGCTAGCATTTTCCCCCAGACTTTTATTTGCGAACAGCCAAGGTCTCTGACCATGCGCCTAGTCCCGATCGTTGTCGTACCCATCGTTGCATTCGCTTCGTTCTCGGCGCTGTCGGCCCCGGTCAAGATCAGCTGCGAACAACGACTACTACACCAACGTCGACAGAGGTACTCTGGCCACCGTGGAGCTTCACCACCTTGGCCTGGGCGAAGAAGAGTTAAAGGCGAAGCACTATATCGCTGCTCAGTGCCGACTTCCAGTTCATCCTCAATTACTTTCCCAACCATCCCCGCGTGCTGCTGCTGATGGCGGAATTGTGCGAAACCTGGAAGTCGCCGAAGTGCGATGTCGACGAGGTCTTCAACCGGGCCATCGCCCGCAACCCCAAGATTCCCGCGACGTTCGTGATCATCGGCATACACCAGGAGCGAACGAAAGCGAGTTCCGCCGCCATCGAAAGCTTCAAGCGCGCTCTCGCGATCGATCCCAATTCGGTAAATGCCAACTACAACATCGCGCTCGCCTATCTCGACAGCGGGCAATACGAGCTCGCGAATGAGCATGCGCAAAAGGCCTACGCACTCGGCTGCGCCGCCCCCCGGACTTCGCGATCGCCTGAAGAGCGCAGGCCACTGGCAGGCGCTTGCGCCGGCGCCTGCGCAGCCGCCGCAGGACAAGTCGACCGACAATCCACCACCGCCGCCGTCGTCCACCGAGTCCGGTTCCGAAAAGAGCTCGCCGAAGTAAGTCGAAGGAACGGCCCTCGAGACCTTCCGCGCTCGCAACACTGAAGCGACATCGAGTGGCTACCCCGATGACCGCGCGACCGGCGAATGGAAATCACCGGCCAGGCGGCAAATTCGAAGTACGCACATTGGTACGCGCCGATGAATTTGCCGCGCTCCGAGCCGACTGGAATGCCCTGCTTCGGGGCCGGCAGCGAGACGAGGTCTTCCTGACGCACGAGTGGTTCGACGCGGCCTGGCAGTGGCGGCGGGAAACGGCGGATCTGTTCGTGCTCTGCCTTTTCTACCACGACCGGCTGGCGGCCGCTTTGCCCCTCGTGCGCGCCAAGCGAGGCGGCGCCAGAGGGCGTGAGCTCGATTTCCTTACAGTACCCGATACGCAGTTTTGTGACATCGTCGCATCCGACGAGCATCGCGCAGAAGCGGTAACCGCATTTGTCAGCGAGCTGGTCCTGCGGCGCGACGACTGGGACGTCCTGCGCCTCGGCTACCTTCGAGAAGACGCGATCGCGGCGAACGAGCTCGCGCGTGCGTTCACCGGCCAACGCATTGCGTGCCGCGTATCGTTCGCAACCGGAAACGCCTACATTCCGCTCGAGGCGACGTGGGATGGCTACTATGCGACGCGGAGCCGGAGCCTGAAGAAGGCGAACAACCTGTGCGCCAACCGGATCGCCAAGGCGGGCGAGGTCCGGGTGAACTGGCTCGCGCCGGGAACGGGGGATGCATCCGCGATGGAGCGCTTCGTAGACGACGTCATCGGCATCTCGGCGCGGAGCTGGAAGACGCGCACGGCGAACTCGCTCGACAATCAAGGTCCGCAGGCATTCATCCGGCGGCTCTCACAGCTCGCCCACGAGGCGGGCTGGCTTTCGATCTGGGTGCTTGCCCTCGACGGCAATCCGCTCGCCATGGAATATCAGCTCGTTGCCGGCGGCAATGTTTACGCGCTGCGGTCGGATTTCGACGCGAGCCGCGACGAGATATCGCCCGGATCCCACTTGAACCGCGTGCTCCTCGAGCGATTGTTCGGCCGTGGCCTCGACCGTTACTACATGGGGCCCGGCGACAATCCCTACAAGTTCAGGTGGACGGACCAATCGGAGCCGGTCGGTTCATTGGTCGCCTTCAGTCCCAGCGCGCGGGGCCGCGTGCTTGCCGCGTGGCAGCTTGGCATCAAGCCGGTTCTGCGCCGCCTTCGCGAGCCCTTCCGGACTTCGCGACCCGGCGATAACGCGGCGCACGGCGGCGCGCGATGAGCGGCGTCTACGGCTGGCTCGGCCCGATCGACGGCGACGCGCGGCAAACCATGGCGTCAATGCAAAGCCGTGTCGCGGGACCCGTCCCGAATCCCGCTTTTTCCGTGATGGGTCCCGGATTCGCGCTCGGCGCCAGCGGTCCCGCGGGGACAGCATTCGCCGGCGAGTTCGGTCCGCTCCGGATCGCGTTCCATGGCCATCCGCTGTGGCACGACGGCGGCAATCATGCGGCGTCGACGGAAGCTTTTTGCGAGCGCTTCGCCCGGGCCTATCGCACGGTCGGGGTTCGTGCGCTCGATTCGGTACGCGGAGATTTTGCGATCGCATTGATCGACGCGGACAAGGCCGAGGTCCTGCTCGCGATCGACCGGATCGGGATCCGCGAATCTGCGTCTATTGCGCTGACCGTGAGGTCCTGGTCTTCGGTCCGGATTCGGATGCTCTTGCCGAACACCCCGCCGCCAGGAAGCAGGTGGATCCGCAGGGGATCTACAACTTCATGTATTGCCATATGGTGCCGGGTCCCCAAACGGTGTTTACGGGGCATTCGCGTGTCCTTCCGGGCCATTACCTGCAGGCGAGTCGCGGCGCTGTCGCCACCAAGCCTTACTGGATGCCGACGTTCAGCGAAGACCGCACAGTGCACGGTTTCCGAGCTCACGCCCGAATTTCGCAGCGCTCTGCGTCAGGGTGTCGGCGCCTTTGCCGGCGGTGCGTGCGGAACATTCTTGAGCGGCGGCACGGACAGTTCGACCGTCTCGGGAATTCTGGGCGAGGTCACGGGCGCGCCGGCGCGCACCTACTCGATCGGCTTCGAAGCCGCCGGCTACGACGAGATGGCTTATGCGCGCATCGCGGCGCGGCATTTCCGCACCGATCATCACGAGTATTACGTGACGCCCGCGGATGTCGTCGAGGCGATTCCGATCGTCGCCGCGGCCTACGGCCAGCCGTTCGGAAATGCCTCGGCGATTCCGACGTACTTCTGCGCCAAGCTCGCGCGTGAGGATGGTGTGACGCGAATGCTTGGCGGAGACGGCGGCGACGAGCTCTTCGGCGGCAACTCGCGTTACGCCAGGCAGTACCAGTTCTCCCTCTACAGCCGCTTGCCCCAGGCGATCCGCGCCCGCGGGATCGAACCGCTGCTGCTCGGTCTCCCAGGAATCGAGCGCATACCTGTGCTTCGGAAGGCCCGCAGCTACGTCGCCCAGGCAAGACTGCCGATGCCCGAGCGCTACGAGAGCTACAACCTGCTCGAGCGCTTGGGTGCCGCAAACCTTCTCGAAGCGGACTTCCTTGCGGGCATCGACCCGGTCGTCCGCTCGCGCTGATGAAGGAAGTCTACGATGGCGTTGCGGCGCAAAGCCTGATCAATCGGATGCTTGCACTCGACCTCAAGTTCACGCTTTACGACAACGATCTTCCGAAAGTCACGCGCATGTGCGACGCCGCGGGCATCGACGTGGCGTTCCCGCTGCTGCACGAAACGGTCGTCGATTTCGCCGGCGCGCTGCCGCCGGATTTCAAGCTGCGCGGCACTAAGCTTCGCTATTTCTTCAAGGAGGCGCTGCGCGGGTTCCTGCCGGCCGAAATCCTGGCCAAGAAAAAGCACGGGTTTGGCCTTCCGGCGGGGGTGTGGCTGCAGACTTACGCGCCGCTGCGCGAGCTCGCGGGCGACTCGCTTGCCGCGTTGAAGCGGCGCCGGATCGTGCGGAGCGAAATGATCGATGCGCTGTTAACCCAGCACCTCGCGACGCACGCTGGGTACTACGGGACGCTCGTATGGATCCTGATGATGCTCGAGCTCTGGTTCCAGAATCACGTCGACCGCCGGGCCTGAATGGGCTAACACATGCTTAGGACATGCCACGGAGGTGATGCTCGATCATGCGGGCGGTCCTGCGGGTCTCTCTCCGTAGACGATGAACGCGTGACAGAAGATCAGGCCCGCGAGCGGGACGTTCCTGAAAATCCATCGAGCAACCGGTACCTTCGACCATGCGCTGAAGGCGCGGCCAGCGTGCGGGAACGATCGGCATCCAATGAATCGTGACATTTCTCAGACCATGCGAGACCATGATCTGCCGAATCACCCTAGGCGAGTCGTATCGAAGATGGATGGGCTTCCCGCTGAAGCTGCGCCGCAAGAGTTCCCATGCGTGAACGACGCACCATCGATTCAACGCGTCAACCCACAGTTGGCCGGCGGGCGCTGTCTGGATCGCGAGTTCGCCTATCGCCGGCGCGGCGTCCCCAAGCGCCTGCATGACGCCGAAACACAGGACACCGTCGAACGACTGCGGTCGCAACGGCAGGCGACGCACGTCCGCGATGACGTACGCAATATCGGGCTCGCTGCGTGCTCGCGCCTTCAGAATTGTGGGCAACGAATAGTCGATGCCAACGACTTGGATCCCCTGCGCTCGTAGAAGACGCGTGTAGGTTCCCGCACCGCAACCCGCATCGAGCCAACGTTCCCCGCTCTTGCGAAGTTTCCAGAGGCCGATGAATCGCCGCAGGCGTGCTTCCAGGCCGGAGGTCTTCCATCCGGCGATACCGGCGTCATCGTCGCGGTCGGCGGCGAACTCCTCGAATCGCGCGCGCCACGATGACTTCGAAGGTTTCGTGGTCGGTCTGTTGTCGTTGCGATGCCCCACGCGAGTCTCTCCCGCGGCGTTTGGATTCGAGTCGATCGGCTTGGGCGGCGGGTGACTCGATCCCGCCCGCCTCGCAATGTGACACGCTTCGCTCGGTGGTCCTAGAACTGCATCGAAAGCCGTATCATAGCGGGCACTGGTCATATGCCTTGCGTTTGTTTACCCTCCCTCTGAGCGCAACAGACAATCGACGACGCAAGCGGCTGCCCGCGACGGCAGTCTCCACGCATGGACCGGAAATTGGAATCGAGAGCGGATCTACGCGAAGACGATACCCGTCCCACGGCGGACTTTCGCAATCTGCTGGTCATCGCGTTCCATTACCCGCCGGACAACACGAGCACCGGAGTTCTTCGCACGTTCAAGTTCACCGAGTATCTGCTGCGGCATGGCTGGCGATCGCATGTGATCTCGGTTCCTGCGAACCTGTACAGGAGCCTGGACCCCGCGGGCGCATCCTCGATTCCGAGCGAGGTCACGGTCGAGCGTGTCTGGGCCCGGGACGCCAAATCGATCTTTGGATTTCGCGGCCTCTACCCGGGCTGGCTGGGAATCCCGGATCGATACTGGACCTGGGTCCTTTCCGGGACGCGGGCCGGCGCCCAGGCGATACGCCGATTCCGAGTGGACGCAATCTACTCGACATATCCAATGCCGTCGGCTCACCTGATCGGCCTTCGCCTGAAGAAACGATTCGGCTTGCCGTGGATCGCCGATTTCCGGGATCCATGGGCGGTGGACTCCGGCGCGCGGCTGCGGGATTGGCTGGACTCGCGGCTCGAAAAGGCGGTCGTCGTGGCCGCCGATCGGATCATCTGCAATACGCCGGCGATGCGGCGGCATTTCCTCAAGAGCTATCCGAATATCGACGCGTCGCGCTTCGTCACCATCACCAACGGATACGACGAACCTGAATTTGCCGCTCTCGAGCCGGTGCGCAGCGACAAATTCCATATCATCTATCCGGGCACGCTCGACCGCGAGAATCGAAATCCGCGTCCACTCTTGGCGGCCGTCGCCACCGCGATCAAAGGCGGCAAGCTTCGGGCCGACGACCTGCTCCTCACGTTTCTCGGGAGTGGAAAGTACGGACTCTCCCCGGAGTTCGGTACCGATCTGGATGAATTCGGCCTGAGGTCGGTCGCCGAGGTCGTCGCTGCGAGAATCCCACGTCGGGAGGCGCTGAACCGGGTGGCAGGCGCTGACGTATTGGTCGTGCTCAGCGATCAGGAGCAGCGAGCTGGCGACGACGCCCGGGAAGACTGGACGTCGATGCAGGTTCCCGCCAAGGTCTACGAGTACCTGAGGCTCGGCAAGCCGATGCTGCCGCTGGTGGAAGGCGGAGCCGTCGCCGAGCTTTTGCGGGAAGTGCAGGGCTGCGAGCCGATTTCGCCGCGTGACACCGATCGCGTTGCCGAACGCCTTGGGCAGTTATATCGACAGCGACACGATTCGACGATGTCGCCACAGCTTCCTCCTGAGGTTTCCCGCTACAGTCGCGAAAATCTTACGGTGATGCTTGCGGCACAGCTCGAGGCGCTCCTGTAGCGGGTTTGCCTCGAAGCGCCGTATTCTTTGGGTCGACACCGACCGACACCATTGCTTGAGCCGGGGCCCGACCGACCACCGCAGCAATGCGAGCGCGCCTCCGACGTTGGGGGCAAAGACGTACAGCGAGTGCAGCTCCTCGAGCGCGGTCGAAAACCGGAGCTTGTCGTCCGACAGCGGACCGAGCATGTCGAAAAGCGCAACGTCGGGCTGCTCGAAGGCCCATTTCACAGCCCAGTAGCGCAATACCTGGCCCGGCGAGTCCCTGGAAAATTCCTCGCGATAGCCGATCTTGAGGCTGCTCAAGCGCCCGGCGTGCAGGGTGCACACTTTGAAGGCGATGATCCGGTCGTCGCGCCAGTGCAGGAAGACGCGCAACTTTCCTGCATCGGCCAAATCCCGGCACAGTTTCTCGTAGAACGTTCGGGCCTCGGGCACCTGGCGGATTGCGGTACCGCCACGGCCCTTCCAGCCGGATGCCTCGACCGCCAGAATGTCGTCCCAGACGCGCGCCACGTCGTCCCAGCTCACCAGAACCTCGAAGCTGCCCCCGGCCTTGAGCGCTCTGCGCTCGTTGTACCGCCATGCGGTCGCCCGCGCCTTGCCGCGGCTTTTCACGTAGGCATTCCAGCTTCCCGTGCTGTCGACGGTGGCCGCCGTCTCGCAGGCGTCGAGGAATGTGCCGAACGTGCGGGCCGAACCGGAATGAATCCGGGCAATCATCGAGTGCCGCGAGACGAAGGGAAATATCAGCGCCGAAACACGCAGCTCCCTCATCATGCGCTGCAGATCAGCGATGCTGGCGGCGCCGGTGCCGACGATGTCGAACTGGGGTGTGTAGGAGTTGGCTGCCCCCACCGCCACGCGCAACGAGACCGGACCGACGCGGCGGGATTCGATCCGATACGGAATCTGGTAGTCCGACTCGCTGTGGCGCGGAGACCACAGACCCGAATCGGCAGTGCCGAACGCGGCCAGCCAGTGGTCGAACCAGGCTCTGGACGCGAATAGCGTGCTTCGATCGTCGGCCCATCGACGATCGGAATGCGGACATTCCGCGGTCGATGCCCGAACGAAGGACGAGAAATGGCCCGCGGGGTAAACATCCCGCTGCGCGGTGAACAAGATTGCTGCTCTCCCTGGAGCACGGACAACAACTGGCCGCTTCGATGCAGCTCTAGCAAGCTCTGTGCCCGGTTCTTATTGTTGTACTCCGCAATCAGTCGTTCACATCGTCACGTTCGTTCCTGTTCCGGCGTCTCGATCGCGCTATCCGCTTTCTTCGGTCGAGATGCGCTTCCACCATTGCTTGATTCGGGGACCGGCCGACCAGCGAAACCATCCGGCCGCGCCTGCCGCGCTTCGTCGAAATGCATAGAAGGTGAACAGCTCCTCGTATCCCGTGGCCCACTGCCGCTTCGTCTGCGTCACGGGACCCAGAAAATCAAGGACGCGGACGTCGGGATTCTCGAATGCCCACTTCACCATCCACCACCGGACGACCTGACCGGGCGACTCCTTCGCGAACTCCTCGGCGTATCCGCTCTTGAGGCTGCTCAAGCGCCCTCCGTGCAGCGTGCACAAGTGGAACGCAATGATCCTGTCGCCGCGCCACTGCAGGAAAAGGCGCAGCTTCCCGCCGATCGTGAGCTCCCGGCATACCCCATCGTAGAATTTCTTCGTCTGCGGCACCTGCCGTATCGCCGTGCCTTCACGGCCTTTCCAGCCCGATGCCTCGACGGCGAGCACGTCGTCCCAGACACGCGCGAGATCGTCCGCGGACGAGACGACCTGAAAGCGGTTGCCGGCTTTCAGTGCTCGCCGTTCCTTTGCGCGCCACTCGGCGGCCCGTGTCTTCCGGCTTTCCACATAGGCATCCCAGTGCCCTGTGCAATCGATGACGGACGCCACCTCGCAAGCATCGACGAATGTGCCGAATCCGCGTGTCGGGGGGCCAAGTGCCTTCGCAAGCTTCGAGTCCAGTGAGACGAAGGGAAATATCAGGACGGAAACGCCCAGCTCCTTCATCATGCGAAGCGCATCCGCAGCGCTCGGAGTGCCTCCACCCACGAGATCGAACCGGGGCGTATGGGAGTTCGTGGCGCCCACGGCCACGCGCAACGCAACAGGCCCGAATCGACGGCGCTCGATTCGATACGGAACCTCGTAATCCAACTCGCCTGGCCCCGACGACCATCGCCCCGAGCTCGCATCGCCGAACGCCGCCAGCCAGTGGTCGAACCAGGCTCTCGACGCAAACAGTGTGCTGGCCTCGTCAGCCCAGGGCTGCGCCACTCTGCTTGGAGTATCGCGTCGCTCGGGCACGTGTCAGATCATCCGGCGTTCGTGATGCATGTCCTGGAGCGCGAACGTGGTCTCGCACGAGCGCGGTGGAGGAGGGTGCAGAGGGATTGGCGGCACGACTGCGACGGTCGAGTGGTGGCCAACTGCTCAGTGTCGACCCGCTGTCGAATGCACCGCTTGCAATAGCAGTGGATCTTCCTCTGGCGAAAGGCTGCGCAGATCCAGGATCACCGTGCCCTGGGCTCGCCTCGAGACGACGCCCTGCGAAAGCAGCGCTTCGCGGAACTCGTCTTCCTGCAGGTGACCATGCTTGAGGCGAACCGTCCAGGTGGGAAGAGATACCCCGGGCAATACGGCCCCTCCGCACTCAGCCGTGTCTTCCACCACGCTTGCCTCGACGGCTTCGATCGCCCGACATGCGTCTGTGATCGCGGTCGCCCGGCGATGCAACGCATCGATGGGCATTCCCAGCAGCCGCAGCGTCGGGATCTCGCTCCACGCACGGCCGGCGAGATACACCGCGAGCGTCGCCTCCAGCGCCGCCAGCGTGAGCTTGCTGCAGCGACAGGTCCGCGCGAGGCAGTGCCCGGACAGCTTGCGGATCAAATCCTGCTTGCCGACGATGATGCCCGCTTGAGGCCCGCCGATGATCTTGTCACCGCTCGCGAGCACGAGATCGGCGCCGTCGGCGATCGCCCGCTGCAATGTCGGGCACGGGGGCAAGCCCTGTTCCTCGAGATCGACAAGGCTTCCGCCGCCGAGGTTCTCCACATACGTGATCTTCGAGGCGCGCGCGAGTTCGATGAGCTCCGCGCTCGCGACGTGCTCGACGTACCCGGTGCTCGCGACGTTCGACACGTGACTGCGCAGCAGCATCGCCGTTTGCGGCGTGATCGCGCGCCGGAAATCGTCGATGTTCACGCAGTTGGCGCTGCCCACTGCGACGACGCGCGCACCCGTCGACTCCAGAATGTCGGCAATTCTGGCCCGTTGGCTGATTTCGACGAGGTCGCGCGCGGCGACCACGATTTCGCGTCCGGCTGCAATGGCACCCGACACCAGCAGAAGGCTGGCCGCATTCTGCGTGGTAATCGTTGCCGCTTCGGCGCCGGTCAGATGGCGCAGCAGCATCGCGCAGGTTTCGGTTCTCGGCGGAGTTCCCGCAGCCCCGGTGGGCGTCGCTCCGGCAGCCTGCTGCAGGCGCTCGCGCGCGGCGCGATGAAGCGGCGCATTGCCCCATCCGGTATGAATGATGATGCCCGTCGCGTTGACGAAGGCGCGCCGTGGAAGCTGCATCGTCCCGGCACGCCGCGCGACTGCCGCCGCAACCTGCGCGGCGGCGTCGGCGACAGAAGTCGTCGTCGGCTGCCAATCCTCGATTTCGTGGCGAATGATCCCGACAAGCCACGAGGAACTCACGTGTTCCCTCAACGGCGCCAAATCGGGATGATTCAAGACTAGATTTACCGGTGGCGGGACAGCTTTGGAGTGGGCCACGTGTGGAGAGCGATGCGTTGTCTTGAAGGGGGCGTCTGGCGGAGGGGTAAGGAATCGGACCTTCATCAGGCCTTGCGGCCCGATTCCGGTTGCTTTGACACAACCGGGAGCGTCACCCAGACGCACAGCCCCCTCCGGGGAACAGCTCGACGCTGATCAAACTACCATCGTAACAACTCATCCGTCAACGTGTGCAAACCGACTGTCCGGGTCGGCTACGTGACCTTGCCCGGTTACTGAACGCGCCCTCCCAAAGGGCCCCGCGCAGCCTCTCACACTGCAAGCAAAGGATTCTCGCGGGTGGGGCAGCCGACGGGAGATCTCGCCAGAGCGCAAGAAGGAACCGGACAGACCACGCAACTGGGGGCCCCGATTGCACGCTACCGACTTTCCGTTCGTAAAGTAGTCCGCTGCTTGACTTCTACATTCGCCAATTCTAGGATTTTTCTCGAACGTGCTTCACTGTGGGTGCCATTTTTTTGCGGATCGGTCTTTTGGATCCATGGCTTCGGAGTCTTTTTTTGGTAAACGGAGAATGTGCTTATGTCACCGGCAACGATCAAGAACGTGGTCAAAGGCACCTTTACGACGTCGGCTTACGATTTTGTGCGAAGAAAGTATTGGGACCTGATTATCAAGGTCGACAAACTAAGAGATGTCGTTGGGTTCCTGCGGGATGGAAAGATGGGCGTGTCTTTTCGGACGCGTTTCGGAATCATCAAGCAGTACTATATTATTTCAGCGAATGTCGATTGCCCGCATACGCAGGAAGAAATACTTGCCTATATTGAGACGATACTTACCTTGCCAAGCTCGATTCCCGGTTGCGTAGTCGAGGCCGGATGTTACAAAGGCGGAAGCACTGCCAAGTTCAGCATCGCCGCGAAAATAGCGCGCCGCGAGCTGATCGTCTTTGACTCCTTTGAAGGGATTCCACCGAATTTGGAAGACCACGCATCAACGGCGCATGGTGATAATTTTGCGACAGGAGCGTATAAGGGAACGCTGGAGGAAGTGAGAACCAACATTACCAAATACGGTTGTATCGAGGTCTGTTCGTTCACAAAGGGCTGGTTCGACGATACCTTGCCTCGCTTCAAGGAGCCAATCGCCGCGATATACCTCGACGTCGATCTGGTCTCGTCTACGCGGACGTGCCTCAAGTATCTCTATCCGCTACTCCAACCGGGTGGCGTGCTGTACTCCCAAGACGGTCATCTGCCGCTCGTGTGCGACCTGTTCGACGATACCGCGTTCTGGGAGCATGAGGTTGGAACGAAAAGCCCCGTCATCGAAGGACTTCGGAAGAAGAAGCTCATCAAGATCGTCAAACCGATGTCAACGATCAGGTGACGCGAGGCCTCGGACCAGATCGCGGACCTCGCGAACTCCCTTGCGGTTGAATGCCATGGACGCTGCGGCGTACGACGCCACTCCAACAAGAACCAGCAGTGCCAACCGCACGCCTCCGTTCGATACCACGGCCAACGCCAGTCTCGCAAGAGAAACCGACGCATACATGACTGCGCACGCCGCAACTGCAGGCACGATGGAGAGCAGGAGCTGGCGCAGGCTGAGTCCCAATATCGGCAGGCTCCGCCTCATGATCTGAAAGAACACGATCGGCGCCCATGCGAGCCAGGCGAAACACAGTCCCAGCAGTCCCCACTGTACGCCGACGAGAAACGCCGCAGGCGTAACGAGCGACGCCCACACGTAATTCCAGAAGATGACGTCTGACCGACCTATGCCCTGAAGCGCGTTGGGGATAAACATAGTGAACATGCGCACTGGCATGACCAACCCGATCACCTGGAGCGGAAGCGCCACCGGACCCCACCGCGGGCCGAGAATTACCTCGACGATCTCCGGCGCCACGCTGGACATGCCCCACAGGATCGGGAACGCGACAAAGCTCAGCACGCGCACCCCGAGCAGGAAGTGTCCTGCGCGACCGCCTGGATGTCGTGCTGGATGCGCGCGAACGCCGGAAACGCCACCTGATTGATGATGCCGCGATGCGCTGATTCGGCAGCGACGAGAGGTGCACGGCGACCGAATAGAATCCGACGAGTTCCTTGCCCAGCCACTTGCCGGCGATGACCACGTCGATCTGGGTGAAGAAGAACCACAAGAACTGCGCGCCCGTCAGATGCCCGCCATAGGTGAGGAACGAGCGCAGGCCGGTCAGCGACAATGCCGGCCAGTGGCCGAACGGAGACAACACGTTGATGCCGATGCGTCTTCCAGGCCTGTCTGAGCAGGCTGCCGATGACCAGCGCCCACACGCCATGGCCGGCGAGCGCAAGAGCGAGCGTCGTCACGCTGCTCACGATCGCGCCGGACAGGTCCAGGAGCGAGCGGCGGCGGAACTCCATCCGCCGCTGCAGCATTGCATCGGGAATCACGGCGAACGCCGCGAACGACGAACTGCACGGAGAGCACGCGCACGATCGGAACGACGCGGGGCTCCGCGAAAAAATCCGCGATCAGCGGCGCGGCAGCCAGCACGAAGCCCGCCAGCAGCGAAATGGATCACGACGATGACCCCGAACGTCCGGCGCAAGCGTCGGAACGTCGATGTCGGGTCTTTGGACGATGGCAGATCCCAGGCCGAACTCGGAAAACATCGCCAGGAAGCCGATGAAGACCGTGGCCATCGCCAGCAGGCCGTAATCCGCGGGCGACAGGATGCGAATGACGATCAGCGTGATCGCCCAGGTGACGACCTGCGCGGTCAGCCGCGCTCCGACGGTCCAGCGAAGAGCGGACATCACCTGATCGCGCAGCGTTACCCGTTCCCGGAAGCGTGAGCTGACACTCGTCGACGCTTCACGGCCGGCGGCCGCGCTTCGACGCCCGGCCGCGGACCCGAGTCAGGCCCACAGGCCTCACGGCCGGACCTGTGCAAACAGGATGGGAGATGCGTGATTCGCGTCGCGCATGGGTTCGACGCGGTCGACCGCAAAATGCCTGGCCAGAAAGCCGTGCAGCGATTCGCGCGTGTAGACGATCACGTGTTCCGGCTCGTCGATCGGCCCCAGGCAGTTGTCGGGAACGAAGATGAACGCCCGGCCACTCGGGTTCTAGCACGCGGCGAATCTCGCTCGCGAACAATCCCCGGCGAATGACGTGCTCGAGCACTTGCGACGCGATGACGATATCGAACTGGCGGTCCGGAAAGTCGATGCGTGGCAGCTTCCCGCGGCGGGCATGGATGCCTTCCGCATTCAGGCGAGCGCACGCGCGTAGCCGGATATTTCGAGCGCATGCAGGTCCGAATATCCGCGCTGCTTCAGCGCGCGCAGAATGCTGCCGGTGCCGCAGGCGACATCCAGGATCCGCATGTCGGGCCGGCTCAGCGACGCGATCAACTCGACCTTCGTCGGCCAGGCCCGCGCCGGGTCGTCCCAGGACTGCCTCGAGCATCCGGTCCCAGTGCTCCTGGCTGTTGCCGCGCAGACCCAGCATTCACCGCGAGGTGATACGCGAGCGGAAAGTGGTGCGACAGAAACGCCTTGACGCGCCAGGGAATGATCGTCATTGGAATCGCGGATTCGTCATGATTGCTTTTTTCTCGAGAGACCGACGCGATCGAAGCGTCTTCGTCATTCCCGCGCAGGCGGGAATCCAGCGTCTTGCTCGAACGTCGCTGGTCCCGCCTGCGGACGACGAACTCCGCTAAGGCACGCATGACTCACCACATAACGGAATTTGCCGGAGCGCTCCGGCATGATCTCCGCCACCGGCTCGATGCGCACGTCGACGCCTTTTCCGAGGCGCGCCCGGAATCCTTCGCGGATGCGCGCTTCCACCGCGGGCGTAAGCGGCGCCGCGGCGACGATCTGCACCCGCACGTGCTGCCGCGATTCCTGGACGATCTTGAACGAAGCGATTTCCGGCAATGTCGCGCAGGACGTAGATCAGCGCGAGCCCGTGCATCACCGTGCCGTCGTCGGCAATGACGAAGTCGGTGCTGCGGCCCTCGATCTCGTCCAGCATCGGCAAGCCGCGCCCGCACGGACAGGGGCGGCGTGCGCAGGATCCCGATGTCGCCGGTGCGGTAGCGAATGAACGGAAACTCGCGCGTCGCGAGGTGCGTCACGACGATTTCGCCGGATTCGCCGGCGGGAAGGACTTCGCCGGTCGGGCCGACGATCTCGACGACGATGTCCTCGGCCGAGATATGCATTCCGCCCTCGGGGCACTCGTGTGCGACGAATCCGGCGTCGCGACCGCCGTAGCCGTTCGCGACACCGCAGCCGAATGCTTTCGCGATTTGCGCCCTCTGGTCATCGTACAGCCGCTCCGAGGTCACGAATGCCACCTTGATTCCGAGGTCGTCGAGGCGCTGGCCCGTGGCTTCTGCATGGCGCGCGATGTGCGCGAGCGCCGAAGGATAGCCGAAGACCATTCGCGGACGCATCGCCCGGATTTCCGCAACGAAACGGTCGAGCTTCGCCGCCGACATCTCGAACGCGGGGAGCAGCTTTGTGCGCAGCAGCCGATCCCGGAGCTCGCGAAAGCGGTCCTGGGCGCCGAGCTCGATCGGCGAACCCCAGACGACGACTTCCGGGTCACCGATGTCGACGCCCCACCAGCGGGTGGCACGCCATTTCGCCGCCACATCGTGGCTGATGCGGTCCTTGCCCATGTAGAAGATCAGCGGCTCGCCGCTCGAGCCGCCTGTGTTGTAGCGCTTGAGCGCGCCCGCGTCGTCCGCACGGAGACGCGGGAGGTTGGCCCGGATCAGCGCCTTGTCAAGACGCGGGATGCGCGCGAGATCGCCCAACGACTCGACGCTGGCCGGATCGAAACGAGCTTCGGCGAACAGATCGCGATAGTACGGGACATGCGCGCCGACAGCGACCAGGAAATCGCGCAAGCGCTCCACGCGGTATCGCTCGAGTTCGTCCGCGCTCCACCATTGGCTGCGTTCGAGCGCGCGACGGCGGACGACGCTGTCGTGCCCCTTCAAACGCTCCTGAAGGGGGAATATCAGGCGGGAAACCAGGCGCGAGGCGAGCGAGGCAGTCACGGTGAGCAGCGCTCCAGGCTGGGGATACCCAACGCGCGCGCATACACCGCGAAGAGCTTCTCGCGTACCTGTGTCCACGCATAGCCTTTGGCGGTTTCGATGCCCGCAGTCCGCAGCCGCGCCGCCAGCGCCGGCTCGCCGAGCACGCGGACTGCCGCGATTGCCATCTTCTCGGGGCATTGCGGTGGGACGAGCAAGGCGGTGGTGCCGTCTTCCACCAGAAACGGCACCCCTCCAACGTCGGTGCTTACAATCGGAACGCCGCTCGCCATCGCTTCGAGGACGGAGATCGGCATGTTGTCGACGGTCGATGGATTGAGCATCAGATCGGCGGAACGGTAGAGCGCCGGCAATTGTTCGTTGTCCAGCCTCCCGGTGAAGCGAACGACCTCGACCGATATGCAGCGATTCGGCGAGCCGCTCGAGCTCGTCGCGCAGCGGGCCGGACCCGGCCACCGTCAGGCGCGCGTCGGGGAATCGGCCGCGGATCGTCGCGAAGGCCCGCAGTGCCGTGGGAATGTCGTAGATCTGCTCCAGATTCCGGGTGACCACGATGTGAGTCCGCCCCGGCAGGCTGCGGTGCGGGCGCGAAGCGATCGAGATCGACGATGTTGCGGACGATTTCCGTTGCGTACCCCCCAGTCCGCGAATACGCGCTCGAGGAATCCGGATGGCACGACGACGCGTACGCGCGCGCGCCAGGCTGGGCCGCATCCATCGAGCTTGGCGTCGAAGGAACGATTCCGCCTCGCCGCCCCGATAATTCACGATCGGCCGGAATTCCGCGCAGGTGGGCGACCCAAATCGCCGGCGCGGCGAAGAAATGCCACGCCCAGCCCGAGTTGGCCATGATGTGAAACAGATCGACCCGGCCGGCGCTGCGCCAAAGACTTCCAAGATACGGAACGAGGCGAACGATCGCACGAATACCGCGCAGGCCCCCCACCCATTCGGGACGATACGGGGCGTTCACCTGTACGAGATCGACGGAAACTCCCGATTCCGCGAGCAGCCGGGCAAGCTGCCGGGTCTGATTTGCCATTCCGCCGGAGGGCGGCGGCAAAGGGCCCACCAACCCGATCGTAATCTTTCCTCGCACCTCGGGCGTCCGGTTCATGCGGTGGCGAAAGTTCGGCGGGCCATGGTTTGCGCCAGACGCAAGCCATAGCGGGTCGCGGTCCGACCCCATGGCCGAAACCTTGGGATCTGATAGAGGTCGCACGTCGTGTCGGCAGTCCCGATGGCCGTCGAGAAGGCGGCGTCGAACCCCAGCTCGCGGACCATCCGCACGTGCGCCGCGCCGTAGTCCTGACCGGGTCGGCCGTTGGGATAGGCGAAGAAACGCACGGGCTCGTCGATTTCCCGTTCCAGCCACGCCTTGCCTCGGGCGATTTCGGACCTGGCCTGCTCGTCGGGAAGGCGCGCGAGAATCGGATGGCTCGCCGTGTGCGCGCCGATGGTCATCCCGGCGTCGTGCAGAGTCCGCAACTGGTCGCGGGTTAGCATGAGGTCGTCAGGCAGCGCGACCGCACAGTGAGTTGCCAACGCGGCAGTCTTCGACTCACGCTGTTCCTGGGGCAGGTACTTCAGCCGGCCGAGGATCGAGGCTATCGCGCGCGATCTCTCTTCCGGCGTGCCGAGCGGATGTGTGCCGAGATCGAGATCGCCGAGATCGAGCGCGGGCCGCGAACAACCGCGGACGGCCTCGATCACGGTGTCGTTCCACATGCGGCCGCCGTCGACGTAGTCGGTGGCAATGAAAAAAGCCGCTCGCAGCTTGTGCCTCTGCAGGATCGGCAGCGCCACCGTGCAGTTGTCGGCGTAGCCATCGTCGAACGTGATCGTGAGTGATCGGGGCGGCAGGCGGCCCTCGCGCAGGCCGCGGATCGCATCGGGCAGGGGAAGCACGTGGAACCAGCGCTTGAGCAGCGACAATTGGGCGTCGAACCGCGCCGCATCCGGCTCCCCGGGAAACAGGAGGTCACGCTCACGCAGCACCCGATGGAAGATCATCACGGAAAGCCGGCCCCTGCGACCGCCAGGCGACAAGGCATGAAACAGCCAGCGAATTCCTGCGGCCATCGGATCTATCCCCGCGCTCCGTGACCGAGCGCGAGTTGCACGCCGAGCGAAGCGAGCAGCAGCAGCAGGAACGCGCCGATCCAGTGCAGCCTCCGGCGCAACTCGAAGATGCGCCGGGTCTGCTCTCGATTCTCGACGACCGTATAGATCTGTATTCTCGGATGCACGCCGACGGCGATCGCGATGAGATGCGCCAGCATGCGTGAAACCCGCCCGGCGACCCGTACCAGCGGATGGTCGTAATAGGAAAATACCGCGTTGCCCCACCACATATACCACTCCGGAACGCCGCGCCGATAGTACTCGAGCGCCTTGGATTCGTAGATGTAGCCCGGGCGGCCCGAGCCGTTGGGCCGCATCGCAACACCATCGCGGTTGCCCGCGGCGAAATCGCGGAACTCGAGCGCCGCAAGCACCTCGCCGCTCGACGCGTCGATCGCGTGGAAATTGTTGAACACATCGACGAAGACCCAGCGCGCGCGCTGGCGGTCGAACACCTCGACGAAGGTGTGACCATGCCCGCCAAACCCGTCGAAGGAGAATGCCCACTGGCGCGCGAACAGTCCGGCTGCGTGCGCGAGGCCCAGGTAGGCTTTCACGAAATCGGCGCAGTAGCCGTAGCCTTGCCGGATTCGCTGGTAGGTTGTGGACAGGTCCGATCGGATGGGACCCTTGTCCGCGGCGTGCTCGACGAGATGGGCGGCCAGCGTCCGCGCCTTGTCCCAATCGAGCCGCATCTCGCCGATCCCGAGCGATTGCACGATCGTCGCGTAGTCGGCGGTTGGCGGCAGGCGCTCCCTGCGAAAATCCGCAGGGACGGTGTCCGGCGTCCACGAAAAATCGGCTTCGTTCCGGCGGCGCAACAACAACGCGTTGCGCAGGCGCACCGCCTCGGTTGGCGGATACGCGAGCCAGGTCGTGTACGCGATCAGTGCGCCTAGCGCAACCAGATTGATCGCGACGATCGCGGTCATGGCCTACCAGCACAGCCCGACGTATTGCCCGCGCAGCGACTTGCCGTCGGGAATGCTGACGAGATCGAGTATCACCTGATCGGGACGCACGTGCTCCCGCAGGGCGTCGAACACTGCGCGACCGCTGAGTCCCACGATCAGAACATCGGATCCGGCGAGCACTTCCGCGATGTCGCGCCGCATCACCTGCGCGATATGCGGGACGTGCTGATCGATGAAACGGCGATTCGCGCCAAGGAGGCTCGACAGATGCACCTCCGGGTCGTAGACGAGCAACGACAGGCCCTTGCCGATGAAGTGCTCGGCCAGCAGCACCAGCGGGCTTTCGCGCAGATCGTCGGTCCCGGTCTTGAACGACAGGCCGATCATGCCGATCCTGCGCTTGCCCGTCGCCATCACCTTCGCGATCGCATGATCGATATGCGCGCGGTTCGAGGCCATGATGCTCCCATGCATCGGCAGCTCGACGTCGCGCATCTTGGCGAGGTAGTTCGTCGCGCGCAGATCCTTCGGCAGGCACGATCCGCCGAACGCGAAGCCCGGCCTGAGATACGCCGGCGAGATGTTGAGCTGGCGGTCGCGGCAGACGAGATCCATCACCTCGAACGGGTCGACGCCCATCGCCTCGCAGATCCGCGCCGTCTCGTTCGCGAAAGTGATCTTGAGAGCGTGGAAGTTGTTGCAGCAGTACTTGACCATCTCGGCGGCGCGGACGGACGTCGTGACGAACTCGCACGGCAGATGCCCGAAGAGATCGCGCAGCCTGGCGACCGGAGCTTCGGCGTTCGCGCCGACGACGGTGAACGGCGGCTTGTCGTAGTCGCGTATCGACGACCCCTCGCGCAGGAACTCGGGCTGGAAGCAGACGTGGAAGTCGATGCCGTCCTTCTTGCCGGACTCGCGTCTCGATGATCGGGCGCAGCACGTCCTCGACGGTGCCGGGGACGAGCGTCGAGCGAAACACGAAAACGTGGGGTGCGGACTTGTCGCGCATCGCCGCCCCGAGGTCTTTCGCGACCTGGAGCATCGCCGTCTGGTCCTGGCTCCCATTGGGCGCCGACGGCGTGCCGACGCACACGAGCGAGATCTCGCTCTCCAGGATCGCTTTGCGCGTATCGCGGGTGACGGCCACGCGACCGCTCGCGACGGACGCGGCCATGAGGTCCACCATGCCTTCCTCGACGACCGGCGTCTTGCCCGCCGCAATGAGATCGAGCTTGGCCTGGTCCACGTCCACGCCCGATCACTTGGTGGCCGTCGCGCGCGAGGCACGCGAGCGACACCGCGCCGACGTAGCCCAGTCCGAAGATGCTGATATGCACCGAGGTTATCCTTTTCTCGTTTTGCGTTGCACTAGCGGGGTGCCGCCGGACCGACAACGCTCGATGATACCGTCGAGGCGCTGCATCGATCGCTCCCACGCGTGATGCGAGAGCATCCGCTCGCGGCCGGCGATCGACAGCCGCCGCCGTTCGGCGGGATCCTCGACGATGCGCAGGATCGCCGCCCGATACTCGTCCGCCGTCGACGCCGCAAGGAGATGCTCGGGGGCCGAAGCGTCCACGCCTCCGGCCGCCACCCGGCTCGCGACCACCGGCACGCCCATCGCCATCGCCTCCAGGATCTTGTTCTGCGTGCCGCGCGCGATGTTCAGCGGTGCGACCATCAGCGCGGCGCGCCGAAGGTACGGCCGCACGTCCGGCACGGACCCGGTCACGGTCACTCCTGGAAGTCCGCGCGAGCCGCTGCACCGCGGGCGACGGATCCGCGCCGACGATCACGAGCTTGAGCCCGGGTCGCTTCGCCTGGACGAGCGGCAAGGTCCGCGCACAGAACTCGAACATGCATTCCTGGTTGGGGTAGTAATCCATGCGTCCGACGAAGGCGATCGTGTCCGGATCGTACGGTTCGTCGGTCGGAGCGAAGTAATCGCTGTCGACGCCGTTCGGGAACCAGTCCGTCGCGATGCCGGTGCCGTAGTCCTGCAACGTCTGCCATTCGGCGCGCGTGGTCGCCGTGCAGAGATCGAATTGAAGCGCGAGTCGCCTCTCCGCCCGCTCGAGCTTCGCCCCCTCGAGGCGGTAGCCGAGGGAAAGCGGGAACGGCTTGTAGCGCGCGTATTCGAGCCATTTCTGCGAATCCATGTCGCCGAAATCGAGAATCTTGGGGATTCCCCGGACCTCCTCGACGTACTGCGCGACCGACGAGCAATGGACGAAGATGAGATCGAAGCGGTCGCCTGCGAGAAGCGCGCGGACACGCTTTGCGATCGCGGGCGAGTAGAAATAGCCCATCGACGATGGCTCGGGCGTAGGCAGGCGCGCGAGCATCCGCAGCACCTGGACCGGATCATGAACGACACCCATTTCATAATGCGAGCAGTAGCGCGGCGAGTCCTTCGCCTTCCTTCGCTTCCTGCGGCGAGCGGACAAGCGACGCGACCGTCACCTCGTTCTTCTGCGCGAGATGCTTGATCATGTTGAACGGCCGGATCTTGCCGCCGCGCTTCGGGGGAAACGGGAAGCGGTGGCACACGTAGAGAATCTTCATGGGGCAGTCGCCCGAAGCTCCTCTGCGACGTCGACCGCGCTACGGTGGTCGAGGTAGATGCGTGCCCAGATCTCGAGATTGAGGAGCGCGAGCAGGCGATCCGTTCCGTCCACCCGGTTCGCCTCGTGGTCGGCGATGAGCTGCGCAATGGGCGGGTGGCGGAACAGCCCGCGGGCCGCGACCGCTTCCTCGGAAAGGAGCTCGCGCAGCAGCGGGGCGAGCTCGCCTTTGAGCCAGGCTCCCATCGGCGTACCGAAGCCGCGTTTCTTGCGCGCCAGGATGTCATCGGGCAGCAAGCCGTGGAGCGCGGCCTTCATGACGTGCTTCAGCTGCCCGCCGCGCACCTTGATCGAGCCCGGCATTCGCGCGGCCAGCTCGAAGAGCTCCTGCTCCAGCAACGGAACGCGGCACTCGAGCGATACGGCCATGCTCATCTTGTCGGTGAGGAGCAGCAGATCGTCGGGAAGCTGCGTCTGCGCATCGACGGCAAGCATGCGATTCATGTCGTCGGTGCCCGCCGCTTCCCGGAAGGCGGCGTCGAGCAGGTCGTCGCCCGCAGCGACCGGCGCTTGCAGCAGCTCGGCGATCGACGCGTCGGAGAAGACCTGCACGTAGGATCGATAGCGATCCTCGAAAGGCAGGTCGGCGGTCGAAAGAAAGCCGCGGGCAAGGCGCACGGCGTTTCCCACGGGGGAATGGCGGTCGGTCGGGAGCTTCTCGCCGAGGGCGGTCGCCGCCCGGCGCACCCAACCGGGAAGACGCTCGACCTGACTCTGGTAGTGGCTGCCGAGATACCTGCGGTAGCCTCCGAAGAGCTCGTCGCCCCCCACGCCGGACAGGATGACTTTCACGTCGCGCCGCGCGAACTGTGATACGAGATACGTCGTGATGAATGCGGTATCGGCAATCGGCTCGTCCATGTGCCACAGCAGTTGCGGCAGGAGCGCCACGACGTCGGGGCGAACGAGGATCTCGTGATGGTCGGTCTTGAAGAGGCTCGCTACGCGCCGCGCATACGGCAGCTCGTTGTAATACGACTCCGCCTCACCGCCCGCGAAGCCGATCGCGTAGGTCTTGACCGGGCGGTCACTGTGCGCGGACATGAAGGCGACCACGGCGCTGGAATCGATTCCGCCCGAGAGAAACGCGCCGATCGGCACATCGGCGACCATCTGCATCCGCACCGATTCTTCGAGGCGCGCGCGCACCCGCGCAACCCATTCGTCCGCTGCGACCGTGTGATCGACCTCGGCGGGGACACGCCAGTAGCGGTGCTGCGTGACCTTGCCCTCTTCGGCGATCAGCAGCGTGGCCGGCGGAAGTTTGCGGATGCCGCGGAAGATCGACTGCCCGGCGGGCACGTAGCCCAGCGCAAGGTAGGATTGCAGCGCCACCGGATCGAGCGCGGCTCGTACGCCCGGGGCCGCAAGGATCCCCTTGGCCTCGCTCGCGAAGATCAGGCGCCCGGCGGTCTCCGCGAGATAGAGCGGCTTGATTCCCACCGCGTCCCGGGCAATGAGCAGGCGCCGTCGGCGCGCATCCCACAGCGCGAATGCAAACATCCCGTTGAGATGGCGGACGAAGTCGTCGCCATGCTCTTCGTAGAGATGGAGGATCGTCTCGCAGTCGGATCCTGTGCGGAACTGATGCCCCCGCGCCGCGAGGGAGTCGCGCAATTCGCGATAGTTGTAGATTTCGCCATTCGCGACCAGCCACAGCGATCCGTCTTCGTTGGTGAGCGGCTGGTGGCCTCCGGCGAGGTCGATGATCGAGAGCCTGCGCATGCCGAAGGCCAGGGGTCCATCGGCGTGGATGCCTTCGTCATCCGGGCCGCGATGGAATGTGACCTGCGCCATCGGCCGCAGCGCGTCTGCCGCTGCGGTTGCTCCGTCGAGCTCGAGGATGCCGTAAATGCCGCACATGGCGCTACGGCCGTTCGAGGGTCGCCGGCACGCGGTTGCCCGCACGCTGCGAACATAGCGCCGCATAGACGTCCGCGTAGTGCGCGACGCTGCGCGCCCACGTGCGCTCGGTCTCCACGTAGCGTCGCGCCTGCGCCTTGATCCGCGGCCACTCGTCGCGCCGGGCGAGGACGGATTCGATCGCATGCGCCAGCGCACCGGCATCGCCCGCCGGAAACAGAAAGCCCGTCTCGCCGTCGCGAATGAGCTCGCGGTGGCCGCCGACGTCGGACGCGACGAACATGCGTCCCTGCGCCATGGCTTCCAGCGGCTTCAGCGGAGTGACGATTTCGGTGAGACGCATCCGCCGGCGGGGATACGCGAGAACATCGATCAATTCGTAGTATCGCTGGACCCGGTCGTGCGGGACACGGCCCGCGAAGATCACGCGACCGGCGAGATCATTCCGGGAGGCAAGCGCTTTGAGCGCGGACTCCTGGGGGCCACCGCCGACGAGCAGCACGCGCAGATCGGGGTGCCGCGGCGCCAGCATTGCGGCCGCCTCCAACAGCAGGTCGAGGCCCTCGTAGGCGTAGAACGAACCGGCGAAGCCGAGCACCGTCTTTCCGTCGAGGCCGAGTTCGGTGCGCAGCCCGGCGTCTGGCTCGGCACCGAACGCGAATTCGGCGATGTCGACTGCGTTGGCGATGACGGTGATCCGGCTCGATGGGATGCCGCGCGCTTCGACTTCGGCGCGAAGACCGCCGCAGATTGTCGTGACGTGGTCGGCATGGCGCAGCGCGAACGTTTCCAGCGCCCGCGACGCGCGATACCGAAGGCTGCCTTCCGTCGTCGTCTTGTGATCGACCGCGGCATCCTCCCATAGCGCGCGAATCTCGTAGACGACCGGAATGCCGAGGCGGCGTCCGACGCGCAATGCGGGAAGCGCATTGAGGACCGGCGAATGGGCATGCAGGATGTCCGGACGGAACGTCGCGGACAGGTCGGCGATGCGACGGGTCGTGGCCGCCATCTCCTGCAGAAAGATGACGCCCGGGAGGTTCGACAGCCCGTTGCGTCGCATCGGCGTGCGGTGAAAACGCCAGCCGCCGACCTCCTCGACCTCCCCCGGGGCATCGCCGTGCCGAGGGGTGGTGAGCTGAAGCGTTTCCCAGCCGCGTGCGCGCTGCTCACGCAGGATGGCGAGGGTCCGGAACGAATAACCGCTGTGCGACGGAAGCGAGTGATCGAGGATGTGAAGAATACGCATGACCCTCACGCGGCCTCGTGGAGCAGTCCGACCTCGGCGGACCCGTCCACGACGTTGCGCAGGAACGCATCGAACATGAGGAGGGTCCACAGCGAGGAGCTGTAATCGCGCCTTCCCGATGAATGTTGATCGATGAGCTCCTCGATGTACTTCCGGTTGAAGAAACCAGTACTCGCCAGGCGCTCGCCGAGAAGCGCGTCGCGCAGGCGGCTCCGAAGCGGACCGCGAAACCAGCGTGCAAGAGGCACGGCGAAGCCCATTTTCGGCCGATACAGGATTTCCCGCGGCAACCGCGATTCCATTGCCTTCTTGAGCAGCCACTTGCCTTCCTGCCCCTGGACCTTCATCGACGAGGGAAGCGAGGCGAGCCATTCGACGAGCGGATGATCCATCAACGGCTCGCGCACCTCGAGCGAGTGCGCCATGCTCGCCCGGTCGACCTTGGTGTTGATATCGCCGACGAGGTACGTCTTGAGGTCGAGATACTGGATGAGGGCGAGCGGATCCTCGGTGTCCGCTCCGCGCGCGTGGCGATGAAACACCTCGACGGCGTTGTACCCGCCGAGCTGCGCTCTGAAGGCATCGGCGAACAGGCGTTGCCGCATGCCGTCGCGCAGGATGGACACGCCGTGGAAGTAAGCTTCGACCGAATCGCGGCCGAGCGCCTCGAACGTCGATTTGGCGCGGACCGCGCGCGGAGCCCAGTCGGCCTTCGGATAGATCTGTCCCAGCAGGCCGAACACCGGCCGCCGCAGCGACAGCGGCAACGCGCGGCGCATCCGCTCTTCCGCCAGGTGGAGCCGGTAGCGCCGGTAGCCGCCGAAATTCTCGTCGCCGCCGTCGCCCGAGAGAGCGACGGTCACGTGCTTGCGCGCGAGCTGGCAGACGCGGTAGGTCGGAATGGCCGAGCTGTCGGCGAACGGCTCGTCGTAGAGTCGTGCGAGCAGGTCGACGAGATCGAAATCGTCGCTCTCGACACCGTCGACATAGTGACGCGTGCCGTATCGCTCGGCGACCTGCGATGCATAGCGCGTTTCGTCGAAAGCCGGGTCGGCAAACGCAATCGAGCACGTATTGACCGGCTCGGCCGAAGCCGCCGCCATCGAGGCCACGACGGCGCTCGAATCGACTCCCCCGGACAGGAACGCGCCGAGCGGAACCTCGGAGATGAGACGCAGCCGGACCGACTCGTCGAGGCGCAGGATCAGCTCCGCTGTCGCGTCCGCGGGCGTGATGTGCCGGTCGACCGTGAACTTGGGATCCCAGTATTCGGCCGGCTCGGGAACCGGCGCGCCACGACGTACCGTCAGCGTGTGCGCGGGCGGCAGCTTCTTCGCGCCGGTGAAGATCGTGCGCGGCTCGGGAACGTAGCCCAGCGCGAAATATTCCTCGACCGCGCACGGGTCGATGTCGCGCCGCAACCCGCCATGTGCGAGCAGTGACTTGAGCTCGGATCCGAAGATGAACGTGCCGTCGGGGAGCAGCGCGTAGTACAACGGCTTCACGCCGAGCCGGTCGCGGGCGAGGAACAGCGTCGAGCGGTTCCGGTCCCAGAGCGCGAACGCGAACATCCCGCGGAAGCGCTTGACGCAAGCTTCGCCCCAGGCCTCCCACGCGTGCACGATGACCTCGGTATCGCTGCGGGTCTTGAACACGTGGCCGAGGGCCGTGAGCTCGGGGATCAGCTCCTGGAAGTTGTAGATCTCCCCGTTGAAGATGACGGCGACACTGCCGTCCTCGTTGAACAGCGGCTGCTGGCCGGTCGCGACCGCGATGATCGACAGTCGGCGATGGCCGAGACCCAACGCCCGGCTCGACGTGGTAGCCGACCTCGTCCGGACCGCGGTGATGCTGCGATTCGTTCATCCGCGCGAGCACCGACCGCGCGATTTCCCTGCGCTCGCGTGTTTCGAAGATACCGGTGATCCCGCACATCGCCTGCTATCCCTCTCGTGACGTCGAATGCAAACCCGTTGTCGGCGGGCCGGCATCCGCGGCGGCGACCTTGCGGCCGCCCAGAAGCGCATCGTACAGCGACACGTATTCCCGGATCATGCGGTCGAGGCTGAAGCGCTGCACCGCGACTTGCCGCGCGGCGAGACCGTGCCGCCGCCCCATGCCCGGATTGTCGAAATAACCGAGGATTGCCGCCGCCATCGACTCTGGATCGGCCGGCGGCAGCAGGCGGCCGGTGACGCCGTCCTCGACGAGCTCGGGGTTGCCGCCGACGCGTGTGGCGACGATGGGAATCCCGCTCGCCATGGCTTCCAGAAGCGTATTCGACACGCCCTCGGCGAGCGACGGCAGCACGAAACAGTCGAGCCCGCGCAGGAGCGCAGGCACGTCCGCGCGGTCGCCGGGAAGCCACGCCTGCTGTCGAAGCCCCGCCGCGACCAGCATGGCATCGACGCGATCGCGCAGAGGTCCGCTGCCGGCCATGACGAGGCGCATGCGCGCGCCCGCCGGGTGGCGGCGGACGGCAGTGACGAAGGCTTCGGCCAACGTGACCTGATCCTTCACCTGCTGCATCCTGCCTACGGTTCCGACGAGCCACAGATCGGTCCCCGTGAACGGGCAATCGGCGATGGGCAGCCGTCCGCCGGAAGCGGGTGCGAAGCGCGTCGTATCCACGCCGTTGTAGATCTGGCTGATCCGGCTCGACGGCACACCGATGGGTCCGCGCAAATAGTCGGCGAGATCCCGCGACAACGCGACATAGCGGCTCACGAATGGACGATAGAGACGCCGGATCCTCCGATACTTGCGGTTGGAGCCGTCGAAATCGCCGACGTCGCGTCCGTGCTCGCCATGCACGCGGGCCGGGATCCCGGCGAGCCAGGCCGGGACGCTCGCTTCCAGCGCAGCCAGATTGCGGGTGTGCACGATGGCCGGCTTGAGCGTCGAGGAACAACCTCAACAGTCGAGGATAGAGCCGGATTCCGTGCCCCGGTCCCTTGTGCAGCGCGAAGAATTGCACATCGTCGCGGCGGATTCTCTGGCGAAAATCAGTGACCTCGGTCAGCGCGACGATCGCGTGCCGGTAGGAGTCGGCCGGGAGATGATTGATGAGATTGACGACGCCGTTCTCGAGTCCGCCCATGTCGAAGCGGTACACCACGTGCGCGATGCAGGGCCGGGGGTCCGCGCCGACACGAGTCCGCGCGTCCATCATTGCGCCTGCGCGGCCTGCCGCAACGCGGCGTCGATCGGCGCCTGCATCGCGGTCGTAAACGCCTGCAGCGTCGCGCGCGCCTGCGGCTCGTCACGTTCGGTGGGAGTGAAAACGACGACCCATGCGACGGGATCGCCGTGACCTTGCAGCACCGCGAGAACCTCGTACATCTTGGCAACGTACGCGCTTGCGGTCACGTGGCCGTCGACCCAATACCACTGCCATACCGCCAACCGTTCGCGATAGCCGCCGTCGACGACGCTTGTTCGCGCGCTGAACGGCCGCCCATCGATCGCCGTGGTCGCAATCGCATCGAGGGCAACCTGCCTCCATACCTTGTTCTGGCTGCGGACGAGCTGATTCGTCGAGGTGATTGCTTTCGACTCCGGCGAGGACTCCCGGAAAAAGGCGATGAAGATTCCGACGGCAGCGTGGTCTTTCCCGAAGGCCTGGGCGAGCTCCGTGCTCGCGCCGTAGATGTCGGGGCGCCAGCTCGAAAAGGAAGCGCTCGACGCCTGCCAGCCGTCGCGACCCGCAATGGGCTCCAGCGTGTGCTCGTTGGCGGGGCCGCGCGCGGATGCATACTGAAGTTCCAGCAGCGGCCAGAACGCGCTCAGCGTGAGCGCGATAGCCAGTGCCGTCCAGGTCGCGCGACGATTGACAGTCGGCGGCGAGCCGGCGGCGACCCCGGGTCCGGATGCATGCTGCGGGAGCTCGTCCTCCCTCCACTTCGCGCCGATCCAGAAGAGCAGCACCATGACGACGCCAAAGAATATCCAGCCATAGATCAGGTGATCCGCCCCGACGGCCAGCCGGTTGTCGGTGAGGTGGCCGAGCATGATGATCATGTAGGCGCGGACCCAGTTCGCGACGATCGGAACGGCGAGCGATGCCGCCACGAACGCCGCGCGCCGGAGGGGCGACCGGTAGGAGAGGTAGGCGAACAGACATCCGACCATGAACGACGCGATCAGGTAGCGAAGTCCGCTGCAGGCCTCCACGATCGACCACACGCCCGACGGGAATCGTCAGGAAATTGCCTTCGCGGAAGATCGGCACTCCGGAAAGCCTGATCGCGACCGCCGCGAAATCGGCCGTCCAGTCCATGAGCGGCGGCACGAGGAATTCCCCGAAGGGGACCGCGAAGAACAGGAACGCGAGCGGAAAGAGCAGGACCTTCAACGTTCGCGTGCCCAACACGGTCCACACGACGAACGGGACCATCGCGATCATCGCGAACTGGGGGACGCTCGTGATGCTGAGCCGGTCGCCGACAAGCCACACGCCGCCCATCGCTGCGACGCCGAGCAACGCCGGGAAGAAGGGTTTTGGTTCGATCGCGGCGAGATGGTCGCGATCGCGCCAGAGGAGGTAGAGAAAGATCGGGATCACGACGAAACCGTGCGCGAACGTTTCGGAGCGTTCCCAGATCGACACCATCGAATAGGTCGTGTGGCCGTAGACGGCGAGAACCCACGCCAGCAGACACACGACCATGATCGCCACCGACGGCACGCCGGCCAAGTTGCGCGCGGGGACGTACCTTTCCAGTTGCGGATCGGCGTGCATGGCGTCGTCGGTCATCCGGGAAGGGCTCGCGGGCCCGTCAGCCGAGGCCGCGCACGATGTGCGGCCCGAGAGCGTTGGCGGCTGCCCGCGGCAGGCGCTTCCAGAGCGCGATCAGCGCGCGGTACTTCGGGTTGAGCGGATTGTTCTGCGGGATCGAGTCGCGCTTCCACAGCTGGAATTCGTAGGCGAGCGGCGAGGGCGCAAATCCCCAGTTGTGCTTGAAATCGAACGAGCCGGTGCCGATCTTGCTGCGGCCGTAATCGAAGACGCGCGCGCCGGCTTCGCAGGCGCGCCGCATGAGCTCCCAGTACTTGAAATCGTTCGCCGCGAGCTCGCGCGCGTCGGACGAGTCGCCGGCGTAATAAGGCAGCACCTCGTCGCGAAAATAGAAGCTCATGACGCTGCTTACCGGCTGGCCGCGCGAATCCGTCACCGTGAGAATCTCGCAGCGATCGCCGAATACGGCGGACAGCCGCGCAAAGTAGCGCTTGGCGAACGGCGGCGTGCCGTGGCGGTGGACGTTGTCCGCGTACAGCGCAAAGAAACGGTCGACGGAAACATCGATTTCGCTCTTCAGTCCGTTCTTCATTCCCTTGCGCACCATCGCCCGCTGCTTGCGCGGGATCGCCAGGAGATTGGCCTCGACATCCGGCAGGATCGGCTTGCGGAAGGTCACGTACAGGTCCTGGCGCGGCCACGCAGGACACTTGACCGCGCGATCGCGAAACTCCAGGTGGTCGACGTCGAGCGAGCGCGAAAGTTCCGACGCCGCGTCGATCAATCCGCGCTCGGCGTCGGCATCGGCGGCCGCGGGACCGCCATAGACGCAAAAAGGCAGCGAAACCAGCGAATGGCCGAAGAGGCGGCTTCGAACCTCGGCCAACGGCAGCACGCCGACGATCTCCCGGCCGCGCTCGGCGACGAGATAGTGGGTACGATGCCGGAAAACGCTTTCGATGACGTCGCGCCAGCCGATGCGGTGGAAGAACGTCGCATCAGGGCAGCGGTCGACGAAAGCATCCCACGAAGCGGTATCGGCGCGCTCGAACGCGCGCACCGTCGTGCGTCACGGTATCCCGCGTCACTTCCGCGAGGGCCGCAGAGCCCATCAGCCTCGGCCCGCCAGGAACACGTGGTCGACGCGATCCCATCTGAAATCGCGTCAGCAGACGCCGCATTCGCGGAACCATGCGCGTGAGATTGAGGTAGTGCCGGAACCTGGCCTTGCGGCTCGGTCCTTGCACGCGCGGCTGCTCGGGATCGAGCTCCCACGGATGGAAGTAGAAGAGCGCAGGCTGCCGATCGACCGCGTTGACACGGCGGAGCGACCACCGCGACACGTCATAGGGCAAGAGCCGGAAGTAGCCGCCTCCGCCCGCGGGCCAGTTCGCGTGGAGCAATCGCACCGTCGTGATCGGCAACTCGAGCAATCCTTTCGACGCCTCGTGAGCGAAGCGCGGGGCGTCGGGCGCGCCGTAGTGATCGTGCCGGATGGGGTACACGCTGGAGCTGTAGCGATAGCCGGCCTCGGCGATGCATTCGAACGCCCACTGATTCCTCGGTCCGATCGAAAAGCTCGGCGCGCGATAGCCTTTCACCGGGCAGCAGGACGTATCCTCGAGCACCGCCTTGGCGAGGCGGATGTCGGCGAGAAATTGCCCGTATCCCTGGTCGGTCGCCCGGCAGTGCTCGTAGCCGTGGCTCGCGAGCTCGTGGCCGCCGTCGACGATGCGACGGATCATCGCCGGATAGCGCTCGGCAATCCAGCCGAGGGTGAAAAACGTGGCCGCGCACGCCGGCATCCGCGAGCAGCAGCAGGATTTGATCGACGTTGCGCTCGACGCGGCACGGCAGGGTGTCCCACGAAGTCGCGCGGGATGTGCGCGGAAAAGGCCGACACCTGGAAGTAGTCCTCGACGTCGATCGTCAGCGCATTCACGATCGCGCCGTCGGCTGCGTCGCGCGTGTTCATCGGATTACTCATGCGGCCGCCGTGACCCGCGCGGCGCCGGACAGTGCGAGCCACGCGTGGAGCTCGTTGGCGATCCGCTCGGCGGCGTGGCCGTCCCAAAGCTCCGGCATGCCGCCGCGCTTGCCGCTTGCGGCCAGGATGTCGTCGACGCAGCGAAGCGCCTGCCCGCGGTTGCGACCGACGAGCGTGTTCGTGCCCTGCTCGACGGTAATGGGACGCTCGGTGTTCTCGCGCATGGTGAGGCACGGCACGGCGAGCGCGGTCGTCTCCTCCTGAATGCCGCCCGAGTCGGTCAGCACGAGCTTCGCTTCGGCGAGAAGTCCCAGCATCTCCAGATAGCCTTGCGGGGGAAGCAGCGCGATCGCCGCACCCGTCAGCATCGCCGCCAATCCGAGCCGCTCGATGTTGCCCCGGGCGCGCGGATGCACCGGCCATATCAACGGCAGGCGCTCCGCGACATCGCGCAGCAACGAGAGCGATTCGCGCAACGCCGCCGGGTCGTCGACGTTGGAGGGACGGTGCAGCGTGACGACCCCGAACCCGTTCGCGCCGGCGAGGAAGCCGTCGGCGACGCCCTCGCGCGAAAGCGTGACGGCCGGCGGCACCGCTCGCTGGCGGTGGAGCAGCAGCGAGTCGATCATCACGTTGCCGACGAAGCGGATGCGCGAGGGCGCGATTCCCTCGCGCACGAGATTGTCCGCGGCCGAGCGCTCGGTGATGAAGAGGAGATCGGCGATCTGATCGGTCAGCACGCGATTGATCTCTTCGGGCATCTCGCGGTCGAAGCTGCGCAGTCCCGCCTCCACGTGAGCGACGGGCGTGCGCTTCTTGGCCGCGACCAGGCTGCACGCGAGCGTCGAGTTGACATCGCCGACGACGATCACGAGGCTTGGCAGGAGCCGGTCGAGCACGGGCTCGAAGCGGCGCATGATCTCCGCCGTCTGCACCGCATGCGTCCCCGAGCCGACCTCGAGGTTGAGGTCGGGCGCCGGCATCTCGAGATCGGCGAACAGCCGCTCGTTCATTTCGACGTCGTAGTGCTGGCCGGTATGGACGAGAACGACATCCGGCAAGTCCGAACGCCGGCCGAAGGCGCGCACGAGCGGCGCCATCTTCATGTAATTCGGTCTTGCGCCAACGACGCACAGCAGCGGTCCGGATGATCGCAGCGCGTCGTTCATTTTTTCTTGGGCGGAGGACCCGGCTTGGCGGTCGCCGCCTTGTCCGGATGCAGAAGGTGATGGAGCAGGTCGACGGCCCCGCCGACCGTTCGCTCCAACCGATCGATCCGCTCCTCGATCTGGCTGAAATGCCGATGCCAGACCGATGGATCGATGCGTGTCGGGTGCGAGCCCTCGCCGTCGGTGCCTCCGCCGTCGATCACCGTCATCTGGGCGAGCGTGGACTCGCCTCCCATCTCCTCTCCGATTTCGCGGGCGATCGTCTCCACGTCGCTCGTGTCGATCACGTGGCGCTCCGCGAGGAACGTCGCGAGCAGCAGCCGGTTGCACAGCGTGTTGATCCGCCGTGGAATGCCTCCGGTCAGCGCATGGATGAGATCGAAGCACGCGGGCTCGAACCGGGGATCGCCCTTCCAGCCCACGTGCTTCAGCCGGTGCTCGACATAGGCCTGGGTCTCGGACTTGTCGAGCGGCCCCAGGTGATAGGAGGCGATCACGCGCTGCCGCAACTGCTGCATCTGCGGACCCTGCATCATCGCGCGAAGCTCGGGCTGGCCGACGAGGAAGCTCTGCAGCAGCGCCTGATCGCCGAGCTGGAAGTTGGACAGCATCCGCAGCTCCTCGATCGCGCCGGGCGCCAGGTTCTGCGCCTCGTCGACGACCAGCAGCGCGCGTTTCTTGTCCACCGCCAGCTGGCACAGGAATGCCTCCAGCGACGCGAGCAGGATGGCCTTGTCGACCGTTCTGACCGGAATTCCGAAGGCGGCCCCGACGGCGCGCAGCATGTCATCCGCCTCGAGCTGGGTGCTGACGAGCTGCACCGCGACCACTTTCGAGCTGTCGAGCTGTTCGAGGAGGCTTCTCACGATCGTCGTCTTTCCGGCGCCGATGTCGCCGGTGATGACGATGAAACCTTCGCTCTGGTAGAGCCCGTATTCGAGGTACGCGAACGCGCGCTTGTGCCCGCGGCTCCCGTAGAAGAACGACGGATCGGGGTTGAGCTGGAAGGGCTTGCCGGTCAGCCCGAAATAGGATTCGTACATTGTCGCGGCTACTTGAAAATGTAATTGAAGCCGGCGAAGACGGCCGCTTCGGTGTAGTCGATGGTCACGTCGGAATTGAGCTTCTGATAGCGCGCGCCGACGAACGCCGTCGTCGTCGGCGAAAGCGGTGTCACCGCCCGCAACGAGACGATCCCCTGGTTGGTCGTCGCCGGCACGGGGCGCGAGGGCGACCGTTCGCGACACCGTTGCGGTGGCGGTCAGCAAAAGCTTCGGATTGAGGCTATGGGTCCAGGTGAGCGTCACGCCCTTCTGGGTGTTGTCGTTCGCGCCCACGAGTTCCGGCGGCAGCGTGTCGCCGGCGCCCGGATATCGCCTCGCTGCGCAGGTAGTAGCCGACGAGAAAGACCGCGTTGCGCGCTCCGAGCATCCCCACCGTCAGGTTGCCGTACTCCTGCAGATAGATTTGTTGCGTATAGAGATTGACCGGCCCCGAGATGCTTGTCGGCAGTCCGCGCTCCGAGATGATCGCATTCACGATCTGCTGCCGCTCCGCGGGATCGGGAAAGCGCGTGGCGAGGATGATGTCCAGCAGCAGCGGGACATTGCCGGTGGCCGGCAGCGTGAGGAACTGCTGCGGGTAGCTCGTGATGTTGCGCGAGAAACGCCCGCTGACGGCGGAGAGCGGTGTGTGGTGATCGAAGCTCACGAGATACGACGAGCCGAAAAACCGGTGCTCCCAGTTCGCGACGAGGTTCGTGCGCGGCGTGGGCTGCCAGCTCGCATGCCCACGCCGTAGATGGCGTCGCGATAATCGGTGAACGTGTACCGGTTGTCCTCGTAACCGCCGTCGGCCGAGACGCGGACGCTCGGATCGACCTGATAGAAGACCGTCCCGCGCGTCAGCTCGGTGATCAGCGGCGGCTGATTGTTGAACTTGACGTCGTTCCAGTCGTAGTCGAGCGACCATCCGGTGCGCGCGACGGGGCTCGCGACATGTGCCAGCCATTCGTTGTAATACGCATTGTTGGTCGCGATCGGCGCGCCGCTGAGATTGGTCCACGTGTTGTTGTTGCGCACCTCGTAGCGGATGCCGTCCGTCGTGACCCCCTTGAGATAGGGGCTGACCCGGTAGTTCGCCGACGGTGTAGCGGTTCTGGGTCGCGTTCGAGAGGTCCACCGGCTGGGCGCCGAACGGCGTGAGGAATTGCTGGCTCACCAGGATGGCGCCGTCGATGAAGAAAAGCTGCTCCAGCACCTCGGCATGTCCGAACAGGCTCGCCGACGGATAGATCTTGTTGTTCTCTCCGCCGGTCTTGACGTAGAGCGCGGCCGGCGCCGCGATAGTCCCTCTGAGGCAGGTGCGCGTCCCTCTCTCGTCGATGGCGAGTTGAGGGGTGATCAGACTGACGAGATCGCTTTGCGCCTGTGAGCTGGGTTTCAGGTTGACGTTGTTGGTCAGCGTTTCCGTGACCGAGATCGATGGCGTGATGGGCCGGTACTGGTCGCCGCTCTGCCCGGCCGCGCCGACGGCGCCGGGCCGAGGACGCAGAGGCCGCGTCACCGCCGGCGTCGGCGCCGGACGTCAATGACGACCGAGCATCGGTGGAAGCGGTGTTCCGCGGTCGTCCTGTTCCGATCCCTCCACAGGGGTCGCCGACGCTGCCGGTCGCCACCCCGGCGGCGTATTGCGCGCCGGCCGGCGTGCAGAGGAGCGCAAGGATCCCGGCGCTCAGAAAGGCACAAGAACGCCGTCGCCCCGGGCTCCGCCCTTTCGATCGTCGCAACGCGGAGCGCTGCGGGCATTCCGGCGAGCTGGCGACGAGGTCAGAGCGCGTCTTCATCCGCGTAGTACGCGTAATAGGTGCCGATATCGCTCTCCCGAGCCTTGTTCAACACCATCATTACGATCTCGCAGCTATCGAGCGCCGACAGCGCGTGCTTGACGGCGTGCTGTGTCGTGGCGTCGGAGGCCACGACCATGACGATCTGTCCCATGTTCGTCGCCAGGACCCGCGCCTCGGTCGTTGCGAGCAGCGGCGGCGAGTCGAAGATCACGATGCGGTCCGGATAACGCGATCCGAGCTCGGCGAGCAGCGTGGCCATCTGCTCGCTGGCCAGGAGTTCTGTCGCCCGCCGGTGTCGCGACCCGGCCGGCAGGATCGTCAGCTTGTCGATGTCGGTCTTGACCAGCGCGTCGGCAAGGTCGATCTCGCGATGCGTCAGCAAGTCCATCAAACCCGGCGACGACGGGACGCCGAGAAGTCTCCGGAAACGTCGGATGCGCGACGTCGCCGTCGACCAGCAGCACCGTATGGTCGACCTCCATCGCGATGCTCATCGCCAGATTGAGCGCCGTGAACGTCTTGCCTTCGCCGGGAAGCGCGCTCGTGACCATGACCAGCGTGCCGTTCCGGCTCCGCGCGCCAGGCGTGCCCCGCGCATTGCGCAGGATGGGCCTCTTGAGGACGCGGAATTCGTCGGCGATTTGCGACTTCGGTGCGTCGGGGGTGACGTACCCGAGCGCTTTCAGCCTTTCGAGATCGATGGCGAACGGCGGCCTCGCCGCTCGCGCCGCCGGCGCGCTCGGCGCTTCTGCTGATGCAGCCCTCTGTTCCTCCACCGCGGGGAGCTGCGGGGCGGCGGTATCGTGCGGCCGGGGGTCGAGCGCGCGGACGACCGCTTCCGGGGTGGGGACGCGCTCGCGGTCCTTTGCGGAGGTGTCGTCTGCGACAGGGGACGAATCTTCGCTGGTCAGCGCTCCCGCGCGCCGCAATGCTTCGAGCCGCTTCGCGGCCTGTTCGATTAGGCTCACCGGTCGCTCCTCACGCTACGCGACCGATCAGGAGGGCGAAGGCGAGCACCGCCGCGAACGAGGCGAGCAATCCGCCGAGCCCGCCCACGAACAGGTAGGCCCGCCGCCGCGCGAGGCGGGTGATCCTTTCGCTCGGGAGCATCGAGACGGTGCCCAGGATCGGCCGTGCCGCCACGTCGCGCAGCGCGCGCACGTCGCGGAATGTCGGCAGCACCTCGTTCGCGACGAAGCTCGCTGCCAACCCGGCGAACAGCGAGATCGCAAAGGCAATCGCCAGCAGCATCGCGCGCGTCGGGGGGACCGGATCCGGCGACACGCGAGGCGGGTCGATGATGCGGAACTGGGTCCCGCCCGTGTCCTGCACTCCCACGCCCATGGTCGCGGCCTCGCGCCTTGCAAGGAGCGTTTCGTAGGTCTTTTTCTGGACGTCGTAATCGCGGGTGAGTTGCGCGTATTCGGCCTCCGCCTGCGGGACGAGGCGCGCCGATGTCTTCAATTGCGCGAACTGGCGCTCGTACGCGTCGAGCTTCGACCGCAGCGAAGCGACGTTCGCTTCGGCGTCGGCAAGCGAGACCTTGAGCTGCTGATAGACGGGATTCGCGTCCGCGGTCGGTTCGGCCGGCTTGCCCGCCGCTTTCTGCATCGCCTCGATCTCGGTCGCGCGCTGCCGCTCGAGCTCCTTGATCACGCGCCGCGTGCCGACGACGTCCGGGTGCTGGTCGGTGAAGTTGCGCAGGAGCTCGTCGAGCCTCGTCTTCTGGGCCGTGATCCGCGCATCGATCTCCGGGACGGCCACAGGCGGCCGCGAATCCGGCAGGTAGACGGGAGCGAGGCCCGCGAGCTGCGCCTTGTACGCATCGCGCGACTGTTCCGCCGCGTTGAGCTCGAGCCGCGCGTTTTCGATGTCGTCCTTCACTTTCGACAAGCGGCCGAAATAATCGAGACCTTGTCCGGTGACGCCGAGGTATTTCAACTTGAATTGCTTGAGGCGATCCTCCGCTGCCTGCAGGTTCTCCTCGTAGGCCTTCGTCTGCTCGTCGACGAATTTCATCGCGCTGCGGGTGTCGAGCCGCTTGTCCCCGAGGCTCGACTCGACGAAGATCGTGAGCAGCGACTGGACGACGTTCTTCGCCCTTTCCGGGCTCGGATTCCGATACGAGATCACGTAAAGATTGTTGGTCACGTTGCCCGTGAGCTGGAGCTGCTTCATCAGGTTGTCGATCACCTCCTCGCGCTCGGCGGCGGACCTGATGCGCAGATCCAGATCGGCCATGTGCAGGAGCTTCTCGACATTCGGGCGGCTGATCAGCGTGCGGCTCATCAGCGCCACCTGCTGGTCGAGATTGGGCTGGATCGCGAGCCCCGCCATCAGCGGCCGCAGCAGCGACTGCGTGTCGACGTACACGCGGGCGGTGGCCTCGTACCGCTCGGGGATGCGCAGTGCAATGCCGACGGCGACGATCCCGACGATCCACGCGACCGCGAGCCCGATCCAGCGGCGATGCCACATGCCGCGAAGACGGCCGATCAGCTGCTGCAGCAACTCGTCCATGCGATGACCTCGTGACGGAGGAGAGCCCGGCTAGAACCAGCTCTGGGGAATGATGAGGATGTCGCCCGGCCGCATGTCGACGTTCGCCGTGACGTCCCCGCGCTTCACGAGATCCTGGAGACGCACGCCGTAGGATTTGCCGCCCTCGTCGGCGCGGTAGATGGTGGCATGGTTGCCGTCGGCGAAATCCGTGAGGCCGCCGACGGCGATCATCACGTCGAGCAGCGTCAAGTTTCTGCGAAACGGCAGGATCTGCGGCCTGGCGGCTTCGCCGATGACGCGAATCTGGGCGCTCGTCGGACCGACGAACGTGGTGACGACGACGGTGACCACCGGGTCGCGAATGTACTTGGCGAGCGCCGTCTCGATGTCCTTCGCGAGCTCGGTCGGAGTCTTCCCGATCGCGGGAACGTCGTCGACGAGAGGGGTCGTCACCTTGCCGTCCGGGCGCACGGGAACGGTCAGTGACAGCTCCGGATTGCGCCAGACGATGATGTTCACCGTGTCGAGCGGCCCGATCCTGTACTGGAAGTCGGACGTTGCTGCCTCGCGGGGCGCGGGCGGGTAGGTCGTCGCGCAGGCGCCGACCAATATCGCCAAACCAATGACGACAACGCGCATCGGATGACTGAGGCTGCTGGGTCGCCCGACTCGGTCGCTTGTCCAGATCGAATTCATGGTTTTCTCCCGATACGAAACCGCGGCGAAGGGCGATGGTAACACCAACTAATTGACGCGCCGATCCGGTTGGCGGCCCATGAAGACGCTTCATGCCATTGGCGTGGAGCTGTCATCCACAGTGCGTGGTAATCAGCGCAACCCGATAGTGGCAAACAACGACCGGATGTTGGGCGGGCGGTCGCTGGCGCGCATCGGAACCGCTTACGGATTGAGGGTCAATCCGTATTCAAGGCATCTCGATGTCGTCGAGCCGTCTTACAAAGAGTGTATTGGCGTAATTATATTGAAAATTCGTATTTTTGCGGCGGCAATGCCGACTTCAGGATCGTTTGGATTGAGCGGTCACGCCGTCCGTGGGACGTGTGGGCCGTGGGCGGCCTCGAGGCGTTCGTTGCGAGGTTTGGACCGGGGGAAACCCACCACGAATGCGGTCGCGTTGGATTGTGCCACGACCCGCCACGGACCCAACGAGGGGCGCACTCTCTCTTTGTCAGACACCCAAAAAACAAGACCCCATCTTGCGACGGGGTCTTGTCGATGACGGGAATCCCGCCTGGTGTTTGCTACGTCGACTTGCGGCGCAACGCACCAAGAGCGATCAATCCCGCGCCTAGGAGGACGAGCGTTCCAGGCTCGGGAGCTGCGAGCCGCCGTTGAATGAAGCTGTCGGACACGCTATTCAGATTCGCCCCGGCATTCACGTGGAAAGTCTCAACGACATTCAGCGTTGTGGCAGTGAGGCCAGCTTGAATTGATCCAGCGTCTTCCTTGCCATTTACGACGTTGAGGGCGAACGGGTTGATGGTCGGATCGCCGGTAACAACTTTGTGCAGCAGCGATCCCAAACCGCCAGTGTCGTCGGCACCCGCAGCCATGATAGCAATGAAGAACTTCGGATCTATCACATGAATGGTGTAGCTAAGATTCCAGGTGAACGCAGCGTCGGTATGGTCGAAGTTACTGATCGCCATGACATTCGTGAGGGGCGTCGGGTTGGTGAAATCCACATGGACGCCATCAAGAAGATTTCCCCGGTCGGTCAGCGTCCACAGCTTATCGCCCTGGATGCACGACCCTGCGGCGACCCAATCGCCCATGGTTGCAACGTTGTCGCAGAGGGCTACGGCCATCGCCTGCCCCGCGGCCAAGCCCAACGCGCATCCTGCTATTGCCGTAACTATCGCTTTCCGGACGTTCATTATTGCCTCCGCTTGTTGAACCCAGCATCCTGTGGCCGACAATAAGCAGCAATCATGCCTTCAAAATTTATTCGTTATAAAACAGTATGTTGTATTCATCGCTGGGTACCGGATGTCTCCGCAGTGTAAAGCGGGCCGACGCCGTGATCGACGCCAATGCCTGTCGAAATATCTTACACATCGTGCCTTTGCGGGACGGTGGTGATGCGGGCGACGACGTTAACTGTATGAGAACATAGCAGTTCTCATATTCGGCACGAACCGTGCTTACAGTATGGCGACGGGTATCGCGCACGTGATGGTGCTGTTGGCGGCCAATACAAATAGGTCGTAGCATTCCGTAACAGGAGAACCTCAAAGCGCTATGGGGCCGATAAGAAATCTTATAGCAGTAAGTCTTGCACTTCTGCTCGGAGGCCTCGGTCAGGCAGGCGCGTCCCTGGTCGCGAATTCGGCCGACGTCGCCGCGGGGCTCGACACCTTCACTGCTGCCGATGGTCAAGCTGCGGCTGCCGCGGCGTGCGCTGCTTCACAGTGTGACCTGCTCGAGCAGAAATCCGCTGCCGACGCTCTCGCGATGGCCGCGGGGGCGGGGCCCGCCACACCGATGGATCGCCCGTCGGTGGTTCCCGACCCCTGGCGCAAAGGCCCGTTCGGTGTGAGCGGCGGGACATTCTCGACGACCGGGCCGAAGCAGACCTCCGATGTCGACCCGGTGCTGTTTACGGTCATCGAACAAAGCCGGGTCGCCCAAGGCCAGCTTTGTATGGAGGAAGGGAATCTTCTCGGCCTCGACCCCACGTGCGCGCGTCCTCGTCGGGCCGCCGCCGCCGGTTCCAGCCTCGATTGCCCAAATGGGAGCGGCTACGATCGACTCGGCCGGGGGTGCTCCACCCCAAACGAGGACACCGATCCTTGTACCAATGGACCCGGCTTCAACCGATTGGGAATTCTGTGCGGTCCCCCGGGTTCCTGCGCCGGAGCCGGGAACTCCGCTGCTGCTCGCATCGCTCTCCTCGGGCTCGTGGCGACCCGCGTCCGCAGCACCCGCCGCAAAGCCTCGCCGGCGCCGCTGTAGCGCGCCGGACTTCTCCCTAAATCCCTGGTATTGCAGTGCGACGCGTGTCGTTCGCGGCTGTCGCCGTGCGTGCTATCGATCAGGCGTCGCACCCCGAACTACGTCCTCAGGCGGCGCTCGCAGCCTCAGGCGCTGTTCAGCGAATGAACTTGCCGTCGCGCCCGATCATCGACAGCTCGACGAACTGCGATCCGTTGTGGTTCTCCGGCGAGAAGCGCACGGCGAACCCGCCGATCTCGTAGTTCGACATCGATTCCATCGCGGCGACGAATTTCTCGCGCGTCGGATCCTTGCCGGTGCGGCGCAACCCTTCGACCAGCACCTTCGCCGCGATGAAACCCTCGAGGCTCGAGAAATTGACGTCGAAGTTGGGCGACCGTTTCGCGAGATCGAGGTATTCCTTCACGATCGGCGTCAGCGGGCTCCACGGGAACGGCACCACCTGCGAGATCATCACGCCGCGGCCGTCCTTGCCGAGCGCATCGGCGAGCGCCTTGCTGCCGACGAACGAGACGTTGAAGAACTGCGAGATGCTGCCCGCGGCCTTCATCTGCCGCACGAACTCGGCGACCGACGTATAGGCGGAGATCATCACCGTCGCCTCGGGCTGCGCGGCGTTGATGATCTTGACCGCATCGGCGACGTTGGTGGTGTTGCGCTCGACCGTCCCGAGGGCGACGACCTGGAGGTTGCGGCGCGCGAGCGCGCGCTTGACGCCTTCGAGGCCCGCCTGGCCGTACGCGTCGTTCTGGTAGAAGACGGCGAACTTGTTGACGCCGGTGCGCGCGAGGTGCTCGACGATCTTCTCCGTCTCGTCGTAGTAGCTCGCGCGGACGTTGAAGATGTAGCGGTTGAACGGCGCTCGCAGGAGCTCGGCGCCGGTGAACGGCGCGACGAACGGCACCCGCGCCGCGGTGAAGATCGGCAGCGACGCCTGGCTCGTCGGCGTGCCGACGTAGGCGAACAGAAGGAAGACGCGGTCCTCCTCGATCAGCTTCTTGGTGTTCTCGGCGGCGAGCTTCGACTCGTACTTGTCGTCGCGCGACTTCAACTCGATGCGGCGGCCGTTGACGCCGCCCTGCGCATTGACCTGGTCGAGCCAGAGCTTCGCGCCGTCGCGCATCTGGATGCCGAGCTGCGCGGCCGGCCCGGAGAAGGCGGCCGACTGCCCGATCACGATCGCCGACGGGGTAATGCCGTCCTGCGCCCGGGCGGCCGTGGCGGCGGCGATGACGACGCAAAACGCCATGAAAATGAAGGGAATGCGCTTCATCGAGCCTTTCGTGGGTCGACCGTTCGAAATACGGCGCACGCGCAGCGTAACGCCAACAAGGGGTTGCAAGCAAACGGCGTGCCGTCCGCTACGGACGCTTGCCGGAGGTGGCTGCGCTGGGGTTATACCCGGGCGCCGAGACGCGCGCGCAAGTCCTGCGGCCGCAGCGTGTCGTAGATCTCGAACGGCTGGTGGATCCACGGATTGTCCGGCAGGTATTCCACATAGAAGTCCGGCTTGAACACCGAACAGGCTTTCCACCAGAGGACGGCGGTCTTGAGCGCGGTGATGTGCGGGAAGCGCTTCGGCAGCTCGGCGTGGACGGCAGCGAGCGTGTGGCCGGAGTCGACCATGTCGTCGACGAGCAGCACCTTGTCGCCGAGGCGCGGCCTCGTCATCGTCATGTGCTCGGCGATGACGAGCTCGCCGCGGATCGTTCCGCCCTCCGCGGCGTACGAGTGCGTCGACAGCACGGCCAGCGGATGCTCGTAGATCCGCGACAGCACGTCGCCGACGCGCAGGCCTCCGCGCGCGAGGCAGATGATCTGGTCGAAGCGAAAATCGGATTCGTACACGAGGAGGGCCAGACGCTCGACCAGCGTGTTGTACTCGTCCCAGCTGACGTGCAGGTTCGACATGCGGGTTCCCCAGCGAAGCGCGTGGACTCAGCGAAACGGATGATGCATGACGATCGTCTCGGTGCGGTCGGGGCCGGTCGAGACCATCGCAATCGGCACGCCGGTCAGCGCTTCGATCCGGCGGAGGTACGCGCGCGCGTTTGCCGGCAGCGCGTCGAACGATTTCGCGCCGACGGTGCTTTGCGACCAGCCCGGCAGCGTCTCGTATACGGGCGCGCACTCGGCGACGGCGTCGGCGCCGGACGGCAGGAGCGCCTGCGGCTGACCGTGCACCGTATAGCTCGTGCAGAGGCGGATCTCGTCGAGTCCGTCCAGCACGTCGAGCTTGGTGATGCACGTGCCGGTGACGCCGTTGAGCGCGAATGAACGCTTGAGGGCCGGAATGTCGAGCCAGCCGCAGCGCCGCGGGCGCCCGGTGACCGAGCCGAATTCGTTGCCGCGCTGCGCGAGGCGTGCGCCGATGTCGTCGGTGAGCTCGGTCGGAAACGGGCCGGTGCCCACGCGCGTCGCATACGCCTTCACGATTCCGAGCACGTAGTCGAGAAATTGCGGTCCGACGCCCGCGCCGGGCGCCGCAGCGCCGGCAAGGCAGTTCGACGACGTCACGTACGGATAGGTGCCGTGGTCGATGTCGAGGAGTGCGCCCTGCGCGCCCTCGAACAGCAGCGAATCGCCCCGCTTGCGTGCCTCCTGCAGCAATGCGGCGACATCCGCCACCATCGGACGCAGCGCATCGGCGAGGGCCAGCGTGTCGTCGCGCGTCTGCGCGAACGGCACCGGCGCGGCGTGAAAATACTGTTCGAGCACGAAATTGTGGAACTCGAGGACCTCGCGCAGCTTCGATGCGAAACGATCGGGGTAGAAGAGATCCTGGAGACGGATCGCGCGGCGCGCGATCTTGTCCTCGTACGCCGGGCCGATGCCGCGGCCGGTCGTGCCGATTTTCGATTCGCCCATGGCGCCCTCGCGCGCCTGATCGAGCGCCACGTGATAGGGAAGCACCAGGGGACAGGCCGGCGAGATCTTGAGGCGGGAGCGGATCTCCACGCCCGCGCCTTCGAGCTCGCCGATCTCCTGCAGCAGCGCCGTCGGCGAGAGCACGACGCCGTTGCCGATGTAGACCGAGACGCCGGGATGGAGAATGCCGGACGGAATCAGGCGCAGCACCGTCTTGCGGCCGGCGATGACGAGCGTGTGGCCGGCATTGTGGCCGCCCTGGAACCGCACGACGCCCTGCGCGTGCTCGGTCAGCCAGTCGACGATCTTGCCTTTCCCCTCGTCGCCCCATTGGGTTCCGATGACGACGACGTTTTTGCCCATGGATGGATGTTCGGTGAGGGTGAAGGTTGGCGAGCCGCGAATGGTACGACGCTCACCCCGATCGCGCTACGATGCCGGCGAGTTGGCGCAGATAGAGAGTGAATCCGGTCGCCGGCCGCGCGCGCCCGAACGCCTTGCCGATGCCGTCGTAGCGGCCGCCGTTGCCGATCGCGGCCGACACGCCTGGCGTGAAGACCGAGAAGATCGCGCCGCTGTGGTAGTGGTAGCCGCGCAAGTCGGCGAGGTCGATATGCAGGGCCTCGACCTGCGGCCCCGCCGCCTTCGCCAGCGTCTCGAGCGCGGCGAGCGAGTTGCTGATCGCCGGCGTGTCCGGCAGCCTTGCCCGCGCCGCCGTGAGCACCTCGTTCGACGGACCGTAAAGCGAAGGCAGCGCGGTGAGCGCGTCGCGCCACGCGGACGGAAGCTTCGCGGTGAGCGCCGCCACCGTCGGCACATCCTTCGCGCGGAGCGCCGCGAACAGCTCGGAATCCTCGCTGTCGCTGCCGACGCCGGCACCGGCGGCGAGCGCGCGGTAGACGCCGACGTGGCCGAGGTCGAGATGCAGCCTGCCCACGCCCGCAGCGGCCAGCGACGACAGGAGAAGCAGGATGACCTCGGTGTCGCCGGCGATCCCCGCTTCGCCGAAGAGCTCGGCTCCGATCTGCGCCACCTCGCGCGTCTCGCCGATCCCGGCCGTCGTGCGGAGCACGCTGCCCGCGTAGCAAAGGCGCGTGATCCCGGGCTCGTTCAGCAGATGGGCGTCGATGCGCGCGACCTGCGGCGTGATGTCGGCGCGGACGCCGAGGAGGCGCCCGGACATCGGATCGACGACCTTGAAGGTCAGGAGGTCGAGATCGTGACCGGTGCCCGTCAGCAGCGATTCGAGGTGCTCGACCAGCGGCGGCTCGACCAGGCGGAAACCTTGCGCGCGGAAGTGGTCGAGCAGCGCGCGGCGCAGCGCCTCCATCCGCTCGGCCTCCGCCGGCAGGATGTCTTCGATGTACTCCGGCAGGATCCACTTACGCATGACGAACGAGCCAGTAACCGGCGAGCCCGAGGACGATCGAGACGAGGCCGATGAAGCGCAATTGCCCGTCGGTCAGGAGAACGAGCTTCTGGAAGCTGTCGCGCCACACCCTCGGCGCGACGAACGGCAGCAGGCCCTCGACGACCAGCACCAGCGCGAACGCGGCCCACAGCGAATCGGCCATGCCTTCGCCCCGGTCGCCGGCGAGCCGCTAACGGGGCGCTTTCGCGCCTTGTCCGGCCGGGCCCCGGAAATACCGGAAGAAATCGGAGCTCGGATCGAGGACCATGACGTCGTTGCGCCCGCGGAACGTCGAGCGGTACGCCTCGAGGCTGCGATAGAACGCGAAAAACTCGGGGTTCGCGCCATACGCAGCGGCGTAGATCGACGCGGCCTTCGCATCGCCTTCGCCTTTGAGCTTCTGCGACTGCCGGTACGCTTCCGCGATGATGACTTCGCGCTGCCGGTCGGCGTCCGCGCGGATCTTCTCGGAGTCCGCCTGGCCGACCGAACGGAGCTCGTTGGCGACGCGGCGGCGCTCCGATTCCATGCGCGCGTACACGGGGTCGGTCACGTCCGGCGGCAGCTCGACGCGGCGCAGGCGCACGTCGACGATCTCGACGCCGAACGTCTTGGCGTCGGTGTCGGCCTTCTGCCGTGTCGTCGCCATGATCTTGTCGCGCTCGGAGGAGATCACTTCGTGCACCGTGCGCTTGTTGATTTCTTCGCGCAGGTTCGCGCGCACGGTCGTCGCGAGCCGTTGCCGCGCGACATCCTCGTCGCCCTGCTGCGTGTTGACGTAGAACTGCTTGACATCGGTGATGCGCCACAGCACGAAGAAGTCGATCAGCAGCGGCTTCTTCTCCGACGTCGTGATCCGGTCGGGCTCGGGATTGTCGAGCACGAGCGTGCGGCGGTCGTAGAACTTGACGTTCTGCAGAAGCGGCCACTTGGTGTAGAGCCCGGCCGTGGACTGCGTCTCGATGACCTCGCCGAGCTGGAACTTGATCGCGTACTTGGTCTGGTCGACCGTGTACAGCGACTGCGAGCCGACGAGCAGGATCGCGACCAGCAGCGCGAGAAGCGGCATCGTGAACTTCATCGCGTATCCCCGGGGCGGTCGCGGCTGCGCAGCGCGTCGCGCGCGCGCGACGGATCGAGGGCCGCTTCGGGCGGCGGCGACGTCGAGGGGCGGGAACCCGGCAGTTCCGGCAACGTCGATGGCGTCACCGTGGCCGGGGCGGTTTGCTGGAGCAGCTTGTCGAGCGGCAGATAGAGGAGGTTGTTGCCGGCCTTCTGGTCGACGAGCACCTTGCTCGAGTTTCCGAGCACCGTCTGCATCATGTCGATGTACAGGCGCTCGCGGGTCACGGCGGGCGCCTTCGCGTATTCGGTCAGGATCTGCCGGAAGCGCGAGGCGTCGCCTTCGGCCCGCTGCACGATCGAGGCGAGATAGCCGTTGGCTTCCTCGAGGAGCCGCGCGGCGTTGCCGCGGGCACGCGGCACGACGTCGTTGGCGTAGGCCTGCCCCTCGTTGCGGAAGCGGTCGCGATCCTGGCCCGCCTTCACTGCGTCGTCGAAAGCCGCCTGCACCTTGTCCGGCGGCTGCACGCTCTGCAGCGCGACCTTCTGGATGAAGATGCCCGTCTGGTAGCGGTCGAGCATGTCCTGCATCAGCTTCTCGGCCGACTTGGCGATCTGCTCGCCGCCCTCGTAGAGCACGAAGTCCATCTTCGCCTTGCCGACGACCTCGCCCATCGCGGTCTGCGCGACGAACTGCACGATCTGGTCGGGGCTGCGCACGTTGAAGACGTACGCCTCGGCGTTGTTGAGGTTGTACTGGACGGTGAAGAGGACGTCGATGATGTTCTCGTCATCGGTCAGCATCGAGGCTTCGTTCGCCTTCTTGTTCTTCGCATTGCCGCGGAAGCCGACCTCGACCCGCCGCGACTGCGAGAAATCGACGAGCTGCACCGATTCGATGGGGAAGGGGAGGTGCCAGCGGGCGCCCGCCTGCGTCGTCTCGGTGAACTTGCCGAAGCGGGTCACGACGCCGCGGCGGCCTTCATCGACGATATAGACGCCGCTCGCAAGCCAGACGAGCAGCACCAGCGCCACGAGGATACCCGCGCCCGAAAGCGGAAACGGGCGACCACGGCCATCGCCCGGGCCGCCGCCGTCGGCACCGCCGCCCTGCTTGCGGCCGAAGAGGTCGTTCAGACGGCGGCTCAGGTTGCGCCAGATCTCGTCGAGATCGGGCGGCCCGCCGTTGCCGCGCTTGCCCCATTGCGGATCGTTGAGCGACATCTGGAGTGGTCGAAGGGAAATGCGAGGTCGCGTGAGCGGAAGTGACCGCGTCAGACGTTGGCGATGGAGGCCGCGGCGGCGGCGGTGAGCGGTTCGGGCGTCGGAAACCGTTCGGCAAGCGCGGCGCGCAATTCGGAGCATCCTGCACCCGTCAGCGCGCTCACGCGGACAGACTGCAGTATACCAGAGGGGTCGCGCTCGCCGCCGGGCGCGATCGCCGTGGCGTCGATCTTGTTGTACACGCGAATCTGCGGCACCGCGGCCGCGCCGATCTCTTCCAGCACGGCGTCGACCGCTGCGATCTGCTCGTCGCGATTCGGATGCGCGGCGTCGACCACGTGCAGCAGCAGGTCGGCCTGCGCCGCCTCCGCCAGGGTTCCGCGGAATGCGGCGACGAGATCGTGCGGAAGGTCGCGGATGAAGCCGACCGTGTCGGAGAGCACCATCGGCGCGGCGCCTTCCACGTGGATCTTGCGCAGCGTCGTGTCGAGCGTGGCGAACAGCTGGTCGGCGGCGAATGCGCGGGCGCCGGTCAGCCGGTTGAACAGCGTCGACTTGCCGGCGTTCGTATAGCCGACGAGCGCGACCGTGCGCACGGCGGCGCGGCGCCTCGTGCGGGCCTGGGTAGCGCGCTGGCGGGCCACGACCTCGAGGCGCCCGTTCAGCACCTTGACGCGCGTTCCCAGAAGCCGGCGATCGGTTTCGAGCTGCGTTTCGCCGGGGCCACGGAGGCCGATGCCGCCTGTCTGCCGCTCGAGGTGGGTCCAGCCGCCGACGAGTCGGGTCAACTGGTGCTTCACCTGCGCGAGCTCGACCTGCAGCTTGCCCTCCGCGCTGCGCGCCCGCAGCGCGAAGATGTCGAGGATCAGCGCCGTGCGGTCGACCACCCGGCATTCGAGCGCCTTCTCGAGGTTTCGCTGTTGGGCACCGGTGAGCGCGTGCCCGAAGATCACGAGCTCGGCGCCGGTGTCGATCCGCCGTGCGTGGATTTCCGCGACCTTGCCCTTGCCCGCGAATAACGCAGCGTCGGGCCGCTTGCGCCGGCCGCCCACCGCGCCGGCGACGGTCGCGCCCGCGGACACGGCGAGCGCGGTCAGCTCCGCCAGGCGGTCGTGCGGATCGCCGGATCCGAAATCGAGCACGACCAGCAGCGCGCGGTCCCCGCCTTGGGGGCGCTCAAACATGGCGGTGAAACCCGCCTGCGCCGAAACGGTGCGCCGCCGCGAGGACGGCAGGCGCACTGAACCCGGGAGGCGGGAAATCGCAGGGTCAAGCTTGAATCGAAGCGCGGGGATCGAGCAGCGCGGGTGCGGCGCCGCTCATGCATCCGCGTCGGCGGCCGGAGCGTGATGCGGCATGGCGACCGCGCGCGCCGGGACCACCGTCGAGATGGCGTGCTTGTACACCATCTGCGTCACCGTGTTCTTCAGCAGGACGACATACTGGTCGAACGATTCGATCTGCCCCTGCAGCTTGATGCCGTTGACGAGATAGATCGACACTTGAACGTGTTCCTTGCGCAGCGTGTTCAGGAAGGGGTCCTGCAGCATTTGCCCTTTATTGCTCATCGCGTGGCTCCGCTGTTGTTGTTGGCCTTGTCGCACGGCATCGGCCCGGGCCGGGGCCGGCCTCCGGTCCGGGAGATGGGGACGCAGAGTGGGAACGTCAATGGCCCCTGCGACGGGCAGGAGCGCCCACGTACGGGTTGGCGGCTGTCTTGAATTGTATCCTAAGGGGCGTTCCGCGAAGTTGGAACGCCTCGACGAAGAAATGTTCCAGATAGCGCTTGTAGGACGCCGGGATGTGGGAGAGCGCCGTGCCGTGAATCACCACCAGCGGCGGGTTCTGTCCGCCCTGGTGGGCGTAGCGAAGCTTGGGCCGGCCCTTGCCCGCCCTCGGGGGCTGCTGGCGCTCGACGGCGGTCGCGAGCGCCCGGGTCAACTTGGGCGTCGGCAGTTTCGCCATGGCGGCCGCGTACGCGGCGTCGACCGAGCGCATCACGCTCGCCACGCCGGTGCCCGTCTTGGCCGAAATGAAGTGCTGGCGCGCAAACGAAAGAAAGCCCGCCTTGCGATCGAGGTCGCGCTTGACGTCGTCGCGGCGCTCCACGGGCACGCGGTCCCATTTGTTGACGGCGACGACGAGCGCCCGGCCGGCCTCGAGGATGTAGCCCGCGAGGTGCGCATCCTGCTCGGTGACGCCTTCGTCGGCGTCGAACATCAGCACCACGACGTTCGCGTCCTCGATCGCCTGCAGCGTCTTCACCACCGAGAATTTCTCGACGGCCTCGAATACCTTGCCGCGGCGGCGCACGCCGGCGGTGTCGATCAGCGTGTAACGCCGGCCGTTCTTCTCGAAGTCGAGATAGATCGAGTCCCGGGTGGTGCCGGGCTCGTCGAACGCGATCACGCGCTCCTCGCCGAGCAGCGTGTTGACCAGCGTCGATTTGCCGACGTTCGGCCGTCCGATCACGGCGACCTTGATCGGAATGTCCGGGCCTGGCGTCGGCTCGTCGTCAGGCTGTGCGACGGGGATCGACGCGAGCGCCAGCTCCGTCACTTCGCTGACGTTCTCGCCGTGCGCCGCCGAAATTCCGTAGGGCTCGCCCAGCGCCAGCTCGTGGAACTCCGCGGTGGCGCGTCCGGGGAGCAGTCCCTCGACCTTGTTGACGACGAGGAACACTGGCCGGCCGGACTTGCGCAAAAGCCGCGCGATCGTCCGGTCCTGCTCGGTGAGTCCCGCGCGCCCGTCGACGAGAAAGATGACCGCGTCGGCCTCCGCAATCGCCGCGCGCGTCTGCTTCGCCATCTCGTGCAGGATGCCCGTCTTGGCCACCGGCTCGAATCCGCCGGTGTCGACGACGATGAAGCGGCGCTCGCCGATGTGCCCCCGGCCGTAATGGCGATCGCGCGTGAGGCCGGGAAAATCCGCGACCAGCGCCGCCCGGCTCTTCGTCAGTCGGTTGAACAGCGTCGACTTGCCGACATTCGGTCGACCGACGAGGACGAGGATCGGCAGCATCGGCGTTGCGGCAAGCGGCGCTGCCGCTCACCGCCCCGTGACGGCATAGAGGATTCCGCCTTGCGTCTGCCACACCGCATTGGCACCCGACTGCGCGGGCTGCGCGGTCGACGGCGTGCCGTCGGTGGGCGCGCGACCGACCAGCTTGCCGTCGCTGCGGTCGAGCAGATAGACGTACCCCTGGGGATCGAGAACGAGGAGGAAGTCGCCGGCGATCTGCGCGCCGCCGACTTTGCGCGCCGCAAGCCCGTCCTGCTTCCACGCCGAAGCGCCGGTCACCTTGTCGAGCGCATGCACGGCGCCGTTGTCGTCGGCGACGAAGAGAAACCGGTTGTCGATCGCGATGCCCGAAAGGCTCGACACGTCGCGCGTCCACACGACCTCGCCGCGCAGGACGTCGAAGCAGGCGATCCGGCCCTGGAACGCGACGGCGCAAACCTGCCGTTCCTCGACGATCGGCAACGACGTCACGTCGGCGATCCGCTCGAGCTCGGTCGCGCCTTTGGGCGTGGCCACGTTGCCCTCCCAGCCGACGTTGCCGGTGGCGAGGTCGATGGCCAGCAGCTTGCCGCCGGCAGTGCCGGCGAAGAGGCCCCCCCGGCTGACCGTGCCGCCGGCATAGTTGCGAATCGTGAGCGGCGGGTTGGTGCGCTGATAGATCCACTTCGTCTTGCCGTCGGCGGCCGCGAGCCCGTGAATGCGGCCGTCGCCCGTGAACACGACGACGGTGCCGTCGGCGACCCGCGGCGGACCGAGCACTTCGCTCGTGACCTTGACCTGCCAGCGTGCCTTGCCGTCGGGGTCGAACGCGAAGACGTCGCCCTTGTCGGTGCCGACGACGAGCAACGTGGCATCGGCACCCACGCCGGCCGCCAGCTTGCGCCCGGCTTCGATGCGCCAGACGATCGCGCCATTCGCCGGATCGATGCGGTAGATCGTGCCGCCGCTGTTCGCCGCGTAGATCGCATTCGGCGTGACGGCAGGCGCGAGGCCGGGCACGGAGGCGCCGACGCTGACCTGCCATGCGACCTGGGCGTTGGCAGTGATCGGAAACTCAGGCAGCGGAGCGATTTTCTTTCCGCCGCCGAACATCGATGTGAGCCAGCCGAACGACGGTGGCGGAATCGAGGGTATCCACGACTGCAGCGACGCGCAGCCGCCGCTCGACGCGGCGAACAGCACCGCGGCCGTGCAGGCGATCGCGCGCCGCGTCCGCGCGCTCCGATTACCGCTCATTTCGCGGCGGGCGCCGTGCCCGCGCTGGCCGGCGGTGCCGGCGCGGGAGCGGGCGGTGGTGCAATTTGCGGCGCCATCACCGGCGCGACCTTGGCGGCGTCGGTGGCGAGCGGACCGCCGATCGCGTCGAGCTTCGCCTGGACCAGGCCGTGGTACGGACTCTTGGTATCGAACTTGGTGAGCGCGGTCTGGTACGCGGTCCGCGCTTCGCTTGCGCGACCGGCCGCGGCGAGGATGTCTCCCCGCAGATCCTCGTACACGCCGGCGAAAGGCTCGTCGCGCTTCGCGTCGAGCGTGCGCAGCGCGTCGTCGTACTGTTTGGCGTCGAACTGGATTTCGGCGAGGCGCACGCGCGCGACCTGCTTCAACTCGTCTTCGCCGCTTCGCTCGAGCACGCTTTGCAGCTGCGCCGTCGCGCCTGCCGTATCCCCGGCATCGAACAGGAGCTTCGCGACAAGGAGTGCCGCGCGCGGCGCGTACCCCGTGCTGCCATATTTCGCCGCGAGCTGGCCGGCCGCCTCCTTCGCCTTCTCGACGTCGTTGGCTTTCGCCGCGGCGTCGACGGCGGCGTACAGCACCGAGGCTTGCGCCGCCTGCTCGCCCTGCCACCAGCGCCAACCCTGCACCGCGAGGATGCCGAGCGCCACCGCGAGCACGACACCGGACACGAGGTTGCCCCACTGCTGCCACCAGGCCTTCAGGTCGTCCAGCTTTTCCTGCTCTTCGAGATCGTAGACTGCCATTCGTGATTTCCGTTTGAAGGCACCGGCGCTGCCGCCGGCGCGATTATTGTCGTGCCGCGAGCGCGGCCGCGACTTCGTTGACGGCGACGGCGATCTGCTCGCCACCGCCGCGCAGCGGTTTCACGCTGACGTTGCCCGCCGCCACTTCGTCGTCGCCGATGATGAGCGCGAACGCGGCGCCGCTGGCGTCGGCTTTCTTCATCTGCGACTTGATGCTGCCGCCGCCCGCGTTCACCACGATGTCGTTGCCGGCGTCGCGGAGCATCTCGCCCACGCGCGAGGCGACTTTCGCTCCGGCCTCGCTCAGGTGGACGACGTAGGCCAGCGGGGCCGCCTTGCGTGCGGTGCCGGCCTCCTGCAGCAGCAGGATCATGCGCTCGACGCCGATCGCGAATCCACAGGCGAAATCGCGCTTGCCGCCGAGCTGCTCGAACAGATTGTCGTAGCGGCCGCCGCCGGCGACCGTGCCCTGCGCGCCAAGGCGGTCGGTGACCCATTCGTACACGGTGCGGTTGTAGTAGTCGAGGCCGCGAACGAGGCGCGGGTTCACCGCGTAGGCAATTCCCGCCTCGCCGAGCAGGCGCTTCAGGCCGTCGAAGTGGGCAAGCGATTTGTCGCGAATCATGTCGACGAGCCGCGGTGCGCCGGCGATCATCTGCTGCAGCGCCGGATTCTTGCTGTCGAGGATGCGCAACGGGTTGGTGCCGAGCCGACGGCGCGAATCGTCGTCGAGGTCGGCGGCATGCTGCTTCAAATAGGCGACGAGCGCGTTGCGATGTTCGAGGCGCTCGTGCGGGTCGCCGAGTGAATTGACGTGCAACGCAATGCCGTCGAGGCCGAGCGCGCTCCACAGCCGCGCGAGCATGACGATCTGCTCCGCATCGACGTCGGGTCCCTCGAAGCCCAGCGCCTCGACGTCGAATTGATGGAACTGGCGGTAGCGGCCCTTCTGCGGGCGCTCGTGCCGGAACATCGGCCCCGCGGTCCAGACGCGCTGCGGCCGCTCGTAGGTGAGGTTATGCTCGATCGCCGCGCGCACGATGCCGGCAGTCGCCTCGGGGCGCAGCGTCAGGCTCTCGCCGTTGAGCTTGTCCTCGAACGTGTACATCTCTCTTTCGACGATGTCGGTCGCATCGCCGATGCCGCGCACGAACAGCGCGGTCGGCTCCACGATCGGCACGCGAAGGTTGCGATAGCCGTATCGGCGGAACACGTCGCGGGCAGTGTCCTCGAGAAATTCCCACGCCGCGGCCTCGTCGGGCAGCACGTCGTTCATCCCGCGCACGGCTTGCAGGGTCGCGCCCATCAGCCGAGCGCCTTCAGCGGGATCGACCGCCGCTCGGGATCGAGGCTCGCCGCGCGGGGCTCGCCGCCCCAGGTCGCGCGGACGTAGTCGTCGACGATGCGCTGGAATTCCTCCGCGATGCGCTCGCCTTTCAGCGTCACCGTCTTCTTCCCGTCGACGTAGACGGGGGCGACCGGAATTTCGCCGGTGCCGGGCAGCGAGATGCCGATGTTGGCGAGCTTCGATTCGCCGGGGCCGTTGACGACACAGCCCATGACCGCGACCTCCATCGCCTCGACGCCGGGATAGTGCGCGCGCCAGATCGGCATCTGCGCGCGGAGGTAGGCCTGGATCTTCTCGGCGAGCTCCTGGAACGTCGTGCTCGTCGTGCGGCCACAGCCGGGGCACGCAGTGACCATCGGGGCGAAGGAGCGCACGCCCATCGACTGCAGGAGCTCCTGCGCGACGATGACTTCGCGCGTGCGATCGCCGCCCGGATCGGGCGTGAGCGAAACGCGGATCGTGTCGCCGATGCCTTCCTGCAGCAGAATGGCCATGGCGGCAGTCGACGCGACAATGCCCTTGCTGCCCATCCCCGCCTCGGTGAGGCCGAGATGCAACGGATAATCGCAGCGGCGGGCGAGCTCGCGATAGACGGCAATCAGGTCCTGCACGCTCGACACCTTGCACGAGAGCACGATGCGGTCGCGCGCGAGCCCGAGCTGCTCGGCGCGTTGCGCGCTGCCGATGGCGGAGACCACGAGCGCCTCGCGCATCACCGCATCCGCGCTGCGCGGCGCCGCCGTCGCGGCGTTGTCGTCCATCATCCGCGCGAGGAGCTCCGCGTCGAGGCTTCCCCAGTTGACGCCGATGCGGATCGGCTTGCCGTGCTCGATCGCCTTTTCGATCATCACCGCGAACTGCGGATCGCGCTTGCTGCCCTTGCCGACGTTGCCGGGATTGATCCGGTACTTGGCGAGCGCGCGCGCGCAGCCGGGATGCTCGGTGAGGAGCTTGTGCCCGTTGTAATGGAAATCGCCGATCAGCGGCACGCGGCAGCCGGCGGCATCGAGCGCGGCGCGGATCTCTGGCACCGCGGCGGCGGCTTCGGCGGTGTTGACGGTGATGCGCACGAGCTCGGAGCCGGCGGCGGCGAGCGCCATCACCTGCGCGACCGTGGCGGCGACATCGGCCGTGTCGGTATTGGTCATCGACTGGACGACGATTGGTGCGCCGCCGCCGATCGCCACCCCGTCGATATCGACGCGCCGTGTGGGACGACGCGCGAGTGCGAGTTCGCTCATGTCGTTGCCGTCACTCCAGCGTGAAGCGCGCGACGTTCTGACGCGTGTACGCGGCGAGATCGACGCGCTTGCCTTTCCACGTCAACGTCACATCGGCGGCATTGCCGATGGTCACGTCGAGCGGCGGCGAGCCGGAGAGCGCCTGGGTCGTTCCGCCCGGATTCATTCGCGAAAGCAGCACGCGACCGGAGCGATCCTTGACCTCGGTCCACGAAAAATCGCGAAAAGCGAGCACGAGCGGGGCCTCGGCAGAGGCCGGCGCGAGCGGTGCTTCGGCCTGTCGCGGGTCCTGCGCCGCTTGCGCGGGAGCACCCGATGAGACCGTCGCGGAAGCCGTATCCGGCGCGGCCGCAGGCTCCGCCGGCGCGGGCGCAACGATCGCGGGCGGTGGCGGCGCAACGGGATTGGGCAAAGGCGTGCCGATGATTTCCGGAGCGCTCGTCTTTCCCCTCTCCGGAGCCGCCGGTGTTTCCTTGTTCGCGATCGTGCGCGGGGCGTCGGCCGCCGGGTGCAGCCATTCCCACGCGGCGGTAGCGCCGATGATGGCGATAAGCGTCAGCGGGATCGCCCAGCGCGTCCAGCCGTGTCGCGGGGCTTCGGTCGTCGGCAGCTCGCCCATCGTCGGTGCCGTGGCGTGCAGCGGCGGCGAGTCGAGGTTCGAGGTCGCCGTGCCCGCCGGCAGCGCACCCAGGACCATCTCCGCATCGAGACGCACGAGGCGCGCGTAGTTGCGCATGAACCCGCGGACGAACGTGCGGCCCGGGAGGTGCGTGTAATCGCCTTCCTCCAGCGCCCGCACCTGGCGCGGCGCGAGCTTCAGCTGTTGCGCGACCGCATCGATCGTCATGCCGGAGGCCTCGCGCGCCGAGCGCAGCAGCGCGCCGGCGCTCGCCGGCACCGGAGCCGCGCCGCTGTCGGCGCTCGCGTGGAGGTTCGATTCGGTCACTCGCAGTTTCCAGTGGGGATGGCGCGCGTTTCCGCGGAATCCGGATAGCGGTTCTTGAGTTGCGACGTGAACGACATTTCCGCCTGCCGGTCGCCCAGCTTGCGCTCGACGCACACGCCGAGGTAGAGCGCCTCGGGCGCTGGCGTCGCCTGCAGCACCGCGGGGCGCAGCCAGCCGCGCGCCTCGTCGAGGCGCCCGCTCTTGTAGGCGATGAACGCGAGGCCGTACGACGCATTGGGATTGCCCGGCGCGACGCCCAGCGCGCGCTTGAAGTAGACCTCGGCGGCCGCGGTGTCGCCGAACGACGCGCTGCACCGGCCCGCATTGACGAGCGCGATTTCGGGGGTCTTGTACAGCGGGTTGCGTATCGCCTGATCGAACTGCGCGATCGACTCCTGGGCGCGGCCGTGCGTGCACAGGTACCAGCCCCAGTTATGGCGGATGTCCGAATCCTGCGGCGCGAGTTGCAGCGCGCGCTGGAAGTTGGCCTCCGCCTTGCCGGTCTGGTCCATCACCGTGTAGACGAGTCCATAGACGTTGTAGATGTTCGCATTGTCGGGATCGAGCTTCGTGGCTTCGGTGAGCTCTTCCAGCGCGACGTCCATCTGGCCGCGCTCGTAATACCCTGCGGCGAGCTCGGTGTGGAGCTTGGCGCGCTCCTTCGGGCTCACTTCGGCCACCTTGGGCGTCGGCAGCAACGCCTCGGGCGGGGGCGTCGACGGCTTCGGTGTCGAGCTGCATCCGGCGACGAGCGCGGCGACATACACGAAGGCTGCAAGGCGGAGCAGGAGGGGCATGGCGAATCTTTCGGCGAACCGTCAGTGGGAGGTCGACGCGGGCGCAGCGGGAAGGATGCGAACGACACGCCGGCGCGTCTTGTCCTGCACGCGTCCCGCGAGCTGCCCGCAAGCGGCGTCGATATCCTCGCCGCGCGTCTTCCTGATCGTCGCGACGTAGCCGGCGTCCGTCAGCGTCTTCTGGAACGCGACGATCCGCGACCGCGGGCTCGTTGCGAACTCGGTGCCGGCGAACGGATTGAAGGGAATGAGATTGAGCTTGCAGGGCACGTCGCGGACGAGTCTGGCGAGTGCGCGCGCGTGCTCGGGCCCGTCGTTCACGCCGTCCAGCATCACGTACTCGAACGTGACGAAGTCGCGCGGCGCGTGCACGAGGTAGCGCTTGCACGCGGCGAGCAGCTCCGCAATCGGATACTTGCGATTGATGGGGACGATGAGGTCGCGCAGCGCGTCGGTGGGCGCGTGCAGCGACACGGCGAGCGCGACCGGGCACGCCTCGGCGAGGCGGTCGATCGCCGGCACGAGGCCGGAGGTGGACAGCGTCACGCGGCGGCGCGAAAGCCCGTACGCGTTGTCGTCGAGAAACACGGACAGCGCGCGGACGACGGCGTCGAAATTGGCGAGCGGCTCGCCCATCCCCATCATCACGACGTTGGTGATCGGCGCCCGACCCTGCTCGACCCAAGGGGCCGTGACGCCGTCGGCCAGAAGCGATCGGTTCGCGTGCCACAGCTGGCCGACGATTTCGGCGGTCGTGAGATTGCGGTTGAATCCTTGCTTGCCGGTCGAGCAGAACGCGCAGTCGAGCGCGCATCCGGCCTGCGACGAGATGCACAGCGTCCCACGGTCGTCCTCCGGAATGTAGACCGCCTCCACCGCGTTGCCGCCGCCGACGTCGAGCAGCCATTTGCGCGTGCCGTCGGCAGCTGTCGTGTCGCTGACGGCCACGGGTCCGCGAATCTCGGCGCTCGCGGCGAGCTTGTCGCGCAGCGGCTTCGACAGGTCGGTCATTGCCCCGATGTCGTCGGCGAAGCGCTGATGGATCCAATGCAGGACTTGCTTCGCCCGAAACGGCTTCTCGCCTTGTTCCGCGAAGAAGGCCGCGAGGCCCGCGGCGTCGAGGTCGAGGAGGTTGATCATGGTGCGGGGGAGCCGGACGCCTCGGTCCAGATGTTGCGCCGGTCGTCAGCGGCCGTAAATTGCGAGGGCCGGAAAGAAGTACGCGATCTCGATGGCCGCAGTCTCGGGGCCGTCCGAGCCGTGGACGGCGTTGGCGTCGATCGAGGTCGCGAAATCCGCGCGGATCGTTCCCGCGGCCGCTTTCTTCGGATCGGTCGCGCCCATGAGATCGCGGTTCTTCGCGATCGCGCCTTCGCCTTCCAGCACCTGGATCATCACGGGACCCGACGTCATGAAATCGACCAGATCGCGAAAAAACGGCCGTTCGCGGTGAACGGCATAAAAGCCCTCCGCCTCGGCGCGGGAAAGCGAGCGCATCTGCGCAGCGACGATTCGGAGCCCGTTCGATTCGAAACGGGAGTAGATTTTTCCGATGACATTCTTCGCCACGGCATCGGGCTTGACGATGGAAAGCGTACGTTCTGCGGCCATGCTTGCGACTCCGACTCTATAAATCCGAATAAATTCAAAATTATAACACGTCGGGACGCCTCGCCGGGCAGTGGAACCCGCGCCGCCGGGCGACGCCCGAGCGGCGTCGTCACCTGGTGTCGCGGCGCAATCGCGTGCCCCGGATGGAATACGGGCGCCGCGGCCGTTGCCAGCCGGGCGCCCGTCGCGGCGCGGAGCGCCTGGGGCCCGCAGCGCCTACATCATGCCGAGCGCCCGCGGCAGCCAGATCGACAGCGCCGGCCAGTAGGTCACGACGACCAGGAAGCCCAGCATCGTGACGAGCCATGGCCACACGGCGATCGTGAGCTCGGTGATCCCCATCTTCGCGATGCCGGAGGCGACGTAGAGGTTGAGCCCGACAGGCGGGTGGCACATGCCGACCTCCATGTTGACGACCATCATGATGCCGAAGTGCACGGGGTCGATGCCGAGCTTCATCGCGACGGGAAACAGGATCGGCGCGAAGATGAGGACGATCGAGGACGGCTCCATCACGTTGCCGGCGAGCAGCAGCACGACATTGACGACGAGCAGGAACGCGATCATGCCGAAGCCCTTGGCCAGCATCCAGCCGGCCATCGCCTGCGGGATGTTCTCCGACGTCATCAGGTAGCTGAACATCACCGCGTTGGTGATGATGTAGAGGAGCATCGCGCTCATGTTGGCGCTGTCCAGCAGGACCTTTGGCACCTTCGACAGCGGCATGTCCTTGTAGACGAACACGGCGACGAAGAAGGCGTAGACGGCGCTCATCGCCGCGGCCTCGGTCGGCGTGAAGATCCCCGTGTAGATGCCGCCGATGACGACGATGATGAGCAGCAGTCCCCAGATGCTCTCGCGGAACGTGCGCAGGCGCTCGATCGCCGTCGCCTTCGGCTGGCGCGGGTAGTTGAACTTGCGCGCGCGCCACCAGGTCGTGGTCCCGAGCAGGAACGCGAGCACGATCCCCGGGACGATGCCGGCGATGAACAGCGCGCCGACCGACGTGCTGGTCGCGACCGCGTACATCACCATCACGATCGACGGCGGGATCAGGATGCCGAGCGCGCCGGACGTCGTGATCACGCCCGCGCCGAAGCGGTTCGGAAAGCCCTGCTTGACCATTGCCGGCAGGATGATCGACCCGATCGCGACCACGGTCGCCGGCGAGCTGCCCGACACCGCCGCGAACAACGCGCAGGCCAGCACGCCGGCGAGGCCGAGGCCCCCGTGCCAGTGCCCGACCATCGCCGAGGCGAAGCTGATCATCCGTCGCGCGACGCCCCCATGCGTGAGGAAATTGCCGGCGAGGATGAAGAACGGGATCGCCATGATCTCGAAGCGTTCGATCCCGGTGAACAGCTTCAGCGCCACCGACTCGATCGGCACCGTGGTCATCGCAAACAGGTAGGTGAGCACCGTGAGACCGAGCGAGATCGATATCGGCATCCCGGTCAGCATGAGTCCGAGCAGCAGCGCGAAGATGATCCACGGATTGGGAACATCGACGCCGACGAGCTTCAAGACCACCGGAATGCCGATGATCAGGATCGGGACGAGCGCCGGCCAGCGCGGCGCGTTCGTCGGGACAGGGGGGACGAGGGCGGTCATGATGGATCCCCCACGCTTGCGGCCGCATTCGCAATTCGGCCGCTGCGCTGCCCCCGAAGGGGGAGCAATTCGCGCTGACGGCCCGGCGGCGCTCATTTCCGTCCTCCCGCCGTCAGGTCGGCCGGATGCAGGTTGTCCGGCAGGTTGTACGGGTTGATGTCCGGCGTCTCGATGCCTTCGACGTGCGCGACGTCGTGCTTCGGCAGCTCACCCGTTCGCGCGAAGTGCCAGGCGACCTGCAGGAAGCGGAAACACATGAGGTACGAACCGAGAGGAATGCAGAGGTAGACGATCCATTTCGGAATTTCGAGGTCGGGCGAGGTCGAGCTCGTCTGCGCGATTTCCCACGTGAATTTCGCACCGAGCGTGCCGACGATCACCGTGAACGTGGCGCCCGCGAGCAGGCCGAACAGCACGTACGCCTTGCGCGTCGCCCCGGGCAGCCGGTTGATCAGCACGTCGACGCCGACGTGGATGCCGGTGCGCACCCCGTAGGCGGCGCCGAATTTCGCCATCCACACGAACATGTAGATGCAAAGCTCCTGCGCCCAGGACAGGTCGATCTTGAGCAGCAGGTCCTGGAGCACCGGAATCGGCCAGCCGGCCGCGTAGCGATGCAGCACGGCGACGAAGATCAGCAGCGTCGCGGCGCCCATCAGGAACGAAATCAGGATCTCTTCGAGGCGATCGAGATATTTCAAGCGCTGTCCCCCTGCGGTGTGCTGCCAGTGACCCGTCGCCCCTCCGGCGGCGGCCGCAATGCACCGATGCCGCGGGCACCGGTGCTTTCGCCTCTAAGGCTGGAAACCGGTCGCTTTATAGACCTCGGCGATGATGTCCTTGCCGATGCGCGACTCGTTCTCCTTGTGCACCGTGACCAGCGCCTTCTTCAGCGCGGCCTTCTGCTCTGGCGTGAGCTTGATGATCTCCGTCTTGCCCGACTTGCGCACGGCCTCCAGCGCATCGTCGTTCTCCTTCTGCGCGATGTCGTTGGCGTAGGTCGTCGCATCCTTCATCGCGCCTTCGAGCGTCGTGCGGATGTCTGCCGGCAGCCCATCCCAGAATTTCTTGTTGACGATCACCGCGTACTCGATCACGCCGTGCTCCGTCAGTGCGAAATACTTCTGCACCTCGTGCATCTTCTGCGTGTAGAAATTGGATGGCGGATTCTCGGTGCCGTCGACAACGCCGGTCTGCAGCGCCTGGTACACCTCGGAAAACGCGAGGACCTGCGGGATGGCGCCCAGCGCCTTGATCTCGTCGCCCAGCACCTTCGACGACTGGATCCGCATCTTCAAGCCCTTGTAATCCGCGGGCATGTGAAGCGGCTTGTTGGCGCTGAAGTCCTTGAAGCCGTTGTCCCAGAACGCGACACCCGTAATCCCCTTGCCTTCCAGCTTCTTGAACAGCAGCGTCCCGACGGGACCGCCTGTCACCTTGTGCAGCTCTTCGCGGTTGTCGAATATATAGGGCAGGTCGAACACCTCGAACTCACGCACGCCGAGGGGGCCGAACTTCGCCACTGAGGGCGCCAGCATCTGGACGGAGCCGAGCTGCAGCGCCTCCATCTCCTCGCCATCCTTGAAGAGCGAGCTGTTCGGATAGACCTCGACCTTCACGCGCCCCTTCGTGCGCTCCTCGACCAGCTTCTTGAAGTATTCGGCGCCCTTGCCCTTGGGCGTGTCCAGGGCGACGACATGGCTGAACTTGATGACGATCGGCTGCTGGGCGGAGACGACGCCGGCTGCGGCCAGCAATGCCGAGGCCGCGATGGCGACGGCGAATCTTGCCTTCATGGAACCCTCCTGGAAACGCACGAAAAAACGCACGAAAACATGCCGCTTGTCCCTCGGCGCCCGGCGTTCTTCGCTGCTCGCGCCGGTGGCGCAAGATTAGGCATCCAACCGTCACGGGTGTCAACCGCGGCCGTTGATCGGGCAGGAAGCGCCGCGGGACGTCCGCTACGCCGGGTCACGCGAGAGAGGACCGACGCAGACTAACGCCGTTTTCCGGGGAGCCCTTGATTCGCATCAACGTTCGCCCGGGCCAGCCGATTCTCACGTGCTCCTATTCGGCCACCGCAGGGTGCCACCTGACGTCATATCCCGGTTCGCCCGCTGCTGCCGCAAAGGCGATATCCACGCCCAGGCCCGGCACCGCGGCCAGTGCGTCGCCGCACCAGACGTAGGGAAGCGTGTCGCGTTGCCAATGCGGAACGCCGGCCGCCTGCAGCAACCGCTTCACCGGTTGTCGCGGCCGATCGCGCTCGATGCGGATGCGCTCGCCCCCCGACCGCGGGCGAATCACGACATTGGCGCCGGCGAGCGACGCGCTGGCGAGCCCGACGCCGTTCGACGCTGCGAATTCCAGCGTTCCGTGCGGAAGCACGACGGCAGGCTCGCCATGCCAGTCGGCGGCGAACGCCGCGATCGCCGGCGCGTGGATCATGATGCGGCCGCGATGGATGCCGATTTCCGTGCCGTCGTGGACGAGCCGGACGCGCGCGTCGTCGCTCGCGCAGACGAGCTGCTGCTGCATCGCGTCGAGCCGCGCCGCCGACGGGGCCCGAAGGCCGTGCTGCCGCAGGAACCAGCGCAGCAGGTTCTTCGCGCGACTCGGCGCGCGCGCGGCGAGCGCGACGAAGGCCCGGCGATCCAGCACCGATGCGGACCCGGGGGCTGCGACATGCGCATCGCGGGCATCGATCGCCGCGAGCTCGTCGAGCAATGCCGCCGCCTCCGCCTGGTGGCTGGCGGCGCGCGCGAGCGTGGCCGGATAGCCGGGAAACGCTGCGGCGAGACGGGGCGCGATCTCGTGGCGCAGGAAATTTCGCTTCAGCGACACGTCGCGGTTGGACTCGTCGTCGATCCAGGCGAGCCCACGTGCCTTTGCGTATGCTGCGATCGCGCTGTCGGGCAGCGAGAGAAAGGGGCGCAGCAACGCGCTTCCCGAACGCAGCGGGCGCAGCAGCGGCATCGCGGCGAGGCCATGCGGGCCCGCGCCGCGCAGAAGCTGCAGCAACAATGTTTCCGCCTGGTCGTCCGCGTGATGCGCGAGCGCCACCAGATCGGCTGCGATCGTTTCGAACACGCGGTAGCGGGCGGCGCGGGCGGCAGCCTCGACGCCGATCGCCTTCGCATCGTCCAACCGCACGCGATGCACGGTCAGCGGCACCGTGCGCCGCTCGCATTCGACAGCACAGAACTCCGCCCACGCATCGGCGTTGGGCGAAAGGCCATGGTGGACATGGACCGCGAAGAACGAGAAGCCGTGCCGCGGGACGGCCGCCGCGAGGGCGTCGAGGAGCGCCATCGAGTCGCGGCCGCCGGACAGGCCGATCGCAATTTCGAGCGCGCACGGATCGGCCGCCATCCGGCGGGCCGACGCGGAGGCGCGCGCACGCGCGAGCGCGTCATCGATTGCATGCGACACCGGCAGGACAGCGGAAGGCGACATCGGCACCGCCAAGGGAGAAATGCCACGCGGCGCGAGGGACGCGCGCGGGGAAATCAATCCGCCGAGAGCTCCTTGTACTTGCCCCACGAAAGGATCTTGTCCTCCCGGGCCTCGAGCAGCGCGTCGAGGGTTTGTTCCTGCGCCTGGCGGAGCGCCTCGGTCAGCGCTTTGCGCAGCGTGACCATGATCGCCGCCTGGTCGCGGTGCGCGCCACCGACGGGCTCGGTGACGACCTTGTCGACAAGACCCAGCTGCTTCAGGCGCGGCGCCGTGATGCCGAGCGTCTCGGCCGCTTCAGCAGCGAAATCGGCCGACTTCCACAGGATCGATGCGCAGCCCTCGGGCGAGATCACCGAGTAGGTCGCGTACTGCAGCATCAGCATCACATCGCCGATCGCGATCGCGAGCGCGCCGCCGGAGCCGCCTTCCCCGATCACCGTGACGATGATCGGCACGCGCAGTCCTGCCATCTCGTACAGGTTGCGGCCGATCGCCTCCGATTGGCCGCGCTCCTCGGCGCCGATTCCCGGGTACGCGCCCGGCGTGTCGACGAACGTGAACAGCGGCAGGCCGAACTTCTCGGCGAGCTTCATGAGACGCAGCGCCTTGCGATAGCCCTCCGGCCGCGGCATGCCGAAATTGCGGAAGATCTTTTCCTTGGTGTCGCGCCCTTTCTGGTGGCCGATCACCATGCATGGCTGGCCGTTGAAGCGTGCCAGGCCGCCGACTATGGCGGGATCGTCGCCATACGATCGGTCGCCGTGCAGCTCGCGGAAATCCGCGAACAGGCCGCCGATGTAATCGAGCGTATACGGCCGTTGCGGATGCCGCGCGACCTGCGCGATCTGCCACGACGTGAGCTTCGAATAGATGTCCTTCGTGAGCTGCTGGCTCTTCTTCTGCAGCCGCGTGATCTCGTCCGAGATGTCGACGGCCGAGTCCTCGTGCACGTACCGGAGCTCGTCGATCTTGGCCTGCAGCTCGGCGATCGGCTGCTCGAAATCGAGAAAGGTCTGCTTCATGGCGGAGAGGGACCCGGATCGCTCGCGGGCATCATAGCAAAACGTGCGCGCGCGGCGGTCGAGGGCGCAGGACTACGGGCCCGGCGTCAAGACCTGCGTCACGCCGTCGCCGGGCTTTGCGCGCCAGGCGGCAAGCACCTCGTTCGCGATCACGGCGGAGAGCACGATCGCGCCTCCCGTCAGTGCCGCGCCGCCCGGATTCTCCCCCATCAGCGCCCACACCCAAAGCGGGCCGAGGATCGGCTCCAGCAGCGCAAGAAGCCCGAGCTCGGTTGCCGAAAGGACGCGCGAGGCGGAGGTCGCAAGCAGGCAACCGGTGCCGAGCTGCACGCAGCCCATCAGCGCGAGGATGAAGAGATCGCGACCCGTTGCAGCGAATGCGGGGACGAGCGGGGCCGCGACGACGAGCGAGACGACTCCGGCGATCATCACCTGCGGCAGCATGTCGACCCGCGCATGGTACTTGCGGAGCACCGTCAACTGTCCGGCGAAGCAGCAGGAGACGCCGAGCGCGAGAAGGTTGCCGGAAAGGCGTCCCGCATCGAGCGAACCCGCGAACATCACGACGATCCCGGCGAACGCCACCGTCATCGCGATCCACGTGCGCGCAGGCACGACTTCGCGCAGGAACAAGCGGCCGGCGATCGCCGCCAGGAACGGCGAAACGCTCATCAGCACGAACGTATTGGCGACCGTCGTGCGCGTGAGCGAGCCGATGAAGAAGAAGAATGTCCCCGCGAGGAAGATCCCGGAGACGAGGCCCGGCTGCCCGACGGCGATCACCGCCTGCGGCATCCGGCGGCCGTGCAGCACGAGCAGCACGCCGGCGACGAAAAGCGTCATGAACAGCGAGCGCCAGAACACGATTTCCCAGGCGCTGGCGATCGACAGCGCGCGCACGAGCAGGCCGCCCGACGACCAGCAAATGGCGGCGACGACCATGAAGGCAATGGCGCGGCGGTGACGGGCGGTGGAGGTCATGAGCTCGTCGCGCTTCGTTGCGCGGGCAAAGAAAACGCCGGCCGGGGCCGGCGCGGGAGCGCGTGACGAATTCTAGCAGAGCGGCGCGAGCAGCATGTCGACGTGAGGAATGTCGTCTTCGATGTAAACCGGGGAGACGGGGCGAAACGCGAGGCTCGCGTAGAACGCTTCGAGGCGCTGCTGCGCGGCGATGCGGATTGCGCGCCCCGGCCAGGCCGCACGGCAGCGCGCAATGCCTTCCTGCATCACCGTGCGACCGATGCCGGTGCGGCGGTACGGCGGGACCGTGAGCACGCGCCCGATCGATGGCTCGGCATATTTGACACCCGGATCGAGCACGCGCAGGTAGGTGACCAGCGAGGCGGCACGTGAGGTGGAAGATGAGGTGGCAAATGAGGTGGCAAAGGAGTTGGCAAATGAGGAGGTGCCCAGCGAGGTGTCACTTGAGATGGAGGCGTCGGCAGCCGTCCACCCGATGAGGTGCCAAGCTCCGAAATCGTAACCATCGGCGTCCTGAAACGCGCAGTGCTGTTCGACGGTGAAAACCTGTTGCCGCGCGGCGAGCACCGCGTAGAGCTCCGACGCCGAGAGCTCGAGGAGCCGCGACCATTGCCAGCGCAGTGCAATGCGCGGGAAGGACGAAGCGGGTGCCGGCGCCGGATCCATCGCGCCGAACATAGCGCACGCGCGTCGCGCCGTCGATAGGCTCCCCTCAGGGCGTGGACGGGAAATCGGCAGCGAACGAGCGCTTCATCGCCGCGGCGATCACCGCGAAATCGGCCGCCGGAATCCGCACGACGCCGAAGCGGAACGCCGCGCCCCAGTGGGTCTTGCTGCGGATGAACGACAACTCGGGCAGCAGCGGCTTGACCGGGGCCGCGTCGGCAGCGAGAAAGTCGACATCGAGGCGGAACGGACGGAAGCCGTCGTCCATCTCGACCTGGTAGACCTTGCCCGTGCGCACGCGCCCGATTGCCGTGAACGATTGCACGGGGACACCATCGGGGTAGCTTGCGCGCGGCGAATAGAACGCGAAGCCATCGCCGGCATGCATGCGCTCGAGCGGGCCTGCCTTGCCGTGATTGACCTGCGCAAAGCCGCCGGCGGTGGCCCGATCGACGTGATCCTTCGACACGACGCCGATCCAGAATTGCCGTTCGCTCATCGGAAGACCCTTTCTGTGCGGGGCGGTGGCACGTCACGCCATGCGCGTCGCGAGTTCCGGCGGTTGCGTGACCTCGATCCGCAGCGGCAGGCTATCGCGCGGCGCGGTGATTCGCCGCGGCATTCCGACGCCGCGCCGGAGCATCTCGGCGCAAAGCGCGCCCGCGGCCATCAATGCGAGCCCCGCGTTGACCACGGGCCGCGCGGTCAGCACAGCGGTCATCCGATTTTCCGGCGGCAGCAGCGGAACGATGCCATTGAGCGACGCGCCGGCGAGGAAGAGCAGTCCGCCCACGACCGCGAGCGCCACCGACCATCGAGGCAGACCGTCGAAGCGCGCGGCGCCCCGCTGCCGGTGGCGAAGGAGCGCGAGCACCGGGAACGCGAGCGCCAGCGCTCCACCGCTGACGGTGGCCATGGCGCTCGCCAGCTGGATCACGGCAAGGGAGCCCTCGGGAAACGCGCCGAACGCAACACCGTGCCGCAACGCCTGCGCCAGCGGTGGCGCCAACTGGACGAAAAGCGCGACCTGCAGCACGACCAGCGTGATCTGATAAAGGCGGCGGTACATAAGAGAACTCTCCTGACAAAGAAGCTCCGCTGGCGATGGGCGCCGCAACGAGCGTCCGCGCGCACCAGGGCATGGAATCGACGATGTGGCTCCGTGCGTCACAATCACTGTAGGAACATCGGCGGGCACGCGCCATCGACCGGACGGATGAGGCGTCGCTCGACGCGTGGCGAATCCGAAACGACCGAGGGTTAGAATCCGCGGCGGAAGGAGGCAACGATGGACACGTATCGGATCGCGGTCATCCCGGGCGATGGCATCGGCAAGGAAACCGTGCCGGAGGGGCTGCGCGTGCTCGAAGCCGCGGGCCGGCGCTTCAATCTCGGCTTCCGCTGGCAGGAATTCCAGTGGGATTGCGACCACTACGCGAAGCATGGCCGGATGATGCCGGAGGACTGGTACGACCTCCTGCTCCCGCACGACGCGATCTTCTACGGCGCGGTCGGCTGGCCGGCGACGGTGCCGGATCACGTGTCGCTGTGGGGCTCGCTCATCCAGTTCCGCCGGCGCTTCGACCAGTACGTGAACCTGCGCCCCTGCCGGCTGATGCCGGGGATCCCGAGCCCGCTCGCCGGACGCAAGCCGGGCGACATCGATTTCGTCGTCGTCCGCGAGAACACCGAGGGCGAGTATTCGTCGGTCGGCGGCCGGATGTACGAAGGAACGGAGCGCGAGATCGTGTTCCAGGAGTCGGTGTTCTCGCGCAAGGGTGTCGACCGGATCCTCAAATTCGCCTTCGAGCTCGCGCAAAAGCGCGCGGCGAAGCACGTGACGTCGGCGACCAAATCGAACGGCATCGCGATCACGATGCCGTACTGGGACGAGCGCTTCCGCGCGATGGCGGCGAGCTATCCGGGCATTCGCACCGACCAGTTCCACATCGACATCCTCACCGCGCATTTCGTCCGCTACCCCGATCGGTTCGACGTCGTGGTCGGCTCGAACCTGTTCGGCGACATCCTGTCCGATCTCGGCCCCGCGGTCTGCGGGACGATCGGCATCGCGCCGTCGGCGAACATCAATCCGGAGCGCGATTATCCGTCGCTGTTCGAGCCGGTGCACGGCTCGGCGCCCGACATCGCCGGGAAGGGGATCGCCAATCCGATCGGCCAGATCTGGTCGGGCGCGCTGATGCTCGACCACCTTGGACATGCGGACGCCGCCGCCGCCATCGTGCGCGCGATCGAAGCGGTGCTCGCGGACCCGCACGCGCCGCGCACGGCGGACATGGGTGGCAAGGCGACCACGGTCGAGCTGGGTCAGCGCGATCGCCTCCACGATCTAGACGGCGACTGGCGCACCGTAACGGAAGTGCAGCAGCGCGGCGCGCAGTGCGTCGACCTGTTGCAGCGTGTCGAGTCGCGCCTGCAGCCCGCCGGGGGTGGGCGGCGCAAGCGGATCGAGCCCGGCCTGCGCGACGAAGCGCGCGGCATAACGCCGCCACGCCGCGTCGTAACGACCCGTCGAGCGATGGAGCAGCGTGAGGTCGAGCGGCACGGCGAGTCGGGCGCCCGCTGTGCTCGCGCGTCGGGTGAAATCCAGATCGTACAGATGAAAGCCGTCGTAGCGCTCGGCGTCGAAGCGGTGCGACTCCCAGACGTGACGCCGCACGGCGATGAATACGCCATCGAGCGCGCGTATGTTTTCGCAAACGGGCGCCTGGAAACCGGATGCCATCAGCAGCACGCCAGGCCGGTTCCGCGGTGGCACGTGCAGGATGTGGCCGTGGATATAGCGCTGACCTGCGTGACCCCATTTGGGCCCGGTGATGCGCGAGGTGCCGGCAACGCCGATGCCGTCGTAACGGTCGAGATGGGCGACGAGCCGCCATCCGAAATCCGCGGTGACGAGCTCGATGTCGTCGTGCGAGAACACGATGAGGTCGCCCGTCGCCTTCGCCGCGGCGCGGTTGTAGGCTTCCGCCAGCGACGTTGCATCGTGCACGCCGATGATCTCCAGCGGGCAGCCGGCGAAGCGCTGGCGATAACTCGTCGTGACCGTCGCGAATTTCCGCGGGTCGATCGAGCAGATGACCACCGAGACGCGCGGCGCTCGGGAGCGCGCCGGTGGGGGCGGGAACGCGCGCGCGACGAGATCCGGCTGTCCGCGCGACCAGGCGAGCAGCACCTGCAGGTACGCGCGATGCGCGGCCTGCCATTCGGGTAAATCGTCGATGAGCGTGCGCGCCGCGTCGAGCGCACCGGCATCGTCGCGCGACCGCAGCGCCGCTTCGATCGTCGCGAGCCGCGCATCGGCGGCCACTCGCCGACGGGAAGCGGCGGCCGCCGGCGACGACGTGGGATCGCTGGATGGAGAATCGACGACCGAGCCGCTCTTGCGCGCGCACCATCGGCGCCATCCGTCGAGCAACGCAGCTTCGAGCCGGCGCGTGAACGCCGCGGCGTCGCAAAGCGGGCTCGCGCGCAATCGCGCCGGCAGTTCGCGGCGCAGATTCGCCAGAGCGGCCGGATCGGCGAGCGCGCGCGTGACGATGGCGATGTAATCATCCTCGTCGCGCGCGATCCAGTCGGCGAGCCCCAGCGCCGAATTGAGGCTCGCGGTGGAGCGCGACGGCGACGTTGCGCCGGGCCACGTCACGACCGGCGCCCCCTGCCACAGCATCTCGAGCGTCGTCGTTGCGCCGGAGAACGGCCGCGGATCGAGCGCGATGTCGATCGTCGCGGCCGCTTGTCGAAAGGCATCGCGATCGAGCCGCGCGGCGATACGCACGCGCGTTGCGCGCGGCGCCGAACGCGGCGCGCACGCGCGCCTGCGCACTCCCGTCCGGCACGCCGACGATGACAAGCCGCGCCTGTGGAATCGCCGCGAGCAGGCGCGACCACAGCGCGAGCGTTTCGTCGGTCAGCTTCGAGCCGTTGTTGAACGAGCCGAGCGTCGGATGGCCCGCCGCGAGCATCGGCAGCGCTGTCGGCAATGGCTCGCCTGCCGGCGGATTCCAGCACCATTGTGCCGGCGCGAGGCGGACGAGCGTCTCGCTGTGCAATGCATCGTTGCCGGGCGGGTCGCTGACGGCGTCCGTCAGCCGGTAGTCGATGGCATCGAGTCCCGTGGTATTGAGATAGTCGAGCCAGGTGACCTGCACCGGCGCCGGCTTGCGCCCGAACACGCCCAGACGGTTGTGGCCCGTATGGCCGGCGATGTCGATCAGGACATCGATTCCGTCGTCGCGTATCCACTGCGCGACCGACTCGTCGTCGGCGCCTTTCATCACGCGCGCGGTGACCACGCCGAGGCGCTCGAGCGTCTCCGTCGGCTGCGGGTTGTTGAAGTAGGCGAACACCGTGAAGCGCGTCCGGTCGTGACTGCGCAACACGGGTTCGATGAAAGCGGGCAGCGCGGTGTGGCAGTCGGGCGAGACGTAGCCGATGCGCAGCCCGCGCTCCGGGTCCGGCGCATTCGTCGGCGGCACGTAGTCCGCCTGCCATTCCGGCTCGTAGCGCGCGGCGAAGGCCCGGTGCAGCGCGAAGATCTCCTGCGGCGTATGGCGCACCGACAATTTCGTCAGCGCGAGCAGATTCGAGAACGCCGGGCGAAATTCGGGCGCGGCGCGCCGGGCGGCCTCGTACGCGGCGAAGGCGTCGTCGACGCGTCCCTGCTCCTTGTACAGGTTGCCGAGGTTGTTCAGGACCTCGGGCGCAGCGGGCGCCAGGGCGCGCGCGGTCTCGAGTGCGGCGACCGCGGCATCGATGTCGCCTGTCTGCTGCAGTGCGCTGCCGAGATTGACGTGCGCGGCGATTGCCGACGGATCGATGGCCTGCGCTTGCCGGTAGGCGGCGATCGCCTCGTCCGCGCGCGCGGCGCGCAGCCACGCCGTGCCCAGGTTGGTCCATGCAACGGCGTCGCCGGGCCCGTGCGTCACGGCCGTGCGGAGCCAGATCAAAGCGTCATCGTTGCGCGCCGCTTCGAGCGCGTAGGATCCGAGGCGCGCCCATGCTTGCGCCGCGTCAGGCATCGTTTCGACGAAGGCCGTCAGCACGCCGATCGCGCGCTCGCGCTCGCCGGCGAGCCACGCGACGTGGGCGTCGGCCAGAGCGCGCGCGAGCGCACCGTCGGCGGTGGAATCGTCGCCGCGCACGGAATCGGATGGGGTCGCGCTCATGTCCTCGATCGCGCGGCGCGTTCGGCAGCGCGGCGAATTCACGATGATATTCGATCTGGCGCAAGGTTTCGGCTGCGCGCGGCCAGCCGGTTTGTGGCAGGATTACGCGAATTCAGGGGAGCGGCGAATGTCATTGCTGATCGGAGTGCCACGGGAGACCTTTCCCGACGAGAAGCGGGTCGCGACGGTGCCCGACGTCGTCGAGAAGCTGATCAAGCTTGGCTTCAGGGTTGCGGTCGAGTCGGGCGCCGGCGACGCGGCGCAGATCAGCGACGAAGCCTACCGTGCCGCGGGGGCCGAGATCGTGGCGGATCGCGACCGGCTTTGGTCGATGTCCGCCATCGTGTTCAAGGTGCGCGGCCCGGGCAGCGATGAAGTCGCGCTGCTGCGGGAGGGCTCTACGCTGGTGAGCTTCATCTGGCCGGCGCAGAACCCCGAGCTCCTGAAGGCGCTCGCGGCGCGCAAGGTCAGCGTGCTGGCGATGGACAGCGTGCCGCGCATCTCGCGCGCGCAGAAGCTCGATGCGCTTTCCTCGATGGCCAACATCGGCGGCTATCGCGCCGTGATCGAGGCGGCGCACGCGTTCGGCCGCTTCTTCACGGGCTCGATCACGGCCGCCGGCAAGGTGCCGCCGGCGAAGGTCTTTGTCATCGGCGCCGGCGTCGCGGGCCTGGCGGCGATCGGCGACCGCCTCCGGCCTGGGCGCGATCGTGCGCGCCAACGACACGCGGCCGGAGGTCGCCGATCAGATCAAGTCGCTGGGCGGCGAATTCGTGCCCGTCGACTACGAGGAGGAGGGCAGCGGCGTCGGCGGTTACGCCAAGGTGATGAGCGAGGGTTTCCAGAAGGCCCAGCGCGAGGTGTTCGCGAAACAGGCGAAGGACGTCGACATCATCATCACGACGGCGCTGATTCCCGGCAAGCCGGCGCCGAAGCTGATCACCGAGGACATGGTGAAGTCGATGAAGCAGGGCAGCGTCATCGTCGACATGGCGGCGGAGCAGGGCGGCAACTGCGAATGCACGGTCCCGGGCGAAGTCGTCGTCAGGCACGGCGTGACGATCATCGGCTACAAGGATCTTCCAAGCCGTCTCGCGAAGCAGGCATCGACGCTGTACGCGACGAACCTCTTCCGGCTGATGGAGGACATGATCAAGACCAAGAGCATCGACGGCGACGCAGTCAATATCGACATGCAGGACGAGGTGCTGCGCGGAACGACCGTGATCAACAAGGGCGAGATCACGTGGCCGCCGCCGGCGCCGAAGCTGTCCGCCGCGCCGGCCGCGCCCGCTGCCAAGCCGGTCGATGCCGCCGCCCAAGCCCAAGGGACACGGCATGGCGCAGCGGCCCGATGTCGCCGACCAGGATGGCGGTGCTTTTCGGCATCGGCGCCGCGCTGTTCCTGCTGATGGGCCGCTTCGCGCCGGCGAGCTTCCTCGGCCACTTCACGGTGTTCGTGCTCGCGTGCTTCGTCGGCTACATGGTCGTCTGGAACGTGACGCCCGCGCTGCACACGCCGCTGATGAGCGTGACCAACGCGGTCTCCAGCATCATCGCGATCGGCGCGCTGGTGCAGATCGCGCCGGACCTCACGAAGATCTCCGCCGACCTCTCGCGCCCGAACGAGTGGATACGCTGGCTCGCCGTCGGCGGCATCGGGCTCGCCACGATCAACATGTTCGGCGGCTTCGCGGTGACGCGGCGCATGCTCGAAATGTTCCGCAAGTGAGGGAGACGAGACCATGACTTCCAGCCTTTCGACGGTCTCGTATCTCGGCGCGACCATCCTCTTCATCCTGTGCCTCGGCGGGCTGTCCAACCCGGAGACGTCGCGGCGCGGCAATCTCTACGGCATGATCGGCATGACGATCGCCGTGCTGGCCACCGTCTTCGGCATGCAGGTCACCGCCGCCGGCCTGCCCTACATCGCCGGTGCGATGGTCGTCGGCGCGGTGATCGGCCTCTACGCCGCGCGCATCGTGAAGATGACGCAGATGCCCGAGCTGGTGGCGCTGATGCACAGCCTCGTCGGCCTCGCCGCGATGCTCGTGGGCTACGCCAACTTCGTCGATCCGACGGTGTCGGTCGGGATGACGCCGGCCGAGAAGTCCATCCACGAAGTCGAGATGTACCTCGGCGTGCTGATCGGTGCCGTGACCTTCTCCGGCTCGGTGATCGCCTTCGGCAAGCTCTCCGCGCGGATCACCGGCAAGCCGGTGCTGCTGCCGGCGCGACACTGGCTCAACCTCACCGGCCTTCTCGTCGTCATCTATTACGGTTATGCGTTCATCAACGCGCACAGCGTGGCCGACGCGATGACGCCGATGATCGTGATGTCGGTCGTCGCGCTCCTGTTCGGCATCCACATGGTGATGGCGATCGGCGGCGCGGACATGCCTGTGGTGATTTCGATGCTGAACAGCTACTCGGGATGGGCGGCGGCGGCCACCGGTTTCATGCTGTCGAACGACCTCCTGATCGTCGTCGGCGCGCTGGTCGGATCGAGCGGCGCGATTCTGTCGTACATCATGTGCTCGGCGATGAACCGCAACTTCATCAGCGTGATCGCCGGCGGCTTCGGCACCGACAGCGGCGCGCCGGCCGCGGCGGGCGCCGTGCAGCCGGCGGGCGAGGTGACTCCGATCACCGCAGCTGGAGACCGCCGAGCTCCTGCGCGAGGCGAAGAACGTCATCATCGTTCCGGGCTACGGGATGGCGGTCGCGCAGGCGCAGCACACCGTCTACGAGATCACGAAGGTGCTGCGCGAGAAGGGCGTCAACGTCCGCTTCGGGATCCATCCGGTCGCGGGCCGCATGCCGGGCCACATGAACGTGCTGCTGGCCGAGGCCAAGGTCCCCTACGACATCGTGTTCGAGATGGACGAATTGAACGACGACTTCCCCGACACCGACGTCGCGATGGTCATCGGCGCCAACGACATCGTCAATCCGGCGGCGCAGGAGGATCCGACGAGCCCGATCGCCGGCATGCCCGTGCTCGAGGTGTGGAAGGCGAAGACGTCGATCGTGATGAAGCGCAGCATGGCCTCCGGCTACGCGGGCATCGACAATCCGCTGTTCTACAAGGACAACAACCGCATGCTGTTCGGCGACGCCAAGAAGATGCTCGACGAAGTGCTCGTGGCGCTGAAATCCTGATATGAGCCGTCCGCGCAGGCGCGTGCGGGTGCGGTCGCAGGTGCTGCTGGTTCTCGGCGTCGCCGTCTCGGCGTGGGCCGGCGGGGCCCTCGCCGAGAGCTACCTCATACTTGCGCTCATCGGCGACCGCTTCACCGTGGTCGCACAGGAGCAGAAGGTGGGGTCCCACATGGATCGCAGCCGGTACCAGGTCGTCACGCTCGCCGACCGCGATTTCGACATCTACGCGCTGCAGGTCGCTCGGGCGAGCATCAACAAGGCCCGGCCGGACGCCACCATCAGCCTGCTCCGGGCGAACGATCCCAAGTTCTACGCGCTCCGCGATTCGTGGCAGGACACCGATTCCGTCGATGTGCGGGAGCTTCTGTCCCTCGCTGGCGATCTCGCCGCATCCGCGCCGGATGCCCATCTGCTGTTGATCGCGCCCTATCGCGCCGAACTGGAGGTGCATACCGATCGGCATGTTCTCGGCGGCGGCAACAAGGTTGGAGGGCTCGGATTCTACCTGGATGGCACGACCCGCTTCGCGGACCTCGACAGCAAAACGGGCACCGGCGAGATAGGCACCGGATTCCTCGGTGTGTTCGCGAACTTCCAGTTGATTCTCATCGACCTGCAAACCCGCGGTATCGAGAAGCAGGAACATGTCGTCGTCGGGACGACTTTCGGGGCGTCGCGAGCGCCCGACAAGACTCCGTGGAATGCGCTTTCGGCCGCGGAAAAGGTTTCGACCCTGCAGTCCCTGCTGAAAACGGAGATCGACCTTCGGGTGCCGAAAATGCTGGCGCCGCGTCAACAGTAGATGAACGACCTCGGTTGGGTGCGTTGCGATTCCTGACGTCCGATCATGCCCGGCCCGCTCTCGCATCTCACCGTTCTCGATCTCTCGCGCGTGCTCGCCGGACCGTGGTGCACGCAGCTCCTTGCAGACCTCGGCGCCACCGTCATCAAGATCGAGCGGCCGGGGACCGGTGATGACACGCGCGGCTGGGGGCCGCCGTATCTCAAGGACGCCGCCGGCGACGACACCAGTGAAGCCGCGTACTACCTGTGCTGCAACCGCGGCAAGCTCTCGGTCGCGGTCGACTTCACGACGCAGGAGGGCCAGGCGATCGTCCGCGATCTCGCGCGGCAGGCCGACGTTCTGGTGGAGAACTACAAGGTCGGCGGCCTCGCGAAATACGGGCTCGATTACGCGAGCCTCGCGCCGCAGAATCCGCGTCTTGTCTATTGCTCGATCACCGGGTTCGGGCAGGATGGCCCGTACGCGGATCGCGCCGGCTACGATTTCATCATCCAGGGCATGAGCGGCTTCATGAGCGTGACCGGCGAGCGCGACGACCTGCCCGGCGGCGGCCCGCAGAAGGCGGGCGTTGCGATCTCCGACCTCATGACCGGCATGTACGCGACCGTCGCAATCCAGGCCGCGCTCGCGCACCGCGACCGCACCGGCCAAGGGCAGTGGATCGACGCCGCGCTCCTCGACTCGGCGGTCGCGATGATGGCGACGATGTCGCACAACTATCTCGTCACCGGCAAGCCGCCCGGGCGCATCGGCAACGCGCACCAGAACATCGTGCCGTATCACGTGTTCGCGTGCGCCGACGGTCATCTGATCCTCGCCGTGGGCAACGACAGCCAGTTCGCCAAATTCTGCGAGGTCGCGCGACGAACGGAATGGACGACCGATCCGCGCTTCGCGAAAAACGCCGACCGCGTGCGCAACCGCGACGTACTGGTGCCGCTGATTGCCGCCGTCGTGCGCACGCGCAGTCAACAGGAATGGCTTGGCGCGCTCGAGCCGCTCGGCATCCCGTGCGGGCCGATCAACCGCCTGGACCAGGTGTTCGCGGATCCGCAGGTCGTCGCGCGCGGGCTCCGCGTGGACTTGCCGCATCCGCTGTCGGGCACCGTGCCGCAGGTGCGCGCTCCGCTCGGGTTTTCGGCGACGCCGCTTCGCTATGAACGGGCGCCGCCGCTGCTGGGCGAGCATACGGCCGCGGTCCTGCATGCGCGCCTCGGAATGACGACGGATGCGATTGCCGCGCTCGCGCTGCGCGGCGTCATCGCGACGACACCGACGGCGGCGGGCGCATGACGCGCGTCGCGCCAACCCGGCGTCCCGCCTTCTGGGCGGCTTATGCCGTTCTCGCCGCGACCGCGCTCTTCATCGCGTGGCGCCTCTTTCCACTCGCGATCCCTCTCGTCAACCTCGACATCAAGCTGGGACAGGCGGAGGCGATTGCGAAGGCGGAGGAGATCTCGGCGCGCCTGGGACTCGTGCCCGCCGGCGGGCGCGCGGCGGCGCGCTTCACCCACGATCAGGAAACGCAGAACTACGTCGAGCTGGAAGGTGGCGGCAAGGCCGCGTTTGCCGCGCTGGTTGCGGGCGACACGTTCGCTCCCTACTGGTGGGACGTGCGGCTGTTCCAGCCCGGCGAACTCGTCGAGGCGATCGTGCGCTTTCGTCCGGACGGCGCGCCGTGGGGATTCACGCGGAAGTTGCCCGAGCGCTTCGTGCCTGCCGATCCGGCGGGCCTCGCGCTGGATCGCGAATCCGCGCGCAAGCTCGCCGAGGCGCGCGCGCACGCCGACTGGGGCGTGGATTTCGGCGGACTGCGTTTGCTCGATGCTACCGAGCAGACCCGTGCGACGGGCCGCGTCGACCACAGCTTCGTCTACGAGCACACGACGGGCAACATCGGCGAGTCGTCGTTCCGGCTGCGGCTCACGGTCACCGGCGATGCGCTCACCGAAGTCGCGCACTACGTCCATGTGCCGGAATCGTTCCAGCTGCGCTACCGCGAATTGAGGAGCGCGAACGACGCGATCGCGCGGGCGGCGGCGCTCACCGCCGGCGTTCTGTATGGCGTCGGAGGCTGCATCCTCGGTGTCCTGTGGCTCCTGCGGCGACACTATCTGCTGTGGCGTCCCGCGCTGATGGCGGGGCTCGTCGTCGGCGGCCTTCTGGGCGCTGCCTCGCTCGCGAATGCGCCGGCCGACTGGTTCGACGCCGATACCGCGCAATCGGCCGCCCATTTCTGGCTGCGCATGGCGGGCGCGGCGGCGGCCGTGACCCTGGGCGGCGGCCTCCTCTATGCGCTCGTGTTCATGGCGGCGGAAGGTCTTTCGCGGCGCGCGTTTCCCGACCATCCGCAGCTGTGGCGTGCGTGGTCGCGCGAGGCCGCGCCGACGAAGGCGGTGCTGGGACGCACCGTCGGCGGCTACCTGTTCGTGCCGCTCGCGCTCGCGTTCGTCTCCGCGTTCTATTACGCGACCAACCATTTCCTCGGCTGGTGGCAACCTTCGGAATCGCTCACCGATCCCGAGATCCTCGGGAGCGCGGTGCCGGCGCTCGCGCCGATCGCCATCTCGCTGCAGGCGGGATTCATGGAAGAGTGCCTCTTCCGCGCGGTCCCGCTGTCGCTGGCGGCGCTGATCGGGCAGCGCTACGGCCAGCGTCGCGCGTTCGTGGCGATCGCCGTCGTCGTGCAGGCGCTCGTGTTCGCCGGCGGCCACGCCAACTATCCGGGCTTTCCGTCGTACTCGCGCCTCGTCGAGCTCTTCCTGCCGGCGGTCGTGTGGGCGCTCATCTTCCTGCGCTTCGGGCTCATCCCGACGATCGTGCTGCACGCGACCTTCGACCTCGCGCTGATGTCGATTCCGCTGTTCCTCGTCGATGCGCCGGGCGCGCTCGCCTCACGCGGGCTTGCCATCGCCGCCGGGCTCCTGCCGCTCTGATGATCGGCGCGCGGCGGCTGGCGCGCGGGTCGTGGAGCGAGCTGCCGGCGACGCTTCGCAACGGCGCCTGGCGCCCGCCAGTCGTCGGCGCGCCGTCACGTCCGGCTGCGCACGCGCCCGCCCATACGGACGGCACGGGCCATGCCGCAGCGCTTTCGGCGGGCGCTGCCGGCACTCGGCGTGGCGGGTCTTGTCGCATGGGCGCTGGCGACGCCGTTTCGCGCCGATGTGCCTCCGCTGCCGTTGACACGCGGCGATGCCGAAGGCATTGCCGACGCAGCACTCGCCGCGCGTGGAGTCGTGCTCGGGCCCGCCTGGCGGCGAACGTCGATCGTGCGCCTCGCCACCGACGATCCGGCGCGCTGGGAGGGCCACAAGTTCGTGTGGCGCGAGGCGGGCAGCGACGCTTACGCGAAGCTCATCGGCAACACACTGGTGCCGCCGATGTGGGAGGTCCGCTACGCGACGTTCGAGGGCGACGTCAGCGAGCGCGCCGAGGAATGGCAGGTGACCGTCGACGGGAGCGCCGCGGTGCGGCAGATCCGGCACACGCTGCCGGAATCGCGGCCCGGCGCCCGACTTTCGCGCGACGACGCGCTGGCGCTTGCGCGCGCCGCGGTGCGCGAGCGACTCCGCCTCGATCCTGCCGCGCTGAAGGACGTGGCGACCGAGGAGAAGGAGCTGCCCGCGCGCGCCGACTGGACCTTCACGTTCGCCGATCCGGCGGCGATCGTGGGCGGCGACGGCGAAGCCCGCGTCGTCGTATCGATCGCCGGCGACGAGGTCGCGGCGTACGGGCGCTATGTTCATGTGCCCGAGGCGTGGCAGCGCACCGAGCGCGAGCGCGACGGCACGACGCTGTTCGCGCGGATGGCGCTCGCGGCGCTGCTGGGGCTCTCCGCCCTCGTTGCGCTGGTGATGGCGGTGATCGATTGGACGCACCGCCGCAGCGACGCGCGCGCGCTGGTGGGTGTCGCGTCGATCGTGTTCGTGCTGAGTGCGGTGGGCGCGGCGAATTCGTGGCCGCTGCTGGCGATGTCATTCCGGACGACCGAGCCCATCGCAACCCAGGCCGCCTTCGGGATGGCGGGCGCGCTGGCGGGTGGCCTCGTCGCGGCGTTGCTCCTCGGGCTCGCAGCCGGCGTGGGCGCCCACGCCGCCGCCCGCGTGCGCCCGCGTGCACTCGCATCGCGCGTTCCCGCCTGGGCAGCCGGTATCGCCGCCGCCTGTTTCGTCGCGGGAGTGAGTGCGATCGCCGCTCGCGTGCTGCCCAAATCGGTTCCGCTGTGGCCGGCGTTCGGCGTCGAGTCGCTCGCGCTGCCGTGGCTCGGCGCGGCGCTTGCGGGCGTTCGAGCGCTCTATGCAACCGCTGTTGCGCTTTTTCTGCTGCACTGGTTCGCGCAGCTGACCGGCGGCTGGCGGCGCCGCGGCTGGCTCATCGCGCTGATCGCCGTCGCGATCTATGCGACGCTCGGTCTAGGCGGCGGCGGGCGCGACGTGCTCGTCGGCGGCGCCGCCGGCGCGCTGGCCGGCGCCGCGATAGTGGCGGTCGTCTATGCGCTGCTGCGCTTCGAGCCGCTTGCGGTGCCGGCATTCGTCGCCACCGGCGCAGTACTGGAATTCGCGGAGGGCGCGGTGCGCAAGGGATCCACCGACGCGCTCGTCCATGCGGCGATTGCGATTGTGGTCGCGATCGCCCTGGCCTGGTTCGCGACGCGCTACCTGCGGCGCGCGCAGGAGAGCGCGACCGCGCCCGCCGGCGCGCCGGGCGAGCCGGTCAGTTGATCGTGACCCAGTAGGGGATCACGTTGTTGTCGGCCCGGTGCACCGCCGTCACGTTGCTGCGGGTCGCCCACGGGATCACCTGCCGGTGCAGCGGAATATGGTTGATCTCGGCGCTCTGCGAGAGGAGCGCCTCGTGGATTTCGTTCAGCCGCTCGGGTGCGTTCATGTCGGTCTTGATTTTCGTGGTGAGCGCGTCGAGCTTCGCGTTGGTGTAGCGCCCGTAGTTGTAGTCGCCGTCGCCCTTGCCGCTGTAGCTCGAGAGCACGGGCTGCAGGATGAAGATGGCGTCGGTGGTGGCGCCGCCCCAGCCCAGCATGTAGAGGCTCGTGTCGAGGTTCTCGAGCTTGGGGAAATACTTGGCGCGGGGCATCGCGTTCACCTGGGTGGACACGCCGATCTGGCTCCACATCGCCGCCAGTGCCTGGCAGATCTTCTCATCGTTGACGTAGCGGTTGTTGGGGCAGTCGAGCGTCACCTCGAAGCCGTTGGGATAGCCGGCGTCGGCCAGCAGCTTCTTCGCGGCCGCGCGATCGAACGGGAGGCGCTTCTCGATCTCGGGCGTCGTCTGCAGCGGCGACGGAAGCATCGCGCCCGACGGTTCCGAAAGGCCGCGCATCGTGCTCTTCTTGATCGCATCGATGTCGATCGCCTGGTAGAGCGCCTGGCGGACGCGCTTGTCCTTGAACGGATTCTTGCCCTTGACGTTCGAGTAGAGGAGCTCGTCGCGCGCCTGGTCCATGCCGATGAACACGATGCGGTTCTCGGTGCCTTCGAGGACCTTGATGCCGGACGTCTGCGCGAGCCGCGGGACGTCCTGCGGCGGCGGGTCATTGACGAGATCCACCTCGCCCGAGATCAGCGCCGCAACGCGCGTCGCGTCGGAGACGATCGGCGTGTAGATGACCTCGTCCGCGTTGCCTTCGAAGCGGCCCTCCTTGATTCCCCACCAGTTGGGGTTCTTCACGAGCACGGTCTTCACGTCGGGCTCGCGCGTCTTCAGCATGTACGCGCCGGTGCCGTTCGCCTGGTGGGCGGTGATCATGTCCTCCTTCGCCGAGTAGTTCTGCGGCTTCGTGGCGCGGTTCTTCTCCGACCACGCCTTCGACATGATGTTGATCGTGTTGATGTGCTCGAGCATGACCGGATTGGGACCGTTGGTGGTGAATTCCACGGTGAGGTCATCGATCTTCTTCGGCATGCCGCATGCGTTGGCGTACACGCGAAGCTGCGACGACTCGGCGCGCGCGCGCTCGAAGCTGAACACGACGTCGTCGGCGGTGAACGGCGTGCCGTCGTGGAACTTGACGCCCGGGCGGAGCTTGAAGCGCCACGTCGTCGGATTCACCTGCGTCCACGATTCGGCGAGCGCCGGCTTGAGCCCCAGCGTCTTGTCGCGCACGATCAGGAATTCGTAGACGAGCTGGTTGATGTTGTTGGTGAGGTTCTCGTTCTGCGAATGGGGATCGGTCGTCTGCATGTCGCCGCGGCCGGCCCAGCGCAGCGTCTTTGCATCCGCCGCGTGGGCGAGGAGACTGCACGTTGCCGCGAGCGACACGGCGAGCGCTACGGTGCGAAGGGAACGGGCCATGGGATGTTCTCCGGATTCGATCGTTGTCGGTGGGAGGGCCGGTTGGTGGACGTCGGGCCGCCGCGTCGCGGGATCATAACCCCGCGTGAGGCGACAGGGTAGAATCCGCGCCGCCGCGCCGGCGCCTGTTGCGCCCGACTCCCGCTGTCCGCCGCATGATCGCCTCGTCCCCCGCCACCCGCCTCCTCGCGCAGCTTCCCGCCGCCATGGCCTCCGACGCGCTGACGTTGACGCGTCGCATCGAGCGGGCGCGCCGCGGGCAGGCGTCCGTCGCCGAATGGGAGAAGATCGCCGCCGCCGTTGTCCGTTCGGTGGAGCGCCGCGCCGAGCGCGCCGCCCGCCGTCCGGCGATTGCGTACCCCGCCGAGCTGCCCGTCGCGCAACGCGCCGACGAGATCGCTGCCGCCATTCGCGACCACGCGGTGGTCGTCGTCTGCGGCGAAACCGGATCCGGCAAGACGACGCAGCTGCCGAAGATCTGCATCGCGCTCGGTCGCGGCGACGCGCGGGCTGATCGGCCACACGCAGCCGCGCCGCATCGCCGCGCGCACGGTCGCGGCGCGGATTGCCCAGGAGCTCGGTCCCGCGGCTGCCGACGCGGTGGGATACAAGGTCCGCTTCGCCGACCACACGAAGCCCGACGCATTCGTCAAGCTGATGACCGACGGCATCCTGCTCGCCGAAACGCAGGGTGATCCGCTGCTCGCGGCGTACGACACCATCATCGTCGACGAGGCGCACGAGCGCAGCCTCAACATCGACTTCCTGCTGGGCTATCTGAAGGAGCTCCTGCCGCGACGGCCGGATCTCAAGGTGATCGTCACCTCGGCCACGCTCGATGCCGAGCGCTTCGCGCGCCACTTCGGAACGCCGGAGCGTCCGGCGCCCGTCATCGAGGTTTCCGGCCGCGTCTTCCCGGTCGAGGTCCGGTATCGGCCGCTGACCACTGCCGGCGAGGAGGCCGACGACGAGGACGAGCTCGAGGACGCGATCGTCGCCGCCGCCGAGGAGCTTTGGCGCGACGGACCCGGCGACATCCTCGTGTTCCTTCCCGGCGAGCGCGAAATCCGCGAGACCGCGGCGCTGCTGCGGGAAGGCGCTTGCGCGCCGCCCGTATGCGTCGTCCCTCGAGATACTGCCGCTGTACGCGCGACTGACCGTGGCCGAGCAGCAGCGCGTCTTCGCGCCGTCGAACGGCCGGCGGATCGTGCTCGCAACCAACGTCGCCGAGACGTCATTGACGGTGCCGGGCATCCGCTACGTGATCGACTCCGGCCTCGCGCGAATGAAGCGCTATTCGCTGCGCAACAAGACGACGCTGCTGCAGGTGGAAAAGATCGCGCAGGCGGCAGCGAATCAGCGCGCCGGGCGCTGCGGCCGCCTCGCCGCGGGGATCTGCGTGCGCCTTTATGGCGAGGACGACTTCGCCGCGCGGCCGCCGTACACCGACCCCGAGATCCTGCGCTCGTCGCTCGCGGCCGTGATCCTGCGCATGGCGGCGCTGGGATTGTCGGCGGTCGACGCCTTTCCTTTCCTCGAGGCGCCATCGCCGCGCGCGATCGCCGACGGCTATCAGCAGCTGCAGGAGCTCTCCGCGGTCGACGCGGAGCGCACTCTGACGCCGCTCGGACGCGAGCTCGCGCGGCTCCCGGTCGATCCGCGCGTGGGACGCATGGTGCTGGCGGCGCGCGACGCGCGGCTGCCTTGCCGAGGTGCTTGTGATCGCGAGCGCGTTGTCGGTGCCCGATCCGCGCGACCGGCCGCTTGCGAAGCAGCAGGCCGCCGACGAAGCGCATCTCCTCTTCCGCGACGAGCGCTCCGATTTCCTGTCGTTTCTCGCGCTGTGGGAATTTTTCGGCGCGCGGCTCGCCGAGAAGCTTTCGCATCGCCGCCTCGTCGATGCCTGCCGCGCCCGCTTCGTCTCCTTTCTTCGGCTGACCGAGTGGCGCGACGTGCATGCGCAGCTCGCGGGCGAGATGGCGGAGCAGGGCTGGAAATGGGATGCGAAGCTGCCGGCGGCGATCGATGCGGCGCGCTACCGCACGATCCACGAGGCGCTGCTGGCCGGACTCCTCGGCAACGTCGGCCTGAAGGATGCCGAAGGGCAGGCGTATCTCGGTGCGCGGGGCGTCCGCTTCCATCTGCATCCGGGGTCCGGTCTCGCGAAGAAGGCGCCGAAATGGGTGCTGGCGGCGGAGCTCGTCGAAACCTCGCGCCTGTACGCGCGCTGCGCGGCGAAGATCGAGCCCGAATGGATCGAGACGGTCGCGGGGTCCCGCGTCACGCGCGAATATTTCGAGCCGCACTGGGACGCGGAACGCGCAGAGGTCGTAGCGAGCGAACGCGTGCAGTTGTACGGGCTCACGCTCGTCCCTCGCCGCCGCGTGTCGTATGGCCGCATCGACCCCGGCGTCGCGCGCGAGGTCTTCATCCGCGAGGCGCTCGTTCCCGGCGCGCTCGCCACCAGCGGCGCATTCCTCGATCACAACCGCCGGCTCGTCGACGAGGTCGCGGAGCTCGAGCACAAGGCGCGGCGCCAGGACGTTCTGGTCGACGAAGCGGTGATCGCCGACTTCTACGCGGAGCGGCTGCCGGCGGGCGTCCACTCGCGGGCGACGTTCGAGCGCTGGCGCGAGGAAGCCGAGCGCCACGATCCACGGCTCCTGTTCCTGTCGCGCGAAACGCTGATGCGCCACGCGGCCGCGCACGTGACCGAGGCGCTGTTCCCCGAATCGATCGCAATGGCCGGCGTGAGCCTGCCGCTTCGCTACCGGTTCGCGCCGGGCCATCCTCTCGACGGATTGACGCTCACGGTACCGCTCGCGCTGCTCAACCAGGTCGATGCTGCCCGCCTCACGTGGCTCGTCCCCGGCATGCTCCGCGACAAGGTGCTGCTGCTCCTGAAAGCGCTGCCGAAGGCATCGCGCAGCCGCCTCGCTCCGCTGCCGGATGCCGTGACCGCATTTCTGCGAAGCGTCGTCTCCCGGCAGCGAGACGCTCGAGGATGCGCTTCGCGCGTGGCTCGCAGTGCGGCTGCGCGAGCCGCAACCGACCGGACTCTGGGACGCCGTCGCGTTGCCCGCGCATCTCATCGTCAACGTGCGTGTCGTCGACGCCGCGGGCGCCGAGCTTGGAGGCGGCCGCGACCTCGCTGCCTTGCGCGCGCAGCTGGGGGAAGCCGCACAGCTGTCGTTCGCGGACACCGGCGCCGGCGTCGAGCGGCGCGGCCTGCGCCGTTGGGATTTCGGCGATCTGCCGGAGACGCTGACGCGCGTCGAGGCCGGCGCGCGGATCACCGGCTACCCCGCGCTCGTGGACGACGGCGATTCGGCGTCGATCGTGCTGGCCGACACGCCGGAGCGGGCGACGGCGTCGACGCGCGCCGGCGTCGTCCGCCTCATCCGCATTGCCCTCAAGGATGCGTTCGCGCGACTGGAAAAAGGCGGCACCGGCTTCGCGCAGGCTGCCATGCAGCTCAAGACGACGATCCCGACCGATCGCCTTCTTGCCGATGTGCTGGCTGCGATCGCCGATCGGGCGTTTGTGGGCGACGATCCCTTGCCGCGGTCGGAAGCGGCGTTCACCGAGCAAGTGAAGCGGGCGCGCACGCGGCTTCCCGCGGTCGCCGAGGGGGCGTTCGGGCTCGTCGCTGCGATCGCCTCCGAGCACCTCGCGCTCACGCAACGAATGTCCGCGATCGCTTCCGCGCACGCCCGACTCGCCGTCGAGGTCCGCGCGCGCCGCGATGCGCTCGTCTACCCGGGCTTCTTCCAGGCAACGCCTTGGGCCCAGCTTGCTCACGTGCCCCGGTATCTACGGGCGCTCGACCGGCGGATCGCCAAATTCGCCGAGAATCCCGCGCGCGACGCAAGGCACGCCGGCACCGTGGCCGATTGGTGGCGACGCTATCGGGAACGTCTCGAGCGGGCCCGCGCGGCCGGCCGCGCGGAGCCGGGGCTCGAGGCCTTCCGGTGGCTGCTGGAGGAGCTGTCGGTGTCGCTTTTCGCCCAGGAGCTCAAGACGCCGTTTCCGGTGTCATATAAGCGCGTGGAGCGCGCGTGGACGGACCTCGACCGCCGGGCATGAGATTTTATTGCGTTGGCAAGCGGAATCCGCCTGTGCTACAGTAACTTAGCGGATTTTCGTCCTGAGATTTCTAGATTGATGGGTCCCCAGGGACCGTCCGCCGGAACCCCGGCGCCCGGGAACGGGCGGCGGATTCCGAGAAGCACCGGCGCTACGAGGATGAACACCCCCACCACCGAATCGGCCGCCCGGCGGCCCGTGTCGCGCGAGATGTCGAAGATCCTGGCGGACTGCCGGGATCTCGCCATTCACCGGATGCTGCTCGCCTTCACGACGCTGATGGACAAGGTGTCGGACATGCTGATGGACCGGGCAGGCCGGACCGACGTGCGCGACGAGCAGCAGGTCTATATGGATGCGCGCGCGACTCTGAAGGCGCAGCGGCCGTCGCTGATGGGCGAATTCGAGCGGCGGATGCGCGCGCGGGTGAACGACGGCATCGCCGGCAAGGTCGCCGACAAGACCGAATACTCCAAAGCGAAGGTCGACGTCGACAAGCTGACGCTGGTCGACACGTCGCGCATGGACGAGTCGGTCGTCACCGGCAACATCACGCGCGTCGTCGAGAACGCGTGCCACGACGAGCTGCAGACGCTCAATCGCGGCATCGGCCACCTGCTCGGCAATCCCGATCTCGAGACGCCCCAGAATCCCCTGGCGCCTGCCGCCATCGTCGATTCCTTCGCCGAAGCGCTCAATTCGCTCAAGGCCGAAGAGCGGATCAAGTACGCGATCCTGAAGGAGATGAACCAGGCGCCGCTCTCCGATATCAACGGCATCTACGCCGATCTCAACAAGCACTTGACCGGCCTGCGTGTCGTGCCCGCCGGCAGCCGCTCTTCGATCATCAATCGCGGAAGTGCTGCCGACCGGTTGCGCGCGGCATCTCATGCCGCCGGGGCGCCGCCTCCGGGTCCCGGCGAGCCGCCGACGGCGGAGGTCGACGTGATGTCGCTCTTCCGGCGCATGTTCGCGGGCCAGACGGTTCCGACACGCCCGCCGTCGTTCGGCCCGCCGGGGGGCGCCCCCGAAATGCCGCCCGGCGGCTACGGCATGCGGGCCAGGCCCGCCGTCGCCAGGAATGTTCGACGCCTCGTCGGGACCGCCCGGCGATTTCCCGCAGATCGACATGGGTGGCGCCGGCATGCGCTACATCCCGAGCGGGCCGCTGGCGCCGACACCGTCCGGCTACATCCCCGGCGCGCCGATCATGGCGACGCCGGCATTGGGCGAAGGGCTCGCGCGACTGCAGGCGGGCGAAACCGGCTTCGACCTGGGCGGTGGCGCGTTCGTCCAGTTCTCGGGCATTCCGCAGGGTACGCACAACGTGCTCCGCGACCTGCAGGAATCCCCGCTCGGCAAGAAGGCGAACCAGCTCGAATCGATGACGATCGAGCTGGTCGCGATGCTGTTCGACTTCATCTTCGAGACCAAGGACCTGCCCGACGGCATCAAGGCGCTGCTCGCGCGGCTGCAGATCCCGGTGCTGAAGGCGGCGATGCTGGACGGCGCGTTCTTCGCCAAGAAGAACCACCCGTCGCGCCTGCTCGTCAACGCGCTCGCCGAAGCGGGGCTCGGGTGGTCGCCGGTGATGGGTCAGGAGGACCCGCTCTACAAGAAGATCGACGCGATCGTCCACCGGATTCTCGACGGCTTCACCGACAACCTCGCGATCTTCGACGAGCTGCGCGAAGACCTCGAATTGTTTCTCGCCGAAGAGGAAAAGGCCGCCGAGGCGAACATCCAGACCACGGCCGAGGAAATCAACCAGAGCGATCGCAAGCAGATCGCGACGGGCGTATCGAAGTCCGAGATCGAGCGGCGCATCGAGCAATACCCGATTCCGAATTTCCTGGCGACGTTCCTGCGCTCCCGTTGGCAGGCGGCGCTCGAGAACTTCTACCTCCAGCAGGGCGAGGAGAGCGAGGCGTGGGGACAGGCGGTCGCGACGCTCGAGGATCTCGTCTGGAGCGTGCAGCCCAAGAAGACGAACGAGGATCGCCGCCATCTCGTGGCGCTGCTCCCCTCGTTGCTGAAGCGGATGTCGTCGGGCATGCAGAACGTGACCTGGCCGCCGGAGGACCGCGAGCGGTTCATGGCGAATCTCGTCGAGGCGCACGCCGCCGCGGTGAAGCCGGCGCTCGCTGCGGTCGCACTCCCGACCGCCGCGGTCGCCGAGCAGGCGAAGGCGGAGGCCGTGATCGCGAAGGCCGCGGGCGACGAGGTTGCCGCGGCGAAGGCCGAACAGCTGGCAGCGGCGATGGAACAGGCGGAGCCGGCCCCGGTCGAGCCGGCGCCGGAGCTCATCGAGGACCAGTTCCTCGAGATCGCGCAAAGCCTCGAGCGCGGCATGTGGATCGAGTTCGAGGACGAAAACGGCCAGCTCGCGTTCGCGAAGCTCGCGTGGATCAGCCCGCTCCGCGGCACCTACCTGTTCACCAACCGCCAAGGTCAGAAGGCGCTGTCGATGACGGCCGAGGATCTCGCCGAACGCTTCCGTTCCGATCGCGCGCGGCTGGTCGAGGCCGAGCCGCTCATCGACCGCGCGTTCGGCTCGATGATGCAGCAGATCGATACCCAGTTTCCGGAGACGGAAGCGGCTGCGGATTGATGCGGTTCGAAGCGCGGCCCAGATCGGCGCGCTGATCATCGGCGACGAGATCCTGTCGGGCAAGCGCGCCGACAAGCATCTCGAGCATGTGATCGCCACGCTGTCGGCGCGCGGGCTCGCACTCGCGTGGGCGCGCTACGAAGGCGACGATCGCGCGCGGCTCACCGCCGTGCTGCGCGAAACGTTCGCGGCCGGCGATCTCGTGTTCGCGTTCGGCGGCGTTGGCGCAACGCCGGACGACCACACGCGGCAGGCGGCGGCCGCCGCTCTGGGGGTGCCGCTCGTGCGGCATCCGCAGGCGCTCGCGGAAATCGAGGCGCGCTTCGGCAAGGACGCCTGGCCGCATCGCGTGCTGATGGCGGATTTCCCGCAAGGCTGCGCGATCATTCCGAATCCGGTGAATCGCGTCGCGTCGTTCTCGATTCGCGACCACCACTTTTTTCCGGGCTTTCCGCAGATGGCCTGGCCGATGCTCGATTGGGTGCTCGCGACGCGCTATCCGGCGCTCGCGGCGCCGCCGTCCGCCGAGCGCGCGATCGTCGTGTATGGCGCCGGCGAGAGTCAGCTTCTTCCCGTGATGGAGGACAACGTCGCGCGCTTTCCGCAGCTGAAGCTTTTCAGCCTGCCGTCGTTCCTGCCCGATGGAGGGAGGAGGATCGAGCTCGGCGTGCGCGGCGACCCCGCCCTTCTCGAAGCGGCCATCGCGCACCTCACCGCCGGTGTCGACGCCGGCGGCTTTCGCTGGGAGCCGCTCGCCATCGCGAAGCGGGAGGAATGAGGGCTGTCGTTCACGCGCTGGCGCGAGCGTTTCCGCTGCTCGCGGATCGGCGGGTGCTCGTGCTCGTCGCCGCACCGCTCGTGGCCGCGGTCGTGTTGTGGCTCGTTGCGGCGGGCGCGTTCGGCGTGCCCCTCACCCATGCCCTTGCGGCGCTCATCGGGCGCGCGCTCGCCACGATCGGACTGGGCGCGGAGCCAGGCGCGATTGCAACGGCGGGCGGCGCGATCGTCGCGTTCCTTTTGATCACCATCGCGGCGGGCGCGCTTGCGCTGACGGTGATCGCCGTTTTCGCGGGGCCCGTGTTCGTGCGCGTCGTCGAGTCACGGCACTTTCCCGCGCTGGCAAAAAAACATGGCGGAACGGCGGCCGGCGGCGCGGTCAACGCATTCGTCGCGGTCGCGTTGTGGATTCCGATGGCGCTTGCCGTGTTGCCCTTCCTGCTGTTTCCGCCGATCGGCGTGCCGTTGTCGTTGTGCGCGAACGCATGGCTCAACCAGCGGCTCTTCCGGTACGATGCGCTCGCAACGCACGCGAGTCCCGTGGAGCGCTCGGCCGTGATCCGCAGCGCGCGCGGCCGGTTGTTCGGTCTCGGGCTCATGCTGTCGCCGCTGTCGCTCGTGCCCTTTGTCAATCTGGTCGCGCCGCTCTACGCCGGTCTCGCGTTCACGTGCCTGTGCCTTGGCGAGCTCGACGAATCGAGGAAGCGCGCGCCCGCCGCCGTGGAGGGATAGCGGAATGAAGAAGAGCCTCGGCATGGATGCGAGCGGCCACGCGTTCGACGACGTCGTCGTCGGCGACACCTTCAGCCGCTCGCTGACGATCACCGACACCCACCTGGTGCTCGGCGCCGGGCTCATCGGCGACTTCAACCCGCATCATGTCAACGACGAGTACGCGAAGGGCTCGCGCTTCGGCACGCGCATCCTGCACGGGATGCTGACGAGCGCGGTGATGGGCGCCCCGGTCGGCATGTACTTTCACGGCACTGCGATTGCGTACCTCGAGCACGCCGCACGGTTCAAGGCGCCCGTCCGCGCGGGCGATACGCTGACCACGACGTGGACCGTCACCGAGAAGCACGCGAAGCCGCATCACGGCGGCGGCGTGGTCGTCCTGACGGCGTTGTGCCGCAACCAGGAAGGCGTCGTGGTCGCCGAAGGTGACGGGAAGATCCTGGTAGCGGCGTGAGCGCTGGGACGCTAGCGGGGGAACGCGCGAGCGGCGAGAGGGGCCCCGAGCCGGCGGCGCGCAGGGGATCGTGCGAACGCGAGCGCGGTCGGAGGCCGACGCCTCGGCGAGTCGATTCATCGTGCGGATCGGAGGCCGAACCGCGCGCGGGGAGCAGTGCGCGCGGCAGCCGAAGCTGTCCGTCGGGTCAGTGTGCGGCCAGTGCCCGTGCGCATTCCGCGATGAGATCGGGGCCGCGATAGATGAGCCCGGTATAGATCTGCACGAGCGTCGCGCCGGCATCGATCTTTTCCTGCGCGTCCTTGCCGGAGAGGATTCCGCCGACGCCGATGATCGGTATCGCGCCGTCCAGCGCCTTCGCGAGTGTGCGAATCACCTTGGTCGAGGATGCGCGCAGCGGCCGCCCCGACAGGCCGCCCGCTTCGTCGGCGTGGCGCAGGCGCGAGACCGCCTCCCTCGAAACGGTGGTATTGGTCGCGATGACGCCGTCGACGCGATGGCGGATGAAGAGTTTCGCCATGGCCGCAACGGCGCCTGGAGTGAGGTCGGGCGCGATCTTGACGACAATCGGCGTGTGCTTGCCGTGCGTGTCGGCAAGCTTCGCCTGCTCGCGCTTGAGGGCGGTGAGCAGCGCGTCGAGCGCGTCGTCGGCCTGCAGCTCGCGCAGTCCCTTGGTGTTCGGCGACGAGATGTTCACCGTCACGTAGGACGCGCGCGCATAGACCGCGCGGAGGCATGCGAGGTAGTCGTCGACCGCGCGTGCGTTGGGCGTGTCGAAATTCTTGCCGATGTTGAGACCGAGCACGCCCTGCCACGACGCGCGCTCGACGTTGGCCAGGAACCGCTCGACGCCGTCGTTGTTGAATCCCATCCGGTTGATGAGCGCGTCCGCTTCGGGCAGACGGAAGAGGCGCGGCTTCGGATTGCCGGGCTGCGCGCGCGGCGTCACCGTGCCGCACTCGATGAAGCCGAAGCCCAGTCCGGCCAGAGCGTCGATATGCCCGGCATTCTTGTCGAGGCCCGCGGCGAGCCCGACACGATTCGGAAACGTGAGTCCCATCGCGGTGACCGGCGAAGCGGGAACCTGCGGCGCAAACGCCTTCGCGAGTCCCACCCGGGCCGCGGCGTCGAGTCCCGCGAAGACGACCTCGTGCGCGGTCTCGGGGTCGAGCGCGAACAGGAAGGGGCGGAACAGCGGATACATTCCGGCGCGATGATAACATTCGCGCGCCCTCAATCCCGGCTGCATGCGTCATGCGCTTCGCGACTCTTTTCGCCATCTTCCTTTCGTGCGTCGCAGCTCTCGCGCCGTTGTCCGCTGTCGCGGGGACGTATGCGGGGCGCGCCGACGTGCGCGCCTTCGTCGATGAAATGGTCAGCGAGCACGGCTATGACCGCGCGACCCTCGCGCGCGCGTTCGCGGCTGCGCGATTCCAGCCGCGAATCGTCGAGGCCATGGAGCGCCCGCTCGTCGCGCCGCCGAAATGGTACGAATACGCGCCGCCCTTCCTGTCGCCGGAGCGGGTCGCGGGAGGCGTTGCGTACTGGAATGCGAACAGCGCCGAACTCGCGCGCGCCGAGGAGCGCTTCGGCGTGCCGCCGGAAATCGTCGTCGCCATCATTGGCGTCGAAACGTTCTACGGGCGCAATACCGGCAAACATCGCGCGCTCGACGCGCTTTCGACGCTCGCATTCGACTATCCGCGCCGGGCGGCGTTCTTTCGCGGCGAGCTGAAGCAGTTCCTGCTGCTCGCCCGTGACCAGCACGTGGACCCGACGCTCCCGAAAGGATCGTTCGCGGGCGCGCTCGGCGTGCCGCAATTCATGCCGGGAAGTTATCGCGAGTTCGCCGTGGATTTCGACGGCGACGGGCGCATCGACCTGTGGGCAAGTCCCGCCGACATCGTCGGCAGCGTCGCGAGCTATCTCGCGCGGCACGACTGGCAGCGCGGACAGCCGGTGCTGCTCCCGGCCGCGATCGCCGAGGATAGCCTACCTGCCCTGCAGCGGCGCCTCGATGGCGGGATCAGCGAGCGTCGCTCGGCGGAGGCGTGGTCCGTCGATGGCGTCGCGGCGGCCGGCGCGCCGCCCGACCTCGCAGCGGACCCGATGGCGCTGCTGATGCTGGAGGAGAAGGACGACGACGGCGTCGAAAGCGCAAGCTATTGGATCGCGTGCCACAATTTCTATGTGCTGACGCGCTACAACCGGAGCCGCCTCTACGCGACCGCGGTGTTCGAGCTGGCGACGGCGGTCAGGCTCGCGCGCTAGGGCCTGTTCACACTATGGACGCAAACGCGAACGGGCGGCATGGGGCGCCAATCAAGGCGCCCGACAAGGCTAAGACCGGGTGTCTTCGCGAGGAGGGCAACGCAGAGTGGCCCCAGGATGCCCGCTCCCGTCGGGTTGCTGCCGAAAACGCCCATCACTGCGTTGCGCAGTCTCGCCGGGTTCTCGACCCGCCTTCGCCTGCGCGCCTTGTGCTGAGCGTTTTCGGCCGTGCAACGCGTATGTGCCCATAGTGTGAACAGGCCCTAGTTGCGCGGGCGCGACGACAGCGCGCGCACGTGCGCGACCAGCCCGCGGGTCGAGGCATCGGTCGCCTCGGGAAGCGGCGTCCCGGCCAGCAACGAAGCGGCGATCGGCGCGGTGAGCGTCTTGCCGAGCTCGACGCCGAACTGGTCGAACGGATTGATGCCGAAGAGAACCGCTTCGACGAAAGTCCGGTGCTCGTAGAGCGCGATCAGCTGCCCCAGTCGTTGCGCGTTGAGCTCCGGCATCAGGATCGTCGTCGATGCCCGGTTGCCGGGGCACACGCGCGCCGCAACGGCGGCATCGAGCGCCAGACCGGTGAATCCCTTGGCGAGGAATTCGGCGCGCAGCGCGTCCTCGCCGCGCCCCTCCATCAACGCCTGCGCCTGCGCGAGCGCGCTGGCGACGAGCAGCGACTGCTGGTCGCCCAGCGGGTGGACGGCGCGCACGGGAACGAGAAATTCGACCGGCGCCTCGCGCGTGCCCTGATGCAGCCACTGAAAGAACGCGTGCTGGCCGTTGGTGCCGGTTTCTCCCCACAACGCATTGGCTGTCGGGCCGGCGAGCGCGCTGCCGTCGCGCGCGACGCGCTTGCCGTTGCTTTCGAGGACAAGCTGCTGCAGGTAAGCGGGCAGCCGCGCCAGCGCCTGCGAATAGGGGACGACGACACGCTCCGCGTGCTTCAACTGCGTTGCATTCCACCACCCGGCAAGCCCCAGCATGACGGGCACGTTGCGTTCGAGTGGCGTCGTGCGGAAGTGCGCATCGACGCTGGCGGCGCCGGCAAGAAGGTCGGCGAAGCGTTCCCAGCCCAGCTTGATCGCGATCGGCAACCCCACCGCCGACCACAGCGAGTAGCGACCGCCCACCCAGTCGGGAAGCGGCAGCACGTCGTGCTTCGCGATGCCGAGCGCCATTGCGGCTGGCGCGTTGCCGGTGACGCCGATGAAATGGGCGCCGACATCGACGCCTCGTCCGAGCGCCGACGCGAGCCATGCCTTCGCACTTGCCGCGTTGGCCAGCGTCTCGCCGGTGTTGAAGGTCTTCGACGTGACGATGAACAACGTGGTGGCGGGGTCGAGCGGGGCCAGAGCACGCGTGAGATGCTCGGGATCGACGTTGGACACGAAGGCCACGTCCACGCCTTCGGTCTGCGGCCCCGCGCTGCCGCGAGCGCGGTGCGGCGAGGCGAGCGCCGTGCAAACCAGCAGGGGTCCGAGGTCGGAGCCGCCGATGCCGAGGTTGACGACGGCGCGGATCGGACGTCCCGTCGCGCCGAGGCGCAAGCCGCCCCGGACCTGCGCCGCCAGCGTCTTCATCTTCGCCTGCGTGGCGCGAATGTCGGGCACGATATCGTGGCCATTGACCAGAAGCGGCGCGTCGCCCGGTCGGCGCAGCGCCGTATGCAGCGCGGGCCGGCCTTCCGATTGGTTCACCTTTTCGCCGGCGAAGAGCGCCGCGATCCAGCCTTCGAGCTCCGCGGCGCGCGCATGCTCGACGAGCAGCGCGAGCGTCTCGCGCGTGAGGCGCTCCTTGGACACGTCGAAGAGCCAGTCGTCCCATGCGATCGACAGGTGATCGAAGCGATCGGGATCGCGCGCGAATAACGCCGACAACGTCGTCCCGGCGAGTGCGCGGCGATGATCGGCAAGTTCGGGGGAGGGCGAAGGCGGCATCGACAGTGGCACGCAAACGGTGCAGCCGAGGATAATCGATTGTGGACACTCTGCAAACAGATGCTGCGAGTGCGCCCCGAGTCGGACCCCGGTCGGTACACTAGGCGTGCCTCTCGAACGAGCGCGATGGACGCCCCCCAAGACAAGGATTTGCCGCTGCGCGAGGACACGCGCCTCCTGGGCCGGCTGCTGGGCGACGTCCTGCGTGCGCGGGCCGGCGACGCCGGCTTCCAGCGGGTCGAGGCGATCCGGCAGACCGCCATCCGCTTCCGGCGCGCTGCGGCGTCCGATGCGGGCGCCGTCAAGGACGAGCTCAGTGCACTGCTGAACGATCTGTCGATCGCCGACACGCTCGATGTCGTGCGCGCGTTCAGCTATTTCTCTCATCTTGCGAACATCGCCGAGGACGTGCACCAGAACCGGCGCCGGCGGGCGCACGCGCTCGCAGGCTCGGGACCGCAGCGCGGCAGCATCGCCGACGCACTCGACCGCATCGCGGCCCACGGAACGCCGGCCGCGTCGGTGGCGCGCTTCGTCGCCGACGCGCTGGTGAGTCCCGTGCTGACGGCGCATCCCACCGAGGTCCAGCGGAAGAGCATTCTCGACTGCGAGCGCGAGATCGTGCGGCTCCTGCAGTGGCGGGATCGCGTCGCGCTGACGCCGGAGGAAACCGGAGAGTTCGAAACAGGCCTGTATCGGCAGGTGCTGGCTCTCTGGCAGACAGCGATGATCCGCCTGTCGAAGCTCAGAGTGAAAGACGAGATCGACAACGGCCTCGCCTATTACGGCTACACGTTTCTCTTCGCCGTGCCACGGCTCGCCCTGGCGCTGGAGAGCCGGCTGCCGCGGCTCGCCGACGAGGACGGGCGACGCGTCCCGGCGACGATGCTGCGGCCGGGATCCTGGATCGGCGGCGACCGCGACGGCAACCCGTTCGTCACCGCCGAAACGCTGGAGTACGCAATGGCGGCGCAGGCGGCCGTTGCATTTGCGCATTACCTCCACGAAATCCACCTGCTGGGCGGCGAGCTGTCGCTGTCGACGAGGCTCGTGCAGCCCACCGCGGCGCTGCTCGAGCTGGCGGCATATGCGCACGACGACAACCCCCATCGCGCCGACGAGCCTTACCGGCAGGTGCTGATCGGGATCTACGCGCGCGTCGCCGCGACTGCGAAAACCCTCGCGGGCTACGTGCCGCCGCGAGCGCCGCACGGCGAAGCGCCGCCCTACGCGACGCCGGCTGAACTGCTCGCCGATCTGGCGATCGTCGAGGCGTCGCTCGCGAGGCACGGGGCGACGCCGCTCGCAGCGGGTCGGCTCGTGCCGCTGATGCGCGCGATCGAGGTGTTCGGCTTTCACCTCGCGGTGCTCGACCTCCGCCAGAATGCCGACGTCCACGAAGCCGTCGTCGGCGAGCTCGTTGCCCGCGCAGGGGTGACCGCCGACTACGCAACGCTCGCCGAGGCGGACCGGGTCGCGCTGCTCGAGCGCGAGCTCGCCGGCCCGCGGCTCCTGCATTCGCCGCATCTCGTCTATTCGGAGCGGGTTGCGTCCGAGTTGGCGATTCTCGAGACGGCGGCGGCCATCCACCGACGGTTCGGCGCGGCCGCACTGCCGAATTACGTGATCTCGAAGTGCGCGTCGGTGTCCGACCTCCTCGAGGTGGCCGTGCTGCTGAAGGAGGCGGGGCTGCTGCGGGGCGCCGCACTCGCCGTCAACATCGTCCCGCTGTTCGAAACGATCGACGATCTCGCGCGCGGCGCCGCGATCATGGACGCAGCGCTGCGGCTCCCCTGCTACCGATCGTGGCTCCACGCGCGCGGCGGTCTGCAGGAAGTGATGCTGGGCTATTCGGACAGCAACAAGGACGGCGGATATGTCACGTCCAACTGGGCGCTTTACCGCGCCGAAGCGGCGTTCGTCGACACGTTCCGCGCGCATGGCGTCCGGCTGCGCTTCTTTCACGGACGTGGCGGCACCGTGGGGCGCGGCGGCGGCCCGAGCTTCGAGGCGATCCTGGCGCAACCCGCCGGCAGCGTCGGCGGCGGCCTTCGCGTCACCGAGCAGGGCGAGATCATTGCCAGCAAGTACTCGGACCCCGATCTCGGGCGGCGCAATCTGGAGACGCTCGTCGCCGCGACGCTCGAGGCGAATTTCCTCGATACCGGCGGCGGCGGCGAGCGCACGGCGCGCTATCACGCGGTGCTGGACGAGCTGTCGGCGCACGCGCACGCCGCCTATCGCGATCTCGTCTACGGCACGCCGGAGTTCGTCGCGTACTTTCGCGCGACGACGCCGATCGCCGAGATCGCGTCGCTCAACATCGGCAGCCGGCCGGCGTCGCGCACGGCGTCGACGCGGATCGAGGATTTGCGCGCGATTCCATGGGTGTTCAGCTGGGGCCAGTGCCGGCTGATGCTGCCCGGCTGGTACGGCTTCGGCGCTGCGATCGATGCGTGGCTCGACACCTATGCCGACGGCCGCGAGGCGGGCGCCGCGCTGCTGGCCGAGATGCATGAACGCTGGCCGTTCTTCCGGACCGTGCTGTCGAACATGGCGATGGTGCTCGCCAAGACCGATCTCGCAATCGCGTCCCGCTATGCCGAGCTCTACCCGGATGCCGGCGCGCGCGCAGCGATCTTCGGCCGCATTGCGCGCGAGCACGAGCGCGCGGTTCGCCACGCGCTCGCCATCACGCGGCAACCAACGCTGCTGGAGGACAATCCGACGCTCGCGCGCAGCATCCGCAACCGTTTTCCGTATCTCGATCCGCTGAATCACTTGCAGATCGAGCTCCTCCGCCGATTCCGCGCGGGCCAGACCGACGAACGGACGCAACGCGCCATTCACCTCACGATCAATGGCCTCGCCGCAGGATTGCGCAACAGCGGTTAGCGAGCCTCTGCGATCCGCACGCTATAATCGCCGGCAACGCATGCGCCCGACAGCGGAGCCGGCGTCACCTTCGACTCGCGCACCCCATGCGCATCCTCCTCTCCAACGACGACGGTTATTTCGCGCCGGGCATCGAGCGCCTCGCGGCGGCACTCGCGCCCCATGCCGAGCTCACCGTCGTCGCGCCGGAGCGCGACCGGAGCGGCGCGTCGAACTCGCTGACCCTCGACCGTCCGCTGACGGTGCGCACTGCCCCCAACGGCTTCCGGTTCGTCAACGGCACGCCGACCGACTGCGTCCACCTCGCGGTGACGGGGCTGCTTGGACACCCTTCCCGACATGGTGATCTCGGGCATCAACTATGGGCCCAACATGGGCGACGACACGATCTATTCCGGCACCGTCGCCGCGGCGACCGAGGGCTTTCTCCTCGGCATTCCGTCGATCGCGATTTCGCTTGCGTCGAAGGACGGCGCACATTTCGAGACGGCCGCCGCCGTCGCGGTCGAGCTCCTCGAGCGCCATCGCAGGAATCCGTCGGATGGGTGGCTCCTCAACGTCAACGTGCCGGATGTCCCGCGCTCGGAGCTCAAGGGCTACCGCGTGACGAGGCTCGGACGGCGGCACAAGGCCGAGGACGTGATCAAATCGAAGAGTCCGCGTGGCGAGACGGTTTACTGGGTCGGCGCGGCGGGCGCGGCCGCCGACGCCGGAGCCGGCACCGATTTCCACGCGGTGGGCGAACGTTACGTGTCGATCACGCCGTTGCAGATCGATCTCACGAATCGCGATCTGATGGCGCCGGTCGCCGACTGGATCGAACGCTAAAGACGAGCGCCGCGGGCGGAGCGTCACGAATCCCGGACGGCGACGGATGCGCGCCGCCGGCAGGGCGAGGAGGGGGAATGGCAACGCAAGGTGGGGGCCGGCACGCCGGAATCGGCATGACTTCGACGCGCACGCGCGACCGGATGATCGAGCGGCTGCGCGCCGACGGCATCCGCGACGAAGTCGTGCTGGCCGCGATGAATGCGGTGCCGCGCCATATCTTCGTGGACGAGGCGCTCGCGAGCCGCGCGTACGAGGACACGCCGCTGCCGATCGGCGACGGGCAGACGATTTCGCAGCCGTGGATCGTCGCCCGGATGACGGAGCTTGCGCGCGCCGGCGGCACGCTCGCGAGCGTGCTCGAGATCGGCACCGGCTGCGGTTACCAGACAGCGGTGCTGGCGCAGATCGCCGGCGATGTCTACACGGTCGAGCGCATCGGCACGCTGGTCGCGAAGGCGCGGCGCAACCTGCAGGCGCTCAAGGTGAAGAACGTGCGGCTGATGCATGGCGACGGCTCGACCGATCTCGGAGAGCCGCTGGCGGTCGACGCGATCGTCATCACCGCGGCCGCGACGCACGTGCCGACGGCGCTCATCAAGTATCTGAAGCCCGGCGGGCGCATGGTGCTGCCGCTCGCGCAGGCGGGCGTCGAGGGCGAGCGCGTGCAGCGGCTCACCGTGATCGAAGCGGCGACTGGCGGGTTCCGTGAGCAGACCTTCGATGCGGTAAGATTCGTGCCATTGCTGCCCGGCCTCGCGTAGCGGCCGGATGTGGTGCACCAGAGTGTGCGAGTCAGAAATTCACTTGACGTTCGCGGCGCTCATCTTCCAAACTGAGCGGGCGTCAGCTTGTTGCCCGGCCGTACCACCGGGTACGCCTGGCCTGACACCCGACGCTCGTCGCTCAATTCGTTACGTTCGGAACTTCTGCTCAGTACACTGACCGACCTCGATGTCACGATCCCCGCCCGCACACCTCAACTCCATTCCTCGATTCACGCGGCTTGCCGCGGTTGCGCTCGTCCTCGTCGTCGCGGGCTGCGCCACCCGCTCGCGGGCACCGGTCGAGGAGCGCTCCACGCAGCCGACGCGGCCGGCGCCGGTCGTCGCCGCGCCCGCGCCGGCACCGGCACCGGCAACCGAACCCGAGGTCCGCGCGCCCACGTACACGGTGAAGCGCGGCGACACGCTGTACAAGATCGCTCTCGACAACGGCCTCGACTATCGCGAGCTCGCGGCATGGAATGCGATCGAGAACGTCAACGTGATCCGCGAGGGCCAGACGTTGCGCCTCGCAGCACCCGGCGAGCCCGCGGCCGCGGCCAGCGGTGTCACGACGACGCCGCTCCGCGCGATACCGCCCGTGGGGTCGGCAGACGCGCGACCGCCGATGACGCCCTCGGCCACGCCGCTCGCCGTGCCCGGCGCGCGCAACACCGACAATTACAAGACGCAGCCCAAAGCGCTGAAAGAGCCCTGGTCCGAGCAGGCATTGCGTGACGTCCAGCGCGTCGCGTCCGCGGCGGCACCGCCGCCGGCAGCGGAACCGGTCGCCCCGCCCGTCGTTGCGCGCGTCGAGCCGAAGCCCGAACCCAAGCCGGAAACCAGGCCTGCGGACGACGAGGAAGCGCCGAGCTGGATGTGGCCCGCGACGGGTAAGCTCGTGACTGGCGTCTCCGAGAATCCGAACCTCAAGGGGATCGATATCGCCGGCAAGTCGGGCCAGCCGGTCGTCGCGAGCGCCGCCGGCAAGGTCGTCTATGCCGGATCGGGCATCCGCGGATACGGCAAGCTCATCATCGTCAAGCACAACGCGACGTGGCTGTCCGCGTATGCGCACAACCGCGAGATCCTGGTGAAGGAGGGCCAGCAGGTCGCGAAGGGGCAATCGATCGCCGAGATGGGCAATACCGATGCCGACCAGGTGATGCTGCATTTCGAAATACGCCGGCACGGCACGCCGGTCGATCCGCTCAAGTTCCTGCCGCCGGCATGAGCGGTCGGCGCGCGCGTGCCGATGTCGCCCCCGAGCTGCCCGGCATCGAGCATGCCGATCCTGCGGCTTCCGATGCGGCGACCTACGACCACCGCGACGCGCCGCCGCAGGTCCCGGAGCCCGACCGCTGGACGCGCGAGCTGCCGCTCGCCGAACCCGAGCCGGGGCTCTCCGCGGACTTTGTCAACGACATCGCGCAGATCTATTTCAACGAGATCGGCCAGCACACGCTCCTCAAGGCCGACGAGGAGCTCGCGCTCGCGAGGGCGATGGCGAATGGCGATTTCGAAGCGCGCCAGCAGCTGATCGAACGCAACCTGCGGCTCGTCGTCAGCATCGCCAAGCACTACACGAATCGCGGTCTCGCGCTGCCCGACCTGATCGAGGAAGGCAATCTGGGCCTCATCCACGCGCTCGGAAAATTCGACGCCGAGCGCGGATTCCGCTTCACCACCTACGCGACGTGGTGGATCCGGCAGTCGGTCGAGCGCGCGATCATGAGCCAGTCGCGCACGATCCGGCTCCCCGCGCACGTGGTCAAGGAGCTCAACGTCGTGCTCCGCGCGATGCGGCATCTCGAGATGCACGGACTGCCCGAGGGACGCGAGGCGACGCTGGACGATGTCGCCCATCTGCTCGGCAAGCCGGTCGAGCAGGTCCGCCGCGTGCTGCGCTACAACGAGCACGTGAGCTCGCTCGATGCGCCGATGGATCGCGACGGCGGCGTGTCGGTCGCGGAAGGCGTCGCGGACGAGAACGCGCTGGCGCCCGAGCTCCTGCTCCACAATGCGGAGATCGAGGCGTGGGTGAAGCTGTGGCTGTCGGAGCTCAACGAGCGGCAGCGCACGGTGATCGAGCGGCGCTACGGTCTCAACGGCCGCGACGTCGCCACGCTCGAGGACCTCGCCGGCGAGCTCGACGTGACCCGGGAGCGCGTGCGCCAGATCCAGGCGGAGGCGCTGGAGAAGCTCCGCGCGCGCCTCAAGCGGAGAGGTCTCGATCGCGACGCGCTTTTGTAGCTCCAGCGAGTTACGGCATCGCCGGCGTGGAGCGCAGCGCCGCGGGAGCGGGGAGCACTTCGATGGCGCGCGTGAGGCGCGCGAGGGCGGCCGCGCGTGCGCGCTGCGTGCCTGCCGTCGCGGGCGGCGGACCGTAGCGAAGCAGCGCGTAGGATTCGGCGATCACGCGAAAGGCAACCGCGAATTCCGGCCACCGCGCAGCGGCGCGCGCACCGAATGCCAACGGCCCTTCGTGCGCCTGCCGCGGCAAGCCGGCATTCGCGAGACGCCGGCAAAGCGAATCCCAGAGAAGGCGCCCCCGGTCGCTCGTGCGCCGCCGCCACCACGAGATGAGCCCGAGTATCCCCGCTCCCCAGAGACCGATCATGCCGGCGACCGCCGCGGTGATCACCGCCGGGGGGAAGCCGGTCCATTTTCCAGTCCCGCCAAAGGGAGCGCTGCTTGTCGTAGTTGAAGCCGATGACGTGGAGGCGCCAGTCGTGGTTGAACGCGTCCCATGTCAGCTGGAGGCTGCGCAACCAGCTGTCGTCGAGCCGAGCGAGCAGCGGCACGTACTGGCTCGTCGGCAGCGCGCTGCCCAGGCCGCGCTCGATGCGCGACGGCGCGACGGCGCCGGTCGGGTCGAAGCGGCGCCACATGCCGCCAATGAGCGCCTCGGCCCAGGCATGGGCGTCCGACTGGCGGACGATGAGATAACCGCCGGTCGGGTTGATCTCGCCCCCCTGATAGCCGGTGACCACACGCGCGGGAATCCCCGCCGCGCGCAGCAGCACGACAAAGCTGCTCGCGTAGTGCTCGCAGAATCCGCGCCGCTGGTCGAACAGGAACGCATCGACCGGATCGCGCCCCGGAAGGAGCGGCGGGGCCAGCGTGTAGAAGAACTCCTGGGTGCGAAACCACTGCAGCACCGCGCGGATGTAGTCGGCGTCGCCCGGATGTTCTGCGCGAAGCTCGCGCGCGAACGCGACGGAGCGCGGATTGGCGTTGTGGCCCTCATACGGCAATTGGAGGTTCTCCGCGCGCTCAGCCTCCAGCGCGTCGCCGGCTCCCGCGGAATAGGCGTCGGCCGGAACCGATGTTTGCCGGTAGCGCAGCGATTGCGTGACAGGCGTACGGGCGTACAGTCGCTGGTCGCCGGTCAGGATGCCGACCACGGCGGAAGCTGCCCGGGCATCGGGATCGCCCTCCGTGGTGGGGGGGCCCGCAGGGAGGTCGAGCGCGAACAGCCACGACTTCCAGTGCGGCTCCAGGGTCACCCAGTAGGCGATCTCGCGACCCGCGGGCCGCGGACCGCGCGGCGGACGCCGGTCCGAGGCAACCCATTCGCGGCCGTCGAAGCGCGACATCACCGGGCCGCGCCAGTAGCGCTGCGCGTGCGGGGGGATCGTGCCATCGAAGTCGACGCGAAACGCGACGGCATCGCTCATCGAGAGCTCGCTGATCGATCCCGGCGCCATCTGGTCGGACAGTCCCGATTTCGACCCGGCGTCGGTCGGCAATCCCCACATCGGTCCGGCGAGACGGGGAAACAGCACGAACAGCACGACGGCGAGCGGAATCCCCTGCGCGAAGAGCTTCGCGGTGCGCAACAGCGGGACGCGCCACGCGGAAAGCGGCAGGTCGCGCAGCGAAGGTTGCGCCAGCACCTGCAGCGTCGCGCCCATGCAGAAGAGCGCCGGCACGGCGGCGAGCGCCGCCAGCATGCGACTGGCTGAAGAAGAACGGCGTGACCAGCTGGAAGCTCGCGAGACAGACGAGCAGCGTGCCGTCGCGCGCCGTCCGCGCCTCGAGATACTTGATCCCCGCGAGCACGAACAGGAACGCGACGCACGGATCGCGCCCGATGAAATAGCCGAACGATTGCCGGATCGCGAAGCCCGCCGCGATGGCGAACAAGGCCAGCGCCCACGACGGAATCCGCGCCGGCGGCGCTTCGAAGCGGCGGCGGTCGCGGGCGACCAGCAGCATCCGCAGCGCGATCAGCATGATGCCGAATCCGGCGACCCAAATCGGCACGAACGGCGCCTGCGGCAGCAGGGTCGCGAACAGGAACACGCCGAGCCAGCGGATTTGCGCCGCCGACAACGGCGGGCGCAGTGCGGTGCGCGACGGCTTCGGCGAAGCCGGCTTCATCGAGACATCTCCGGCAGCATTGCAAGTGCCGTGAGCGCCGTGCGCCGGTGCTCGCGCCCCTGGCCTGCCGGCAACGCCGTTCCAGGGCAGGTGCAGCGCGAACGGGCGCGCCACGCGCTCCGCGGCGAGCACCCAGGCGGCAAGGCGCGCAATTCGCTGATCGGCATCGAGCGCATGCGGCAGTGCATTCCACGCAAGGTCCGCGGGACCTTTGCTGCCGCCGCCCTCGAAATGCTTGGTGTGCCAGCCGGCGCCGCGCGCGACCGCCTTCCACGCGACCCGCTGCAACGGGTCGCCCGCCTGGTAGGTTCGCAGTCCCGACAGATCGGCATCGCCGTCGGTCGACTCGCTGTGTGCATCCTCGCCGTCGCGACCGGCGGGCAGCGGCGGCGCATCGGCTTCGGGCGCCGGAAACACGACGCCGGCGAGGGGAAAGTGAACGTAGGCCCAGCCACGCCACAGTCCGACCGGGAAATCCGACGACAACGTCACCCGTCCGAGAGCGACGCGACCGCGCTTCGGCGCCGGAACTTCGAGCGTCACCGGCAGCGCCGCGTCCGGGATCACATCGACGGTGACGGGGACGCTGCCGCCGGCCGCCAGCGTGATCGCATTGCGCGCGCTCGCGCTGCCCGCGATCGCCAGCGTGAAAGGCAGCGTGCCGCCGGCAAACGTCTCGCCGGCGGCGAGCGGGGCAAGCTCGATGCCGGCGATGTTGCGAAACGTGTGGAGGAGCGCCGCCGCGCAAAGGCCGGCCAGCAGGAACGTCACCGCGAAACCCAGCGCCAGCGCGTAGTTGAGCGAAGTGAGCAGCATGATCGCGATCATCCCGAACACGGCAAGCCCGCGTCGCGTCGGCAGGATGTAGATGCGGCTGTGCCGCAACACGATCGCATCGTGATCGGCCGGTTCCGTGCGGAACAGCCGCTGCCGGTAGCGCGCGCGCCACGAGTCGCGCGACCCGCGCGGGGCGGTCATCGAGCGCGAGAGAGTGCGCATGGCGGCTGCCGGTGCGCGCGCCGTGCCTGGATCCGGCTAGGGCAGCGCGACCGCGCGCAGCAGCGACTGCGCCTGCAGCGCCCCGCTGCGCGCGCCACCGGCAAGCCGGTGCCCGGCGACGGACGGGAACACCGCCTGCACGTCTTCCGGCACCACCATCGGCCGGCCGGCGATGAGTGCCCACGCTCTCGCCGCGGCAAGCAGGAGAATTCCGGCGCGTGGCGACAGCCCGCGCCGGGCGCCCGCGTCGGCGCCGCTGCCGACGTTGCCGCGGGTCGCGGCCAGCAGCGCCTGCGCGTAATCGAGGAGCGCCGGGGCGACGTGGACGGCCGCGGCCTCGCGCTGCCATTCGAGCAGCGTGGGAGGATCGGCAAGCGGCGTCAACGTGGCGATTTGCGCGCGGCGGTCGCCTCCGGTCAGGAGCTCGCGTTCCGCGACCGGATCGGGATAACCGAGCTCGATTGCCATCAGGAAGCGGTCGAGCTGCGATTCGGGCAGCGGATAGGCGCCAATCTGCTCGACCGGGTTCTGGGTGGCGATAACGAAAAAGGGATCGGGCAGCGGCCGTGTCTGCCCATCCTGGGAAACCTGCCGCTCTTCCATCGCCTCGAGCAGCGCGCTTTGCGTCTTCGGGGGCGCGCGGTTGATTTCATCGGCGAGCACCACCGAATTGAAGACGGGCCCGGGATGGAACCGGAACGCCTGCGCCGGCGCATCGAAGATGGACACGCCGAGCACGTCCGCCGGAAGGAGGTCGCTCGTAAACTGGACGCGCGCGTATTTGAGCCCGAGGGTCGCGGCCAGCGCCTGCGCCAGGGTCGACTTGCCCACGCCGGGGATGTCCTCGATCAGCAGGTGCCCGCGCGCGAGCAGACAGGCGACCGCGAGCTTCATGGCCTCGGGCTTGCCGACGACGATGCGGTCGAGCTGCGCCAGGACGGCGGCGAGACGCTGCACGACGGGAACATTGGCCTGGCCAAGCGAGCGGACGGTCATGAGGGGAGGGTTCCGGGTGGGTGGGGAGCGACGGCCATCGTACTGGGGAGGAAGAGTCTAGTCACGACCGACGGGCACCGGCTACACTCCATTCGGCGGCCCTCTGCGGACTTTTTGCCGAGTCCGTGTCGTTGGTCCCCGCGACTGCCCTTAAGTTCGAAGCAAGCCCCGTGCCGACTGCGTTCATCAGCCACCCTTCGTCCCTGTTGCACGACATGGGACCGTATCACCCCGAATGCCCCGACCGGCTGCTGGCCATCGGCGACCGCCTCATCAGCGCGGGGCTCGATGCCTACCTCCAGCACCACGACGCCCCGGCGGCGACGCATGAGCAGCTTGCGCGGGTCCATGGAGAGGGGTACCTCGCGACGATCGAAGAGGAAAGCCCGGCCTCGGGCCTGCACTACATCGATCCCGACACCGCGATGTGCCCCGATTCGTTGACGGCTGCGCTCCATGCCGCGGGAGCCGTCGTGTTCGCGACGGACCTGGTCATGGGGGGAAAGTGCACGACGGCGTTCTGCGCCGTGCGGCCACCCGGACACCATGCCGAGCGCAATCGCGCGATGGGCTTCTGTCTCTTCAACAACGTCGCCGTCGGCGTGGCGCACGCGCTCGCCGCGCACGGCCTCGAGCGCGTGGCGGTGATCGACTTCGACGTCCACCACGGCAACGGCACCGAGGAGATCTTCGCCGGCGATCCGCGCGTGCTGATGGTCTCGACGTTCCAGCATCCGCTGTATCCGTATTCGGGCGTGGAAGAGCTCGGTCCGAACATGGTCAACATCCCGCTCGCCGCCGGCAGCGGCGGCGATGAGTTTCGGGCGGCCGTCCGCGAGCACTGGCTGCCCGCGCTCGAGGCCCATCGGCCGCAGCTGCTGTTCGTGTCGGCCGGCTTCGACGCGCATCGCGACGATCCGCTCGCCGGGCTGAAGCTCGTCGAGGCCGATTACGCGTGGGTCACGCGCGAGCTCCTTGCGGTGGCGCGTGCGCATGCGAACGGGCGCATCGTCTCGGCGCTGGAAGGCGGCTACGCCCTGAGCGCGCTCGGGCGCAGCGCCGCCGAGCACATCCGCGAGCTTCTCGTCGCCGACTGACGTCGACGTGCTCGAGACGCAACGGCTCCGGCTGCGCGAGCTCACGGTCGACGACGCCGGCTTCATCGTCGCGCAGCTGAACGATCCCGATTTCATTCGCAATGTCGCGGATCGCGGCGTGCGCACGGCGGCGGCGGCCCGGAGCTACCTTCTGGATGGGCCGGTCGCGAGCTATCGCCGCCACGGCTTCGGGCTCCATCTCGTCGAACTGAAGACAACGCGGACGCCGATCGGCATCTGCGGTCTCATCAAGCGTGACGTGCTCGACGACATCGATATCGGCTTCGCGTTCCTGGCGCCGTACCGGCAGCAGGGCTTCGCGCTCGAGGCGGCGAGGGCGACGATGGCCTTTGCGCGTACGCTGGGACTCGCGCGCGTGGTCGCGATCGTCGCGCCGCACAATGCGGATTCGATCAAGCTGCTCGGCAGGCTCGGTTTCGCCTACGAGCGATCTATCCGCCTGGCGGAAGATGCCGAGGAACTCTGGCTGTTCGGGTCAGCGCCCTGAACCGGCGTTGTCGGTAGAATGCCGGAGCGCCGCGCGGTCCCGCGCATCGTTGCCGGCGTATCCGAGATCGCACGGAGGCGCAATGGAACGGCGGAAATTCCTGGAATCCTGCGCAGCGCTCTCCGGCGCCGCGGGCATCGGCGCGCTACCGGGCGCCTGGGCGAGCACGCCGCCGCGTTTGTACGAGCGCACGCGCCTCGTCGATCGCCATGGCGACTCGCTGCGGGCGGGAGCGCTCGAAGCCGAGACCAACTACGTGTTCCACTATCCGTATGCGGGGACGCCGTGCTTCCTGCTCAAGCTTGCGCGCCCGGTGACGCTCGCCGCGACGATGCGCCGTGAGGACGGCGCGACTTACGCGTGGGAGGGCGGCGTGGGGCCCGGACGGACCGTCGTTGCCTTCTCGGCGATCTGCGCGCACAAGCTCGCCTATCCGACGCGCGACATCTCGTTCATCCGTTACCAGCCGCAGAAATCGGCGACGTCCGACGCGCACGTCATCCATTGCTGCGCCGACCACAGCGTCTATGACCCGGCGAACGGCGCGCGCGTGCTTGCGGGGCCGGCGCCGCAGCCGCTTGCCGCCATCCTGCTCGATTACGATCCCGCGTCGGACGGGCTGTGGGCACTGGGCACCGTCGGTGCCGAGCAATTCGACCGCTTCTTCGACAAGTACGATTTCAAGCTGGGAATGGAATACGGGCAGGGCAAGGCGAAGGCGCTGGTGGGAACCTCGACCGTCGTGCGCGAGCTCGCGCAGTTTTGCCGGCAGACCGTCCAATGCTGAGCGGTTACGGCGTGTAGCCGGGAATCGCGTTCTCGTCGACCGCGTCGATCTGCGCCGGATCCATGTACTTCGCGGCGTAATCGAGATAGAGCTTGCGGCGGACGAACACGTCGAAGAGGTCGGGGTCGATGTGACCGCCTTCGCGCATGCGCCCGAGGATCGCCACCGATTCCGACAGTGTCTTCGCGCCCTTGTAGGGCCGGTCCGGCGCGGTCAGCGCCTCGAAGATGTCGGCGATGCACACGATCCGCGCCTGCCATGACATCTGCGCCCGCGTGAGCCCGCGCGGATAGCCGCGTCCATCCATGCGCTCATGGTGGCCGCCCGCGTATTCCGGAACGCGGGCGAGGTGGCGCGGCCACGGCAGCGCGCTCAGCATCGAGATCGTCGATTCCACGTGGCGATTGATGATGGCGCGTTCGGCGGGCGTCAGCGTCCCCGAGCGAATCGTCAGGTTGTCGACTTCATCCGGCGTCAATACCGGATGCAGGGCGCCGTCGGCGCCGCGATAGCGCCGCTCGGCAATGGCGCGCACGCGCGCGCTGTCCGCTGCCGCCATCTTCTCCTGGCCCACGTTGACACGCCGCAGGAAGGCGAGGTCGGCTTCCTGCGCCGCTCGCTCGGCGGCCAGATCGCTGTCGACCGCGGCGGCGTCCGCGCCGCCTGCCTGCCGCTCCCGCGCGCGGAGGCGCGTGTCGGCGGCGAGCGCATCGAAGCGGGCGGCGACGAGGTCGATGCGGTCGCTGATCGTCTGCAGCTTGGTCGCCTTGTCGACGATGTGCACCGGCGTCGTTATCTTGCCGCAGTCGTGCAGCATCCCGGCGAGGCGCAGCTCGTCGCGGTCGCGCGCCGTCATCCGGAACGATTCGAGCGGGCCCTCCGCGGTGTCGTGCGCGGCCTCGGCCAGCATCATCGTGAGCTCCGGGACGCGCTGGCAGTGGCCGCCGGTATAGGCCGATTTTTCGTCGATTGCCGTGTTGATGAGCGCCACGAGACCGCTGAACAGCGCTTCCAGCTGGCCGATCAGGAGCTGGTTCGACAGCACGACGCCGGCGAGGCCGGTCAGCGCCTCTGTCAGCCGCTGATCGTCTTCGCTGAATTCGACGACGCCGCCGTCGGCGTCGAGCGCGTTGACGAGCTGCAGCACGCCGATCAGCTCGTCGCGATGGTCGTGCATCGGCACGGCGAGGAGCGAGCGCGTCCGATACCCGTGCTGCGCGTCGAAATGCCTGGCGGCGGCGAAATCGTAGCCGGCGACGGCGTAGACATCGCCGATGCGCACGCTCGTGCGCGTCAGCGCTGCGTGGGCGACGACCGCGTGGTGATTCGGATTGCCGTCGGGATCGGCGAGCGGCACGGCCGCCAGCGCGAGATCGCCAGCCGCGGCTTCGCCCCAGCGCAGCGTCCGGTTGTGGACGATCGCGAAATCCAGCGCGTCGCCCGCGTCGTTGACGCGATAGAGCGCGCCGCCGTCGGCGTTGCACAGCCGGGTGGCCGCGGCGACGATGATGTCGAGGAGGCGCGCGGCATCGCGCTCGCGCGCGAGCGCACGGCCGACCTCGATGAGATCCTCGAACCGGCGGACGAGTGACGAATCGGCGGGCGTAGTCATCGCGGTCGCTCCGAATCCGGAGCTGCCATGTTACGCGAGGCTCGCGTGGCGTGTCAGCGCGCGTTGCGACGCGTGTCCGCTACAATCGCACCGAAGCGCGCCGCGACGGAGCGGCGCTGTATTGCCCGCCGCACATGGATCCCGCCGACGCCGCCATCGCCATTGCTGTCGCCGACCTGAAGAAGTCCTACGGCGACGTCGAGGCCGTGAAGGGCATCTCGTTTTCGGTGCGCCGCGGCACGACGACGGCGCTCCTCGGCGGCAACGGCGCCGGCAAGACGACGACGCTGTCGATGCTGCTCGGCGTGCTGACGCCGAGCGCCGGGCGCGTCACGGTGCTGGGGGCCGCGATGCCGGCGGAGCGCCACCGCGTGCTGCCGCGGCTCAACTTCACCTCGCCGTACGTCGACCTGCCGAAACGGCTCACCGTGCGCGAGAATCTCGCGGTGTTCGCCGATCTCTACGGCGTGCGCAACGTGGCCGCGCGTATCGATGCGGTGGCCGCCGACTGCGATCTCGGCGCGTTGCTGAAACGCCCGTACGGCAGCCTCTCGGCCGGGCAGCGAACACGCGTGTCGCTTGCGAAGGCCGTCATCAACGAGCCCGAGGTGCTGCTGCTGGACGAGCCGACCGCCTCGCTCGACCCGGACATCGGCGACCGGATGCGCACGTACCTCGAAGATTACCAGCGCCGCACCGGCTGCACGATGCTGCTCGCCTCGCACCACATGGGCGAGGTCGAGCGGATGTGCGACGACGTCATCATGCTGCGCGCCGGGCGCGTCGTCGACCAGGGCTCGCCGCAGGCGTTGATCGCGCGCTACGGCCGCGCCAACCTCGAGGAAGTGTTTCTCGACATCGCGCGCGGCCGCACGGGAGAGCCGGTTCCCGGCAGCGCCGCCGAAGAGATCGCATCGCTGTGACGAACGGAGCGCCGGCGATCGTCCTCGACACCGGCGCCGTCGCGTCGCTGCGCCGCATCCGCGCGGTGCTGCGGCGGCATGCGTACCTGATCCTGAAGTCGTGGACGCGGATCGTGTCGATGATGTACTACCCGACCGTGACGATGGTCGTGTGGGCGTTCGTCACGCTCTACCTCGCGCCGACCAACAATTTTCTGAAGGATGCGCCCGGATTCTTCATCGGCGCGGTGCTCTTGTGGGACGTGCTCTTCCGCGGCCAGCTCGGCGTCTCGTTGACGTTCATCGAGGAGCTCTATGCGCGCAACCTCGGCAACCTGTTCGTCTCGCCGCTGACGCTGCCCGAATACATCGTCGGCCAGATCGCGATGAGCGTCCTGCGGGCGCTGATCGGCGTCGGCGGCGCGTGCATCTTCGCGTGGATCCTCTTCCGCTATTCGATCTTTTCGCTCGGCTTCCCGTTGCTCGCGTTCTTCGCGAACCTGCTGGTCTTCGGCTGGGCGATCGGCCTTGCGATGTCCGGCATGATCATGCGCCTGGGACTGGGCGCCGAAGAGCTCGCGTGGGCCGCGATCTTCATCGTCGCTCCCATTTCCGGCGTCTATTACCCGATCGCGGTGCTGCCCGGGTGGATGCAGGCGATCGCGTGGGCATTGCCGTCGGCACACGTGTTCGAAGGAATGCGCGGCGCGCTTCTGCACGGCGTGTTCCTCTGGAGCGAGTTCTGGCTGGCGGCGGCGCTGAACGTCGTCTACGTCGCGCTTGGTGCTGCGGTATTCGCGTGGTCCGTGCACTACGCGCGCGAGCATGGCACGTTGCTGCAGATGGGCGAGTAGGCGAACCTACCGCCGCGGCGCAGGTGACGGCGCTGCGCTGCTGGCGTGTCGACGCGTCGCGCGTTACATCGACCACGTCCTCAGAGCCGCAAAACGGGTGAAGTGCCGGTCGAGTAGCCGGCTCAATTCGAGCTCGTGCATCAATCTGAAACCGCCGAGGGCGCTCGACCTGACGATTCCGCGGTCGCTGCTGCAGCGCGCTGATGACGTGATCCGGTAGCAAAGACTGCCGTCGCGCGCAGGGGCGCTTGCGAATCTGTCGTTGCGCGCCTAATCTGTAGCGTACATCGTCTTGAACTCATACACATCGGGGGCGCAATGGCGAAGATCAACCTCTCGAATCTTCCCGCCTGCGTCGAGGATTCGCGTCTCGCGTGGCTCGACTCGGACACCGGGCCCGAGGAGCCGACCGTCTATTCCGATCTCGTGAGCCGTCTCGTTGCGGCGCGCGCCAAGCTCCCTCCGCTCTATCGCGTCAATGCCGCGGATCCCTTCATCGCGGCGATCAAGGAGCTCGGGTCCGACGGCTTTGCGCACGTGCTGCAGAAGGACCCGCACCGCGAGGGCCAGGCGGGGCTCCTGATCGACGTCGCGCAGTCGATCCTGCAGAACGGCGAGGGCTACGAGCCGCGCGCGACCGACGGTTTCCAGGAAGTCATCAGCGATCTCTACGACGGCTTTCTGTCGGCCGAGGATCGGCGCGGCGTGAAGGAGCCCGACTACGAGACCATCCCTCCGCTCGTGAAATGGGGCAATCCGACATCGGGCCCGTATACGTGGCCGGTCGATGCGACGTCGTCGTTCGGCATGGACGTCGGTGTCGTGAATTTGCCGCCGGCCAATGCGCGCCGCGGCATTTGCGCCTGGGCGGCGCTCGGTCACGAGACCGGCGGCCACGACATCCTGCACGCCGACGAAGGATTGCTGCGCGAGCTCTCGGACAAGGTCGCCGCGGCGGTCGCCGCCGCGAAGCTCGGCAACAAGCTCGCCGAGTATTGGGCGGACCGCATCGACGAAACCGCCTCCGACGTGCTCGGCATCCTCAACCTGGGTCCCGCTGCGGCCGTAGGCGTGCTCGCGTATTTTCGCGGCATCAACGCATCGCTGGGCTGGGGGCCCGTGCTGTCGTCGGAGGGCGATGCCGACGACGTCCATCCCGCCGACATCGTGCGCGGCTGGCTCGGCGCAGAGGTGGTGCGGCTTCTCAAGTTCAAGCAGGCCGGGGCATGGGCCGATGCGCTGGTGAGCGAAACGGACAAGGACGCCGCCAAGGTCGTGCTGGCCGGCACGCATGTCACTACGGCGATCGCGAAGAAGTCGGCGGCCGTCGTCGCGCAGACGATCGCCGCCGCCAAGCTCAACACGCTCGACGGCCACGGCTTCGACGAAATCCAGAACTGGCGCGACAGCGACGAGACGCTGGTGGCGAAGCTCACCGATCCGCTGACGATGGCGGTGGACCTCCCGGCACGTTACGCGGGCGGGACCTACGCAGCACACGTCGTCGCCGCGGCGGTGATGTCCGCGCTGAAGACGCCGCAGGCGATCCCGGTGATCTTCGACCGCATGCTGGGGCTCCTCAAGGTCATGCACGATGCGAATCCGTCGTGGGGGCCGCTCTACGTCGTGCACCCTGGCGACGTCGCGCGCGATTTCGTCGTCGGCGTGCGCAAGGCGCGCAACGCGGAGTAAACCCATGCGTCCGGCGCGACCGGCGGCGTCGATCGCCGTCGTCGCGCTTCTTCGCGCGCCGCAACCCGCCGTGATCGCTCGCGCGGTTGCGTTCGCGCGCGTGGCATGTCCTACCTTTCACCGCGACAGGCGCCGCGCGGCCTGCGCGGCGCAGCGATGTTGCGAAACATGGCCCCTGGAATCGATGAGCACACCGGTCGTCCGCAGGTATCGCCGCCGCGATGCGGTCGGCGAGCCGTCGCTCGCGCAGTTCGTGCTGCTGTCGCTGCTGCTGCATATGCTGCTGGTCGTGATGATCGGCACGGCGGACCGCGGCGCCGGCGGCGGCGAGGACGACGGATCTCGACGTCATGCTGGCGCCGTCTGTGCCTGACACCGGCTATCGCATCCGCATGCTGCCCGGAGGAGAGGCGACCGGCGGCGTTTCGGCGCCGGCGCGCACTACGGCGCCTCCGTCGGTGACGCGCTCGCAACGCGTTTCGCCTCCACCAGCGGCCGCCACTCGACCCGCGACGCCGCCGTCGATCGATTCCTCGCCGTTGCAGGAGTCCGTGCCCGCGGCCGACTCGCTGCCGCGTCTCGATCGCGGCGCGCCCGAGGTCGTCGACAAGGCGATCGAGCCAACGCCAGAACCCGTGGCGCCGGAAACTCCCGCGGAAACGATACCGCGCGTGGAGATGAAAGAACCGCGCGAAGCACCGCAGGAGCCGCCACGCGAAACCCCGCGCGCGGTCGAGCCGGCCGCCGCGCCAGCTCCGCCCGCTGCGTCGCCGCGCGAAGCGCCCGCGCCGGTGCTCCCGCTCGCGACGCCGGTCTCGCCTCCGGTCGCCGAGCCCGAGGTAACGCCCGCCGTGCCGTTGACATCGCCGGTCGAAACGCCGGTCGTCATTCCGCCGCGCGTCGCGCCCCAAACGCCGCCGACGCCCGTGCCGGAAGTGAAGCCGACGCCCGTGCCGCCGGCGCCGGTCGAGGTCCCTCCGGCGGTGGTCCGGCCCGTCGAGCCGGCGCCGCTCCCGCGTCCGGCACCGGAGCCGCCGCAGCAGACCGCGCCCGCACCCGCTCCGCGTCCGATACCTGAGCCGCCGACTTTCATTGCGCCGGAAGTCGTCGCTCCACCGCGGGTTCCGCCGCCCACGCCGCGGATCGAAACGCCGCGCCAGCTCGATACGACACCTACGCCCGCGGCGACTCCGACGCCGGCACCCGCTCCTGCGCCCGCTCCTGCGCCGAGGCCGCGAGCAGTGGCGCCGGAACCCGCGGCGGAGCCCGTCCCTCGCGCACGCGATCTCGAGGTGCCGCGACCCGCGGTTGCGCCGGAACGCGCGGCCCCGTCCGCCGAACCACTGCCAAAGCTCAAGTTCGGCGAGGATCCCGACGACATCTTCAAGCCGCGGACGACTCCGCAAACGGGCGTCGTGCCGCCTCCGGGGCAGGCACCGCGCCTCAACCTCGAGGCGGCGAAGAAATCAGGCGCCGAGATCGGGCGCTCGGATGGGCGCAAGGGGATCTTCAACATCGATTCGCCGCCGCCGGAACCGGTGTCGAAGCTCGGCAAGGCGATCCAGAAGGCAGCGCAGCCCGATTGTCGCGACGCCTATGCGGCGTTGGGACTGCTCGCGGTCCCGTTTCTGCTGAAGGATACGATCACCGACACGGGCTGCCGGTGGTAGGGGCGCGAGTCGCGAGCCGGGCCGGCTTTGCCATTTCCTGCGGCGATGCGGAGGCCGCGGCTTTGCCACGACCCGGGTGTCCGGGTTAGGCTTTGCGTTCTCTTGTGACCGTTGCGTCGAGGTCTCGCCGATGAACGATGCCGCCCCCGCCAACGACGAGTTCACCGCGTTCTGGAACGACGTCCTCGTCGCGAAATTCGAGCGCTTTCGCAACATCTTGATGGAAGGGCTCTCCTATCACAGCGCGCAGCCCTTCCGCACGCTCGACGTCCCGCGGGGCGCCAAAGTGCTCGACGTCGGTTGCGGCTGGGGCGACACCGCGATCGAGCTCGCGCGGATGACCGGTCCGTCGGGGTCGGTTCTCGGCCTCGACTGCTGCAACGCCTTTCTCGAAAAAGGCCGCCGCGACGCGCAGGCGGCCGGCCTTGCCAACGTCACGTTCGTCGAAGCCGACGTGCAGACCTACCGCTTCGCGCGCGGAATTCGATCTCTGCTTCTCGCGCTTCGGGATGATGTTCTTCAGCAACCCCGTGCGCCGCGATGCGCAACATCCGCACCGCGCTCAAGCCTGGCGGTCGGCTCGTGTTCGTCACATGGCGGACGATCGCCGACAACCCGTGGCTCGGAGTGCCGAAGGACGTCGTGCTGAAATTCCTTCCGCCGCCCGGCGAGGACGCCGCGACCTGCGGACCCGGGCCCGTTCTCGATGGCCAACACCGAAGTCGTGAGCGCGCAGCTCAAGGCCGCAGGCTTCGTCGACGCCACGTTCGCACGCGTCGATGGCCCGGTGATGGTGGGCCGCGACGTCGAGCAGGCGATCGAGTTCCAGCTCGCCCTCGGCCCCGCAGGAGAGATCGTCCGCGAAGCGGGCGCCCTCGCGGAGGCGCGCAAGCAGGAGATCGACGGCGCACTGCGCGCCGAGCTCACGCGCTACCGGCAGCCGGACGGATCGGTCGTCCTGCCGTCGAGCTCGTGGACGATCGTCGCGCGAAATCCTGTGTGAAAATACCGATCGGTGCCTTGAGCCGGGAGTGATTTCGATCCTTTCGCGTCGATCACCGTTGCGAATCGTATTTCCGTCGTAAAGCGGAAGAAGGCTTGCCATGATCCACGAAGAACTGCTGCGCGACCGCGGAATCCTCGTCATCACGCCACAGGGACCGCTCGAAAAATCGGATTTCGTGCTGCTCGCCCGTGAAATCGACCCCTACATCGAGGAGAAGGGCGCATTGAAGGGGTTGATGATCTACGCGAAGTCGTTCCCCGGCTGGAACGACTTCGGAGGGCTGGTCTCGCATCTGCGGTTCGTGAAGAACCACGAGCAATTCATCCGCCGCATCGCGACGGTGTCGGACAGCGGCATCCTCACGATCATGCCGCAGATCGCCGCGCATTTCATCCACGCGGAGGTCCGCCATTTCGAATTCGACGAACGCGACGCGGCGCTCGCGTGGCTCGGCGAATGAGCAACGAGCCTGGACGGGAGACGACGATGCGCGCACGTGCGGGAGAGCGATTTTCAAGCAAGGTCACCCTGACGCCCGAAAGCGTGGCGGGATTCGCCCGCGACGTCGGCGACGACAATCCGGTGCATCACGATCCGCAATTCGCCGCCGGCACGCGCTTCGGCCGCCTGATCGCGAGCGGCCCGCATACGACGGCGCTGCTGCTCGCGCTGACGGCCGCGCACTTCTCGAAGCGCGGCGCGATGCTCGGCCTCGAGTTCTGGCAGCGCTTTCGGAAGCCCGTGTTCGCCGACGAGACGATCCTGCTCGAATGGCTCGTCGTCAAGGTGACGCCCAGCGCGTCGCTGCGCGGTGACGTCGTCGAATTGCGCGGGCGCATCAAGGGAGCCGACGGGCGCACCGCGGTCGGCGCGAAGGGCCGCGTCCTCGTCACCGACGCGCTCTAGGCGCTTACGCGACGATCAGCGCCGCGACGACCTTCCGCCCCTCGCCGGCGAGGATGTTGAACGTCCGGCACGCCGCCGGCGTGTCCATCACCTCGAGGCCGACCCCCGCTTCCGCGAGCGCGCGCGTGAGACGCGGGTGCGGAAAGCGAAGCGTGTTCCCGGTGCCGAGCAGCACGAGCTCAGGGGCGTGCGCGAGCAATCCGGTGAAGTCCGCTTCGGTCAACGCGTCGAATCCCGGACTCGCCCATTCGGTCACGGACAGAGGCGTGAGCACGATGGCCGACCGGTATACCTCCGTGCCGACGCGCACCCAGCCGGGCCCGAACCCGGTGACGAGGTTGCCGGACGGCGTCGACAGGTGGAATTTCATCGGATGATGCGTTGCGGTAAGTCCCTAAATCAGCTAGGATTCTACCGGTATTTACGCTGTGACGTCGCTCGGACGGTTCCGGGCGCTTACGTGGAAAGATCCGCATGCCTCCCTCCCCGCAAACCGAGTTCGCGCGCCTGACGCGCCTGCCGCCGTACGTCTTCAACATCACCTACGAGCTCAAGATGGCGGCGCGCCGTCGCGGCGAGGACATCATCGACTTCGGGATGGGCAATCCCGACGGTCCGACGCCGAAGCACATCGTCGACAAGCTGGTCGAAACGGTGAGCCGGCCCGACACCCACGGTTACTCGGTATCGAAAGGCATTCCGCGGCTGCGGCGCGCGATCTGTCACTGGTACGCGCGCCGCTATGGCGTCGAGTTCGATCCGGAAACCGAGGCGATCGTCACGATCGGCTCGAAGGAGGGCATCGCGCATCTCGCGCTCGCGACGTTGAATCGCGGCGATACGGTGCTCGTCCCCAACCCGAGCTATCCGATCCACATCTACGGCCCGGTGATCGCCGGCGCGGACATCCGCCACGTGCCGATGACGCCCGACGGTGATTTCTTCGCGGAGCTCGAGCGGACGATCCTCACGAGCTTTCCGAAGCCGAAGATGCTGATCATCAACTTCCCGTCGAATCCGACGGCGCAATGCGTCGAGCTGCCGTTCTTCGAGAAGATCGTGGCGCTCGCGCGCGAGCACGGGATCTACGTCGTCCACGATCTCGCGTACGCCGACATCTGCTTCGACGGGTGGAAGGCGCCGTCGATCATGCAGGTTCCCGGGGCGCGCGAAGTCGCCGTCGAGTTCTTCACGATGTCGAAGAGCTACAACATGGCCGGCTGGCGGATCGGCTTCATGGTCGGCAACAAGGATCTCGTCCACGCGCTGGCCCGGATCAAGGGCTACCACGACTACGGCACGTTCACGCCGATCCAGGTGGCGGCGATCGCGGCGCTCGAGGGACCGCAGGAATGCGTCGCCGACATCGCGATGCGCTACCAGAAGCGCCGCGACGTGCTGGTCAAGGGACTGCACGAAGCCGGCTGGATGGTCGACAACCCGAAGGCGTCGATGTACGTGTGGGCGAAGATTCCTGGCTCCTATCGCGAAGCGGGCTCGCTCGAATTCACGAAACGACTGCTCGCCAGGGCGAAGGTTTCCGTGTCGCCGGGCGTCGGCTTCGGCGAATTCGGCGACGATTACGTGCGCTTCGCGATGATCGAGAATGAATCGCGGACGCGGCAGGCGATCCGCGGGATCAAGCAGATGTTCCGCGAAGACGGCGTCGGCAGCGAATCGGCGCGGCTGGCCGACGTCGTGCAGCCGGTCGATGCGGCGCGACCCGCCGCCTGACGTCGCGACGGATGGCGCAATCGATGAAACCGCTGGAAGTGGGGCTCCTCGGCGTCGGCACCGTGGGCACGGGCCTGTGGACCGTGCTCCGCCGCAACGAGGAGGAGATCTCGCGGCGCGCGGGGCGGCCGATCCGGATCACCTGGATCGCCGAACGCGCGATCGAGCGGGCGCGCGAGCTGACCCGCGGTGCGGCCGGCGTCAATCTCACCGCGGATGCCGCGGTCGTGCTCGCGCACGCCGACATCGACATCGTCGTCGAGCTGATCGGCGGCATCGAGCCGGCGCGAACGTTCATCCTGCAGGCGATCGCCAACGGCAAGCACGTGGTCACCGCCAACAAGGCGCTCCTCGCGCGGCACGGCAACGAGATTTTCGCAGCCGCCCACGCGAAAGGCGTGATGGTCGCGTTCGAAGGCGCGGTCGCCGGCGGCATTCCCATCATCAAGGCGTTGCGCGAGGGACTCACCGCGAACCGGATCGAGTGGATCGCGGGGATCATCAACGGCACGTCCAACTTCATCCTGTCCGAGATGCGCGCCACCGGAGCCTCGTTCGACGCCGTGCTGAAGGAAGCGCAGGCGCGCGGCTACGCCGAGGCCGATCCGACCTTCGACATCGAAGGCATCGACGCCGCGCACAAGCTCACGATCATGTCGGCGATCGCTTTCGGCGTCCCGATGCAGTTCGACAAGGTCTACACCGAAGGCATCTCGAAGCTGACGCGCGAGGACATCCGGTACGCGGAGGAGCTGGGCTACCGGATCAAGCTCCTCGGGATCACGCGCCGCACCGCCGCGGGCATCGAGCTGCGCGTTCATCCGACGCTGATTCCGACGCGCCGGCTGATCGCCAACGTCGAAGGCGTGATGAACGCGGTGCTGGTCAAAGGCGACGCCGTGGGCGCCACGCTGTACTACGGCGCCGGCGCGGGCGCCGAGCCGACGGCGAGCGCGGTGATCGCCGACCTGGTCGACGTGACGCGGATGCACACCGCGGATCCCGAGCATCGCGTCCCGCATCTCGCGTTCCAGCCCGACCAGCTGTCCGATCTGCCGTTCCTGCCGATGGGCGAGGTCGTGACGAGCTATTACCTGCGGATGCGCGTCCAGGACCGGCCCGGCGTGCTCGCCGACATCACGCGCATCCTCGCCGACCGCGAAATCTCGATCGACGCGATGATCCAGAAGGAGCCATCGGAAGGCGAGGAGCAGACCGACATCATCCTGCTCACGCATCGGACGATCGAGAAGCGCGTCGTCGACGCGATCGCGAAGATCGAGGGATTGCCCACGGTCACCGGCAAGATCGTCCGCATCCGGCTGGAAGAACTCAACTGATGCATTATTTGAGCACGCGCGGCGCGTGGGCCGACGACCCGCAGCCGTTCTGCGCGATCCTGCTCGAAGGCCTCGCTCCCGACGGCGGACTCGCGGTGCCGGAGACCTATCCTGCGCTGCGGTCCGGGGATCTCACCGCGCTGCGTTACGCGGATTATCGGGACCTCGCGTTCGCCGTGCTGTCGCGCTTCATCGGCGACATCGCGGCGCCCGATCTCAAAGCGATCATCGACCGGACGTATACGAAGGAAATCTTCGGCAGCAACGACATCACGCCCGTCACCGCGCTCGAGCCCGGCGTCCACTTGCTGCACGCGGCGAACGGGCCGACGCTCGCCTTCAAGGATATCGCGCTGCAGCTTCTCGGCAACCTGTTCCAGCACGTGCTGACGCAGCAGCGGCGCCGGCTCAACATCCTCGGCGCCACGTCGGGCGACACCGGCAGCTCGGCCGAATACGCGATGCGCGGCAAGCGCGGCGTCGCCGTGTTCATGCTGTCGCCGAAAGGGCGGATGAGCCCGTTCCAGACCGCGCAGATGTACTCGCTCGCCGATCCCAACATCCACAACCTGGCGATCGAAGGCGTCTTCGACGAGTGCCAGGACATCGTCAAGGCGGTGAGCGCCGATGCGTCGTTCAAGGCGCGCCATGCGATCGGCACCGTCAACTCGATCAACTGGGCGCGCGTCGCCGCGCAGGTCGTCTACTATTTCAAGGGCTATTTCGCGGTGGCCGCCCGCGACGGCGATCCGGTCGACTTCGCGGTGCCGTCGGGCAATTTCGGCAACATCCTGGCGGGTCACGTCGCGAAGCGGATGGGGCTGCCGATTCGCCGCCTGATCCTCGCCACCAACGAAAACGACGTGCTGGACGAGTTCTTCCGCACCGGCCGCTACCGGCCGCGCGCCTCGGCGGAAACGCACGCGACGTCGAGCCCGTCGATGGACATCTCGAAGGCGTCCAACTTCGAGCGCTACGTGTTCGACATCGTCGGCCGCGATGCCGCGGTCCTGCGCGGCCTGTGGGCGCAAATCGGCAGCGCCGGCGGCTTCGATCTCGCGGCGACGCCGCATTGGCCGAAGGTCGCCGCGTCGGGTTTCGTTTCGGGCACGAGCACGCATGCCGATCGGCTCTCCACCATTCGCGGCGCGTTCGCGCGTCATCACGTCATCCTCGACCCCCACACGGCCGATGGCGTGCATGTCGGCCGTCTCAACCGGGAGGAGGGCGTCCCGCTCGTCTGCATCGAGACGGCATTGCCGGCGAAGTTTGCGGTGACGATCAAAGAAGCGCTGGGCCGCGAGCCGGACCGTCCGTCCGCCTACACCGATCTCGAGGGCCGCTCGCAGCATTTCACCGTGCTGCCGGTGGACGCCGAGCGCGTGAAGGCCTACATCGCCGCGCACGCCGGCCCATGATGCACGCCTTCACGGACCTCGGCCGCAACCTGTGGGCGGGCCTGCGACTCGCGCTGTTCATGCCGGTGGCGCGACTCGCGTTCCGCATCGACCGGGTCCAGCTGCTGCTGCTGTTCGTCGTATCCGCGCTCATCGATATCGGCACCGACTGGATTCGTTACGGGCCGGACGCGCGGTTTTCGCCGCTCGGCGCGAGCGCCGAATTCTTCGCGATCAGCGTGCTGCTGCTGTCCGCCGCTCTCCAGGCCGTGATGTTTCGCCAGCGCGCGCTCGCGCTCGCCATTCCCGTGCTGGCGCTCGCCGCGTATCCCGTCATCCAGGTGGTCCACACGGCCCCGTACGTCGTGCCTGCGTTCGCTGCGGGCTCGTCGGCCGCCGAGGTGTTCGATATCGCGATGGCGGTGTGGTTGGCCGCGGTGCTCGTCCGTGTCGTCGCTGTTGCGCTGATGCCGGCGCGGCCGCATCGCCTCGCCCGCGCGTTGGCGGGGGGGATCCTGCTGGCCGGGCCGCTCGCGCTCGCGCCTATGCTCACGCCGCCCGTCGCGTGGTGGCTCTCCCCCGGCGCGCCGATCGACGGCCGGTATCCGAATCCGGCGTCGGAGCCGGTGATCGCCGCGCAGCAGACGCTGCTGGACGATGAGCTGTCGGCCCTCGCCGACGAAACTCCCGGCGTGACCGATCTCTACTTCGTCGGCTTCGTCGGCGACGGCCACGACGACACTTACCGGCAGGACATGCTGGCGGCGCGGCGGGCGATGGAGGAGCGCTGGGACATGAGCGAGCGTTCCGTTTCGCTCGTCAGCAGCCCCGCGACGCTGCTCGACACGCCGATGGCGACTGTCACCAACCTGCGCGAAACGTTGAAGGAAGTCGCTGCCGCGATCAATCCGGACGAGGACGTCGTGATGCTCTACTTCACCGGGCCCTCGGCAGGGGATGGTTCGCTCGACGTGGCGGCGCCCCCGCTCGAGCTCCTCCCGCTGTCGCCCGCGGTGCTGCGGAACTTGCTCGACGAAGCCGGCATCGTCTGGCGCATCGTCGTCGTCTCGTCGTGCCATTCGGCGGCGTTCGTCGATGCGCTGCAGAGCGAGACGACGCTCGTGCTGGTCGCGGCGGGGGACGATGCGGCAGGAGGCTGCGCCGTCGTCAACGGCGCGACGCGGCTCGGAGGCGCGCTCTTCGGCGACGCGATGCAGAGCGACTCGCTGCAAAAGACATTCGAGGCGGCGCAGGCGGCACCTCAGCCCGGGGCACCGCCGATCGGCCAGCTGTTCATGGGATCGGCGATCGAAGGCAAGCTGAAGGAGCTCGATCGAGGGCGGAGGAATCGGGGCGCGGGACGGAGCGTGTAGCCGTTGACGTTCACCGATTGACCGCATCCGCGCCCGCGCGGAAAATGCCCGCACCGATGCGCCCGTTCGATGGCGCAGGCTCCTGGAGGATTCCATGCGTCGCTGGACCATGATCGCGGCGGCACTTGCCGCCTGCCTCGCCCTCGTCACGCCAGGCGTGCACGCGCAGGCGCCGGAGAAGAACAAGATCACCATCGGCGTCGGCGGCAAGACGCTCTTCTACTATCTGCCGCTCACCATTGCCGAGCGCAAGGGCTACTTCAAGGACGAAGGCCTGGAGGTCGAGATTCCCGACTTCGCGGGCGGCGCGAAAGCGCTGCAGGCGATGATCGGCGGCAGCGCGGACGTCGTGTCGGGCGCCTACGAGCACACGATCACGCAGCAGGCGAAAGGGCAGAACATCGAGGCGCTCGTGCTGCAGGGCAAGTATGCCGGGATCGTGCTCGCGATGCCGAAGGCGAAGGCCGCGGCCTACAAGTCGCCCGCCGATCTGAAGGGCATGAAGATCGGCGTGACGGCGCCGGGCTCGTCGACGAACATGTTCGTCAACGTGCTGCTCGCGCGCGCCGGCCTCAAGCCGGACGCGGTGGCGATCATCGGCGTTGGCGCGGGCGCCGGAGCCGTTGCGATCATGAAGCGCGGCGAGATCGACGCGATCTCGAATCTCGATCCGGTCATCGCCACGCTCGAGGCCAACGGCGATGCCGTCGCGGTCGTCGACACGCGCACCGCGAAGGGCATGCAGGAAGTCTACGGCGACGCCTATGCCGCGGGGTGCATCTACGCGCCGGTCGAGTTCGCGAAGAAGTATCCGAACACGGCGCAGGCGATCGTCAATGCGATGGTGCGCGCGCTGCGCTTCATCCAGCAATCCACGCCCGAGCAGATCGTCGCGACCGTGCCGCCGGAGTATTACACCGACAAGGCGCTCTACACGGCGGCGCTGAAGGCGAACCTCGACGGCTTCAAGCACGACGGGAGCATCTCGATGGCGGCCTCGCAGGCCGTCTACAAGGACCTGAAGACGTTCGATCCCGGCCTGCAGAACGCGACGGTCGATCTCGCCAAGACCGTCAACATGACGTTCCAGCAGAAGGCGGCGCAGAAGTACAAGTGAGCCTCGCGTCGACGTCGTTGCCGATCCCGGCGCTCGCGCTCGACCGGATCACCTGCACGTTCGCCGCGCGCGCCGCGAAGGGCGCCGCCGCGGGACACTACACGGCGGTCAAGGACGTTTCGCTCGCGATTGCGCCCGGCGAGTTCGTTTCCGTCGTCGGGCCCACCGGCTGCGGCAAGTCGACGCTGCTGAACGTCGCGGCGGGCTTGCTCGCGCCGTCCTCCGGCAGCGTGCGCATCCACGGCGCCGAGCTCGCCGGCATCAACGAGCATGCGGGTTACATGTTCCAGGCCGACGCGCTGATGCCGTGGCGCAGCGCGCTCTCGAATGTCCGCGCGGGGCTCGAGTTTCATGGCGTCGCCGGCGCCGAGGCGGCGACGCGCGCGCGCGACTGGCTCGCGCGGGTCGGCCTCGCCGGATTCGAGGACCGCTTTCCGCACCAGCTTTCGGGCGGAATGCGCAAGCGCGTCGCGCTCGCGCAGATGCTGATCCTCGACCCGCAGCTCCTGCTGATGGACGAGCCGTTTTCGGCGCTCGACATCCAGACGCGGCAGCTGATGGAAAACGAGCTTCTCGACCTGTGGAGCGCCGACCGCAAGTCGGTGCTGTTCATCACGCACGATCTCGAGGAAGCGATCTCGCTGTCCGACCGCGTCGATCGTGCTTTCCGCGGGGCCGGCCACGCATCCGATCGGCGAATTCGCGATCGATCTGCCGCGCCCGCGCGACGTCGCCGAAATCCGGATGACGCCGCGTTTCGTCGAGCTCCACAGCGCGATCTGGCACGCAATGAAATCCGAGGTGCTGAAGGGCTATGCGCAAAGCCGCCACTGACTCGCGCGCGCGGCTCGCCGTGTTTCACGTGCTGCTGCTCTGCGCCGTCTTCGCGTTCTGGTACGCGATGACCACGCCCGGCATCGTGTCGCCCGAGTTCGCCAAGAACACCGCGTTCTTCTTCGGCAAGCCGATCGAGGTGCTGAAGGTCATCTGGGAGTGGTTCACCGGCGGCAAGATCTATCCGCATCTCGCCGTCACGCTGATCGAGACGCTGCTGGCCTTCGCCGTCGGCAGCGTGCTGGGTCTCGTGATCGGTCTGTGGCTCGCGCTGTCGCCGTTCGCATCGGCGCTCGCTGATCCCTACATCAAGGCGGCCAACGCGATGCCGCGCGTGATCCTCGCGCCGATCTTCGCCGTGTGGTTCGGGCTCGGGATCACGTCGAAGGTCGCACTGGGCGTGACGCTCGTCTTCTTTATCGTATTCTTCAACGTCTTCCAGGGCATCAAGGAAGTGAGCCCGACGATCCTCGCCAATGCGCGCATGCTGGGCGCGTCGAAGCGGCAGCTCCTGACGAGCATCTATCTGCCGTCGGCGACGTCGTGGGTGTTCTCGAGCCTGCACACATCGGTCGGCATGGCCTTCGTCGGCGCGGTGGTCGGCGAGTACCTCGGCTCGGCGAAGGGCGTCGGCTACCTGATCCTGCAGGCCGAAGGCGTCTTCGACATCAACACGGTGTTCGCAGGGATTCTGGTGCTGACGGGATTCGCGCTCGTGCTGGACGTGATCGTGACCCACGCCGAAGCGCGCCTGCTCGTATGGCGGCCGCGCGCGGCGGAGACCGAAGCGCTGTGAGAGCACGGGACAGCGTTTGACGCAAAATCGCCGACTGCGCTATACTTCGCCTCCCAATCGCGGGGTGGAGCAGTCTGGCAGCTCGTCGGGCTCATAACCCGAAGGTCGAAGGTTCAAATCCTTCCCCCGCAACCAATAAATTCAATGGCTTGCCCTCGGGCGGGCCATTTTAGTTTCCGGCCGCGGTTACGCCAAGGTTACCAAGGTTACGCGAATCGCGAATTGGGCGTTTTCCGCCTCTCAGTCAAAGGTGCAATATTGCCGCCATCGCGCCAGGACAGTAGCCATGATTGAAACCCTGCGGTGCTTGAAGCAATATGGTCAGCGGCTCGATTTGGAGATTGCCAAAGAGATGGGCGTGCCGCTGGCCACGGTGCGCAAGCGGCTGGCCGGCTTGGCCGCGACGGGGGAAATCGTTACGTGCCAATTGACCCGCTTTGACCGCGGCACGAGGATCGACGCGTTACAGTGCCGCGTGTCGGGCTATGCACCACCTCCGGCCGCCGGTCGAAGGACAAAGCCGACGACGTAGTCCGCAGCTCGCGGCCGCAATCACCGCGGCGTTCCATTACGTTCTCCTAGTTCTTTCACGATTGCCTCGGGTTGAACGCACCTGACCCTTCCTTCGGCCATCGCAGCTCCTACTCCCTAAAATGATCCCCCACTCGGCATACCGCGCCGCGGTCACGCCGCGCTCTGCCTTGTACCGAGCGCGCACCCACTTGCCCGAGATCGGATCGCGGAAGCGGAAGGGGAACGGGACGAGGATCGCGGGGAAGTGCAGCTGGCCGGGCATGAACTGTCACAAATCCCTATGTTGTGGAGAGATGACTGATCACGAGATTGCAGCACTAGTGCGCCGGCTCTTTCGAAAAATTACCCTCCTGTTTCGGTGATGGACATGAACCACGCCCATTCGGCCTTGCGCTCCGTCTCGGCAGCCGAGACGATTAACCGACGCGGCTCAAGCAAAGCCATCGGACTGGAGTAAGCACATGGCGGCCACGCATGGAGCCGGCAAGAACGATCTTCGGGCCATCGCGCACGAAGCGATGCTGCAGCGCGGGCTGCTGCCAGATTTTTCGCCTGCCGTTGTTGCAGAGACTCGACGTATCACGCATGCCGCCACGGCGTCCGGTGCCCCGATTCGCGATTTGCGGAATCTGCTCTGGGCTTCGATCGACAACGACGACTCGCGCGACCTCGATCAGCTGTCGGTTGCTGAACCCATGGCGGTCGGGACGGTGAAGATCCTGGTCGCCGTCGCGGATGTCGACGCACTGGTGAAGAAGGACTCCGCGATTGACGGCCACGCGTGGACCAACACCACGTCTGTCTACACGCCCGCGGAAATCTTTCCGATGCTGCCGGAAAGACTGTCTACCGACCTGACGTCATTGGGCGAGGGTCAGGAACGACTGGCGATCGTGGTCGAAATGGTGGTTGCCGCCGATGGAACGGTGACGGGTTCCGACATCTACCAGGCAGCCGTTCTCAATCGCGCCAAGCTTGCCTACAATGGGCTCGCCGCGTGGCTCGAGGGCGGAGCCCCTGCGCCGCCGAAGGTTGCGGCCATTCCAGGAATGGAGCAGCAGATCCGAATCCAGGATCGGACGGCACAGGCGTTGAAGCGCGTGCGTCACGCGCATGGCGCACTGCACCTCGAAACGCTGGAGGCCCGGGCAGTGTTCGACGACGGGGTGCTCGCCGACCTGGTGCCGGACGAACGGAACCGGGCGAAGGAGCTTATCGAGGACTTCATGATCGCGGCCAACGGCGTGACCGCGACGTATCTCGATCGAAAAGGTCTGCCGTCGCTGCGCAGGGTACTGCAAACGCCGAAGCGCTGGGACCGGATCGTGGCGCTGGCCGCTGATCTGGGTGAGCGGTTGCCCGTGAAACCGGACGCTGCTTCGCTGGATGCCTTCCTGACGAAGCGCCGCCGGATCGACCCGGTACGCTTTTCCGACCTTTCGCTCGCCATCATCAAGCTGCTCGGCAGGGGCGAGTACGCGCTCGAGATACCGGGCCAAGCCTCCGAGGGGCATTTTGGATTGGCCGTGAAGGATTACACGCATTCCACGGCGCCGAATCGCCGGTATCCCGATCTCATCGCCCAACGCATTCTGAAATCGGCGCTCGGCCTGCACTCGCCGGCGTACACAACCGGCGAACTCGCGACATTGGCGCGCCACTGCACGGACCAGGAAGACAACGCGGCCAAGGTGGAACGGCGGGTGGCGAAGTCTGCGGCTGCACTCCTCCTTCTATCGCGGATCGGTGCGCGGTTCGAAGCGATCGTGACCGGTGCCTCGGAAAAAGGAACTTGGGTACGAATTTCCGGGCCGACTACGGAGGGTCGGGTTATCCGCGGATTCGAGGGCCTCGATGTGGGGGACCGCGTCCGGGTGCAACTGGTCCACGCCGATGTCGCGCGCGGCTTCATCGACTTCGCGGCCGTGCCCCCAAGACCATGAAATTCAGAGATCCCCCACGCAAGCCCGTCGCCTACAAGAACGAGGAATTCCTCGACAGCGACGATGCGCGACCGCTTCGCATCCTTGCTGAGTACCTCGAGCCGATGCGTACGTTTCAGCGCGAGCATGTTTGCGACACGATCGTGTTCTTCGGGTCCGCGCGGGCCGCACCCGAGGGACCGCTCGCCCGCTACTACGACGCGGCGCGCGAGCTGGCGCGTCTGATCACCCTTTGGTCGAAGAGTCTTCCCTCGCGCGCACACCGGTACGTCGTCTGCACGGGTGGAGGCACCGGCATCATGGAGGCCGCCAACCGCGGCGCCTTCGAGGCTGGTGGCAAGACCATCGGCCTCAACATTACGTTGCCGCGCGAGCAGCATCCGAACCCTTACATCACATCGGCACTGGCGTTCGAGTTTCACTACTTCTTCATGCGCAAGTTGTGGTTTGCGCATCTGGCGCGCGCGCTGGTCGTATTCCCCGGGGGTTTCGGCACCCTCGATGAGTTGACCGAGATCCTGACGTTGATGCAGACGAGGAAGCTCGATCGACACATTCCGGTCGTGCTGTACGGATCGAGCTATTGGGCCGAAATCATCAATTTCGACGCTCTCGTCCGGCACGGTATGATCAGCAGCGATGATCTTGCGCTGTTCCAGTTCGCCGACGAACCGGCTGCCGCCCTTGAACTGTTGCAGGCGGGGATCAAGGCGGATATTGAGGAGGCGACGCCGGCCATCGCGCATTCGCGAAGGCCGCGCCGCTGAGGGCAGCATCAGCCCTTTCGGGAAACTCCCCCCGCGTTACGTAACCGGTCGACGCCGCCCCGCACGGTCTATTGGGAGGACGTACGCACGGGCTTTCGCGCCTTTTTCTTGGCCGCTGCGCCCGGACGCTTCCGCGTGGCCTCGTCGACGGCCACCCTGGCACGCTTCCTGACGGCAGTCCTGATCGCCTTCAACGCGCGGCTTACTGACCTCTCGACCTCTCTTGCCGCGTCTCGAGCAGCCTGGGCGGCATCCTTGGCCTCGCTCACGGCGGACACAAGAATTTCTTCCACGGCCCTGGCGAGCGTCTCGGCGGCGACACCCGTCTGTTTTGCTCCGGACCTCGCAACGTTTCGAACGGCTTTTCCTGTCGCGCGCGCCGCAGTTACGGGCTGCACCTTGCCCGCTCTCACAGCCTCCTTCACTGCGGTCCACGCCTGCCCCGCTGCAGCCTCGGCTTCGCCCGCACTGCCGCGCTTCGCAGCCGGCTGTGAGCGCGCAGCCGCCTCCATTGCCTTGCCGCCGGATTTGCCAGCGTTCCTGGTTCTTACGACCTTTCGCTTGACCATATTGACCTCGACTCTCTCATCACGATTACGGCCATCGTCCAAATTTCATTATTGCGTCCTTTGGTTCGCATGATAGAGAGCGAGAATTCGCGAGCGGCCGATCACGTTCACGCGCCTCCGTCATGCTCCAGCGCGATGCCAACCACTTCGAGGACGACACCAAGCGCGAGCGCAATCGCCCCAATCCATATCGGCGGTGCGAGCACCATCAGCAGCCCTCCGAGAACGACAAGGACGAGCGCAACAGTGCGCCGCGCCGATCGGCTTCTGATCATCGTTGGATTTCCATTCCAATCATCGGAAGGCGGCTTCCAATCTATGCCTTGGCCCGCGATCGCATCGCGCCGTGGGCGAGCCAAGCTAGACATTCAACCCGGATTACGCAAAGCGTGTTGATTGTGATCAAAGTAGCGGCGATGATGCGATATGCGCAGGCCCCTGGCGGCGCCTCGCCATCGTCGGAACCCCGATCCAACTCTAGCGCGGATAAACGACGAGCGTGTCGTCGGGGCGTCGCTCCACGCGCGTTGCTGGATCGTGACCCTCGCGGGTGAGCACCGCTTGCTCGGCCAGGACGTGCTCGGCAAGCACGTCCCCGTCGAGAGCGTGCCCAACCTCTGGGCGTACGAGATCGAGACCAAGCAGACGATCGAGCGCAGCAAGGTGCAGATCCGGGAGAAGATCCGCTGGTTCCTCAAGTTCGCCGACATCACCACCAAGGCCGACGAGTTCGTCGAGACCGCGACGATGAACCCCGCGTTCGAGGAGTCGGCGATGTTCGAGAACATGATCGACCTCATGTTCCAGGACGAGTACGACGTCTACGTCTTCGACACCGCGCCCACCGCCAACGCGCGGCGGCTCCTCGGCATGTCGAAGGTGTACGCGCTTTGGGTCAACAACACGATGAAGAGCCGCGAGGAAGCGAAAACCCTCCGCGAGATGCTCTCCTTCACGAAGAAGAAGGAGGCCGACCCGCTGATGGAGTACCTCGTCTCCTTCCGCGACCGGATGGAGCACGCGCGCGTGCTCCTGACCGACTCCAAGCTCACGGCGTTCTACTTCGTGACGCTGGCGGAGGCACTCCCCATCGCGGTCGTCACCCGCTTCATCCAATGATTCAAGGACTTCGGGATTCCCGTGGGTGGCGTGCTCGTCAACATGGTCATCGACCCTGCGTCGCTGGGTCCGGACTCTGCGGAGTTCGTCAAGAATCGCGTGGCCATGTAGCAGGAGCACATGAAGACGATCTGGCGCGAATTCGATGACAGCGTCCGCGCTATTGTGCCGCTGTTCGAGACCGAGGTCCGCGGCGTGCCGATGCTCCGGCGCCTGTGCGATGCCATCTTCGCGGCTGACGGCGCGAAGCCCGCGCCCGATGACGGCGCCGGCCGACCCGCGTTGCCCAAAGTGTCGGCCGAGGTCGCTCAGACCGTCAATCAGTAGCCGTGGTTAAGCATTCCGGCGAGTCATCCTGGGAGAAAGGCCCCTCATCGGCTTGATACCGATCAACGCTCCGGCGTGCGTGCCCAATTGCACTCGCGCATCGCGAGCTGGCGGCCATTTCGGACGTCGTTCGGACGGCCGATTGAAGCGAACGGCGCGCAGGCGTAATATTCGCGGACTTTTACGCGACCCGACCGATTCCCCCATGACCTTCTCGTCAGGACCGCGCAACCAAGTTGCTTCCCCGGGCGTCCATTCGGCTTCGCGTCGCAGGCTCCTCGCGGCCGGCGCTGCGCTGGCTGCCTCCTCCATGCTCGCGTTTTCGCGCCGGGCGGGGGCTAGCGTCGCTGGGATTCGGGCGCTGTCGTTCCGGCACACGCACACGGGCGAGACGCTATCGGTGACCTACGCCGCCGAGGGCACTTACCTCACGGAGGCACTCGACCGTGTCAACTGGTTCCTGCGCGATTTCCGCAGCGGCGAGTCGAAAGCGATCGACCCGCAGCTTCTCGATCAGCTGCACGTGCTGTCCGGGGTGCTCGGCACGAGGGCCCCGTACGAGGTCATATCGGGGTATCGCTCGCCCGCGACCAACGCATTGCTGCAGCATCGTGGTGGCGGTGTCGCCACGCACAGCCTTCATCTCGAAGGGCGGGCAATCGATATCCGGCTCGCGGACGTGCCGCTTGCCAATCTCCGAGATGCCGCGACGTCGCTGCGCGCGGGCGGAGTCGGGTACTACGCGCAATCGGATTTCGTCCATCTCGATACCGGCCGGGTCCGGAGTTGGTAGGCTGGCGCTGCTCGTCCTCGCGGAAGGGGCCCTATTGCACAACGCGGCCTGCCGCGCGTAGCGCCGCGAGCAGCTTGCGGTCGTGACCATAGACGTCGGCCAGGAAGAGCGCGCGCTGTTCGGCGTCGACGATGGCGGTCGTGTAGAAGACGACCACCGGAATTGGCGCATGGAGGGACACCGTGCGATTTACTCCGGACGTCATCGCAGCCCCGATTTGTTCTCCCGTCCACTCGGGGCGGCCCTGAAGTACAAACTCTGCGAGTGCCGCGGGCTCGCGCACGCGAATGCAGCCATGGCTAAAGTCGCGCCGCGTGCGGTCGAACAACTCGCGTGCGGGCGTCGCGTGAAGGTAGATATCCATCGTGTTGGGCAGGACAAATTTGACGCCGCCGAGCGCGTTCCTGGGTCCCGGCCGCTGGCGTAGACGCCCCTCACCTGAACTTAGGGCTGCGATGCCAGCGCGAATGTCCCATTCGACGATGGGAACGCCTTGCCGTGTGGTCACGATTTCCATGTCCTCGTGCTCGAGATAGGACGAGTCTCTCGCAAGGTGAGGCAGGATCTCGTTGCGCAGAATGCTCGGCGGAACATTCCAGTAGGGGCTGAACTCCACGTACCGCATCTCTCCAATGAAGACGGGAGTCTCGTTGCGCATTGCCCTGCCTGCGACGATCGGCATCGTCAGCGCCGGCCGATCGGTATGCGTCGCGTCTGCGTAGGCCCAGAGGTGGAAGGACGGGATGTTGATGGCGATCAGCGGCCCGGCAGCGGGTTCGGGCAGCCAACGCAGACGCTCGAGCGACAGGATGATCTGCGCGACACGTGCCGTGGCCGGAACGTTGAGCGCCGCAAGCGTTTCCTTTCCGAGGACGCCGTCCGGCGCTAGCCCGTGCCGTGCCTGGAAGCGCCGCACCGCCTCCGCCAGCGCTTCCGAATACTGGTCGTCGGACGGGCCCGGAGAGTGCGCCGCGAGATCGCCCAGCCGCGAGAGTTCTTCCTGCAGGGCCGACATGCCGGCATAGGTATCGCCGACGACGACCTTATATCGCGGTGCCGGAAGCGGAGGCAGCACGACGGCGGGTTGCACGGCGAGGCCCCGGTACTTCTCGAGCATTCGCTTGAGCCGTGCGTACTGCGGGAATGCCGGCTCGTTCGCAGCGATCAATTCCGCAACGCGGTCGCGCGCGACCGCGCCGCGCAGATCGGTGACGAACGCCGAGTCCTTTGCCGGCGCACGGAAATGGGGTTCGATGTCTGGCGGGCTTACACGGCCGAAGCGAAGGTCGGACACGAATTGCAGGATGGTTGCCGTGAGCGCGACGTCGGCGCGCGCGATAGCATCCGCCCCGACAACGTCCCCCGTTGCAGCTTGCACCAGACGTTCCAGCGAGGCGACGTCGTAATCCTCAGGAGCCAGTCCGCGATCCGCTGCCGTTCGCAGCTCACGGAGGGCGACGTCGATGGCGGGACGCGGCCTTTCGGAAAGGAACCAGACTGGGTCAGAACGTGCGGGTGGATATACGCGCTCGATCCACGCGCGATCGATCGGCGCAAAAGGGACTCGCATCGGCAGTGAGGAGACACGGCTGCGTGCAAGGTCGGCTAGTTGTGCATCGACCGCCGGATTTGCCCATGCGCCGTACGCTGGCAGCAGCCAGGCCAGTGCGATGCCCGCGACGAGGGCCAGCGGACAACGGAAGAGCGTTTCGATCAGCGCCAATGTTCACGCGCTCTGGACTCGTCCCATCCCGTTCGCATTCGCATGAAACGCACGATGTGACGGATCGCGACCTTTGCCTCGGGAAGAAATCCCGCAAGCTGGAAGACGTGCGGCAACCCGGACCAGAGTTCCAGCTCGACGTCTACGCCCGCGGCATTGGCCCGATCGGCACCACGGATGGCTTCGTCCCGGAGCATCTCGGAGTTGCCTGCCTGCAGGAAGAGGGGAGGGAGGCCGTGGAAATCGGCCAATAGCGGAGAAGCGTCCGGATTGAGGTATTGGTCAGGGGATTGAACGTAGCACTGTCGTAACACCAACAGGGAGCTCAGCTGGAGCATGGGATCCCGTCCGTCGTAGTCCCCGATGCTGGGACTGGTGAACGTGCAATCAAGCGCAGGCGAGAGTAACACCGCGCAACTAGGCAACGGTTCGCCGGCAGCCTTTGCCCGGAAGATCGTTGCGAGGGCGAGATTTCCCCCAGCGGAATCGCCGATAAACACAATGCTCCGCGGGGCAATTCCTTGCGCAACGAGCGCTTGATAGGCGCGATGGCAGTCATCCACAGCTGCCGGGAAACGATGTTCCGGGGCCAATCGATAGTCAGGGATCAGCGCACGTGCGTCCAAGAGCCGGCACAATCGCGATGCCAGCGCGGCATGTGCATTCGGGAAGCGAAACGCGAACGATCCACCATGAAAATACAGAATGACGCGTTCGGTCCGGCTCGAGGGCAGCGTGATCCATTCGGCCAACAGGCCGCCGAGGTCGACAGGAGTGCGCACCACGTCAGGCGCGACGGAAAAAAAACGAGCATCGAACTTCTCGTATTCATGACGCATCGCCACGACATCGGATTCCTGCTCGATCCTCCTGCGCATCGTGAGCCGAAGCAACGCGTTCAGGGCGTGCAGACGCCAGCTGGGTCGCAATTGAACGGTGCGGCTATATGTCGTACGGGTCCGCATTCCTGTCCTGGCCAATGTGCGCTAAACGCCTTGCGGAAGTTTGTTGGCCATCATCTTCCTCCGGTCAATCTTGCGCCCGTCGACAATGAACGTTCCGTCGCCGACAGCATGAACAGTGCGCTTCTCCTTGCGCGAGGTGTTGATATATGCGGCGACCGCTTCCAATACGACAATGTTGTGCCTTTTAACGATGTCGATGACCTTGCACTCTATGTTGGCGAGGCACTCCTTGATCAAGGGCGAGTTGACGACTTTGCCCCGCGCAGGTGTGAGCTTGTACTTGGCAAACTTGTCCGTGTCTGCCCCGGAACACGTCCCTATACCGACCACCTTGTCCAGCATGTCAACCGTGGGAATGGCAATGACACACTCCCGGTTCTTTCGTAACGCCGCGAACGAGTGATTCCAAGCTCCCGTAGTGATGGCAAATACCGGCGTGAAATCCATCACCATCGTCCATGAGATGGTCATGATGTTCTCTTTCTGCCCATCATGGGTCGTCACGAGCACAACGGGTCCTGATTCCATCAGAGTAAAGGCCTTGTTCAGTTTCAACTGACGCATGAGAGTGCCTCGTGATATTCCCGATCCGTCACGGATTGGCAGGTGAACTGATCAATGTTGTCGCGTGATAGATTTCCCAACATTTGACTCCGGCCGCATTGGAAAGTATCTTTCTTAACCGTTGCAGTTTCCCTCCTTCGCTGAATTCATTGAAAAAAGGAGTGCTCATGTCCAAGGCCTCCATGCGCGGCACTGCAGTTCGCTCGGTTGGATTCTTTCTCTTTTTGTTGTGCTTTTTCGTTTGGCCGGCGCAGGCGCAGTTCTCGAATCAATTTGTCTGGAAATGGAAGGTGACTGGGAACCTGCAGACAAACCGTGAAGGTTACACCGCTACCCTGCTCCCCAACGGCAAAGTGCTCGTTGCCGGCGGCAACAGCTTCGGCATGTTTCTCTCCACCATGGAGCTATACGACCCCTCTACTCAGACCTATTCCTCCACCGGAAACATGACCGCGCCGCGCGCATTGCATACCGCTACTTTGCTCTCCAATGGAACCGTGTTGTTGGCCGGCGGCTTGAGTACTTCCGGCCCTACTGCCTCCGCAGAGGTCTATGACCCGCAAACTGGCATGTCTACGGCAACCGGCTCCATGAATTCCGCGCGCTATTCGCACACCGCAACGGCCATCGGAACAATGGCCGGAAAAGTTTTGATTGCAGGCGGCGACGACGGATCGAGCAGCCTCTCTACTGCGGAAGTCTACGATCAGACTAACAAGACGTTTTCGACGACGGGAAGCCTTCTGTCCGCCCGTTCAAATCACACCGCGACCTGGCTCACCGACAACAACAAGATCCTGCTCACGGGCGGCAGCCAGCGTTCCAACGGAATGCAGGCCACTTCTCTCTCTTCCGCGGAATTATTCAACCCGGCGAACAGCTCCTTCGCAACTACCGGAAGTATGGCTACGGCTCGCGACCAGCACACCGCGACCGCATTACAGGATGGCACCGTCCTTATCACCGGAGGCGGCGTCTCTTATGGCCCCGTACTCAATTCCGCTGAAATCTATCTTCCTACCACCGGTACGTTCTCTCTGGCCGGCAACATGGCACAGGCTCGCGAGAATCACTCTGCCGTATTGCTTCCCAACAACACTGTGGTTGTCGCAGGCGGCGACGACGGCAATTTCAACGTGTCCAGTACGGCCGAATTCTTCGTGCCTTCCACAGGCACTTTTCATTCGGCTCCCTCAATGAATTCCGGTCGCAACTTTTTCACTTTGGTTCTCCTGCCCGGGGGCAGCACCGTTCTCGCGCCCGGTGGCGGCTCTTACTTCGCAAGTGGTCTCATCGCTGGCAACTCCAAGTCTGATTTGCTCGTTCCGCCGCCTATACTCATCAACATCTGCCAATTCCGTCCATGGATCTGCCAGTTCGTGCATCGTCCGTTCATTCTTCACAGCTCTCTGCGCGACATGATCAGCATGGCTTCGTTGCCATCCGAAGAAAAGAATGCAGCGAGAAACATCAAGGGGCCGCTCGAATATCGCATCTCCATTAGTGGCCTCTCGAATTCGTGGGACGTTGCACTGTTTAATTCCAATGGCGAACAGTTCGACGCGAAAGAAACTATATCCGGCAATTCGAAAATTCTCTCTCTCGAGTTGAAGGATGAAGCAGCATTCCGCTCACTTCTGGAGAATGGTTTCCTCGCGTTCAAACTGAATGGCAAAGGCGAAGTGAATCGGGACTATCCGATCGAAGTGCGGGCCGAGGTTGTTCCAAGGGCGGGTGGCGGAATCAAATAAAAGAAAGGCGGGAATCTCTCCTGCCTTCTTCGTGATCTATTCAAGAAACACCGATGTTCCGTACATAAGCTCAGGGGCGGGAGCCGCGGCGCCAACGACTGCTATCGACGACGCGGTAGCTCCCGTAGCTTGGCCCGCGTCTCGCCGTTGTAGGCGTCCGGATTTGAACGTGGGTTATCACAGCAGAATCCGCAGGCACGAATAAGTCACAAATCCACCCCCGCAACCAAACAATCAAGGGCCTGCAGCGATGCGGGCCCCTGCTGTTTCAGGCCTGTGCCGTATTTGTGCCATCGAGCTTTTCTTCCACAGCGCGCACACGCTCTCTCGCGGATAGGTGTTGCACCATCCCCGCGCAAATGAAAACCCCGCCACGCGGGCGGGGTCGTCGTGCGACAGAGGTGTGATCAGGTCAACTTTCGACGGCGCGAGAAACCCAGCCCGGCGAGACCGAGTCCGAGCAGCGCCAAGGTCGCCGGCTCGGGAGCCGTGCCGGCCGCGACGATTCTGAAATCATCGAGACCAGGCTCGGAGAAGAATCCGCAGCTATTGCAGCTATTGAATTCGAAGGTTAACGATGTTGCATCGGCGATGAACGTATAGGTCATGGTTTGCCAGCCATACCAATAACTCACCCCCCCCGGATACGGATTCGAGAGGAAATTCTGGCTCAGCGTCCCAGCGCCGAGGATGCTCGCGGTGACCGAATTGCCTTCGAATTCGGACGACTGTAGCCAGCTCAGACTGTAAGAGCTCCCGATGGTGAAGCCCGTAAGGGTTTGAGCGAGCATCGAACCACCCCCAGGCTCATCTCTAGGCCCGCCGAGCGTGGCGAATTGGCAACCCTGGTTGTTGTTGCCAAACGGCCCTCCACAACTTTGATTCCGGTTCAGCCCGGGAAAGAACCCGCTTGTTCCGGTCGTGATCGTCCAGCCGGGCGTGTTGACGGCATTCATCGACACCCACCCTGGTGACACGCCGGCCTCAAAGTCGCCGTTAACAAACGTTGGTGTCGACTGGGCCGGAGACGCCGCGAGCGTGAGGCTTGCGACCATTCCAGCCAAGACGGCCGCACGCCGAATCCGTATCGACCGTAATGGCCTTAGGGGGCCCGCGCAACTCATGGATTGTCCCTCCCCAACTTGGACTCGATAACTCGTTTTGCCTGCCTTGAGCAGCATCTAACCGATGACCGAAGCACTATGCATGCCGGAAGGCCTACATCGCAAATAAATCATATGTTTCATCGAGTTATAGTGTCCACCAGGCTGTTTATATGCTCTCTGACTTGAGGGGCTGTAAGCGCAATCGACATCGACGGGCATCGCGTTGTTATTTGTGGTGCCTCTTCCGCTTTGCGACCCGTTTCACCTAGCGGCTTCGGGTGCCGCGGAGAAGAAGCAGGTCGTATCGATCATCGAGAATTGCATCCAGGAGCGCGATCTTGCGGCGACGCACAGGCGCGCGTAGCGGGTGATACCGCCTTGCAGAAGATCCGACCTTGGGCCCCACTGTCCGCTCTTGGCCGCCACGCGCATTCAGAAAGGTGTCTTCTTCGCCTTGCGGAACTTTGACGTAACGTCGCCCGAGAGATCTATGTTGTCCGGGTCGAGGACCATCACCGGAGCGCCTGCGGCCAGGTTGAATCGGCCTAGAGTCATCCAGATCACGTTGGGCGCGGTCGTCAGCTCGAAGAAATAGCGTGGGGTGGTCAAGTCGATGGCGGTGCGGTATTCGGTATTGTAGATCGTGCCCGGTGCATAGTTGGGCGCGCCGAACGGCACCGACGCATTTCTCGCGATGGCGAGAATTCCAGCGATCGCCTCGCGCTCGGACTTCGGTTCAGGCAGCTTCTTCAGGAAGAACGCCGAGCGGACGAACCGATCGAGCGGGTTCACATTGCCAGGAAGCGGGGTGTTGCGCGTGGCGTCGGTGAAGTCGAAGCGAGCGAGATTAGCGAGCTGCTGATCAAACGGCGGGTCGTTCGTCATGATCGTGAACTGGCGCCCATGGTGCACCAGTGGCTGGCCACCGATGTACTCGATGATAGCGGAGTCGCCCGAGCTGTCCTCGATCGCGAGATGAACCGTGGAATTGTGGCCGTGGACCGTCACGAGTACCGGCTGAACCTGCTTCATCAGCTCTACGGCCTCGTCAACAGTCGCGGCGTTGTCGAGGAGATATTGAGCCCAAAGTCCTGCCTGGATGCCGCGCTTGCTCGTGTCGCGCAGACCGAAATCGGTCGCCGACAGAAAGAGCATGTGGGCCGCCAGGCCCTTTTCATTGACACCGTCCGCGGTGCCGACGCCGTAGATGGTGGTGACGACGCTGCCGTAGCGTGAAGTCCATCGTGCAGGATTCTCAGCAACGACGGTCGCTGTCCCCAATCGTCCACCATCGCGTTGCATGCCCCGCGGAAAGACGGTGAGCACCGGGTCGGTGGATTCCGGCCAATCCATCGTGCGGCTGACGACCACGGCAAGCTTGTTGTCGTTCCACAGAATACGGGTGCACGCCACCGCCGTCTGGATAGGCGCGACGATTAATGCGGTGCAAAGCAATGCAGCCGTCGCATTGCGAGCGCGGAAGGTCGCCTTCATTGAAATGTGCCTCCAAGCTCGGGAAGGGTTTTCTACTGCAACGATTATAGCCGGCCGCAATCGGACCGGCGGCGACCTGCTCGCCAGCCTCAACCATCGCATTGCGGCAAACGGAAGGTCGCCGCCCGCGGCTGGTGCTGCACGCTGCACGTGCAACGGCAAGGCCCGGCCCTACGACTTCTGTCCGTTCTTCGGATGACCGAGGCTAGCGTGTCCAACGCCGCGTTCAACTTCCATGCTGCTCGCTGTTTCTCGCTATTGGAAAGGCAGACCTCCCAACCATTCGCAATTCTCGTAGCCACGTGCGCGTACATGAGCTTGAGTCCCCAGCGCGAGGACTGCACCTTGCTGGGGACTCAAAAGCTGTCTGCCCGCCGTCGGGTAACGGCCGCCCGCGTGCCCGCTAGTCGACGTGACCCCGCGTGACGCTTTTTCCCGGCCGAAGAATCTCCAGGAGCGCTTCGACCACGCCGTCGGCCACCATGTCTATGCGCCGGGCCGCCGCTTCGGACAAGTCGGCAATGCGCCCAGCCACGAACGGGCCACGATCGTTCACGACGACCTCGACACTGCGCTGGTTCTCGAGATTGATGACGCGCACGCGTGTGCCGAACGGAAGCGTTCGGTGTGCCATGGTGAGCGCCGTCGGATCGAACGACTCGCCGCTTGCCGTCTTTCTGCCCGCGAATTCGTTGCCGTACATCGAGATGCGGCCGCGCTGCGTGTTGAGCGTTACGTCACCTGAGGACGGCGGCGTCGGGAGCGACGGAACAGTCGGTGCCGGGAGCGGCGATTCGGGCTCGGGCGCGCGCTCAGGCTGCGCGCACCCGAACATCATCGCGCAAGCGAGCGTCGCGACGAGATACGACGATGGCCGCGAACGCCGTCCGACGGAACCGCCGCCCGGATCCCGCACCAGTCCAGAGGGTGGAGCGATGAGCACCGTCACATTCCCGTCGGCCACTAACCGTTCATGCGGCGCAGCCGAGGCTTGATGGCGATGCCTTTCGGTGATGACCACCGCAATATCGCGCATTGGAACGCCGCTGTCGCGCGGTCGCCGTCAGCGAGCGCTTCTGACTGCGCGTTATTTCTTTTGACCCAGCACAGCGGCCGCCTTGCGATCGACTTTTGCACGATCGGCGGCGCTTAACTTCCCGGCCTTGTACTGCTGCGTGGCTCGCGCTTTGGCGTTCGCCGCGTGCGCCTTGTCCTCAACCGGATACTTTCCTCCCGGCAAAGCGAAGTCATTCTCGGGCAACGACTTGCGAGTTCTTGTCCTGAGCTTGGACATGACATGTTCCCTCAGAAATTGGCGATATCCAGGACCGATCATGCCAGAGCACGCACGGATTCTTATCCGCGAAAGCCCTATTTGCGCATCAGCATCTTCTGACGAAGACGCTATGCCATGTCGCGACACGTCCTGTGCATCGATGCTTGCTGAAGACGTCGCGGCTCTCGGTCCGGGTCATCCCCGCCTACCCGTCCGCCGCCGGCACCGTACAAGCTCGTCCGCGATCCGTTCGCCGAAGCTCGTGCCGAAAAAATGAGGCACAGTCGCTTCGATTCTGTCCCGTGTTACCCTTGAGATCGCCAGGTTGGCACGCGACGAATCGCGATCGGCACGACCCGCAGGACAGCAGGGTCAGCACAAACGGTTACATTCGTCGTTCGCGATCGGAACCTATTCAATGAACGCGACGCCCTCGAAGACCCAGATCTTTCTGGCGCGATTGGTCGTCGTGCTGATGATCGCTTTCGTCGTCGTCGGCGTGGCGATGTACGGTCTTTCCGTACCGGGTCTTCGAGCGCATCTGGCAAAACCTGCTCGAGCGTCCGGGCGGGCCGATGACCTTCCGCTTCGTCCTGCAGCCCATCATGGCGACGATTGCCGCGCTGCTCGACGGCATCAAGGACGCCCGGACGGGCGCGCGCCCTACTTCTGGACGATTCTCACCGATCCGGCGAAGCGCGCGGCTCGCCTGCACGAGGGGCTGATCTCCACCGCGCGGGTCCTTCTCCTCGGCCTCGTGCATGGACCTGATCTATCAATTCATCGAGTTCGACACCTTCCATCCCGCCGAGGCGGTCATCATCGCGGTCCTGCTCGCGTTCGTGCCCTACCTGGTCGCTGCGCGGGCCCGATCGCGCGTGTCGCGCGCTGGTGGCTCGGCACGCGGATCCGCAGGCGCAGAGTCGCAGGTGATCCGGTTGAACGTCCGACGAACGATCGGACGAAGCGCGGCATGACGACACGCCTGGAACAGCTTCGGGACGCAGCGCGGCGCCTGAAGCCCGAGCGCAGTCATCTCGCGTCCGACCTGATCGCCGCGCTCACCTTTGCCGTGGTCAACGTGCCGCAGGCGATGGCGCACGCGCTGCTGGCGACGGTCAATCCGGTGCTCGGCATCTACACGTTGATGGTCGCCGTGCCGGTCGGCGCCATCTTCACCAGCTCGGTCTTCATGAACGTGTCGACCACCGCCGCGCTGTCGGTGGCCGCCGGCGTCGTGCTGGTGGACATTCCCGCCGGCCAGAGGGTGCGAGGCGCTGGTCGTGCTGGTGCTGCTGGTGGGCGTGATCCAGTTGCTGGCGGGCTTGTTCCGGCTGGGTTTCCTGATCCGCTTCGTCTCCAACGCGGTGATGACCGGCTTTCTCAACGGCGTGGCCGTGCTGATCATCCTGGGCCAGTTGAGCGACCTGACGGGCTACCAGAGCAGCTTCTCGAACCGGGTCGCCCAGGCGCTGGACCTGCTGCTGCGGATCGGCCAGATCAACCTGCCGACGACGATCATCGGCGTCGGTGACGCTGGGGCTGATCGTGCTGCTGCTGCGGCTCAAGTCGTTGCGGCGGTTCGCCTTCATCATCGCCATTGCCGTGGCGACCGTGCTGCTGGCTGTTGCTGACCTGCCGGCGCTGCCCACGGCCGCCGTACTTCGCCGCGGTCCCGACGGTCGGCGACATCTCCGCGATTCCGCGTTCGTTGCCCGAGCTGGCGCTTCCGCAGCCGTCGCTCGTCCTGTCGCTGTTGCTGCCGGCCTTTTCCGTGGCCATCATCGGCCTGGTCCAGGGCGCAGGCGTCAGCCAGGGCACTCCCAACCCCGAACGGTCGGTACCCGGACGTGTCGCGCGACTTCCTGGGCCAGGGTGCCGCCAACATCGCCACCAGCCTCGTCGGCGGCATCCCGGCCGGCGGCTCGGTCTCGGGCACGGCGCTGATCATGGGCGCCGGGCGCCAAGTCGCGCTGGGGCAACATCTTCGTCGGGCTGTTCGTGGCCGTCATCGTGCTGCTGGCCGCGCCGCTGGTCGAGCGGGTGCCCATGCCCGCGCTGGCCGCGTTGCTGATCGTGGCCGGCTTCCAGGGCCTGCGCGTGGAACAGGCGGTGATCGCCTGGAAGACCGGCAGGATCTCGAAGGTGGTCATGATCGTCACGTTCGTCGCCACGTTGATCGTCCCTCTGCAATTTGCGGTCCTGTTCGGCATGGCCCTCAGCATCGTGCTCAACGTCTTTCGCCAATCGAACAAGGTCGTCGTCACCCAGTGGGTGCTGCAGCCGGAAGGGTTTCCGCTGGAACAGCCGGCGCCCAAACGGTTGCCGAGCCACCAGCTCACCCTGCTTGCACGTCTACGGCAGCCTGTTCTTCGCCGCGGCCAAGAGCATGGAAGAGATGCTGCCGGACGTCGGCGATGCCACCCACGCCGTGGTGGCCATCAACCTGCGCGGCAAGAGCGAGATCGGCAGCACGTTCGTGACCGTGCTGCAGCGCTATTCCCAGGCGCTGCAGGCCCACGACAGCAAGCTGATGCTGGTCGGCGTGGATCCGGTCGTGCGCGATCAGCTCGCCAAGACCGGGGTGCTCAAGCTCATCGGCGAGGAGAACGTCTTCGTGGCCACGCCGCAGCTCGGCGACGCGCTGAACCAGGCCGTGGCGGCGGCCACCGCCTGGCTTGGCCAGCCCCATGGCGCGTCCGCGCGGGCGTAGCAGCGGTCCGGCCGCCCCAACGCGCCCGTTCGTATTCGGCGCTGACGGCCACTCCGACCTGTCAGGCATTCCGATGAGTGATCAGCAAGTCAGCGGCCAAGTCCGATCGCTTCGAGGTTCGCGTGACCGCCGAAAGCCATTTTGCGCTGGCTGCGCACGCGGCTCGCCGTCGAGCGCACGATGATGGCGTACATGCGCACGGCCGTCTCGCTGATTGGATTCGGCTTCGCGATCGTCCAGTTCTTCCACAACATTCATCACGATGCCCGGGGAAGCCGCCGCCGCGCTTTCCCGACGCTGCGTGGTACCTGGGGCTGGCGCTGATCTTTTGCGGCGTCATGGCGGCGGTCGTTTCGATTCGCGAGTACCGGTGGACGATCCGTTACCTGTCGGGAGGAGATTTCGCGCCGATCGCCGGTGTGACGAAGGAAGGCAGGCAGACCCGCTTTACGCAACGCGATCGTTCTCGATCCTCATCGGCATCTTCGCCTTCTTCGCCGTGCTGCTGAATCTCGTGTAGCGCACGATGACCGCCGAGCCCGACCCTGACGATGCTCCGCCGCTGCCCGCGGACGCCCCGCCGGGCTTCCACCTGCTGGCCAAGCCGAGCGGGTCGACCTGCAACATCGATTGCACGTACTGCTTCTTCCTGTCCAAGGAGGCGCTGTACCCGAACGACAAGCAGCCGGATGTCCGAGGCCACGCTCGAGGCCTACATCCGCCAGCTGCTCGAGTCGCACCGCACGCCGCAGGTGACCGTGGCGTGGCAGGGCGGCGAGCCGACGCTGATGAAGCTCGACTTCTTCCGGCGCGCGGTCGAGCTGGTCGAGAAGTACCGCCGGCCCGGCCAGATCGTGCAGCACACCTTCCAGACCAACGGCATGCTGCTCGACGACGACTGGTGCGCCTTCTTCAAGCAGCACGACTTCCTCGTCGGCCTGAGCGTCGACGGCCCGCGCGAGCTGCACGACACCTACCGCGTCGACCGCCGCGGGCAGGGCACCTTCGACCTGGTGATGCGCGGCTGGCGGTACCTGCGCAAGCACGGCGTCGACTTCAACATCCTGTGCACGGTCAACGCCGCCAACCAGAACCATGGCCGCGCGGTCTATCGCTTCTTCCGCGACGAGCTCGGCGCGAAGTGGGTGCAGTTCATCCCGATCGTCGAGCGCGCGACCGAGCAGACGATCGAGATCGCCAACCTGGGCTGGAGCGAGCAGCCGGGCCAGCAAGCGCCTGCTCTACACGCAGACCGGCAACCTGGTCACCGAGCGCTCGGTCGGCGCCGAGCAGTACGGCCGCTTCCTCGTCGACGTCTTCGAGGAGTGGGTGCGCCACGACGTGGGCCAGGTCTACGTGCAGCTCTTCGACGTGACGCTCGAGGCCTACTTCGGCCGCCACCTGCTGTGCATCCACGCGCCGACCTGCGGCTACGGCCCGGCGCTCGAGCACAACGGCGACCTCTACTCCTGCGATCACTTCGTCGAGCCGCGCTACAAGCTCGGCAACATCCACGAGACGCACATGCTCGAGCTCGTGGCCTCGCCCGAGCAGCGCAAGTTCGGCGAGGACAAGCGCGACACGCTGACGGCGCAGTGCCAGCGGCTGCGAGGTCCGGCCGCTGTGCAACGGCGGCTGCCCGAAGGACCGGTTCGCGCTGTCGCGCGACGGCGAGCCGGGCCAGAACTACCTCTGCCCGGGCCTCGAGCTCTTCTTCACGCACACGCGGCCCGGCGATGCAGAGCGATGGCGCGGCTGCTGCAGCAGCGCCGCGCGCCGTCCGACGTGATGGCGTCGATCGCCGCGCGAGGACGCGCAGGCGCGGCGCCTATCAGCCGTGCCCGTGCGGCAGCGGCAAGAAGTTCCGCTTCTGCCACGGCGACAACGCGCCGGCTTCGCCCTTCAGCGGGGTCGACCGCGCAACGGTGCCGCGACGCAGGGACTGCTTTTGGGAACCGGGCGGCCTGACGCCGATCCGGAATTGTGCAACGACTGAAAGGAAGAGACCATGGCAGCGAAGAAACCCAACATCCTGATCCTCTGGGGCGACGACATCGGCTGGTGGAACATCAGCTACAACAGCCGCGGCCAGATGGGCTACCGCACGCCCAACATCGACCGCGTCGCCAACGAAGGCGTGGCCTTCACCGACTACTACGCCCAGCAGAGCTGCACCGCCGGCCGCGCCGCGTTCATCACCGGCCAGAACCCGATCCGCACCGGGCTGACCAAGGTGGGCATGCCCGGCGCCGACGACGGCCTGCAGGCGGAAGACCCGACCATCGCCGAGCTGCTCAAGCCGCTGGGCTACGCCACCGGCCAGTTCGGCAAGAACCACCTCGGCGACAAGGACGAGTACCTGCCGACGATGCACGGCTTCGACGAGTTCTTCGGCAACCTCTATCACCTGAACGCCGAGGAAGAGCCGGAGGACCCGGACTACCCGAAGGACCCGGAGTTCAAGAAGAAGTTCGGGCCGCGCGGCGTGCTGCACTGCTGGGCCGACGGCAAGGGCGGGCAGAAGATCGAGGACACCGGGCCGCTGACCAAGAAGCGCATGGAGACCATCGACGACGAGGTGACCGAGCACGCGCTGCGCTTCATCGACGAGGCGCACAAGGCCGACAAGCCGTTCTTCCTCTGGTACAACACGACGGCCATGCACTTCCGCACCCATTGCGCCGAGAAGCACAAGGGCAAGAGCGGCGCAGGGCGACTACAACGACGTCATGGTCGCGCACGACGAGAACATCGGCAAGATGCTGGACAAGCTCGACGAGCTGGGCATCGCCGACGACACCATCGTCATGTACTCCACCGACAACGGCGCCGCACTACAACAGCTGGCCGGACGCCGGCATCACGCCGTTCCGCTCCGAGAAGAACACCAACTGGGAAGGCGGCTGGCGCGTGCCGTGCTTCGTGCGCTGGCCGGGCAAGTTCAAGGCGGGCACGGTGCTCAACGGCATCGTCACCCACCAGGACTGGCTGGCGACGTTCCTGGCCGCCGCCGGCGAGCCGGACATCAAGGAGAAGCTGCTCAAGGGCCACAAGGTCGGCGACAAGACCTTCAAGGTCCACATCGACGGCTTCAACATGCTGCCCTACCTGACCGGCGAGGTGAAGGAAAGCCCGCGCAAGTCCTTCTTCTACATCAGCGACGACGGCGACATCATGGCGATCCGGATGCGGGACTGGAAAGTGGTGCTGATGGAGCAGCGGGCCAAGCAGCTGGCCTGCTGGGTCGAGCCGTTCGTGAAGCTGCGCATCCCGAAGATCTTCAACCTGCGGCGCGACCCGTTCGAGCGGGCCGACGAGAACTCGAACACCTACTGGGACTGGATGATCTCCCACGCCTACATCATCTACGGGATGCAGGCGGTGGTGGCCAGCCAGATCGAGAACTTCGAGAAGTTCCCGCCGCGCCAGAAGCCGGCCTCGTTCAACCTGGACGCGGTGATGCGCACGCTGGAAGACGCGGGCGGCGGCGCCAGCCACTGACCGGCACGCCCAGAATCGCGCACCAAGGCACCGTCGCCCGCACTCCGCCGGGCACGGCGGACCTCGACAAAATCTATGCGGCCGCCGGGAAGATCTTCGCCGGGACCAATGTGCTCGGCTTGCGGTTGGAGGCTTTCAGGTACTACTACATCCCGAGCGGCGCCATAGGACTTGCGGGCATCGTCGCCAGGCCCCGAGCCCTGAATTGCGCGCGCTGCAACAGGAGTTGATCCATGCCGTGGCCCCGTTCACCCGCGGCAACGGGACTCTCGGACGCCTTCGCCACGACGCCGGATGATCCCGTCATCGACCCGCTTCTGATCGACTACGTGTCGACGTTTGTGCAGAAATCATCCGGCGAGCATTTCGATCCGCATGTCACCACGGGCGTTGCGCCGCGTGACTACCTCGACAGGATCCTCGCTGAACCGTTCGAGTCGTTCACATTCTCACCGGCAGGCGCAGCCGTCTACCAGCTGGGTCAATTCGGCACCGCTGCGAAGAAACTCCATGCGTGGAGCTTGCAGCGTTGAGGCGGCGTAGCGGAGAGCAGGCTCAATACTTGCAAGCCCGATACTTGCACGGAACGCTGCGACGCAAATTCATAAGACGCGTAAGCACTCTTGTCCGCGGCGAGAAGCTGCCGCGCGAAATCGATACGTACCCTCGGCCCAGGAGAATTCGATGAACGAAACGCTGACGGTCATTGCCATGAACATGGTCATGATCATTCATGTCATGGCACTGCCTGGTCGTCGCCTTCGGGACCCTGCAGGCTTTCATCCGGAGCTTTCGCGCGATGCTAAGGCCATCCCCCGACCGGCCAGCATTTCCATGCGGCGTACATTCAGCTACGCGCGCTGGCTGGTGGGCGGGCTGACCTTTCAGCTTGCCGCCGACATTGTCGAGTCCGCCTTCTCGCCGAGCTTGGGATGAAATCGGGCGCCTGGCCGCCGTCGCGGCGATTCGGACCTTCGTCAATTTCTTCCTCGAACGTGATCTTGACCAGCTGGAAAGGCGCGAGGCCGCGTCAGCAGCCGGTGGCCGACGGTACGCCGTAGAGCACTCGCAGCCACACCGGGCTTTCGTTTCCGCCGCGGGCGGCTCTCTTGCGAAGACCATCGAACCCATGACCCCGAACCTTTTCACACGCTCAATCACGGCTGTCGCGTTGTGCATCGGCGCGCTGGCCCGAACACCACGGTGGCCGGCGGCATCAGCCTCTACGAGGTTGGCACTGCGGATGTCGGCCTCGCGTCGGCCGGCTATTCTGCACGCGCGCAGGATGCGTCCACGGTCTTCACCAATCCTGCCGGCATGACGCGGCTCGCCGGCGACGAGCTCACACTTGGTGCCCAGGTGCTCTACGGCGACCTCGGCTTCTCGATCGGGCCGGGCACCTCGCCGGCGCTCGGCAGCAATGGGGGCGGCAATCCGGTCGGCTGGCTCCCGGGCGGCGGCATGTTCTATTCGCACAGCGTATCGTCGGACATCAGGGTCGGCCTCGCGCTCACCGGCAACTTCGGATCGGCGGTGAAGTACGACTAGCTGGGTCGGCCGGTACCGTGCGCAAGAGGGCACGCTGCTCGGCGCATCGATTCTGCCGTCGGCCGCGTCGGCGCATCAACGAGAATTTCTCGCTGGGCGCGAGCCTCAACGCGATGTATGGAAAGCTCGAAAACAAGGTGGCCGTCAACAACATCATCGGGACCGACGGTAGCCTCTCACTCGACGACAACACGTGGGGCTTCGGCGCGAACGTCGGGCTGCTCTACGAAGTGAATCGCGGCACACGCTTCGGCATCACCTACAACTCGCCGGTAAAGCTCGGCTTCAATGCGCCGTCGCAGTGGAACGACCTCGGACCCGGAATTCGGGTGTTGCTCGCTTCGCGCGGGCTGCTGGACGCCAACATCGACCTCGGGGTCACGGTCCCGCAAGGCGTGAACGCGAGCTTCTACCATGAGTTCGATCCGCGTTGGGCCGTGCTGGGCAGCGTCGGTTGGCAGCAATGGTCCAGGTTCGGCGAGGTGGAGGTCGGGATCGACTCGAACAATCCCGTCGGACTGACCACAGCCCTCAACTTCAAGGACACCTGGCACGTCGCTGGCGGGGTGCAATACCGGTTGTCCGATGCGTGGCTGCTCAATGGCGGCATTGCCTACGACTCGGGGTTCCAGGACAACAACGCCGTCGCGCTGGCGCTGCCTGCAAACGCCGCCTGGCGTTTCGGGATCGGTGCCCAGAAGGAAGAATCGAAGACGTTCAACTGGGGATTGAGCTTCGAATACCTGTACGGGGGAAGCCTGCATTCGAACAGTGTCGGCAGCGTGCCGGTCGCGCTGGGCGGTCGAGGCGACGTGGCTGGTTCGTTCAACGACGTCAGCTTTCTCTTCGTCGCCGCCAACGTCAACTGGAAGTTCTGAGGGCGGGCCGTGGTTGAACGGCACGGCCGCTCCGGAGTTCTCCGAGGACTCGCCTGCACGACCAGCCACCACGGGATCGCTTCCATGCCAATCGTTCTCTGCTGCGCTTCAACGTTTGCCCCAAGGGCGATGATGTTCGTCGGTGCAGTGCTCCTCGCGTCCACCGCCCGAGCGGAGACCAACGAGGAGTTCGGGCCATGGAGCTCTCCAACCCGGTCGCCGACCTCATCAGCGTGCCGTTCCAGTTCAACTTCGACCGGAACATCGGACTCGACCGACGGCACTCGCTGACGCTCAACATCCAGCCGGTCGTTCCGTTCGATCTCAACAGCGACTGGAACCTGATCACCCGCACGATCCTGCCGGTCATCTCGCAGGACGAGCGGTCAAGCCGGCGCCGGCGACAATCCGGCATCGGCGACATCCTGCAGAGCTTCTTCCTGTCACCCAAGGAGCCGACGACGGCTGGATCGGGGCGGAGGTCCCGTGCTCCTCTTGCCGACCGGTTCCGACGACGTGCTGGCAGCCACAAGTACGGCGTCGGTCCCACCGGCGTCGTGCTGAAGCAGAAGGCCGCTGGACTTGGGGCACCCTCGCCAACCACATCTGGTCGTTTGCGGGGAACAGCAGCCGCGCCGACATCAGCACGACGTTCGTGCAACCGTTCCTCACCTACACGACCCCGACAGCGACGACGTTCGTGCTGAACTCGGAGAGCACCTACGACTGGAACAGCCGCCAATGGTCGGTGCCGATCAATGCGGGTGTTACGCCAGATCCTGAGGCTCGGAGACCAGCTGGTGCAAGTGGGTCCGGTGGTGCGCTATTGGGCGGTCGATCCGGCAGAGGTACCCCACGGCTGGGGTTTTCGGATCAACTTCACGCTGCTTTTCCCCCGTTGAACGGTACCCTTACTCATCGGATTCTCCATAAGGCTGAAAAGTGATATCCAAACCTCGATTATTGTCGTTTGCGCCACGCTCGCATCCTTGCTTTCGGCGTTTGTCATTGTCGCGACCGGTTCGGCGATCGCTCAACCCAAAGAAACCTTCGAAACCGTGCCGTCGCTGCCGGGACCGGAACTTGCGCCCGCTGCGCTGCT